>NZ_JBDPZC010000002.1:0-141427 GCF_039872765.1 Roseateles flavus | reverse complement strand
TGGCCCTCATCCGGGAGCTGGAGAAGGACCTGGGCAGCCTGCCCAAGACCCTGTTCTTCGAACATGAAGACATCGAGGAGCTGAGCGCCTATCTGCTGGAGCGGCAGGGCGCAGGAGAGGAGCGACATGCAAGCCGCGTGTAGGAACGAGACCTTGAAGAGTGAGTGGGACGTGAACGAGAAGGAACAGGACCCCCGCATGCCTGCCCCGGTGCTGGATCAATCCGCCCCCGGCGACGGCCAGTGGATCGAGAAGTCACGGCTGGCCGACGCGCCGGGCCTGGCGGACAGGCTGGCGGCCGCCAAGGGCGACGTGCATCAGGACGGCGTCCTGCTGGACTTGTGGCCCTTGATCTACTACAGCGACCGGCACGCCGACCACATCCATGTGCTGCAGGACGGCAAGCTGCTGTTCCTCACGCGCTATGTGGGCGCCCCGGAGCGCGAGGCAGCCCTGTTGAACAGCCTGCTCCATGAGGCGGCCCAGCGTGGGGCGCAGGCCTGCTACCTCGACATGTCCAACCGCCGCAAGCCGCACCTTGAGGAGCAGTGCGGGCTGCTGTCCACGCCATTGGGCATGGTGCAGACCATCGACGACCTCCGCACCTTCTCGATCGAAGGCGGCCGGATGCGCCGCCTGCGCTATCTCGTGTCGCGCTTCGGACGCGAGAACCAGTGCCGCATCGACGAATACACCGTGCCCAGCCGGGCCACCGACAGTGCCATTCGAGAGGTGATGCGGGCCTGGAGCCAGGAAAAGGGCGTGGTCAACAAGGTCGATGCCATCCTGTCAGACATGCGGACCGGCAACCTGCTCAAGCGGTACCGGATCTTCCTCACGTATCTGGGGGACACCCTCCAGAATGTCATCGTGCTGAGCCACATCCCGGACGGCTACATCACGGACCAGGAATATTTCCTGCCGGGCATGCCCCTCGGAGGAACGGAATACGCCTATGTCGACATCATGCGGCGCCTGGCCGCGGAAGGCTGCAGGAAGTTCAGCCTGGGACTGACCTGGGGCCTGTTCGAGCCCAAGGAGGGCTTCAGCGACCTCGAAGGCTGGGCCCTGATCAACCGCACCCAAGGCCAGCTGGCCCGGATCTTCGAGCGCGGCGTCCAGAATCATCAGTACAAGAACAAGTACGGTCCGTCTGAATATCCGCTGTACCTGTACCGCAGCGCAGGCAGCCGGCCCCAGATCATCAAGCAGTGCATGGGGCAGTTCTTCCGCAATGGCGTCTCGTATGACAGCATTGCGCAGCAGGTCGAGGCCGATGAACGCGCGGCGCCTGCCGACGGGGTCGCCTGGCCTGCCGAGCAAGCGTCCACGGCTGCGGCCCAGTCGGAAGCTCGCACCGCGGCCGACGCAGAGTCCGATACAGCGGCCGGACTCCAGGCCGACATCAGGGCTGGTCGGTTCGACGCCACCGCCGTGGATGTCCAGGGGATTCAGCTCGACCTGATCAGCGACTCCTGGGCCCACCAGGACACCCCCTTCATCCGCCAGCGCCTGCGCGAGCTGCACGAGGGCCTGCGCTCGGACACCGGCGCACAGGCCCTGGGCGAGGTCCTGGGCCTGCCTCATGTGCTGCTCACGACGTCCGGACGCAGCGCGGAGCGGGTGCTGTTCACGCTGTGGAAGTCCAGGCGCAGGACCATCCTGCAGAACATCCCCTTCTTTTCGACCCTTCACAACGAGGTCAAGGCCGGCTTCAAGCCCCGCGTGCTGCCGGACCCGCGCATCGATGCGGCGGACCCGGACGCGCTGTTCCGCGGCGGTCTGGATCTGGACCGCCTGTCCGAGGCCCTGAGCGAGCCAGACTCTGACGCGGCGCTGGTGCTGCTGGAGCTGGCCAACAACGGTTCCGGGGGCTACCCCGTGTCCCTGGCCCATCTCCGGGCCGTGTCGGCGCTGTGCCGGCGGCACGGGGTGCCGCTCGCACTGGACATCACACGCATCGTGCGCAACGCCGAGCTGATCCGCCGGCACGAGGCCGGCCAGGGGCAGCGCGCGCTGTGGGACGTGGTGGCCGAGATCATCGGGCAGGCGGACATCATCCTGGGCAGTCTTTGCAAGGACTTCGGTGTCACCGCCGGCGGGCTGCTGGCCACGCGCGACGAACGCTTCATGGCCAAGGCGCGCCGGTATGCGGACATCGAGGGCGCCGCCCTGGACAGGCTGCAGGCCCGCCTGGTGAACCAGTCCCTGCATGAGCGCGACGTCATTGGCCGATCCGTTGCCGCGCAACTGGACCTGGTGCAGGCCGTGCACCAAGACCTGCTCAGCCGCGGCGTGCCCCTGGTGCAGCCGGCCGCCGGCCACTGCCTCCTCGTCAGGGCGGACCAGATGGCCGCGCACCACACTGCAGCGCACCCCGCCGAAGCCTTGCTGAGGCAGCTGTACGAGACCCATGGCGTGCGCGGCGGGGTCCACCTGGCGGGCGATGACACCCATGGCCTGCCCGGGTCCTGCGTGCGCCTGGCCCTGCCCCTGGGCCTGGAGGGATCCCACGTGGCAGCGCTGCTGGGGGCGGCCTTGGGCGGCCCCGGGCATGACGGTGCGCCGCCGCCGGCAGCGACACCTGCACCGCGCCGTCCGGAGCGCCTTCGTTCGGGTGATGCCGACCCGGCGTCCGGGCCAGGGGGCGCGCCCGCCAGGCGTCCCGCTCCTGCGGCCGCCACCCTCGACACACCCGCCGGCGCCATCGCCATCATCGGCATGACCGGGCGCTATGCCCAGGCCGGATCTTTGTCGGAGTACTGGCAGAACCTGAGGGCAGGGCGCTCCTGCATCACCGAAGTGCCCCAGGACCGGTGGAACTGGCGCGACCATTTCCAGCCCGATGTGGAGCAGGCCGTGCGAGAACGGAAGTCCTACGGGAAGTGGGGCGGGTTTCTGGAGGACTTCGACAAGTTCGATCCGCAGTTCTTCTGGATGCCGCCGCGTCGCATCGAGTTCATCGACCCTCAGGAACGCCTGTTCCTGGAGGAGTGCTGGAAGGCCCTGGAGGACGCCGGCTACCCACCCCACGCCCTGACCGCCGCCCTGCGCGCCCGGACAGGTGTTTTCAGCGGTGCCGCCAAGCAGGGGTTCAGCCTCTATGCGTCGGAGGCCCGGGGGACGCACCCGCACACCTCCTCGGCCTCCATGGTCGGCCGGGTGTCTCACTTCTTCGACCTGCAGGGCCCCAGCGTTTCCTTTGACAACCACTGCGCCTCCTCGCTCGTGGCCGTTCATGAGGCCTGCGAGTACCTTCGCCAGCACAAGGGCGACCTGGCCCTGGCCGGCGGGGTCAGCCTGAGCCTCCATCCGTCCAGCTATGTGCAGCTGTCCCTGGTGCAAATGCTGTCGCACAACGAGCACAGCGCCGCGTTCGGCAAGGGCGGGGCGGGCTATGTGCCCGGCGAAGGCGTGGGGGTGGTGATTCTCAAGCGGCTGGATGAGTCCGTGCGCGACGGGGACTTCGTCCATGCCGTGATCCGCGGCGGCGCCGTGAATCACAGCGGTCGTACCCGGTACTACGGCCAGCCCAGCCAGGGTCAGCAGGCCGCGGCCATCCGGGCTGCGCTCGCACAGTCGCAGGTGGAGGCAAGGTCCGTCAGCTACATCGAGGCCGCGGCCAGCGGCGTGGAAGCGTCGGACGCGGTGGAAATGGCGGCGCTGACGGAAGTGTTCGGCCAGCGCCAGGGCGTGCGGGGCGACTACTGGATCGGCTCGGTCAAGCCGGCCATCGGGCATTGCGAGGCCGTGTCCGGCATGTCCCAGCTGGCCAGGGCCGTGCTGTCGCTCCGCCATGGCCTCCTGACGCCGACGCTGCTGCCCGAGGAACGCAGTCCGCACATCGACTTCGAGCAGCTGCCCTTCCGTCCGGCGGTGCAGGAGACCCCCTGGCAGCGCGTGCAGATCGATGGACGGGACACGCCCCGGCGCGCCGGTGTCACGACCTTGGGGAACGGCATCAATGCCCATCTCATTGTCGAAGAGTTCATGCCGCCGCCAGATGCGGACGAAAGCCCTGCACCGGCGGCTGGCGCTTCCGGCGAAAGCTTTGTCTTCGCTCTGTCCGCCCAGAGCCTGCAGCGCCTGCAGGCGTATGCGCGGCATTGGATCGACTACCTGCAGGCGCAGGAGGCCTGCGACCTGCACCGCATCGCCTACACCCTGCAGGTCGGGCGGCAGCCCATGCCCTGGCGCCTGGCCCTCAGGGCCTCGGATCAGGCTGAGCTCATCGGCCTCCTGACCCGCTGGCTGCAGGGCGACGCCACCGACGAGCGGATCCACCATGGCCACGCCCGTCGTGCGCCGGAAGGGCGAGAAGCGCATGCAGCGTCCTCGACACCCCAGGACATCGCCGCCCTGGCCGCCCATTGGACCCAAGGACTCACCAGTTCGTGGATTACACTCCACCGCGGACGCTCATTGCGGAAGATAGGCGGGCTGCCTTCCTACCCCTTCGAGCGTGAAGCCTACGGGTTATTTCAGGCCAGTTAGCTAACGAACTAGCCGAGCAGTTTCATGCTCGCGACACCCCAAGCAAGCCAGATGCACACCGCCGCAGTCGCGGCCGTTCACCTGCGAACCTGATCTTCGATCGAACACCCACAGGAGCCCTCACTTGAACAAGACACAAACCGAGCAGTGCGATGTCGTCATCATCGGCACGGGGATCGGCGGCACCGTGCTTGGCGCCATCCTGGCCAAGCACGGCGTCAACGTCATCCTGATCGATGCAGACACGCACCCTCGCTTCGCAATTGGCGAATCGACCATCGCGACCACGACCCTGACCCTTGAATTGATGGCGCTTCGGTTCGGCGTTCCTGAACTCGCCCACATCACCTCCATTGCGGAAGTCAGCGAGCACGTGATGCCCTCGTGCGGCGTGAAGCGGAACTTCGGCTTCGTCTACCACCGGCCGCACACGGAACAGAACGCCGAGGAAGTCAACCAGGCGCTGGTCGTGAACGAAGTCCACTACTTCCGCCAGGACATCGATGCCTACATGCTCCACGTGGCCGTGCGCTATGGTTGCAAGGTGTATCAGAACACGCATGTGGAGGACATCCAGTTCAGCGATGAGGGCGTGACGGTCACCACCCGCAACGGCAGGCAGATCCGTGCAGACTACCTCGCAGACGGCGCCGGCTACCGTTCCGTGCTGGCCGACAAGCTGGGCCTGCGCGAGACCCCGACCCGTGCCAAGACCCATGCGCGGGGCCTGTTCACCCACATGCTCAACGTGAAGCCCTTCGACGACTGCCGCGAGGTGCCGCAGCACCTGAAGCAGCCCGTCCCCTGGCATCAGGGCACGCTCCACCACCTCTTTGAAGGCGGGTGGATGTGGGTCATTCCCTTCAACAACACGCCGGAATCAAAGAATCAGCTGGTCAGCGTAGGTGTGATGTTGGATCCGCGCATGCACCCGAAGCCAGAAGGCAGCCCGGAGCAGGAATTTGCCGACTTCCTCGCCAAATTCCCCAGCATCGCGGCCCAGTTCACCGAGGCCAGGGCCGTCCGGGAGTGGGTGTCATCCGGGCGCATTCAATACAGCGCCAAGACCTGCGTGGGCGATCGCTTCTGCCTGCTGTCGCATGCCACCGGATTCATCGATCCGCTGTTCTCGCGCGGCCTGTTCAACACCATGCAGACCACCAATGCACTGGCGGGCCTGCTCATCCAGGCGGTCAAGGACAAGGACTTCAGCAAGGACCGCTTCGCCCCGGTCGAGAAGATCCAGCAGGGCCTGATCGATTTCAACGACAGGCTGGTGCACTGCTCGTATGTCTCGTTCCGTCACTACCCCTTGTGGAACGCCTGGTTCCGCCTGTGGCTGCTGACCGGGAACTACGGTCAGCTGCAAATCCAGCGATCCATGATGAAGTTCAAGGAGACCGGCGATCCCAAGCACCTCGAGCCGGTCGACGCCCTGCATCCGGGCGCCTACACCACCCTGGATTCCGTCCATCAGCTCTTCAACGAGGCCGCCGGCATCGTGGAAGCCGTCGACGCCGGCCAGGTGACGGCCGAGGCCGCGGCCCAGCAGATCTACGCCCTGCTGGAAGAGAACCAGGCCCTGCTGCCGCCCTTCTTCAATTTCACCTCGCCGGTCGAGCGCATCACCTGGCCCAGCACGCCGGAAAAGATCTCCCAGCTGCTCAAGGGCTGGATCGCGAGCCTGCCCCAGGACATTGCCAACGAGTACTTCGATTACGACATCCAGGGCCTGCTGGACCGGCCCGTCGTCAAGGAAACGATCGTCAAGGTGCCGGACTGAACGGGCCGGCCCCTGCGTGTGGACGCAGGGGCCTCCTGGTGTCGCTGCGCATCCCAAAGGAAGCACCGATGGATTTCACCGCCGAATTCCGTGACGGCATGGCCCTGCTTGCCGGGGCCGTCAGTGTCGTGACGACCGACGGCCCGCGTGGGCGCGCTGGATTTACCGCGTCTGCCGTCTGCAGCGTGACCGACCAGCCGCCGACCATCCTGGTCTGCATGAACCGCGCCTCGTTTGCGCATGGTTATTTCGTCGAGAACGGCGTGCTCTGCGTGAATGTGCTTTCTGCCGCTCAGGAACATCATTCGAGGCTTTTCTCCGACCGGAACATGACCATGGCGCAACGGTTCTCGGCGGTGCCCTGGCAGGCCCTTGATACCGGGGCCCCAGCCCTGGAAGGTGCCCTGGTCAGCATGGACAGCACCATTGTTCAGACCCATGAAGTAGGCACGCACAGTATTTTCTATGCGCAGCTCCGCCGCATTCGGGTCCTGGAAGAGGCGGGCGCAGGCCTGGTTTATTTCAATCGCGCCTACCGCAGTGTCGAGGCGCGCCCCCAGGTTTGACCACCCCTTCGCCGCCTCCTCCAAGATCCAGGGGATTCCAGCCCGATACCCAGAATCCCGAAGCGAAACCGCACAGGCCCGTTTGCAGGGCCGCTGCGGAAGGGCCGTATTTTCATTTTGTGGCACGACATACTTGCCAAGATTTAAGGGAATGAAGAACCATGACTGTAGGCATTGAAGCGCTCAATGTATATGCCGGCGCAGCCTCCTTGGACGTCTTCAAGCTTGCAGAGTACCGCGAGCTGGACATGACCAGGTTTCAGAACCTGCTCATGCGGGAAAAGTCTGTGGCGCTCCCCTATGAAGATCCCGTCACCTATGGGATCAATGCGGCCAAGCCCATCATCGATGCCTTGTCCGAGGAGGATCGAAACAAGATTGAAATGGTGATCACCTGCACGGAGTCTTCCTTTGACTTCAGCAAGTCGATGAGTACCTATTTCCACAAATATCTCGGCCTGAAGAATAATTGCCGCCTGTTCGAGCTCAAGAACGCGTGCTACTCCGGCGTGGCAGGCTTGCAGATGGCCATCAATTTCATATTGTCCAAGACCTCACCCGGTGCCAAGGCTCTGGTGATCGCCACCGATCTGTCCCGCTTCATCATGGAGGAGGGCGGTGACCAGCACGCGGCGGATTGGTCCTTTGCCGAACCCAGCAGCGGCGCGGGCGCCGTGGCTGTCCTGGTCAGCGACCAGCCTCGCGTGTTCCAGATCGATGTTGGTGCAAATGGCTACTATGGCTATGAAGTCATGGACACCTGTCGGCCGACTGCCGACAGCGAAACCGGGGATTCCGACCTGTCGCTGCTGTCCTATCTTGACTGCTGCGAAAATGCCTTCAAGGAATATCAAAAGCGTGTCGCTGGCGTGGATTACGCCACCACCTTCGGATTTCTTGCCTTCCATACCCCTTTTGGCGGAATGATCAAGGGCGCCCACCGCAACCTGATGCGGAGGAATACGAAGTTCAATGCCGCCGACATCGAGAAAGACTTCGAGCGGCGTGCGCTGCCCGGGCTGAATTATTGCCAGCGCCTGGGAAACATCATGGGCGCGACTGCCATGCTGTCCCTGGCCAGCACCATTGACAACGGCGACTTCCGGGAACCGCAGCGCATTGGCGTGTTCTCCTATGGCTCCGGCTGCTGCTCCGAGTTCTTCAGCGGGGTCACCACGGCCGAAGGCCAGGGCATCGTCCGTTCGATGAAGATTGGAGAGCAGCTGGACCGGCGCTACCGGCTTTCCATTGACGAATACCGGCAGATTCTCAGCCAAAGCCGATCTGTGCGCTTCGGCACCCGCAATATCGATGTCGATGGCTCCTTCGTCAAGGCGGCTCGCAAGGCACAAGGCCGACCGACGCTGTTCTTGAGCCGTATCAGTGACTATCACCGGGAGTATGAATGGGTGTCTTGAATACTGCAGGCAGCTATCGAACCATACGGGTCCGGTTCGAAGACGAAATCTGCCGCCTGCAATTGCATCGACCCGAGGCGGAAAATACCATCAACCCCTTGATGATTGCCGAGTGCACCGAGGTGCTTGGCATCTGCCATCAATCTGCCAAGATCGTCGTCCTGGAAGGGCTCCCGGAGGTATTCTGCTTCGGCGCCGATTTTGAAGCGGTCGCACGCGACCCTTCGAATGCCGTCGACCCGGAATCGCTGTACCGACTCTGGCATCAGCTGGCCACAGGCCCTTTTGTCTCCATCGCGCATGTGCAAGGCAAGGTCAACGCGGGCGGCGTCGGCTTCGTCGCAGCTGCAGACATCGTGATTTGCGATGAGCGGGTGCCCTTCAGCCTGTCAGAACTGCTGTTCGGTCTGATCCCAGCCTGTGTGTTGCCCTTCCTGATCAAGCGGATCGGGGCCTCGAAGGCGCATTACCTGACCTTGATGACCCAGCCCATCAGCGCCCAGCAGGCACTGACATGGGGGCTGGTGGACGCCCTGGGCACCGATACCGACAACCTCCTGCGCAAGCACCTGCTTCGGCTCCGGCGCTTGAACAAGCCCGCCATCACCCGCTACAAGAATTTCATGCAGCTGATGGACCCCAGCCTGAGCAGGGCCGCCGGTGATGCCGTGCGGGTCAGCCAGGAAGTGTTTGCCGACGAAGACAACAGGCGAAAGATCGCCCGCTATGTCGAGACCGGCAAGTTCCCATGGGAGGGCGACTAAGTGAACCAGGCCGTATCCGAGCAGATCGTCAGCCTGCGCGAGTTGGGCGAGGGCGTCGTCGAGGTGGTGATGCAGGATCGCGTCAACAAGAACACCTTTTCCAACGAGCTGATCCAGGGCCTCAGCGAGGCCTTTGACATCATTCAATCCGACAGCCGCTTCAAGGCCGTCATCCTGACCGGCTACGACACCTATTTCGCCAGCGGGGGAACGCAGGACAGCCTCTTGTATCTGTCCGAAGGCAAGGGAACGTTTGCAGAGATTGCCGAAGGCAACAGCCGCAACGGCATCAGCCTGTACAGCCTCGCGCTGAATTGCCCGATCCCCGTCATCTCGGCCATGCAGGGGCACGGCATTGGCGGCGGCTTTGTCATGGGGCTCTTTGCGGACTTCGTGATCCTGAGCAAGGAGAGCCTCTACACGACCAACTTCATGAAATACGGCTTCACGCCTGGTATGGGCGCGACACTGGTGTTGCCCGAGAAGCTGGGCCTGCCGCTGGCCCAGGACCTGCTCATGTCCGCCCGCTCTTTCTACGGCGAGGAGCTGCAGCGCCGGGGCATTCCTTTCCCCGTGCTGCCACGTTCGGAAGTGCTCTCTCATGCGCGAGAGCTGGCGCGCAATCTGGCGGAGAAGCCGAGATTGTCACTGGTGACCTTGAAGAATCACCTGGTGTCGGGCCTGCGGGAGCGCCTAGCCCCCTTCATCGCGCAGGAACTGGCCATGCACCGGGAAACCTTTGGCCAGGCCGAGGTCAAGGAACGCATCCGAGCCCTGTTCGGCAACTAATCCCAGCCCATCGATCTGAACCGGGGCCTGGCCTTGGGCCTGCCCCTCATTTGCCCTCAAGCGTATGGATAAGAACCAAATTTTCGACATCGTTGTCCAGCATGCCAAGGAAGTCATTCCGGCCCTGGAAGGCCATCCCTTCAGGCCGACAGATGCCCTGCGAGACCTGGGCGCCAATTCCGTCGACCGCTCGGACATCACCGTCATGACCCTGGAAAGCCTGTCCTTGCGCGTCCCGCTGGTCGAACTGGCCCGTGTGGCCAATATCGGCGAGCTGGTGGACATCCTGCATGCCAAGCTTCAGTAAGCCGGAGCTGCTCATCACGGGCCTGGGGATCGTGAGTGCCGTCGGGCAGGGCAGGGCGGCCTTTGCCGACGCCCTGTTCAGCGGTGACCAGGCCTTTGATGTCATGCGCCGCCCGGGGCGCCAGGGGCCCGTGACCGAATCCAGCGAGCCAGGGGCTGTCACGGAGGGCTTCCTGGGCGCAGAAATCCAGGAGCTCCGCCTGCCTGCCTCCATGGCGGCGCAGGAACGCACCACCTCCTGGTCGACCAAGGCTGCCATCGTCTGCCTGCAAGAGGCCTGGCAGGATGCCGGCCTGTCCGACGTCGACCCTCAGCGCATTGCGCTGGTGGTCGGGGGCTCGAATTTCCAGCAACGGGAGCTGGTGCTGGTCCAGGATGCCTACCGGGCGCGGCGCTCGTATCTCCGGCCCAGTTATGGGCTCACCTTCATGGACAGCGACCTCTGCGGCGCCTGCACCGAGCAGTTTGGCATCAAGGGGGGGGCGTTCACGGTCGGGGGCGCTTCGGCAAGCGGGCAGCTGGTGCTGCTTCAGGCCTGCCAGATGATCGAGGCGGGGCAGGTGGACGTCTGCATCGCCCTGGGCGCCCTGATGGACTTGTCCTACTGGGAATGCCAGGGGTTTCGCGCCTTGGGGGCCATGGGTTCCGACCGCTATGCCAGGGAACCCGCTGCCGCCAGTCGGCCCTTTGATCGCCAGCGCGATGGTTTCATCTACGGGGAATGCAGCGGCGCGCTGGTGGTCGAGCGAGCGGACCGTCGGGCCCGGCGAGGCCGGTCGCCGTACGCCCGCATCCTGGGCCGGGGTCTCCATATGGACGCCCATCGCAATCCGGACCCTTCCATGGCCGGCGAACTGGCCGCGATGTCCGGCGCCCTGGCGGAAGCCGGTCTGACGGCCCAGGCGATCGACTACGTCAATCCGCATGGCAGCGGATCACTGCAAGGTGACGAGACCGAATTGCGCGCCCTGGCAGAAGCCGGACTGATGCACGCGCGGATCAACGCGACCAAATCCATTGTCGGCCACGGGCTCACGGCGGCGGGCACCGTCGAAGTGATCGCCACCCTTCTTCAGATGGAGCACCAGATGCTGCATCCGTCGAGAAACCTGCACGATCCCATCGACGATCGGTTCAACTGGGTGCGAGGCGAGGCCGTCCCGGCCTCCATTCACCGCGCCTTGAAGCTCAGCTTCGGTTTTGGTGGCATCAACACGGCGGTCTGCCTTGAGCGCTGCTAGGCCCGTCTCCATCGCCCCCGCGCTTGCCCGCCGCTGCGCCTTGTCCCCTGCTGTCTTGCCATGAACGATTTGTCACCCCGAGCCCATCGATTCTTCGTCCGCAATGCAGAGGTGCGGCCGCTTGTCGAGCAGGGGCTGCTCTACGCCTACGGCTTCAACTTCGAGGCGGCGCTGGCCTGCTTCCAGCAAGCCGTCACGGTGGATCCTTCCTGCGTCCTGGCCTGGTGGGGCATGGCCTATGCGTCGGGCTGCAACTACAACAAGCCCTGGCGTGTCTTTCATCCACGCATGATTGCGCGCAGCATGAAGCTGGCGCGCCATGCGATCAAGAATGCCCGGGCCCATCAAGCCAGCGCCAGCCCCCTGGAAATTGGCTTGATTGACGCGATTGAGTGCCGCTTCCAAGCGCTGGGGGCACATGACGAGGCCCTGCTGAACCAGTGGAACAACGAGTACGCCGACGCGATGCGGCGCGTGTACCTGGCGCACCCCGACAACCTCGATGTCGCCGCCTTGCTGGCAGATGCCCTGATCAACCGGACCCCCTGGAAGCTGTGGGACATGTCCACCGGCCTGCCGGCCGCCGGCGCCGATACCGCGGAAGCCATGGCCATTCTTGAACAGGCCATGGCCCAGCTCGAAGCCAGCCGGCAGCCGCCTCACCCCGGCCTGCTTCACTTCTATATTCACGTTCTTGAAACCTCGCCGACGCCGGAAAAGGCGCTCGGTGCCGCTGACAAGCTGCGTCAGCTGAACCCTGAGGTCGGGCATCTGCTGCACATGCCCTCGCATATCGACATCCTGTGCGGCCACTACCACGACGCCCTGCTGGCCAACGAGCAAGCGATCCAGGTCAACGAGAAATTCATGGCTGAGCACCCGGAATGGCTGGAGTTCAGGCTGTACTGCGTGCATGAAATTCATTTCAAGATTTATGCAGCCATGATGATGGGGCGATTCGAAGCCGCCTGGGACGGCGTGCTTCAAATGGAAGCGCTGATTGACGCGCCGCTGCTGGCTGTCGACATGCCGCCGATGGCATACCTCCTGGAGGGCTTCCTGAGCGTCCGTGCGCATGTGCTGATCCGCTTCGGGAAGTGGGAAGAAATCCTGAAGATCCCTCCGCCCGGCAATGCCAGCCTGTATTGCAACACGGTCGCCATGAGGCATTACGCGAGAGGCATTGCCTTCGCCAATCTGAACGAGCCTGCGGCTGCAATTCAGGAACATGCGGCATTCAAGTCCGCCCAGGCCGCCCTGCACGAGCACCGGTACGTGACCAACAACAGCTGCGCTGACTTGCTCAAGGTGGCCGAATGTGTGCTGGAGGGCGAAATGGCCTACCACGAAGGCCGATTCGAGCAGGCGTTCGACTGCCTCCGCCAGGCTGTGCAGCGCGACGATGCTCTGGAATACATGGAACCCTGGGGCTGGATGATGCCCACTCGCCATCCCCTGGGGGCGCTGCTCCTGGCACAAGGGCGCGTGGAGGAGGCGGCCAGCGTCTATTGCGCCGATCTGGGCCTAGATGGCAAGACCTATCGCTCCTTGCATCACCCAGGCAATGTCTGGAGCCTGCAGGGTTATATCGCCTGCCTTCGGAAGCTGGGCGAGCAGGACAAGGCCGACCTTCTGCAACCCGCCTTGAACATCGCCAAGGCGAGGGCGGACGTGGACATCAGCGTCTCCTGCCTCTGTGCCATGCCGGCGAAGCGGCAGCCACGCAGTTGCTGCAGCTAAACTGCGGGCCGATGGTGGCAGGGGGTGGCAGGGGGTGGCAGGGGTCTGCTCCCGGACCTGTCGGGAGATGGGCAGGACCCTGACGGCCAGCCTGGCATGTCGCCCATCTGCATCCGTGCGCGGACTCCATCCCTTGTCGTTCCCTGGCCCCTCGGCCCGCTGGGTCTGGCCCTCCCGTTCGTTGATACAAGACCTTTTCCATGCAAGACACAAGCGGCGCCGCGGGCTATCTAAATGAGCTGAGTTTCACGGACCGATTCCATCGTGAACTGGCGCCATCCTGGCTGAACTACGTGGCGATGTTGAACGACTTTCAGCCCCAGCCGCTTCTCCAGCCCTTCACCTATCTGGATCTCGGGTGCGGCTTTGCGCAATCCACCCTCATCAATGCCGCAGCTTTGCCGCATGCGGAGTTTCATGCCTGCGACTTCAACGCGGCCCATATCGAGGCGGCCAAGGCAGTGGCGGAGCGCATGGAGGTCAGCAATGTCAGGTTCCATGCCTGCAGCTTCGCAGACCTGCTGAATGACAGCAGTGTCCCCACATTCGATTTCATCGTCTTGCACGGCATTTACAGCTGGGTCGACGCGGACGTCATCAGCACCGTGCACGCACTGGTTTCAAAGCTCTTGCGTCCCGGCGGCTTCCTGTATTTGAGCTACAACTGCTATCCAGGATGGGCCGCCGAAGAACCATTGCGCAAGCTGATGAACGAGTTGGCGCGTGTCAAATCAGGCGACATGACCGAAAAGGTGCAATGGTCCCTGCAGGAGGCCAGGTCCTTGGGCACCCCGAGCTTCCGATACTTTCGCGAGAACGCCGGGCTGCAGGATGCCCTGGAATCCCTGGCCAGGGACCCGGTGAATTATGTCGCCCATGAATTCTTCAATGAAACCTGGACGTTGCACTATTCGGTGGACGTCCTGGACGCCATGGAAGGCCTGGGCCTGACGTACATGGGCAGCGCCACCCTGGCCGACAACCATCCGATGTTGACCCTGGACCCACAGGCTGCTGAGCGCATTAGGGCTCTTCCCACACCAAGACTGCGGCACCTGGCCGAAGATTTCGCGGTCAATCGCCGCTTTCGTCGTGATGTCTTCGTCCGTGGAGCGCCAGCAAGCGGGCAGGGTGGGCAAGGCAAGCTCATCGACGACGCCCTCATTGGCCTGGTGCCTGGCAAGGAGACGCTGAATACCCGCGTCGAAATTCCTCGCGGGCGCCTGAGTTTCCAGCAGCCCTTCATTGATGACCTGCAATCGCTGCTGGCCGGAGGACCCCTGCGCCTGGGCGACATTCTGTCGCGGCTTGGGCGCTCAGCCCGCAGTGCAGCCGAGATTCGACAGAATCTCCTGTTCCTGGTTGCAGCCGGGGCCCTGATGCCTTTTTCTCGCACACGCAGTGAACGCTAGGGCCGCGCGACGGCGCCTGGAGTGACACAGAGTCATCAGAGTTCGCACACTGCGCAAGGCTGAATCCAGGTACCGCGCCTCGAATTTTGTCATTCACTTTTGATGTTATGCTTCGCCGCCTTGCCGGGGCGGTGACATTTCCTCCCGCGCGAACGTGCTGCTGGCGACGTCAAGCCGTCACCAGCGCTCCCTGCACTGGGGCCTGAGGTCTTCAGCGCCACGGGAAGCAGGCGCTTTGCGAATTTTTCTAAAGGCTGCTGATCTAATACCTTAGTTGACGTCCCCAATTAAATCAGGGGAGATGAATAGAGAGGCAGCGTCAATCTTGACGCCGACCGACCTCACAAGATTCCGCCTCAAGGAGGGCACTGTGCGTTTCATGACCATTCCGGAGCTGTCGGTTTCGAAGACCGGCAGTCACATCGCCGAATACACCCATGACCGCTTGTCCTTCATGCGACGCGTCGTGACGGAGTGTGGCGCCCTGGGGCGGGCCAGTTTTCAGGGGCGGCCAGTCCTGGTGGTGAGCGGCCCCGAAGTGATGCATGAAACGCTGGTTGAAAAAGCCAAGGCGTTCCGGAAGTGGCCCTTGATCCGGCTGGTCCTGTATCCCTTGATCGGGGAGGGCCTGTTCACCTCCGAAGGCACCCACTGGCGAAGCCAGCGCCGCCTGATGGCGCCGATCTTCAAGCCGGATCAGGTCGCTACCTATGCGCAGCACATGACCCAGGAGGCCCTGCGCAGCGTCCTGCATGTGCGCGAGGGCGAGGGCATATCTGTGGCCGATCTCACCACGCGCATTGCCATGGGCGTAGTTGGCCGATCCCTCTTTGACGCTGACATGTGTGCCCGGCCCGGGCCGGGTACCGGCCACCAGGCCAGTGAGGCGGATCAGCTCGCCGAAGCACTCACCGTGGCACTGCGCTGGACCGACGAGCAGGTGGCGCGCGTGCCCACCTACATCCAGCTCGCGCTGCGCGAATGGCTCGAAGGGCTGGGCGAGAAGCGACCGGGTGCCGTACGGCGCCTGACTGAGCACGCCCTGGACTATCTCGAACTGCCGCTGTCCTATCGCTTGTCGCGACGAAAGACAGGCGTTCGGGCGGCGGTGCAGGTCATCGACGCGTCCATTGAACGCATGCTTGTAGCCCGGCGCAAGGCGGGATTGGCAGGCGATGACCTGCTGACCCGTCTCCTTCGCGCCCGAAGCGAAGATGGCACCGAAGGCCTCACCGACCGCCAGATCCGCGACCAGGCCGTCAACCTCTTCATTGGCGGCCACGAGACCACCGCCACCGCCATGGCCTGGGCCCTGCATGAACTGGCAAAGGCACCGGCCCTCTACAGACAGGTGCAGGCCGAAGGCGATGCGCTTGGCGGCCGCACCCCGCGCATGGACGAACTGCGTGAGCTCTCGACCTGCATGCGGGTCTTCAAGGAAGCCCTGCGCATGTATCCGCCGGTCTACGCCTATGGCCGCCAGGCCATAGAGGACCTGACCATCGGAGGCTACGAGATTCCGAAGGGGACGGTAGTCCTGGCGTCGGCCTATGGGATGCATCACAACCCGGCGGTCTATCCTGAGCCAGAGCGCTTCGATCCCGATCGCTTCCTGCCTGAGGTTGAATCCGCACGGCATCGATCGGCCTGGGTGCCCTTCGGCAACGGACCGCGCGTGTGCATCGGCAATCATTTCGGACTGATGGAAGGGCAGTTGGTGCTTGCCGCACTGTCTCATCGCATCGAGTTTCAGGCCTCTCCGGGGTCTGTGGTGCTGCCCGAGCCCGGTGCAACGCTGCGCCCCAATGGGCCCATGACCATGACGGCGCGTCTACGCAACAGGTCTGAGGCGCCACAGCCCGCGGCCTTGCTCGCGCAGGAAGCCGAAATCGCGGCCTTGGTCTGAACGAATGCTTGCCAGCATTCGTTGGCATGCTACACTAACGCATTAGTGACGCATCCACCGAGAATAAAAGGTTTGCCCATCTCCACTCGGAGAAAATGCAAAGACTGTTGAATGCACGGTGTGTGTCATATCCAGAACAGCATCACGGCGCGGTAGCAAAGCGGTTATGCGGCGGCCTGCAAAGCCGCAGAGGTTGGTTCGATTCCAGCCCGCGCCTCCATCTCTTCCTCCCCAGGTCAAGCGTATCGCGTGTGCCTTGTTCGCCAGCAGGTGAGGTGCTGGCCAGCACCTGCTGCTCATCGCACTGCGTATGAGCCGTGGCAGCCCGGTCGGCGGCTCGAAACACACGCCCTGCGCTTTGTCCCACTCGCGAACTTGCGCCCGCCGAGCGTGGATCCGCCGCTGGCCCGCGCCTGGCACATCAGGCGCCGGGAGAGGTCGGGCCTTCGCCAACACTTAAGGTCGTGGCGTCCATCCCGGCGCGCCCGAAGAACTGGATACCTCGCAGCCATGAAGACCGTATTTATGTTTCCGGGGCAGGGGGTGCAGTACTTCCAGATGGGACGGCAGCTGTTTGACGCGCATCCCGTCTTTCGGGACTGGATGCTTCGTCTGGACCACACGGCACAGGCAGTATTGGGCCGGTCCATCATCGGGGCCATCTACGCGGGCGGACGGTCTGAGACCTTCAACGGCACCTTGCTGACCCATCCCGCCATTTTCATGGTGGAAGTCGCGATGGCCCAGTGCCTCATCAGCGAGGGTATTGAGCCGGATATGACCTTGGGGGCCAGTCTCGGGACCTATCCCGCCCTCGTCACGGCGGGCGCCATTGACGTGTTCGACGCCATGGAAGCAGTTGCCAAGCAGGCCCAGATCTTCGAGAAGACCTGTCCGAAGGGCATTATGCTGGCCGTCTTTGCCAGCCTCGCCGTGGCCACATCCGCCTGGCTGGCAGCTCGAAGCGAGCTCGTCGCCAGCGATCTCTCGACCCACTTCGTCATCGCACTGCCCGAGCACCACTTGGCCGACGTCGAGGCCGCCCTGGGACGACGAGGCATCCTCAGCCAGCAATTGCCGGTCGAATTTGCCTACCATTCCAGATGGATTGATGAGGCACGCCCCAGCTTCGACGCGCTGACCCGTCGCATCACGCGCTCCGAGCTGGACTTGCCGCTTGCCTGCAGTGCGCACGCGACCGTCCTATCGGCCTTGCCTGACGATTTTCACTGGCGTGTTGTGCGCCAGCCCATTCAGCTTCGCCGGACCCTTGAAACAGTCGAAAGCCAAGGCCCATGTCGATTCATCGACGTTGGCCCGTCCGGCTCCTTGGCCACGCTGGCCAAGCACGTACTGCCGCCCACCAGCGCCTCCACGGTCCATGCCGTGCTGACCCCATATGGACGCGATCTCAGCAATCTGGACGCGCTAAAGGGCAGGCGCCATTGAGGAGCCTGTCAGAAAGTTTGTGTGAGGCATAGCATGTCGACAAGGAGCATGAATGCCACGCTAGACGAAGACAGCCGCAGCAGCGGACAAGGCGGCGCGGCGGCAATTATCGGCCGCAGCGCTTGAACAATTGATCCCAAGGCCGGTCACGCCGGCGGAGCTGGAGAACATCTTCCAATAGTTCAAGAAAGCCATGCTGGAGCGTAAGCGGTAAAGCTACGGCGTCCTTGCCGGCTTGATCAGCGTTTGATACGCGCCGACGCCGCGTAGGCAATGCATTCCACGATGCCGAGCGAACTCAGCCACACCTGGTTGTTGAGGCTCGCAGCGAACTGACCCGGGCCTGACCGAGAAGGAGTTGCTTGAGGCGAGCACGGAGTGGCGCCGCCGCCGCTCTGCGGTCGAGAAGACGCGCCTGACCGATGCTGCGCTCATCAAGTTCCTCAAGGAGGTCAACGCAGAGCAACTCATGCTGCTTCGGCGCCGGCAGGCCGCAGAGGAGCGCAAGCGTTTGATGGAGGCCAATGTCTACCCTGCCGACTGGGAGGACTGGGACGAACTTGCAGGCACGACGCTTCTGGGCAGTTCCGACGTGCCCGCCGCTGACACCGATGAGCCAAACGTCGAGGCCGCCAAGCCGTCCATGAAGATCGAAACGCTGGAGGCCTACTGATGAGCCACCGCCTCAAGTTGAATGGCGCGGCTGCGGCCGCCGATCCCGCAGCCAGCTTCGCCTCGCTCGTGGTCAAGCATGACCAGCAGCACGAAGCCCTGGAACGCCTGAAGTTTCTGCTCAATCATGGTGTGGGCTATGAGCTCATCTGCCTGGTCGGACCCACCGGTGTGGGCAAGTCGACGCTGGCTGCTCGCCTGATGAAGGACCTGCTGGCGGCTGAACAGCCGCAGATGATGTGCGACCGCGAGTTCGTTCCTTTCATTTCGACGACGGCCGTCGCCAGCGGCTTCCGTTCATTCGACTGGAAGGTGCTCTACCACGACGCCCTGCTCGCGCTGGGCGATCCTTTCGTGGACGACCGAAGGCCCACGCCCGAGGCGCGGGAGCAGCAGCACAAACGCGTTGGCGAGTCGCTCACGGCGGCTACGCTGCGCCTGCGACTGAGCCGGGAAATGAAGCGGCGGCAGTTGAAGTACTGGTTCATCGATGAGGCGCAGCACATCCTCATGGGCGCGCGCGCTGGCGGCATTGGGGACCAGTACGACGTGCTCAAGTCCGTGGCGCAGAGTTGTGGGGTCAAGCTCGTGCTGGTTGGCACCTACCAGCTGCTCGTGCACCTGCAGGTCTCTGCTCAGTTGGCACGTCGAACCGAGGTGGTTCACTTCGGGCGCTACCGCCACGGTGATGCTGAAGACAGAAGCGCGTTTGCCAGCTGTGTGCAGACCTTTCTCTCCCGGATCGGTGCCGAGGTCTTCCCGAATGTCGAGGCCGAGTTCGACTTCTTCTATGCCGGCTCGGTGGGATGCGTCGGTATCTTGAAGGACTGGTGCGCACGAGCCATGTCGCGTGCACGCATGGAGGCACGGTCTTGCCTGACGATCGAGGACTTCCGGCGAACGCGCCTGGCGGGCCTGGCCATCCAGCGCATCGTCAAGGACATCCATGATGGCGAAGATCTGGCGTCACCGGACACGGATCGCCGCATCGCGAGCATGGTGCTGGGCGCTCCAGCTTCTGGCAGCTCGTCAACGACTTCGAAGGAAGGATCCAGCAAGGGTGGGAGGCCTGGCAAGGTCGGTGTTCGGAGCCCTACGCGGGATGCCGTTCCTCCCGTGGCTGGTGGCGTGAGCGGAGGTGACCATGCGTGAGCTGCGCCCTACTCCCATCCCTTCGCGAGTCATCCTGTCCAGTCTCGAACCGATAGGCGTGGGCACATCCGACTGCGAGTCGCTCAGTGGCTATATCAACCGCTTGGCCGCCGTCCACGGGGTCACCGCGCGCGAGCTGGCGGACTACGTACGGTCGCTGCCCCGCATGGAAGGGGAACGCTATAGCAGTGATGGCAGCCTGCAGCCGTACTGGGGCACCGCCCCTGGACTGACGGGCATGCGCCTGGCCCGGCTGACGGGGGTTCCTTCAGTTGCAGTGCTGGCGATGCCCTGGGGAGACCACACGGTTGCCCTTCGGCGTTACGTCAGGAAGTCTCCTGTCTGGTGCTCGGCGTGCTGGCAGGAAGATATTGAGGCTGGACGTCCGACCTATCACCGATTGGTCTGGAACTTCTGCTTTCATGAGCGGTGCCATAAGCATGACACCGTGCTTGAAGGCGAGTGCCCACGATGCGCCAGTACAGAGCAGCGTGGACCCGACGGGTGGGCTCCCCCGGTGGGTTGCCGGCAATGCGGGGCCCCTCTCATGCGCGCAATGAACGCCGCGGCCGCGTGCCAGGACGGGCAGGCCAGTTCGGCTGCTGGAGATGCCCATCTCGCTCAGCTATTTGCCGACCTGGTGCGCGACATGCCGGCACTTGGCAATGAACCGCGTTGGCCGGATCTCGAGTGGGCCTATGAGAAGGCGAAGATGCGGACGGGTCTTGAGTTTCAGATGGATGTGATCCGCCATCTGCAGACCAACGCCGTCTACCTCAGTCGATCAAGGTGGCCAGAGCGGAAGCGCCAAGCCATCAGCCTTGGGGCTGTCGTGAAGTTCGCTGCGGCAGCGGGGGTGCCGATCTTGGAGGTGCTGAAGGCGGGGAATTGTCGGAGCCGGTTTACGGGTGAGCCGGAGCTGTACTAGCCCCCGGAGCATGCCGTGCGTTGCGCGGCATGGTGGCAAACCCAGCCGAGACCTGGGAGGCGGCTGGGTTTGCGCTTGCTGGCGTTGTACTGCCTGTGCGGGGGGCTCGGCTTATGGGGCGCGGGCGGGGGCCGCGCCTTTTTCTGGGTAGCCCGAACGAACCTGAAGCACTTTCGAAAGAGGTATCGGATTCGCATCACATAAGGAGCAGATGACCGAAATGCAGCGATTGCGGTTCTTCGACTTCACGGGCACAGCCCCTTAGAGCAGACAGTTGTCGTTCGCAGTCACCACCGGATGGCGATGCGGCCAACCTGCGGGCGCTCTACGGCACACAGGACTGAGCCGCCGCGGCTGTTTTGACATTTCTGGTGGCTTTACCTACACCATTGCACGTTTGTGACAACTGGGCCGCCTGCCCCGCGCTCGCCGCTGGGACCGCAGATGGTGGAGCAGATGCGACGGCTGCAGCGGAGGCGCTGATGCCCGACTGGGCAGTGGGCGATCCGGGGTTGCTTAGCGGGGTGATGGGCGCTGAGGCAGTCGGGCGCGCCCAAGCATTCGGTGTGAGGATGCGATATGACCAGTTGGCCAAGCCCAGTCCCACGACCACAGCAAAAAATGGTTCTTCACGAGAGTCCGGGGAAAGCCGCCCGGATTTTGAGGAAGTAGTCGATGTCGCGGTAGCCATAGGCCATGCGCTTGATGACCTTGATGCGGTTTTGATGCCTTCAAGTCTGCCGGTATGCATGGGCCAGCGCACGCGAGACTGGACGCCGCGCCAGTAGGTCCGCAGCTTGGCGGCAAACTGCGCAGGCAGGCGATGCCGCTTTCGGCGGCATGAGCGTGCCATTCGCGCCAGCGCCGTCGCCGCTCCCAGGCTGAGCCGGTCCCTTTGACGTTGCGTCAGGGAAGGCACATGCGCCGAAGTGAACAAATTCACACTCGGCTGCAAACAACACATTTTTGTGCGCCATGATCTGCTGGCAAGCATAAATTCGCCCATTGCGAATAAAGTTCGTCGCACAGGCTTGGTGCACGGGGCGGGGAGCGATATCGATGTCCGGACCTGAGCGACACACAGCAGAGTGACCACACTCCGGAGACAAACAATGCGCAACAACCAGCCAGTCACACAGCACGAGTACGACTATCCCGCCGATGCCACGCTGATGTCCACGACGGATGTGCAAAGCCATATCCAGTACTGCAACGCGGCCTTCATCGCTGTTAGCGGCTACGAGCAGGATGAATTGGTCGGCCAGCCGCACAACCTTGTCCGCCACCCGGATATGCCCGCCGAGGCCTTTGCCGACATGTGGACCACGCTTAAGGGCGGCGAAAGCTGGACGGCGCTCGTCAAGAACCGTCGCAAAAACGGCGACCACTACTGGGTGCGTGCCAACGCAGCGCCCATGCGACGCGCGGGTCGCGTGGTCGGCTACCTGAGCGTGCGCACCAAGCCCACGCGCCAAGAGGTTGAAGCTGCCGAAGCTTTCTACCGACAAATACGCGAGGGGCGTGCCGGTAGTCTCAAGTTCCACAAGGGCTTGGTCGTGCGCGGCGGCTGGAGCGCCTTTCTTTCTTGGCCCAAGACGCTGAGCCTGTCTTGGCGAGTGCGAGGACTTTTACTGCTGGGCTGGCTTGCTCAATCTCTCGCCGCCTACGTGACCGGTTCTGGCGGTTCGCAGTGGCTGGCGGTCACTGGAGGCGCTTTTGTCGTCAATGCCTTGTTGGCCATGCTGATTGAGGGTCAGGCCGTATACCCATTGCGCCGCATCCTCGACCAGGCGTTGAATGTGGCCGCGGGCAATACGGCGCCAGCACCAGAGATGGGGCGTGTGGACGAGATCGGCATGCTGATGCGTGCGGTCAACCAAAGTGGGCTCAACCTGAGGGCACTCGTTGACGATGTGGACGCCCAGGTCGGTGGCGTAAGCTCGGCATCAAGCCAGATTGCCAGCGGCAACAACGATCTGTCGCAGCGCACCGAAATGTCGGCATCCAACCTCGAACAGACCGCGTCGGCTATGGAGGAATTGCACGGGACAGTGCGCAGCACGGCCGACGCCGCCAATGAAGCGGCGCGCCAGGCTAGTCAGGCCAGCTCCGCCGCGGTATCCGGCGGGGAGATCGTCGGCCAAGTGGTCAAGACGATGGACGACATCGCCACGAGTTCTCGGCGCATCGGGGACATCATCGGCACGATCGATGGCATTGCCTTCCAAACCAACATCCTGGCGCTCAATGCCGCCGTTGAGGCCGCCCGTGCGGGCGAAGCCGGTCGGGGCTTTGCGGTGGTGGCCGCCGAAGTGCGGGCGCTGGCGCAGCGCAGCGCCGAGGCCGCGCGCGAGATCAAGGTCCTCATCGGGAACAGCGTCGAGCGGGTTGACTCCGGGGCGCAGCTGGTCGGCCGGGCTGGGACCGTGATGCAGGACGTCGTGAGTCAAGTTGAGCGCGTCGACAAGTTGCTGGGGGAGATCAGCCGCGCGGCGCGTGAGCAGACCACCGGGGTCCAGCAAGTGAACGAGTCCGTGTCATCGCTGGATCAGACGACACAACAAAACGCTGCTCTCGTCGAGGAGTCTGCTGCTGCGGCCGAGAGCCTTCGACAGCAAGCAGTGCGTCTGGCTGAAGCAATTGCGGTCTACTCAACGCGCTGACATGAATGCGGCAGGACGGCTGGATTCAAGGTACCCAGCAGTCCAATGATGTTGGCGCCGACTGAAATTTGACCCATGGGGGATGCGGACGATTTCTTGGACTACCTGAAGGTAGCTAATGTACTTATAAGAAGACCGACTTCGAGCCATGCAGTTGTACATCAAGCTGGGCACCCACTCGAACGTTGAGTGCGTGCGGATATCCAGGGTGACAACCAGCGATCCATCAGCGCCCGCAACAGCGGCCTGACCGCTATAGCTCCGCAATTAAGCAAAACCTGGCCCAGAGTGGAATTAACTTAACCTTGGCCATCCCGGCCAACTTATGGGCTAAGTCACACAAACACCCCTGTTCCTTAACCCATAAGTTGGCCAAGGGTGTAACCCATAGGTTGGCCGATTTCGGCATGGGTGCAACGGGTCAGAATTTTTGCTGCACCGAGAACGGCTGAGCTGTCGCGAGACAGGCGATCTCCGATGTTTGGCCGAGAGTCGGCAATGCGCCTTAACCGTGGCCGGGAGTTCATCAACCCCGTCAAGGACTTGCTGCGGCACCTCTTGGATGACCCCCAAAGCTTGGCCGAGAGTGCCTCAAACTCGGCAGCTGACCAGACACCAAAACACCCCTCAAATCGCTACCCCGCGAGCGCGTTGACGCGGCAACTCCCTGCTTCCTATCCTGACCTTCCGGTAACTGCCCGCTGCTGATGGCGGATCCAGCGCTGACCGGCACGAGAGCCATCAGAAAGGGCAGGCATGGATACGGAAGTCTTGGGCGAGGCTGCGCCGGCGGTGAGGTCCTCACGGCCTCCCCGTAGTTCAATGGGAAGAACGGACCGTGGTCGCCTGGAGAAGCTGCTCAAGGAGCTTCGCGGTCACCACTGGGGCTTCGGGTCGGCAGCAGCCGGCCTCGCGTTCCTTGAACTTGTCGCGACGCACAGCAGCCCACCGGCACCGCTCAATCACTCTCGCGACGCCTTGATGATGGCGCTGGCACCGCGGCTGACGGCCAGGCACCGTGCCGATCAATTCCGACGGGCAGCCACCTTGCTTGCGCGAGGGGCCAGCCGCGACTCCTGGGCCCAGGCAGCTGCACTGATCCTGCGCGCGCACGCTGTGAGCCTGGACGCCCGGCCTGAAGCGCGCCTGGAGCTCATTCAGTTCTGCGAACGGGCCATGGGCCTGGCGCCGTCGTCCGTCGACACAGCGATCCCTCGGGTGGCGCTTCTTCTCAAGCCATCTGGGCTGCCAGTGGCGGGGTTCAAGGAACTGGCCGTCGCCCAGGTCCAGGCCTTGTGCACGGCCGCGCTGCTGGAAGTCTGTGCACGCCGGCCCTATGCCGGGTGGTCGATGCTCGACATTGACGCCGCGCTCTTTGCGCTGCGCCATCACTACGCCAACGCCGAGACGACGCTCTGCGGGGAGACCGCGACGGTCTCGCAGCGGCAGGAGGACTTTCGGGAGGTGGGGTTGCCGCTGTGGGAAGCCCTGCGCCAGGCTGCCATCCGCTTGGCGGCGAAGCCGGGTTGTGCCCCCTGCCGGGACGACGCCTGGCATCAGCGAACCCAGGCGGCGGTGTTCCTGGCGATCGGCACCGCCAAGTCCGCGACCAGGGCAGACGCTCTGGCTGTACCGGTCCACACAGAGGGTCCGACACGCATCATCTGCCGCAGGCCCATCGCGCCAAGCGCTGAACGAATCGACAGAGAAGAACTCGAGCGACACCGCGTACTTGAATGCCCGCTGCCGGTGGCCACCATGCCGCGGCGTGCGGCGCTTGAGGCTGCTCATCGTCGCTTGCTGCTGGAGTTCCCATGGGCTGAAGATGTCCTGGACGCCGTGTTCGATGACTTGCTCGGACGAGCGGCCGTCGGATCCGCCTTCTTGGTCATGCCACCGACCTTGCTGGTCGGCCAGCCTGGTTGTGGCAAATCGCGCCTGGCGCGCCGCCTTGCCGATGAACTGGGGCTGCCGCGCCTGGATCTGTGCCTGGGCGGCAGCGCGGACGCCAAGATGCTGTGCGGAACCAGCCGTGGATGGAGCAGTGGCAGGCCTGGTGACTTGGCGACCTTGCTGGCCACGCAGCTGTCGGCATCGGCGATCGTCATTCTGGATGAGCTCGACAAGGCGCAGGGGCCCCTGCGCAACGACGTGGGCATCCAGGCCTACTTGCTGGGTCTGGTGGAGCCGGAGACAGCGGCGCGGCATCACGACGTCTTCCTGAAGACGGAATGCGATTTCACGGGGGTGCTGTGGCTGGCGACGGCGAATGCCTTGACCGGCATCGCGCCGGCACTGCTGACCCGATTCAGGGTGCTGATGGTGCGGCAGCCCAGGCCACAAGACCTGGTCGTGGTCGCCCGCAACGTCATTGAAGACATGGCGGAGCGCTGGGGTGTTGATCGGCAGGTGCTCCCCGGTGTGGAGGAGCTGAACCTGCCGTTGGGCCGTTTGACCAGTGCCAGGCAAGTGCGTCAGGCCACCGAGGGCGCCATTGCCCACTGGGCGCGAGAGCTGCAGCGGCATTGATGACCTCCCTGACCCGATCATGACAACGGACATGCGCCGTCCAAGGCTGTGGCACCTGCCGCCCATTGGGGTGGGCACGCCTGACGTGGAATCGGCAGACAGCTACCTCGGGCGCCTGGCGCAGGCGCATGGCGTGGCCAGGCAGACATTGCACAAGTTCATCAACGGGCATGGCCCGGCGATCTACCAGAACCTGCGTGGTCAGCCACCGAGGCTTGACGTGCCCTCGCAGCAAGCGGCTGCGTATATGCGCCGTGTGGCAGAGCTGGTCGGACACCCCGAGGTCGAAACGCTGGGGCTGGGCTGGCTGGCTGACCGGGTGCGGGCTCAGCATGTGTTTCGTTCAGATCGCGGGTGGTGCTCGGCATGTCTGGCTGAGAGGCAGGCGGGCTCAGGGCTGCATACGCCGCTGATCTGGGGCCTGGCCAGCGTCACGCACTGTGCGCGCCATTGCGTGCGATTGAGGACCGCCTGCCCGGCTTGCGGTGCCAAGGGATCCATACGGCGGGTTGGGGCTGTTGACGGGGCCAGCTGCGCTTCATGTGGCGGCACGTTGGCGGCCGTTGGCGGTGATGCTGCAGAGCCGATGTCGGATGTAGAGGCGGCTGTGCTGGAGCAGATGGGTTTGCTGGTCTCGGTCGTCGCCAGCCAGGCCGTCGGCAGCGAGTCCCCCAGCTTTGGGGAAATCGTCACCGCGCTGCACCGGCGAGGGCATCACGTCAAAGCGTGCGAGATGGTCCGGCGCATGGGGGTCTCAAAGGGGACGGTCAGCACCCTGATGAGGGGGCGCACACAGCCTGGCATTGATCTGCTGTTGCGGCTGAGCACTGCGTATGCAGTTCAGTTGCCCGACCTGCTCTTGAGGCGCCCTGGCGACCGGGATTGGCTGAAGCGAGCGGCGCGGCACCATCCCGTCGTCTGGCCTTCACGAGCCAGGCCCAGGATCGATTGGGCGGCATCGCAGCGGGTGTTGGAGCTGGAGATGGCGTCTGAAGCCGCTCTGCCAGTGGCGCAGGTTGCGAAGCGGCTGCAGATCGATCCGAGGCATTTGATGACGCAGAGGCCTGAGTGTGCGGCTGTGTTGGGCACTCGGTATCAGATGCGCATCAAGCAAGAGAGGGAGCGGGAAGGCGATCGTGTGCTGGCTATGGTCCAGGCGTTGGACGAGTGGCCTTCGCAGCGGGCGGTTGCGCGTGACATTGGGGTCTCGCGGACTTCGAGGGGGTTTAGGGGAGCCTGGCAATAGCGGGGCAGGTGCTTGAGCCAGTGCTGCGGGTCCAGAATCGCGTCAAGCCAAGCAAGGGAGCTGCGCGCGGTGTCCCAAGCTTGGATTGGTGTTCGCGAGCCTGGGTGCCGTCCAGGCTGTGCGTCGCCGCAAGGCGCGGGCGCCCGCTGAGCGTAGGTGCTTGCCGCATCAAGGTAGATGCTTTGCAGGCGTCCTACTTCTTCTTCGGATCGTGCTTGTGAATGGGCAGCGTCGGATGCTTCGGGGCGTTCGGCAGATCCACGTGACGGCGGCGGTCGTCGGTCCCGTCTTCCTTCTTGGGCTTAGGGCCCGGCTTGATGTGATACGTCATCTAACGGCTCTCGCTTCTTGCACAGCCACAGCGGCTGCAGAGACGATTTAACGCTCACATGTATCCGCCAGCAACGCCCGGTTTCAAGGACTTGAAGAAGCAGGCCTGGCCCATATTTCAGGGCGTCAGCTGTTCTTGGAATTGACCTTTGTCAAGGTGGGGCGGGTGCGTAATACGGCGCCTAGGTGCGTTGGCAGACATACCAAAGTTGAGCGTCACTTGGTCTTGTCTCGCGGCCGGGCGGCAAGCCTTGCTGCTCTCTTTGCCTCCCGCTCGGCCTTTGCACTTTCGGCTGCTTTCTGCTTCGCGAACTGACGAACGCCCTCGGCGATAGCCGTGGGGACATATGCGTACTTCTTGCCATCCGGCATGAACTCCGTGACCGTGATACCCAGGGCCAGCCTGCCGTAGAGCCGCGCATTGGCCGGCACGAGTCCTTCGGCCAAGCTGAGCGCCGACAGCTCCCGCACGATCTGCTCGATACCGCTGGGCGATAGCGGGTACCACTGGCTTTTGTACTCGTAACGTCGGGTCAGCAGCACCTCGACCAGGCGGGACCGCAGGATGACCTCTCGCGTGCTACCGCGCAGCGTCGATGCCTGGGCCGTGATCAGAAAGTTCCAGCCCAGGTTGCGCCGCAGGTGCAAGGCCGGCAGGTGCGTGGCGTACTGCTCCTTCGAGTTGGGCGCTACGGGGGTCAAGCGCAGCGACTGAATCGCGTCTGCGGCATGCGCAACGCATGCATGAGCGAGGCTTCAGCGACCTGGGCCTGCTCTTCTTCGCCGCCCTGACAGCCGCGGCCCCGGCGGCGCTGGGCCGATGCCGGAGCATGGCCGCGCAAAGAGCGCGCTGGCGCGAACGGCTTTGTCGGGACCAAGTCATCGTGCGCGCCATCGAGAGTAATGCCGCGGCGACTCAAGGTCGCCCGTCCTGTCTGCAGTGCTTGGAAGACCTGGTCGAGGACCGGCGCGACCTGCTGCCTCGCCCTCATCTGCGTCAGCTCTATGCCGATCCCTTCACGGGGCAGGCGGACTGGGTGCAGATCGCTGCGCCGCCACCCGCTACGGGCATCTTGGGCGTGCAGAGCCGTTCGGAGCGGCCGTTGCTGACGAGCAAGGGGCCAGACAGTCGACCGATGAAGAGCGCCAAGGCACTGCAATTCAGGGCCCTGGTCTTGCTGACGGGCGGAGGGAGTCTGTGATCCAGCAGGGAATCTGAACGCTGCGGCAGGTCGCGCATTCGGGCGATGCACGTGTTGCTTCGCAATCGCGCGAGACTTCCCGTCGCTGCGCATAATAACCACCCAAAGGTGGGTGATGATCTTCCTGGTTTGGCCCCGTAGCCTCCGCCTGCTTGATGTTGATTTGAAGACGACGGCGTGCCAGATGAACCTTTGCCGCAGTTGTTCGAATGCCGCCCCTTGCTGCGAAGACGCTGTCAGAGCTGACAGGGTTGAAGTAGGGGGCGACCAAGGAGAATCGCCGCGCCCGGACCTTTTCAAAGCATCACCGATCCGTGTCTGGGCACATCTATCGGTCAATGGCACCCGGTTGAGACATCGGGGGGAATTGATAAAGCGCTTGCGTGTGGCCCCGGGCGATACGACGTGGGTCAATCAACAAAATGGCTGCACTAGAGATGGCGGCTTCAACGGGAGGGAAGACCGTGAACAGGACGGACAGCTGGCATCGCTGGCGGCAGGAGGCCGCGTGCGCCCTCATCGGCGCTTCGCCGCTGGGCATGGTGCAGGGACCCGCATAGGCGGTGCAACAGCATTTCGAGAACGGTGGCCTGGTGCGCGGCGCTCACAGCCCGACAGTGCTGGGCCCCAGCCTGTCCGGCCATTGCGAATGGGAGCTCATTCAGCATTAGCTGATCACGGCTGCCGAAGGCGGGCAAGTGGCGCTGTCCTCAGGTGAGCCGGGATCCATGAGTCGCCGCAGTCGCAGCGGCGAGGAACTGCTGGCCGCCCATCGATGGGAAGGCTGGGCAGCACTGCCTTCAATGCCAGTGGCCCGGGTGTGCGAGAGGCAGTTTCCGCGCACTGCTGTGGACCACGTATCGAGCCATCCCGCGGAACGATGCTCCAGACGGCAGCCAACTCCAGCGGGGCCTTGCGTTGCATGACTGTGCGGGGCATCTCGATCGGGAAGGGTGAGGGCTTTGAGGGTACGGCATTGACGGCGGCCATCGCTTTGATTGGCTGGCCAGCCGACAGATGGTGGGCTGAAGTTGCAAGAGTCAAGCCGCTCCGATGAGCGGACAGGCATTGATCAAGATTCAGGGAATTGAGATGAATAAAGCATTTGGGTGGACACGTTCCTTGCTGCGAAGCGTCAGCGTTATTCCTATGGCCCTGCTACTGGTGAGTGGGGCCGCAAACGTGCTGGCCGAAGAAGGCTATCAGGAGAACGGCAAACTGGTTCGAGGACAGCTGACGCAACTGGGCACCGACCTGTTCGGAGAGCGCGTCAGCGCCTATACCGGCGCATTGAGCTTTTCGCAAACAGACGTGTCACTACCCGGCAACTTTGCGTTGCCGGTTGCGATCGGGCGCCGGTTGACGACGGGGTCGGCTGGATCCTATCAGCACCATTTTGGTGAATGGGAACTTGAGATTCCCCATCTCAAAGGTGTATTTGACGAGCGTTCCGGTTGGCAGACATCTGGCGTAGAGCCGCTGAAAAGATGCTCAATATTTCTCGACGCTGCGACAGGATGGAATCAAACGCATACCATGACCATACCGTCACGCGAGTTTTGGCATGGCTATCAAATCTACGTTCCTGGAATCGGCGAGCAGGATATGCTGTCCCGGGCACCAGAAAACAAAAGCGCCCCGACCGATGGAAATGTCTATGGAGTAGTAACGAAGCAAGGGTGGCAATTTCGATGCACAAACAGCCTGCACGCCGATAGTGCGTTCGATGGCGAGGGATTTATAGCGCTGTCGCCGGATGGTGTGGAGTACACATTCAATTGGATGGTGGCGCGCTCCTACCCGGCCTACCTTGGATCGAAAAAGACGGGCGCCATTCAATCTTTGCGCCAAGGGATGGATCCCGCAGCGAACGTAAATGTTCTATTCATGCCCCGTAGCGAGGTATTGATTCTTCCGACGAAAATAAAGGATCGCCACGGAAATGCGGTGACGTATTCGTATGACAAAAACGCCCCATGGAGGCTGTTGTCGATTGATGCCAGTGACCAGCGTAGTCTACGCATAAGCTATCACCCCAATACGAACCTCATCTCTACTGTCTCCGATGGCATGCGGACATGGAGCTATGAATACAGTGGGATATCCGGTGCCGCGCCGCTGCTGTCAAGAGTTGTACTGCCTGACGCCACGGCCTGGACATTTGGAGGCGACAACCTTCAGGTCGGTGTGGTCTCATTGTCGGCCCCGTCGGATTGTTCGAGTCATTTCTACGGGATCGGGGGGGCGTATAAGAAGACGATGACGCACCCCTCTGGCGCTGTAGCCGAGTTCACACTCACCGACACCGAACACGCGCGCACGGACGTGACCCAGTGCAAGCCATTTTTGAATACGTCGATGTTCACATCGATCTATCCATCCGTCTATATTGGCGTAAAATCACTAACACAAAAGAAAATTACGGCCGCAGGCCTTTTGAAGCCATTGATTTGGCAATATGAATACCCCGCAGCCGTAGGGTCAAATGAATTATGTCCCGCCTGTGCAGGAAGCAAGACGGTGATTCAGACGTTCCCGTCTGGAGCAAAAACACGCCTGACCTTTGGCACACGCTGGTCGGTTAACGAAGGTCTGCTGCTGAAATCGGAGGAAGGTTGGGACGGTAGTGCAGCGCTGCGCGTCACTGACTATCGATACCGCAGCCCGGACGCCGGCCCCTATCCAAGCAAGGTGGCCAACGGGCCCTACAACATTCGTGGGGACGGTGCTATGTCGCTGCGGCATTTCCCACTGGACAAAAAAGTAGTAACCCAGCAAGGGAGAACGTTCACTTGGGAAGCCACGGCGTTTGACGAATGGGCTAGGCCGACGACTGTCGTGAAGACAGGGCCGGCTGGGAGCCAGACAGAAACGATCAGCTATGAAGACAAACGTTTCCTTTGGGTATTGGGGCAGCTGAGCAAGTTGCAGATAGGCAGCTGGCTTGCTGTCGGGAACGAGTTCAATGAATTTGGGCAGCTCAAGACGGTCAGCAGGTATGGGGTCCTTCAGAGGCAGCAGGGCTACAACGCTGACGGCACGCTGGCCTGGCACGAGGACGGCGCCGGCCATCGCACCTCTTACGATAGCTACAAGCGCGGCGTGCCCCGAACCGTCCGCTATGCCGATGGCAGCAGCGAGTCAGCGTCGGTCAATGATCTGGGTCTGATCACCCGGCACACCGACCCCACCGGAGCCAGCACGGACTACGGCTACGACGCGGCCGGCCGCCTGTCCAGCATCACACCGCCCAGCGGCTGGACGGCAACGAGCCTGGTCTTCGAGCCGGTCGGCAGCCCGGAGTACGGCCTGGCGGCCGGTCATTGGCGCCAGACTATCAGCCAGGGCGATGCCCGCACGGTCACCTACTACGACGGTTTCTGGCGCCCGGTGATGGTCAGGACCTTCGACGCAAGCCAGGAGGCGAGCACGCGCAAGGTGTTGGTCAAGAGCTATGACGCGGCAGGGCAGCTGGCGTTTGAGAGCTATGCGCAGCGCGACGCCACCAGCGTCAGCATCACCAGCCCGGGCAAGCGCATGAGTTACGACGCGCTGGGCCGACTCAAGCGCACGGAGGCGGACAGCGAGCTGGGCGTGCTGGTCTCCAGCTGGGACTACCAGGATGGCTTCAAGACGGTGCTGAGCAATCCACGGGGCAAGAGTACGACGCAAACCTTCTGGGCGCTGGACAAGCCGGAAGAGGCGCAGCTGGCTGGCTTGGATGCGCCGGAGGGGGTGAGCGTGCGCATCGAACGGGATGCCCTTGGCAAGCCCACGGCCATCAGCCGGGGCGGGGTGACGCGCCGCTATGTGTACGACGCCGGCCAGCGCCTGTGCAAGACCGTGGAGCCCGAGATCAATGCGACGGTCCAGGACTACGACGCCGCGGGCAACGTCTTGTGGCGCGCACCCGGTCAGCCCCTGACGGGCACGGGCAGCTGCGACACGGCGGCCGTCGCCAGCACAGCCAAGATCAGCTACGGCTACGACCCCATGAACCGGCTCAAGAGCACGAGCTACGGGGACACCAGCCCGGGCATCACGCGCGAATACTGGCCTGACGGCAAGCTCAAGACCGTGAGCAGCAACGGCAGCACCTGGAGCTATGTCTACAACAGCCTGCGCCTGATCAGCACTGAGACACTCAGCTACGGCGGCCAGAGCTGGATCTTCAGCTGGGGCTACAGCCCCAACGGCCACCTGGCCAGCCTGAGCTACCCCACCGGCGGCCCAGGTGTCAGCTATGTGCCTAATGCCCTGGGCGAGCCCAGCCAGGTGGGCAGCTTCGCCACGGGCCTGAGCTTCCATCCCAACGGGGCGGTCAACAGCTTCCGCTTCGGCAACGGCATCCAGCACACGCAGGGGCTGAACCTGCGCGGTCTGCCGGAAAGCAAGCAAGATGCGGGCGTGCTCAATGACGTCTATGTCTACGACGCCAACGGCAACGTCAACAGCATCAGTGACCGGCAGGAGAACGTCTTCAGCCGCAGCATGGTCTATGACGACCTGGACCGCCTCAAGACCGTCAGCGCCCCTGGCGTCTGGGGCACTGCGGCCTACACCTACGACGCGGCGGACAACCTCAAGACCGCCAATGTGGGCAGCCGCAACGTTACGCTGAACTACCTGGACGGCACGAACCGGCTGAACCGGGTGGACGTCAACGGCACGCAGCAGCTCTACGACTACGACCCGTACGGGAACATCAGGCGCAAGGGCGCCCAGCAGTACTTCTTCGACCAGGGCAACCGCCTGCAGTCCGCGGTGCCTGGCGGGAGCTATGTGTACGACGGCCTGGGCCGGCGCATCCAGGTCAGCGGAGGCGGCGACGGCAGCACGCGCCTCTCGCTCTACAGCCAGGCCGGCCAGCTGCTGTGGAGCACCAGCAGCGGCGGCTCACGCCCGGCCAGCACCACGGCCTACGTCTACCTGGCCGGCAAGGCGATTGCCGAGGTCAACAGCGCCAGCGGCACGCAGTACGTGCACACCGACGCCCTGGGCAGCCCGGTAGCCCATACCGGGCCCACGGGCACGTTGCTGAACCGCACGCGCTACGAGCCCTACGGCTATGTGGCGGCCGGCACCAAGCCCGGGCCGGCGACCAGCCTGATGGGCTACACGGGGCATGTGCAGGATGCGGAGACTGAGCTCGTGTACATGCAGCAGCGGTATTACGATCCCATCGTCGGCAGATTCCTCAGCGTCGATCCCATCGTTACCGACGCCAATACGGGCAAGGGCTTCGGGCTCTATACCTACGTCGACAACAACCCGTACGCCAAGATTGATCCGGACGGGCGTGAGCCCGCTGAATGTTCCGAAGCTTGTGTCAGGATGCGGGGGACTTCTGATGCCCGCGCATTGGGGACATCGACAACTGGAGCCTCTAGGTCGGTGTTCCGTGCTGCGGCCAGTGAAGGCCGAGCTTTGGCCGCCGATTTCCCGAGTTTCCCTGATACTGCGAAGTTGTTCCTGCCTGCCCTGATGCTGCCCTCAATGGCTTGGGAGGGAACAATGGGCACCTTTGACTCCTTGGCCAACGTTTTAGAGGGACATGCGAGTAAAGGCGATGGGTTCGTGCTTGCTATGGCTTTCTTGCCTGCCGCAAAGGGGGCAGCGGAGACAGTCAGGGTTGGAGAACTGATCGCCACGCACGGCAAGACGATGAGCAACAAGCAGCTCGATAGGCTCGTCAAAAACATCCGCGCAGAAGGGATCAAAGAGCCGCTCACCGTGACTGAGCATCAGGGCAAGTTGTACATCCTCGATGGTCACCATCGGGCACTCGCGGCACCACGTGCAGGTGTTGCGGAGGTTCCGATCAAGAGGGTTGAACTGCCCTTCGGTGCTTACAAGACGCCTGATGACTTGACCTTTACACCCGGGGGGTACTGATGACCACAAGACAGCCGATTGCCGAAGGCTTGATCTCCTGCAGGAACATCCTGCTGGGTGGGCGCACAAACGAGCACGTTCTGCCATGCCTCCAGAAGGTCCTGGTGGATCTCGATTCGATAGCGGTCTCAAGCACAAGGAAGATCGTTGAGCGTTGTGCTGCGGAGGCGATCGATCAGATCAAGGACGGCGACTTCGTTAGCGCGGGACGGATCTTGAACTTGGTCCACAACCTGCCGTTGGACGAAGCGAGTGAACAGCGTTGGGATATCGACTACTTCCTGTCAATGGAGCTGCCGACCTTCTTGGAGCACTTCGAGGAGATCAAATCCGCCAGGCTGATCGCGCTCTACGTCTGCAAACAACTCGCGTATCAGTACGTTCCGGACTAATGACTTGATGCCATGTGAAGACGCTCGCCATACGCGGGCGCCTTCACATTGAGCGCTGAAGACACACATCAGGTTCATATGGGCTAGTTCCGGAGCGGGACCGTTTTCCAAGCGAGCCAGTCGGAAAGAAGGCCAGCCTCACAGAAGCCATCGACTAGCAAGCGGCCGCGTACCGAACCGAGGTGCTCCCAGAACTCCTCGCGATACTCAGAGGGAACATCTGCAAGAGCAACGTATTCGGTACCCATGGAAGTGCGTTGCACCCGCAGTTCCACGTGGTGGTCTTCGAATGCCTGGACCACTTCCTCTGGCAGCGGATCATCAAAGTTCTCCGGCACCTGGCGACCTGGCAGAAGTCCGAACTCGCGACGGGAAGCCTGAAACTCTGACTCCAGCAGGACCGGCTTCACAAGGGCCTCTCGCATACGATCCAGGATCGCCAGGCCTGCCCCGTCAGGCTCTTCAATTGACCAGAGCACTACGGCCGGGGTTTCAGAGTAGGCCACCGGCATGCCGTCTTGGTAGTGAACCTCGTGGATGGCAATGTGAGAGTCCTCCCCGTGCTCGAAGCGGATCGCACGGTAGTTCCAGTGGCGGTGGCTTGGCTTTGACATCAGGTCACCAGCGAGCGATCTTGCACGCTGTTCAGGTAATGTGAAAGCAGGCCCCGACTCGAATCGCTGTTGGGCGCTGCGAACGGAGTGAACCATGCGCATCAAAGACGTCCGACCACAGAGCTTCGTGAAGCAGATCAGGTGTGACCGTTGCGAACGGCTGTCGGAGCTTGGCGAGAAAGAGTTCGAAGAGTTCGTCAGCGTTGATCACAAGGCGGGCTACGCGTCAGTCTTCGGCGATGGCAATCAAGTGCAGATCGATCTCTGCCAGCACTGCGTCAAGGAACTGCTTGGGCAGTGGTTGCGCGTCGTCGCCGACGAGAAGGCAGCTGCTCTCCCTAATGATTGATTTACGTTCCTGTCGAGCAACGTGAGGGCCGGCGACGTCTTCTTGTCCGGTGGGCTGATCGACCGCCTCGACCTGGAATGCCACGATGGCGGAATGCCCGCATCTGCGGAAGTCTCGCCACGGAAGCCGGACGACATGCCGGTTTAGGAGCTCATGGCACTCAATGTGCCGTCGGCGCTTGCACTCCGCAGCAGCTGGGCCTCGCTCCGAGCTTTCTCCGGCCACAGCGTGCGGCTCTTCAGCCACTGCCGTGCAGCACCGATGCGCCAGCAATTCCTCGATCCGCTCGCTGAATTACGTGGGAAGCCGTCGTGAACGAGCAGCTTGCTGCGCGCCTTTGCGAGGGGGTTCAAAGAGGCGTGAATTCCGAGCTTGAAGGCATACATGAGCCAAGCCTTTTGCTCTACCCCTCGGAAAGCAGCTGCAGCCGCTGCTGCCACGCCTGGGCTTGCGTAAGGCTTGTCATCTCGATGGCGATCAGCGGCGTGCTGAAGTCATTCGTTCTAAGCTGAAGCACCACTTCCCTCGTCGACCCATCACTCATGGCGACGTAGCTGATGTCCGTCGCGCTGACGAACGAAGCCGGCTCGATGCGAAACCACTTCTCCGCGACGAATGCGAGGGTCTTCGCGGCTGGGTCGACATAGAGCTGAGGCAGCAAGCCTTGGCAACCGCAGCCTATGGTGAAGTGGCCTCGTCCGACGGCATTCGCGAGCGCGAGCTGCTTTGCATAGCCTGCGCGCCCACCGGCGTTGGCGTACACGAAGATTCCATGTGTCAGGCCGAGGTGCACGACCATCCAAACGGCCCCCCAAGTCCATTCTGACAGTGGCCCTGATTGCATAGACCGGCTGCTGGTGAAGGCCGCGAGCAGGACGCACGCAGAGAGCGTCCAAAGGGCAGCCAGAGGCAGCCCAAGCAACAGCCGGCCGATACGCCGCTCCCTTAGAAGGCGCATTGCAAGCATCCAACCAATGAGAGCGCCGAAGAGCAGATTGAGGATCGGAATGCAGAGCAGCGCATAGCAGAAGAGGACGATGGGCAACGATGCGGTCAAGGTGAACTCCCTGGCGGGGTCGATCTGGCAAAGACAGGGAGGATCCCCATCACTTCCGACGCCGATCCCGCTATTTAGATTGAGACTTAAACGCGGGTGACTCTAAAGCGGACGACATAAACACTGCTAGGCGTGTCGTCAGCAAAAGCCAACAGCGAAAAGAAGTTCATGAGCGCCCGGGAGATCCTGGCCCTGAACATGATTCGCCTGAGGGCGGCACGAGGCTATAGCCAGGAGGCCCTGGCCCTTGAATGCGGGCTCCACCGGACCTTCATCGGGCATGTCGAGAGACAGGCGCGGAACATCTCGATCGACAACGTGGAGCGCATTGCTCTGACGCTTGGGGTGTCTGTTGGAGAGTTGCTGACGCCGCCGAAGTTCGGCTAGCTGTCACTTCCAACTGGCCGATGCGCTACGGGCAATTTCGCCTGTCCTACCTTGCTCGAATGGCATGAGTGATCTGAGGCGGGTGGTCACTCTCTCCCATCCTTGGGCCGTGCACTGAGTCCAATGCTGAAGCGGGCATGACAAGTTTCAAGTCGGGCGAGAGGCTTGCCTGAGTTGAGGTGACCGGGACTGGCTCTCGGCACGGGACCGTCCAGGCATTGCTCTGGTCGAGGATGCGCTTGAGTGAATTTGTCGCGCCGGCCTATTCATCAGTGGATCGGACCTTCCTTCCTGCACCTTGTACCGAGCATGACGCTCATGGCCATTGCCGGTTCGCCATAGAACTGGGATTCGCCCCTTACTGCTCGATGTAACTGACGCGGACTAGTCCGAACGCAAGACCTGCTTCCAGCTTCAAATTTGGTAGGTGGCTCATCTAGTGAGCTACCTACATGAGAAATTCCTCTCAGGGTTTCACGTCGGTGAAGACCATCTGCATTAGTGAATGAAAGAGGAGGATGAGATGAAGTCACTCGAATCATCGGGCGCTCTTGCTGAAGGCGCTGCGAGGAGCAATGAAGCACGGCCTGGCAACGATACGACGGAAATCGCTTGGGGCACATTGGCTAAGGCTGCGGCAGCATTCCTTGGCGTTTCTGTCGCCGCGTTGAACCTCATTGGGCACATCGCATACAGCAACTGGATGGATCACTGGGGCTTGGATGCGGGCATCATCCCTTTAGACTCGAATGAGCGACTCATTCATGGATACGTTGCCTTCACCGATCGGTTCGTGTCCCTCCTAAATACATGGCCCGGGTGGTTTGCGGCGGTCTTCTTCATCACTCTTGGTGTTTACTCGTCGATCGTGTTGACTGCGAGAGCGGCCGCGAAACGAGGCAGGCAGCGACGGGTTGAACTTGCCTGGGTCCTTGAAAGTACCCCTTGGTGGCTGAGGCAGATCCTCCTGGGCTGGGGGCTGTCAGGTGGTCTTGTCGTCTGGCTCTACGCAATGCTGATTTCCGCATCGCTAATCCTCGTCGCAGCGCCTGCGATAGGGAAGAGCTACTCTGACGCGTGGGCACGCCGAATGGAAGCTAGGATTCAAAAGGGGTGTCAGTCCGTACAGGGGCACAGTACATGCACGGAGATCGTCCGAGATGGGCAGCCAATAGGGGCCGGGATCATCCTGGCTAGCTCCACCACACATGTCGCCTTTTACGACCAGCGGGCGAAGCGCACACGCCTTGTTCGCTTGGATGGCGCTGACTTGACGGGGTGGACTCCCTAAGGATGCAAATGACAAGAGGCGGCCTCCATTGACTTGCCGCCTCTAGCCGTAGCTCTGTGGCGGAAGTGCTATTTGGTGGCCTTCTATCTACCGCATGCTCGACAGCAAAGCGAGAAGCAAAGCAATCCCGACCAACGCTCCGGCCGGGTTTGTTTTTTTGGCTTCCACGATGGGTACGTCCTGCTTGCTCAGTTGGTCTTCCAAGTGCTCGACCCGGCGCAGTACCTCTGACGGTGCCAACTTGAGTAGCTTTGCGCATTCGCGCATCTGCCACACGCTAAACATGGTGTCACCGCTTTCCAGCCGGGAATAGGCTGACTGGGAGAGTCCGAGCAGGTTAGCCATGTCCATCTGCTGGCCGCCTTGCTCCACACGAGCCTGTTTGATGACCTGGCCAACTAAGGCAGAGTACGGAACTTCGGGCTGGGGTAGGTGGGGAGTTGACATTGAATTCATATATGCATTTAATGCAAGTATGAATTTTACGCCTATGCTTCCAATGAACGCAACCTCTGACTCTTTGCCCGCGGGCACCCTGGTATCCGTGTCACGCGGGCTCTATCGCCATGTGGGGCTCCTGACCGAACCTACTTGCGGCTGGGAGCGCCAGGTCATCTCACTCAACCCTGGTCAGTTCGGCTATCAGGTGGTTGAAGAACCGCTGTCGACCTTCGCCCGAGGTAAGCCAGTCCGAGCTGAGCCGACGAGGACAGCGCTTCCGGACTGGGCGGTTCTGGCCCGTGCTCGGTCTGGTCGACACCCTGCCTATGACTGGCTGGCTTTCAATTGCGAGCACTTCGCCCGCTTCGCATTGGGCCAACCGATCGAGAGTCCTCAGCTCAGGTTTTGGACTGCGGCGACCCTTGTGCTGGGTGTCGCGGCTCGTCGGTAGCTCACCGCCAAGAGGGCAGCGCGTCCGAAGAATTCAAACTCCCATTGATTCCTTGTCAGCGCACTTTGGCTAGACAGCGCGTCGGTGAATGGAGCGTATGCGTCCGGCCAACTCGTCTTGAATGCCCATCGGTGGCGGCCAGGATGGTGTCCACCAACCCGGCAGGTGGACACCATGTCAGACGCCAAGCCGGCCAGTCGCCTGCGCCACCATGCAGACCTGAAGCGCCAAGTCATCGCTGCCTGCGCGGCGACCGGCGCCGTGGCCCAGGTGGCGATTAGCCTCAACGCCAAGTTCGTGCACCAGTGGCGGCGCTCGACCGGGCACGACGGCGAGCGTGCAGCTTGGAGATCAGCAACGACGTCGTGCCGCAGGTTGCGTGGACGACAGGGAAGGTCGGTTGGGCGGTTGGAGTCACTTCGCCATTCCCCAGGCTCCCATCGCGGCGTAGCGGGTACGGTTGACGATGGTGTCCGCAGCCATGGAGCGACGGGGAAAGCCGGTAGCCATAGATCGGACGTTCCTCTCCATACTAGGGGGTCTGAGAGGTTCATGAAGACGGCATTGATCGTCACGAATGCGAATCTATTCGCTCAATCGAACTGTCAGGGAGAGAAATTGTCTGCAGAAGCCGTAGATATCTGGGGACCCGACCCATTTCCGAATCTGCTCATCGAGCTCGGCCCGGACGGAGCCGGCGTCGGCGACTGGGTGCCGTCCGAGAAGCACCGCTATCTCTGTCGGTACTTGAACGCGACTCGCGAGGCGCAGAAGCGCTTCAAGCAGCGTGTGCTGATCGATCCCTTCTGCGGCCCGGGGCGCATCCAGGTGAAGGGAGAAACCATCACCCGCGACGGCGGATCGGTGATCGCCTACCGCCAGTCCGTCCTGTCGGGCGCGCCCTTCACGAAGGTCTTGGTCGGTGACATTGATCCGGACAAAGCGGCAGCCAACGAGCAGCGCCTGATCGCGCGGGGGGCGCAGGTGCAGACGTTCGCGGGTCCAGCCATAGAGACGGTGGACCAGATGGCGAAGGCCGTGCCGTTCGGCGCGCTCGCGCTGGCCTACATCGACCCATACAACCTCGAATATCTGTCGTTCTCCATTATCGAGCGGCTGGCTAGGCTGGAGCATGTCGACTTTGCCGTGCACTTCAGCCTGATGGATTTGACCCGCAACATTGACATGGAGCTGAATCCGGCGCGCGACCGCTTTGACCACGCGTTGCCAGGCTGGCGAGCCCGCGTGCCTCAGAAGATCTCCAAGAAGAACCTGTCGCTGTGGTTCTTCGACGAATGGTGCAACGCCGTGAAGGCGCTGGGCTTCACCGTCAGCTCGCAGATGCCGCGCATCACCGACGGTAAGGGGCGGGCGATCTACCGGTTGGTGTTCTTCTCGCGGCATCCGCTGCCGGACCGTATTTGGGGCGACATCGCCAGGAGCCAGAACCTCGAGCTCTTTTCATCGTGACGCTCGCCACGGGCGCCTACGTGTTGCCTTGCCCCAGGGTCATAAGGCTGTCCCGCGGCATAGGCGGTTGAAGCGATCCAGCTGGAGCCGGTTGAAGCTGGCGGTCACAATTCGGAAGACCACAGGGAGACCAAACGCCATCATGGGGAATCAGCTTCAGCACTATGTGCCCAGATTCCTGCTGCGCCAGTTCGGCAGCGGTAAGAAGGATCACGTGCGCGTCTACGACAAGCAGTCGGGCACGTCGTTCGCGTTCTCGGCCTCGAAGAAGTCCGCCATCGCCGTGGCCGCCGAGTACCACATGTACGACTTCGAATTTGCCGGTGAGCAGGTCACGATCGAGCCAAAGCTGGCCGACCTTGAGTCGAAGGCCGCCGAGTTCGTGGCGCGCCTAGTGCGCGAAGAGAGGTTCGACTTCGAGGAGCCCATGGAACGCGCCACCCTGGCGTCCTTTCTTGCGGTCCAGATGGTCAGGACCCGGGCTGTCATTGAGCGAAGCAACGACGTCATGACGCGGATGAAGGCCTGGCTTGAGGCGCAGGGTGGCGCGCCCGAAGGTTTCTTTGACCCTGATCCTCTGGTCGGAGATGGTGTCAATGCCGACAAGGCGATGCTGGCCCGGCTCATCACGCAGGCCATACCGCAATACGCGCCGACTTTGGTCGACAAGGACTGGGTGCTGCTCAAGACCGACCGGAAGCACCCGTTCCTCATGGGCGACCATCCCTTCGCGACGACCAACGAAAGGGACAGCGGCCTGCGCGGCAACCTCGGCATCGCGTGCGAGGGCATCCAGATCTACTTTCCGTTGTCGCCCACGCTGGCGCTCGGCCTGTGGTGCCCCACCTTGCAGGACGCATGCTGTGAGTTGGTCGAGAGGCTGCGCGCGAAAAGCCAAGTGTCGAATCTAGATGGCGGCGAACTGCACGATCTGGAAGTTGCAACGACCACGATCGACGCGATCGAGAACGGAACGCCATTGCGCCTGCAGCCCGTCAACGTCGTGCACTTCAACTCGCTGCAGGTGCGCAGCGCCGAGCGCTTCGTCTTTGGAGCGACCGACGATTTCTCCCTGGTCAAGGAGATGGTGGCCAGCGACGCATCGATGCAGCGAGGCCCACGGTACGTCGAGGCGACTGGAAAGTTCTAGATGCTCGGCAGGGCTCGCGGCCATCTTCCGTTCTGCAGAGTCCGGACCAGATCCCATGGCCGGAGATTGCGGCTCTTCGAATATTGATCCCGGCACGGCTTTCACGGACCTAACACCCATGGACAACACCGAAAGCTCACTGATTCCAACGGCCTATGACGGGCGCGAGCAGGCCCTGATCAAGCACAGACTGCTTGAGGACTACCTAGAGAAGCTGTTCCTGATCATCGGCATGGGCACCCGATCCGGGGGCAGCGCCGAGCTATGCTATGTGGACTGCTTTGCCGGTCCGTGGGGCGACTCTTCCGAGGACATGAAGAGCACGTCGATCGCGATCTCACTGAATACCCTGGATACCTGCCGTCAGAAGCTCGCCAGCCTGCGCCGCTTCGTCAAGATCAAGGCGCTGTACATCGAGAAGAATCCGGCGTCTTTCCAGCGGCTGAAAGGCTACCTGGCGGATCACACACCGCGCGGCATCCGCTCGGCCTGTTTTCCAGGCGACTTCGTCGCGCTGCGGCAAGAGATCCTCGACTGGGTGGGGCCGGATGCCTTTACCTTCTTTTTCATCGACCCGAAGGGATACACCCCGATTGCGGTGCCCGTCCTGGCGCCGCTGATTCGTAGGCCGCGATCCGAGTTCCTGATTAACCTGATGTACGACCATGCCAATCGCGCGATGTCGATGCAGGGCATGAAGTCCACGATGGCCAACGTGCTTGGCAAGGACTTGGATGTGACGGCCATGAACCCGCAGCAGCGGGAGCATGCCTTCGTCCACACCTATAGGGAGAGCCTCAAGCAGTGCGTGCCGGCGTCGAACTCTCGGCCCGCAAGGGCGGCACACGCGCGGATCATGAACCCGGAGCGGGACCGCGCGAAGTACCACCTGGTCTACCTGACCTCGCACCCTCTCGGCGTTGTGAAGTTCATGGAGATTTCCGAAGGCACCGACCGCGTGCAGTCCCAGGTCCGGGCGGAAAAGCGCGACAGGAAGAAGACGGCCGACACTGGCATGGACTCACTGTTCTCGGCCGAGGAGATGGCCGATCTTGACGTCACGCATGCCGCGGCCTCGGAGGTCGACGAGTTCTGGTGCCAGTACCTCGGCGACGGCGATCGGCTGATCGATACCGCAGCCTTCGCCGACATCCTGGAGAAGACGGACTGGTTCGAAGGTGACCTGCAAGCTTCGCTGGTGAGGTTGGTCAAGGCCGGAAAGGTTGTGAACCGTTCGGCCAATGCGGCTCGACGTCACAAGCGCCCACTGCATCATGAGCGCGCAGGGGAGACGCTGGGCTGGGTCGCCATCTAGGCATGGCCCCTGCATGCCGTCCCGGCGGCGTCTGCGAGGCCAGAACCGGGCAGGGTTCCGCGGGCCATCCCTCTCGGGACATCGACGCTGAGCTGGCTATTGGGGTGCAGCTGGCAGAAAACCGCCCAACGGCAGAAAGTGGTCCGATGTGCGACGGCATGCGGTCCACAGGAAGCCGTAGAACTTGTTGAGCTTTTGCCAGACCTCCATGTGGCTATTGCCATGTGCCCGGAACTTCACCATCACGTGCTGCCCGAGTCCCGGGTCGTATGGCCCCGCGGCAAGGCTCCCGTCGGCCGCAGGCTGCGCGAGGCAGCGATCCCTGTACAGCACGCTGCACAGGTTCAACCCTGCGCACACGTCGCGCAGGGGAGCAAGCGCGTCAACCCGGTGCAGTTGCTCGTACAGATGCTGGATGAAGACGGTGGGGGCACCTTCGATGCAATTCGCGCCCGGCTCACGATGCATCAGCATCACGCGTCCATGCAAGACCCACAGGAACCTGGATTCCTTGCGTGATTTCACCTTCTCCGGCCCTCGAAGGGCGCAGTCGCAGGTCTCAAGCACCGATTCGGGCCCGTTGATCCACCTCAGGAATTCGAAGAAGGTCTGCACGGCCGGCTGATCAGCATGTGGTCTATAGTCCTCGAGCACCTCCGGAATGCGCTCAGGCTGCGCCCGAAGATCCACGAACCCGGCTTCGCCCGGCCGGGCCGCCACGTAGGGGTGCATCCGGTGTCGGGTCCATCCAGCACTCGGCTCGGGAAACACATCCATCTGTTCTCTCCCTCAATGCGGCTGTAGCGGCGCGCTTGCGCGAATGATAGGCGGCTCCAACGAGCTTCGGCGCGGCCGAGGCCAGGGGAGGGCCTTGGCCTGTTGGCCGACCGCTCGACCAGACACAACACCGCGTCGCCACTCCCGAGCCCGCCGGGCCGCAGCTGAGCCTCGTCCACCAACCGTCTACTTGATTAGTGGACGAACGTACACTAAAGTGGCGACATGGCCAGACCCAACAACGACCAGAGGCACCTTCGCGTGCTGCGCGATCTCTATGCGCGGCTAGGGTGCCTTCCGTCCTATGCCGTGATCGCGAAGGCCTTGGGCTTCGAGGCCAAGAACGCCGCCTACAAGATGGCTCAGCGGCTCATTGACAGCGGGCATCTCAGCAAGTCGTCTGGCGGGCGGCTCGCACCAGGGGCAGAGTTCTTCACGTTGGAGATCAGCGAAGACGAGGTGCGCGCCGGCTTCGGCGCGGATCACAGCACCACCGGCCTGGTCCAGGCGCAGACGCTGGATCAGCTGCTCGTGGCCCACCCGTCGAAGACCGTGTTCGTCAAAGTCAGGGGTGAGTCGATGGCCGATGCCGGCATCCTGAGCGGCGACGTTGCGGTTGTTGAGACCGCCAGCCAGGCTGTACAGGGCGACATCGTCGTCGCCGAGATCGATGGGGACTACACCATCAAGGAACTGCAGTTTGACCGACACGGTGCACGTCTTGTGCCGCACCAGGCCGGCCTAAACCCCCGACGCCCAACGCGCACATTCAATGTCCTTGGCGTGGTGACGGGGATCATCAGGAATCTAGCGAATCCCTCATCGAGGGCTAAGCTTGCAACACAGGGAGCTGCACGATGACGACAACCAGCAAGATCGAATGGACGGAGCAGACGTGGAACCCGACCGTTGGGTGCACCAAGCTGTCTCCGGGATGCAAGAACTGCTATGCCGAAACCATGGCCAAGCGTCTCAAGGCGATGGGCACGCCCGGCTATGAGAACGGCTTTGCGCTGACGCTGTTGCCTGAGCGGTTGAACGACCCGCTCAAGCGCAAGAAGCCGACGGTGTACTTCGTCAACTCGATGTCGGACCTGTTCCACGACCGCGTGCCGGACACGTACATCGAGCAGGTTTTCGCCGTCATCGAGCAGACCCCTCATCACACCTACCAGATCCTCACCAAGCGTGCCGCGCGCATGGCGCGCTTCTTCCGGACGCGCACCGTGCCAGACAACGCCTGGCTGGGTGTCTCGGTAGAGGACAAGAAGTACGGCGTGCCGCGGATCGACCATCTGCGCACCGTGCCAGCTCGGATCCGGTTCCTTTCGGTGGAGCCCTTGCTGTCGGACGTCGGCGAGCTGAACCTCAAGGACATCCATTGGGTCATCGTCGGCGGCGAGTCCGGCCCGAAGGCCAGGCCCATGAAGATGGAATGGGTCGAGTCGGTGCGTGAGCAATGCCAGGAGCAGGAGGTTGCCTTCTTCTTCAAGCAATGGGGCGGTTGGGGTGCCGATGGCAAGCGTCGGGCGAAGGCTGCCAACGGCCGCGAGCTCAACGGCCGCACATGGGACGAGATGCCGGCCGCAGCGGTGCAGTTGGGCGCCTGACCTCCAGCACGCTGCTGTCGGCGGCGCGCCACATATACCTTGATACCCCGTTAGCGGGCGTGCACATTCGCGATCTGGGAGAACTAGAGCGCAGCAGCGCCACGCGATGCCACATTACGACTGGGTTTGGGGGAGTACGCCCCCGCTTCTGAAGCGCCATAGCGAAGTCAAGCATGCGCTGCTTCGCAACTATCTCATCAAGTACTTCCTGACCTTGTTCTCGCGCCTGCGGCGTGAACAGATCAGGATGACCGTCGTTGACGGCTTCTGCGGCGGCGGCCTCTACGTCAACGAGGACGGCCGGGAAGTGCCTGGATCGCCGCTGGTTATCCTTGAGGCCATCGAGGAGGCCAAGTACCTGGTCATGACGCGCCAGGACCGTCGCAAGCCCATCGACATCGACGTTGAGTTGATCTGCATCGACGATTGTCCATCGGCGCTGGAATTCCTGCGCAACCTGCTTATCCAACGCAACCATGGCCAAGCCTTGGCCTCCCAGCGGATCCGGCTGGTCCATGGCCAGTTCGCCGATCACAGCGATGCCGTCATCAAGCGTTGCGAGGCTCGCAGCATCAGATCAGGCCGGGCGCTCTTCGTTCTAGACCAGTACGGCTACTCGGCCGTGCCTATGCACTGCCTGAGCGACATCTTCAGCAGGCTGGCCAAGGCCGAGGTCATCCTGACGTTCTACGTAGATGCGCTGATCAAGTTCCTCGATCCGAAGAACCTGCGCCAGTTCACGGCCGCCACCGGCATTCGCAGCGGGATGACCGCGGCGGAGATCGACGAGCTCAAGAAGTCGCCGTGGTGGCGCGTGGCGTTGCAAGCCAACCTGTATGAGGACGTGACGCGGGCCTCGACGGCGAAGTTCCACACGCCGTTTTTCATTCGGCCCGAGCAGGGTTTCGGCGACTTCTGGCTGCTGCACCTGTCGCAGCACTGGAAAGCCCGGGACGTGATGGCGGCCACCCATTGGGAGCATCACAACCACTTCGCGCACTACGGTGGCGCCGGGTTCAACATGTTCAGCACCGGCTACATCGGCAAGCTGGACGACACCGGCAAGCTGCAGACCGGGTTCGATTTCTCCGACGTGGCCGCCACCGTCAGCCAAGACACCATGCTGGAGCAGATCCCCAGGCTCCTCAGCGAGGTTCCCGACGGCATCAGCTTCGAGCAGTTCTTCATGCGGCTGATCAATACCACGCCGGCGACGCGCGATATGGTCGAGACGGCGTTGCTCAAGTTGAGCGCGCATCAGCAGTTGCAAGTGCTGGGCGATGACGGGGTGCCGTCCAGTGCACGCGTGCATCTGAAGCCCGAGCATGTTCTGCGGCGGCCGTCCCAGGGGGCGTTCAGTTTCTCGTTCAAGGCGAACGGGTCATGAGTCAGCAGCCCTTCACCAGGCTTGTTGGGCCGATCGAACTGGTGACGGCAGGCATCTCATGCTGGAAGTGCGGCAGGCAGACGCCCGTTCATGCCCTCCAGGTCGCCGATCTCTAATAGTTTGAGCCTGACGAGGAGCCCGGCCGGCTGGATGCGGCCACATTTGTCGACCGGCATGCCTGCTTCGGCCAGCCTGAGGAAGCCAATGATTTGCTTCTCGGTGAATCTGCTCTTCTTCATGTCCGTCATTCTCCTGTTTGACGGACTTCACTACCTTTGCTTCGGTACGGCTGGGAGGGGGCAGGTCACTTTCGACGGTCGTCCCGGTGGTGAACGCGAAGTCGGCCTACCTGAATCGCCCCGGTGTCCTAGACACCCTTGAGTCGTTGGTGGGCGTCGGCATGGACAGTGCATGGCAGCGGCTTATGCCTCCAAGCAAATCTCTGAGAGCACCCGCCACGCCCACGACAGCTCCTTGTCCCTGAGCGCCCCTCTCAAATTGCTGTCGCATCGTCCGATTGCGCTGATCGCCCATATGGCGACCTGGCGCCCTGCTTCGGTAAGGCCATAGCCCACCAGGCGCTTGTCTGAAGCGTCCGGGAACTGCTCCACCAAACCGGCCTTGATCAGCGGTGCCAAGCACGCCTGTACGGTCGTGCGCAGCCCGCCACCGCCAAGCGGAAGGGCGAGCTCCGTGGCCCTCATGGGGTGGGGCTCCAGGCCTCCCCTGCTCCTTGAGTGCTCGAGCATTTGCGCGAGCGTCAGAGCTTGAATCGGCGTGAGTGCCTTCCGCTTCACCTCGGACCCATCTCTGAACGAGTACCGCACGTGCGCGAGCCCTGCGCTGAGTTCGCGCTCGATGAGGTTCGCCAGCCGCAAGTGCGCGAGGAGCAGGTTCATGGTGACGTGTTTCGACCAGTGCCGATGTGTGGCCCCGCAGCAACGCGATGGGAGGGACCTTTCAGTTCGCCGGAAAGAGGCCTGAGAGGCAATATTTGACGTTTAGTTTCTGCCATTTTTGGCAGACCGGAAGCTCAGCTTAACCGACAGAAGAGGTTTAGTTTCGTACGTTGATACTGCACGCAATGAAACTCTGCACCGTGCAACTACGGGGTGCGCATTGCCTCAGTTAGCTTGCGCTGCCGAATTCTTCTTGCTCGTCTGCGCGCCGGTCAGCAGACTGCTGGAATGGACGAAAAGACGCAGCCAGAAGCGAGCCCAGCAGTGGCGGAAATTGAATCCGCCCGCGACGTGGTGTGCCGTCAGCTCGTCAAGATCTACGGCCCGCTGTTGAACCGCGACCAGCTCGTGCAGTTCCTCGGCTTCCGCACGGCGGAGGCGCTCGAACGCAGCGTTGAGCGTGGCCAGTTGGGCTTGAAGGTCATCCGCCTGCCGCATCGGCAGGGTCTCTTCGCTCGCACCAGTGACTTGGTCGACTACCTGGATTCCCTGGATCAGCACGTGATCCAGAGAAAGGAGCGCAAGGTGTAAGAGCAGCCCCGCTGACAGACCCCAGAAAGGCAGAGGGCCCAAACACGATTCCCGTCGTGTCTGAGCCCTTGAGTCCGCCGCCGATTGCGATACCGGTTGCCTAGACTCTAGCCCCCCACCTCGCTTCACGCAAGCGGGGCCCGTCCCCATGGGCTCCGCAGGGGCTGCCTTTCCTTCCGCTGTCCTTTCCAGTTGCCATCAGTTGGTCTTCGTCGTTGCCCTTGGGCAACGCACGGCGGCCAGGCTGAGGGTGCGGTGCTGCCGCTCGCTTTGCGCAATCACGCCCGGCAACGGGCATTTGCAATGTGGAAAGGCAATCATGAATATCGTTCACTCCAATGCCGAGGGCAGCGACGGTCGGAGCTTTAGGCCAGGCCTGCTGGCGGAGATCTGGGCTCACCTGGTGGACCAGCTCAACATCTCGCCCGAGTGCCGGGCCTACATCAAGGCGGCCATCGAGGCTCCATCACGGCTGGTACGAAGCACGCCGCGCAGCATGTGCGGCCGGTACCCAAGCAAAAAGGTTGGGGTCACCATCGGCTTCGAAAGCGCCACGCTCGAGTTGCCCATCATCCTCGGGCTTGAGCTAGACCCTGATGTTTTTCTGTATGTCGACCAGCCCCCGCCGATCAAACTGACTTACCGCATCGGCGGTCGGATGCGGAGCTATCTGCAAACTCCGGACTTCCTCGTAATCATGAAGAGCGGGATCTGGCTACTAGAAGGGAAGCGACTCGCGGCCGTCGAGAAGCGGGCGATTGATGACCCCGAGCTGTTCGTGCTCCAGGACGGGCGCTGGATCTGCCCGCCAGCGGAGCGGGCGGCTCAAGAGTTGGGCATGTCACATGTGGTTCGGACGGAGGCCAACTTTGACGCCCTCGTGCTGAGCAATCAACTGTTCCTGGGCGAGTACCTGCGCGCAGATCTGGACCTGCCTGGGTACGACGACGCATTGGCGGCGATCACCAGCATTCTCGGCTGCTTGGCGCGCGCCACCATCCGATCAGTCCTCGACAAATGCGGAGCGACGGTCACCTTGGACCACATCTACCGTGCCATCGGCTGCGGCGACGTGGCGATCGACTGGCAGGCGTGTCGAATTATTGACACCGAAGGTTGCTGGCTCTACAGGGACACGGCAACGCTGCACGCCTACCTGGCTTGTGCGCTGTCGAAGGACCGGCGGCAAGGGCCGCCGGTGAACCTGGTCCGACTCGCCGCGCAAGAGCAGCTGCGGTGGGACGGTCAAACGTGGAAGATCCTTTCCGTCGGCGCAAGCCGGGCGGTGATCGAATGCGAAGGGCGTACCCAGACGATGCCGTTGGCCACGCTGCGGGACCTGGCCCACGGCGGGCAGCTCGAGGCTCTCGATACGGCAGAGGCGGACACAGGTGTCGAGAGCCCTGTCGACGCCATCCTGCGCAGAGCAAGCCGAACGGACCTGGAAACGGCTAACCGCCGTATGGAGCAGATTCGGCCTTACCTGCAAGCCTGTCGGGCCAATCCAAAACACCGCACCCTGCGACGGTACGTGTCGGACTACAAGGCCGCACAGCGGAAGCATGGGAACGGCTTCATCGGCCTGCTGCCGAGGACTGCGCAAGCGGGAAATCGAAAAGCACGCTTGGTGAAGTCAGTGGTCCAGTTGGCCCTCGACGTCGCGAACGAACACTTGCTGAACCCGGACAACGTCCGGTTGAAGATCGGCTGGGGCTTCCTGGCCGACCGGTGTAAAGAGCTTGGCCTGCCGACGCCGAGCTATCCTTGGTTCACCAAGTTTGTGAACAGGATGCCGGCCTACCAGGTCGCCCGGGCGCGCGGCGGTGACAAGCTCGCCTACGCCCTTGAGCCGCGCGTTGAGTCGACTGAGCTGGCCCTGGCAATGGCGCCAGACCGGGCATGGCAGCGCGTGCACATAGACCACACGCTCATCGATCTGGAGACCATCTTCTCCAACAGCCCCGAAAAGGCAGGTCGCATCTGGGCGACGCTGGCGATCGACCACTTCAGCCGGCGTGCGGTTGCACTTTCCCTAAGCTATGAGGCGCCGAGCTATCGCTCTGTTATGGCGGTGATTCGGGACTGTGTGCGACGGTGGGGGCGCCTGCCTGAGAGCCTGGTGCTCGATGGCGGCAAGGAATTCCAGTGTGTTTGGACACAGACCCTGTGTGCCCGCTACCACGTCACCATCATCTACAGGCCAGCTGCCAAGCCCCGCTATGGGTCACAGATGGAGCGTCCCTTCGGCACGTTGAACACGAACCTTATTCATGTTCTGAAGGGCAACACGCAGCTGCGCAAGAACGTGCGCCAGATGACCAATGCAGTCGATCCCGACAATTTCGCAGTCTGGACGTTCCCCGAGTTGTGCGACTTGCTTGAAAGGTACTTCTTTCAGATCTACGACAACCTGGAGCATCGGGAACTGTTGATGAGCCCGCGTGCGTGCTTCGAGACATCCGTAGCCCAGTCTGGTCACCGCCCGATGCACGTCATTCCCTACGACCGGAACTTCATCCTCGCCACCTGCCCCTCTCCGAGGAAGGGCACGGCTCGGGTGCAGGCAGACGGCGTCAAGGTGAACTACCTGTACTACAACGCGGCGCGGTTACAGGCTCACTTTGGCAAGGATGTCGAGGTCCGCTATGACCCCGGCAATATGGGTGTGGCCTTCGCCTACATCGACCGTGAATGGGTTCGACTGACCTGTACTCGTCATGCCAAAACGGTCTGGGGCCTGACCGAAAAGGAGCTGTTGGAGGCGAGCACGGAGTGGCGCCGCCGCCGCTCTGCGGTCGAGAAGACGCGCCTGACCGATGCTGCGCTCATCAAGTTCCTCAAGGAGGTCAACGCAGATCAACTCATGCTGCTTCGGCGCCGGCAGGCCGCAGAGGAGCGCAAGCGTTTGATGGAGGCCAATGTCTACCCTGCCGATTGGGAGGACTGGGACGAACCTGCAGGCACGACGCGTCTGGGCAGTTCCGAAGTGCCTGCCGCTGACATCTGTGAGCCCAGCGTCGAGGCCGCCAAGCCGTCCATGAAGATTGAAACGCTGGAGGCCTACTGATGAGCCACCGCCTCAACTTGAATGGGGCGGCTACGGCCGCCGATCCCGCAGCCAGCTTCGCCTCGCTCGTGGTCAAGCATGACCAGCAGCACGAAGCCCTGGAGCGCCTGAAGTTTCTGCTCAACCATGGTGTGGGCTATGAGCTCATCTGCCTGGTCGGACCGACCGGTGTGGGCAAGTCGACACTGGCTGCTCGCCTGATGAAGGACCTGCTGGCGGCTGAACAGTCGCAGATGATGTGCGACCGCGAGTTCGTACCTTTCATTTCGACGACGGCCGTCGCCAGCGGCTTCCGTGCATTCGACTGGAAGGTGCTCTACCACGACGCCCTGCTCGCGCTCGGCGATCCGTTCGTGGACGACCGACGGCCCACGCCCGAGGCGCGGGAGCAGCAGCACAAGCGTGTCGGCGAGTCGCTCACGGCGGCAACGCTGCGCCTGCGACTGGGCCGGGAAATGCAGCGACGTCGGTTGAAGTACTGGTTCATCGATGAAGCGCAGCACATCCTCATGGGCGCGCGCGCTGGCGGCATTGGGGACCAGTACGACGTGCTCAAGTCCGTGGCGCAGAGTTGTGGGGTCAAGCTCGTGCTGGTTGGCACCTACCAGCTGCTCGTGCACCTGCAGGTCTCTGCTCAATTGGCACGTCGAACCGAAGTGGTTCACTTCGGGCGCTACCGCCACGGTGATGCTGAAGACAGAAACGCGTTTGCCAGCTGTGTGCAGACCTTTCTCTCGCGGATCGGTGCCGAGGTCTTTCCGAATGTCGAGGCCGAGTTCGACTTCTTCTATGCCGGCTCGGTGGGATGCGTCGGCATCTTGAAGGACTGGTGCGCACGAGCCATGTCGCGTGCACGCATGGAGGCACGGTCTCGCCTGACGATCGAGGACTTCCGGCGAACGCGCCTGGCAGGCCTGGCTATCCAGCGCATCGTCAAGGACATCCATGATGGCGAAGATCTCGCTTCACCCGACACGGATCGCCGCATCGAAGCCATGGTCCTGGGGTCTCCGGCTCCTGTTGGCCCGCTCCGCCGCATCGCGAGCATGGTGCTGGGCACCCCAGCCTCTGGTAGCTCGTCGAAGACTTCGAAGGAAGGATCCGGCAAGGGAGGGAGGCCTGGCAAGGTTGGCGTTCGAAGCCCTACGCGGGATGCCGTTCCTCCCGTGGCTGGTGGCCTGAGCGGAGGTGACCATGCGTGAGCTGCGCCCTACTCCCATCCCTTCGCGAGTCATCCTGTCCAGCCTCGAGCCGATAGGCGTGGGCACATCCGACTGCGAGTCGCTCAGTGGCTATTTCAACCGATTGGCCGCCGTCCACGGGGTCACCGCGCGCGAGCTGGCGGACTACGTACGATCGCTGCCCCGCATGGAAGGGGAACGCTATAGCAGTGATGGCAGCCTGCAGCCGTACTGGGGCACAGCTCCAGGATTGGCTGGCATGCGCCTGGCCCGGCTGACAGGGGTTCCTTCGGTTGCGGTGCTGGCGATGCCCTGGGCAGACCACACGATTGCCCTTCGGCGGTACGTCAGGAAGTCTCCTGTCTGGTGCTCGGCGTGTTGGCATGAAGACATTCAGGCTGGACGTCCGACCTATCACCGATTGGTCTGGAGCTTCTGCTTTCACGAGCGGTGCCATAGGCATGACACCTTGCTCGAAGGCGCGTGCCCACGATGCGCCAGTACAGAGCAGCGTGGACCCGACGGGTGGGCACCCCCGGTGGGTTGCCGGCAATGCGGGGCCCCTCTCATGCTCGCAACGAATGCCGCGGCCGCGTGCCAGGACGGGCAGGCCAGTTCGGCTGCTGGAGATGCCCATCTAGCTCAGCTACTTGCCGACCTGGTGCGCGACATGCCGGCACTGGGCAATGAGCCGCGTTGGCCGGATCTCGAGTGGGCGTATGAGCTGGCCAAGGTGCGGACGGGCCTTGAGTTCCAGATGGATGTGGTCCGCCAACTGCGGACCAGCTCCGTCCATCTCAGTCAATGTAGGCGTCCAGAGCGGACGCGCCAAGCCATCAGTCTTGGAGCAGTGATCAAGTTCGCAGCGGCGGCGGGGGTGCCGATCCTGGACGTGCTGAAGGCTGGGAAATGTCGGAGCCGGTTTACGGGTGAGCCTGAGCTGTACTAGCCCCCGGAGCATGCCGTGCGTCGCGCGGCATGGTGGCAAACCCAGCCGAGACCTGAGAGGCGGCTGGGTTTGCGCTTGCTGGCGTTGCTCTGCGTGTCCGGGGGCTCGGCTTATGGGGCCGGGCGGGAGCGTTCCATTCCTTTTCCCGAGCACCTCGACGGAAGCGGCAGTTCCCTTGGAAGGGCTGTCGGATCGACGTTGAGAGCAGAGCCAAAGACCGAGGTGCAGAGGCTGTCATCGTTCTCGGTCCGGAGCCAGGTTCACAGTACGTGACATGAGGCAATCGCCGGCACACCCAGAAGTGTGCGGGCTTTCACGATTGGCGTCGGAGGTGCTCCGGTTGTTCAGGTTGGCAGGACGCGACGGTCTTCATAGACTCGCGTCGGAATGTCTGCTGCACGAAGCGTCCTGCTGGCAGTATCAACCCATAGGAGAGCCATCGAACTTAAGAGAGTTGAGGCACTGGCAAACTACGCTTCTCTTGGCCGTCAGCTGTCACCTGACTTGATCAAATGGGCCTCCGCGATCGCCGAAGTCAGCGGACACACTGACACAGGCGCCATAGGCCTCATCTATCTCGCGGCACTCGCCCAAATGGGTGGGGCGTGTTGCCGGCTGCACAGCCTGCAAGGTCTTTCCTTGTTCCAGCGTTAGCCGCGTGTGCTATGGTGCCGTTAACGGCAGTGGGTACCGGGCGCCAAGGCAAAGCAGCTGCGATTGTCAGGTCGTGTACCTGCAGCGTTTCGTTGAATTACGGGGAGTTGTCGCTTTGCGGTCAATGCGGCAACAGAAGTTCATTTAGTTCTGTTATCAACTGATGGCATCAGCAGCAAATGCCACCGTCTATCTGAATGGAACGCACGGCACGTCAAGAACACGTGCAAGCGCAATCCTAGAGTCCAATCAGTTCAAGGCCAGTGATGACGGCAGGGCAGGGGCAGGCGTATATTTTTGGTCCTTCCAAGACGACGTTTTTTTTGCTCAACGACTGGCGGAAAATTGGTGGCGCCTTGCGGCCACGCCAAAATTCAATTCATACAAAGGTGATGCCGACAAGTCTTTGGCGGTTCTGAAAGCAAAAATAGAGGCGCCGACCGATGAATATTTTGATGCAAATTCAGAGGGTTTTTTAAACCTGCTAATTAAGACCGCAGAAAAAAGGCAAATCGAGAGCAGCAAAGATGAAATCGAATTGCTCCGCCTGTACTTGATTAAAGAAATTGAAAATGAACGAGCAGCGCAGTACGGTGTAATTAAGCTGGATGTGGATGTTCCTGGCTTGACAAAGGGAGAGAAAACTCCGGCGCCGTATGTGTCTTGGCTTAAACGAGCACCATGCATTGTCGTGAGAAAACATGCTATGGGGCTGATCAAGGATATAGAGTTAGTTGGAGAATAGAAATGGAAGAGATTTTCAGAAAGGTTTTCGAAAAAGTCTCCAAGTTAAGCGATGCTGAGTTCCATGCAAAGCTTGCGGAGGTCTCGGATCACCCTCTGGTGACGGTGTTTGCAGCTATTCGGGCGGCCTGCAGTCTTACCGTCGTTTGGAATTCCCATGACCAATTCGGATTTGCACAGTCTCTCATTGGCCAACAACTTCGCCTTCGCTTTGACGAGTTGCAGCTTGATGACTTGACTGCAGCGAATGACGAACAGTTCTACCTTGCAGCGTGACTCAAAAATTAAGCGACTTGCATCCGATTCAGCTTCGTGACGTTATCGTTCACCGGCTGAATTTGGTGGTGAACGACGCCCAAGCGGCGCGGGACTATGAAGGTGAGCTGGGCTTAAAGATTGAGCTCGGCCGGTCAGAATTCGATAGGAACGATCCGAACATTTCAATCGGCCTGCGAATTGAAACTAAGCCTGAGACTGCAGACCCCGCAACCGAGCCTGCGGAAGAGAGCGGGACTGCCGTCCCAGCATTCGTTGTTGAGGTGGAACTGCAGGGGAACTTTGTCGTTGACTATGCCAAGTTCTCATTTGAGAATTTGGCGCGGTGGGCTGAAGTCAATGCCCCGTTTATATTGCTGCCTTACGCACGCGAGCAGGTGTACGGGCTAGCATTACGTGCTGGAATTCGAGGGTTGACGTTCCCGCTTTTCATTCAGCCAGGAACGGGTCCTCGGCCGGGGCAAAATGAAAGCTCGCAAAAGTAGATCGCTGCGCAGGAGCTAGCTCATAAGCTCCCCCGACAAGTAGACAGTCCAGAAGCATAGACTTCCTAGTTGAACACTCTGGGCTTGAAGACAACCGCTGGGGCGCTGCCCAAGGAATCGTGCGGCCGGTATTCGTCGTAGTCGATGAGCCAATCGTCAGCGGCGGTCTGGATCTCGCTCACAGCACTGAACAGCCGGTGTTGCGCACTTCCTAGCGAAAGCTGCGGTTGAAGCGTTCTATGAACGCGTTCTGGTTGGGCTTGCCGTTGGATGAACAGCAGCGTCCCACCGTGCCGCTCAGCCCATTCGTCGAATGGCTTCAGCTGTCAACTCCGGCCTGTTGTCGAGGCGGATCGCGGAGCTGGCCGCATCTGTTTGAACACGGAATCGGGCGGGGTTGGGTAAGTGGCATGCGGTCCGTCAAGCTGCCTATTGAATGGCCGGCAGCGTCGCGAAGTAAGACTCATCCGGGGTCATGGCGCCAAGCGAGGAGTGCGAACGGCGCGCGTTGCAGAACTCGATGTAGCGCCTCAAGTGCTGCCGGGCGTCGCTGACCGAGTAGTAGGCCCGCAGGTAGACCTCCAAGTACTTGATCGTGCGCCACAGCCGCTCGACGAAGACGTTGTCGTGCCAGGCGCTGCGCCCGTTCGTGCTGATAACCTCGCCGCTCGTCGTGAGCGCCTCGGTGAAGGCTAGGTGTGAAGCTTCAATAGGTTGTATCCGGTGTTCATCCGGATTGGGTTTGAGAGACTGGAAGTCGCCAAACACCCAATCCACTCCAGAGCCAACACCGGATGAACAGCCATAAGCATGCCCGACTTACGTACGCCCGCCGCATCGAGATGGTCAAACAGATGACCACAGGCGGTCTCAATGCCCCTGAAGCTGCAGCTGCGTACGGCGTAACGGCGCCATCGCCAGGAAGTGGCTGGGGCGCTATCTGGCCGGCGGTGAGGCAGCGCTGGCCGATGCCTCGTCGCGTCCGGCGCACTCGCCGCGCAGCATCGATCCGGCCAAGGCACTGCTCATCGTTGAACTGCGACGCAGGCGCATGCTGCAGTCCAACATCGCACGCAGCGTGGGCGTGTCAGCCTCGACAGTCAGCCGCGTGCTGGCACGAGCCGGGCTATCCAAGCTCAGCGACCTGGAGCCCGCACAGCCTGTCGTGCGCTACGAGCGCGAGGCGCCAGGCGAGCTGCTGCACATGGATACCAAGAAGCTCGGCCGCATCGTGCGCCCGAGCCACCGTGTCACAGGCAATCGGCGCGACTCGGTGGATGGCGCGGGCTGGGAGACGCTGTTCGTCGCCATCGACGATCACGCCCGGCTGGCCTTCACGGCCATGCATCCGGACGAGAAGAAGGCGCAGGCGGTGCAGTTCCTGAGAAATGCCGTGGCCTACTACGCCAGGCTGGGGGTCTGCGTGCAACGGCTGCTCACCGACAACGGCTCGGCCTTCCGCTCACGCGAATTCCGCCAGGCTTGCCTGGAGCTCGGCATCAAGCACTCGTTCACCAAGCCTTAGCGGCCCCAGACCAATGGCAAGGCCGAGCGCTTCATCCAGTCGGCTCTGCGCGAATGGGCCTAGGGCTGGACGTATCAGAACTCGGCCCAGCGCACTGAGGCCTTGGCCCAATGGCAGCATCACTACAACTGCCACCGTCCGCATAGCGGCATCGGCGGTCTGCCGCCCATCTCCAGGCTCAGTTCGACAAGAAACAACCTCTTGACGCTTCACAGCTAGGTCGGCGAACTGATTGCCCTGATCGTTGTTGACGATCTCAGGCTTGCCGTGACGCGCAAATGCCTCTTCCAAGGCGTCCATGTATTGACCCAGCAGTACTGTCGCTGTGGTGAGATTACTAGCGTCAGCTGAATCGCCCCGGGTTTCCTAGACACCCGTGAGCCGTTGGGAATGGCGTCGTTCGAACTCCACCGGTGAAGTGCCGCCGGCCGTCCCGTGACGCCGCTTGGGGTTGTAGAACATCTCGATGTAGTTGAAGACATCGGCCCGCGCATCGTTGCGGGTCGCATAGATTTGCCGACGGATGCGCTCGCGCTTGAGCAGTTGGAAGAAGCTCTCGGCCACGGCGTTGTCGTGGCAGTTGCCGCGCCGGCTCATGCTGCTGACCAGATTGTGATCGCGCAGGAACGTCTGCCACTCGTGCCCCGTGAACTGACAGCCCTGATCTGAGTGCACCATGACCGGCTGGTGCGGCTGGCGCCGCCACAACGCCATCAGCAATGCATCCAAGACGAGGCTAGTGTCGATACGGCTGCCCATGGACCATCCCACCACCTGGCGCGAGAACAGATCGACCACGACGGCCAAGTACAGCCAGCCCTCGTGGGTCCGGATGTAGGTGATGTCGGTCACCCAGGACTGATTCGGCTCGGTCGTCGTGAACTGGCGTTGCAGATGGTTTGGCGCAACCACGGCAGGCTTGCCGCCGCGCGTGCCGGGCCGGCGCCGATAGCCCGTCTGCGAGCGCAGCCCTTCGAGCTTGAGCAGCCGCGCCACGCGATGCTTGCCGCAGCGCTCGCCCAGATCGCGCATGTCCAGCGTCAACTTGCGATAGCCGTACACGCCGCCGCTCTCCAGCCAGGCCTGCTTGAGCAGGCCCGTCAGACGCTGGTCGTCCTTGGCCCTCGGGCTCTGTGGCTCGGCCTTCCAGGCGTAGTAGCCGCTGGGGTGCACCTGCATCACCTTGCACATGCGCCGCACGCTGTGCTGCTGCTCGTGGCGTTTGATGAACGCGTACTTCACCCGGACTGCTTGGCAAAGTACGCTGCGGCCTTTTTTAGGATGTCGCGCTCCTCGGTCACGCGCTTGAGCTCAGCCTTCAGGCGGCGCAGCTCTTCGGCCTGCGAGGCTTGCGCCTGGCGTTCCGGCTTGGGCACGCCATAGACCTTGATCCACTTGTACAGGCTGTGCTGGCTGACGCCGATCCGCGATGACACCTCGGCCACCTTGTGGCCTCGCTCCGTGATCTGCTTGACCGCCTCGATCTTGAATTCTTCAGGGTAGGGTTGATTGATCTTCATGGCACCTCCTATTGGGCCTCAGATTGAGGCTCGAAGGTGTCTACTGGATCCGGGGCGATTCAAGCTGCACGTAGGAGGCCTGAGGTTGACACCTATCACTGTGGACCTGGCGGCGCTTGATAATGCCCACATCATGGTGATAGTGCTGGCGCTTGTCGTGGCCGGTCTATGGAGCTTGCACTTCACTAGCGCGACGGTGCGGATGGCTGGCTTTAGCTATGCCAAAAGACTTTGGGAGGCTCTGGAAAAATTCAGAGAAGGCCGTCGCGAGCACAAAAACTTGCAGCCTGATCGAAGACATGCAGTCAGAAGAAATCCCCTACGCGCACGGGCCAGTCGATGGCTTGCCCAAATCCCTCGTGCAGCTTGAAGATCAAACTGTCGCGGCCATTGCTCTAATGACGCGCCAGGCGGGGCTGAATCGGAAGGTTCGCCGACACAAGAAGCCCAGTTCAAGGCCTGGTGCTGAGCAAGCTCAAAAGCTCGCCAAGAGAATCTTCAAGAAGGACTGGGTTGTCCTGGCAACCTATGTGGGGCCGTTCCATCGCTGGGGTAGCTTCTGGTCATGTGCCATGGAGAAACAACGTAGTGGAAGCCTTGTGTGCTCTCACTACTCGGATGCGATCGACGTTCAACTCCTCAACGGCTACGACGCGGCTTGGCCAGACTTGAAGGAAGATGCAGAGGCACTCAGCCAGGACTGTCCGGAGTGGCCGCGGATACGCGAGAAGCTATTGACGTTCTGGAAGTACAGCAAAGTGGACATGCCACTTGGTGTCTTCATGCTCTGGCCGCGACTACTTGCCGACCTCCGTAGATGGGAGGCATTGGACGACCAGCGTCGTGTGCAGGTTGGGCATGCCGTATTTTCGCTCTCCTCTATCGGATGGACCCGCTGGTTCATTGACCAAGCGCTGTCGGTGTGCCCCGCCTTGACAGACGAATTCGAAGGCTTGGACACACTGTCGAGAAAGAAGGTCGTTTCGGCATTCAATGAGCAATCGTCAGAAGAGGCGGTGACTTCTGAGATGCCAATTCAAGAATCAGAAGCAGATTCCGCGAGTGTCGTTACAAGCGTTTGCGATTGGTGGTCGGATCTAGGCGCGGAAATTGCTGCCATTCACCACGGCTGGGCTGATGAGCCGGCCCGGGAGTTGTTGGTGAGGGCTGTAGCGTTGGGCGAGCGCGCAGCCCAGTTGTTGCCTCTCATGCCTGAAAAGGTTGCTTCTCCTCAAGAAGATCTGGAGGCAGGCCTGGATGCGCTGCGCGACCGATTGCTCACCGCCACGCAGCAGGAAGGCCTTCACTGGTTCGGGACAGAGGAGCTTGAGGGCGTGCTTGCGCGATGGCTCCTTGCCGCTAAGGATGCTGCAAATGACGTGGAAGTGGGCGCCTTGGCCGCAGATGCTGAGCAAGCCCTGAGTAGATTTGCTAGCGCAGCGATCGAGTTGCAGGTAGCGCAGGCGCAAGTTGCCGAAACCAAGAGTGCCATAGCCCGACTTGATGCCGAGCAGAGCGCAAATGTGAGCCTGGCTCTCCGAATCGGTTTGGCCAAGCGCAGGGATAGTGCTGTGGAAGCGAGTAGCCAGGCCGCTCGCCGGGAAACCGAAGCGATGTTGGCAGTGCTAGCCGCGGCCTCGCCTAGGGGTGCCGCGTTTGATCCTGGTGTCAACTACACCGTGAAGCTCGCCGAGCGAGAGTTTGGACTCGCTGAAATTGATGACGGTGAAGTGAGTCGCGCGGATGAAGGGCGGCCCATAGGCGAAGCCGGTCTCGTAGCGCCTCTTCCGCCTACGGCTGTTGTTGACGGGCGTCCGGTACCGCCAAAGCCTGTCTTAGGGGCTGAGGCGAATGAGCTCGCCGTCGAGTCGACGCCCGAAAGCATCGAGCTGGGCAAGTCGAAAGATGTCGAATTGGCCGCGCAGGCAGTCTCCGCTGTTCATGGGCCTGCAGCAGATTTTGCATCAGCCTCGTTGCCGTCTGTAGCAACAGATGGACCAGAGTTGCAGCAGGCCTCAGTCGATGCATCAGCTCAGCTTTCGTCATCTAAGGATGCTGGCGATTTCGGTAAGCCGGAGGTGATGGATGCCGATACGGTTGAGGGCGACTTCACGGACGAAGTTGGGGACAGGTGTCGCCCAATTTGGACCTTGCTGCGTATGGGCAAGCCGGCCTTGGCGTTTCAGTATGCAAGCGCGCTACACGATCAGTCTCCCAATCTTAGGGTGCCGCCCCCGGAATTGCTTCGCAGTGTTGCATTGTCGACAGGATTGGCCGCAAGCGACGGCCCGTTGGCCGTTGCGATCGGCGAAGCCTTCCTTGACATTGACGCGTCATGGTTTGAGCCTGGGGATGCTCCTGCGAAGTGGCACACAGCCCTGAACTTGCTCCTTATCGCGGCTACGTTGCGGCCCATGGTGCTCGCACCTGCGACGGGAGCGTCCGCAATAGCGCACTACCGGCACCTGGATGGCCGTCACGTCGCACTTCTCGACTTGGTCCGTAAGGTTGGGGATCTGAGTGAACCGCTCACTGGCTTTTCTATCGGTCGGACAGTGTTGGGGTCGGCGGCCGATGAGGCTTCACAGCGCGAGCACATAGCCCAGCTTTCAAAGGACACCTCTGACTGGCTCTATGAGCGGGCCCCCAGCAAGAAGTTTCGATACGCCCCAGCTTCTAAGGTATGGCTCCATTGGCTCAAGCCAGGAGAATGTATTCATAGACTGATTTCGCCTGTCGCACGGAATGCGGTGGAAGAGCGTGGTGCGGTCCGTGCTGCCATTGAGGAGCTCAGTGACTACGACGCGTTCTTCGACCGTTTACGGGATACCGACCGGCGTCAGCTTCAGCGTCGCGGACAGGATATTGAGGCTGGCGCACTTGAGCACCTCTGGGTGGCGACGTGCGAAGCAGTCAGCATGGCCAAGGGGTGGCTCGCTGCAGCAACTTTGTTCTCTGAGTCTGGGGGCCGTCTGCGCGGGCTGATTGGTCAACTTAAGGCCGCGTTTGACGTCCATGCAGAGCAGGTGTGCTCGGAGCTCGATGCGGAGTGGGAGGGCGATGGCTGGGGCCAAGTCGCTGCTGCGAGCAAAGTGCTTGCAGGGGAGATCAGGGCCATCGCAAACATGCTTAAGCAGAGTGATGCTGTGCTTGTTGCAGAGCCGCAGCCCATGGAGCTTCTTGCGTGTGACCTGCTGATGGTCCCGGGCACAACCATAGCTCCCAGCTGGGCTGTGGAGTCGGAGGGTGACGTTCTGCTGCGGGCTCTCGAGAGTTGGAGCACCTCACCAGTGCCCGCCTCTGCTGCGCTTCAAGCGCGTATTGAAGGAGGCGACCTCGGCGGTGCAGAGCGCTTGCTTCAGCTGATGCCGGAGGATGCGGCCAGTGATGTCGTGTCCATCGAGCGAGCAAAGGAGCTATGGGCTCGGGATCTGCAGAAGGAAATACAGCGCGCTCGCCGAGCATCAGAAGTGGGCCTCGCCTATGGCTACCTGAGCGATGAGGATCGTTCTGCCTGCGAAAGCGAGCTCAGCTCTGTCGAGCTGGCGCAGCGGGACACGATGCGGTTCGATGTGGCGACGAAGCGTGTTCGTGCGGTGGAAGCGCGCATCGAGCAAGAGAAGAGTCGACGCGTCGAAGAGGCTCGTCAAGCCTTCAACAAGGAGCGGCCGGCGCTGTCTCCCGAGTACGCGCGTGAGGTCGAGGCACCCCTAAAGCGTTCCGACATCCATACGTTCAATGAGCTTCTACAGCGCGTTAGGCAAGGGTCTGCGCCGTGGCCTGAGCGGACGCAGCGACTTGATCTCTTTTCAGAGTTCTACCCTGTCCAGCTGACCGAGCTGCTCGCCAACCTCGGTAGGCTTGAACGTACTGAAGTCGACAAACTCATTCGCAACGGCGGCTCAATCGGCGCTGTCTCCTTCGAGTTGGACGGTGACGAGCAGGCCCGAATCGAGGCTGAGGAGGTCTATAAGGTCTGGGCTACCGGCTTTGGTCGCCATAAGCTCGACAGAGAGAGTCTGCGAAAGGTACTCGAGGCTCTGGGGGTGTCAGTACGGAGCCTTGAACAAGATAAGGCCGGGCAGGGATGGACCTTGTTCACTGAAACCATAGACGACCGCGAGGTATGCCCTGTTCCACATTTCGGCTCTCGGGCGCAAGGCCGCTATCGGGTGGTCGTTCTTGGGGATCGTGCATCGCCTGAGGATTTGCTTCAGAGAATTGGCGATAGCACTCAGCAGACTGCCACTATTGTTTTGAGCTTGACGCGCAGTCCTCCGCGCTTTTGGCCGGACTTGGCAAAGCTGTCGAAGGAGCGCCAACGGTCATTCCTGCTTCTGGACGAGGCAATTCTGCTTTCGCTGCTGGCTCAGCGAGGGTCACGCCTGGCGAGTTGGTTTGCGTTGGCGCTTCCGTTTACGTACAGCGAACCCTACGATGCGAGTGCTGGGTTCGTGCCGCCTGAGATGTTCTATGGCCGTACATCCGAGCTTGATGCGGTTAAAGAGCAAGGTGGCTGTTACTTCATATATGGAGGCCGCCAGCTGGGCAAGACCGCTTTGTTGCGGCGTGCTGAGAAAACATTTCATGAACCGGCCGAAGAGCGATATGCAATCTGGGTGGACCTGCTTGCCCAGGGAATCGGAGAGCGCCGTCCAGCCGTTGATGTTTGGTTGTCCCTCGCGGACAAGCTGCGTGAGCTCAAGATCCACGGGCTGGATATTCCCCCCGTAAATACCGCAAAGCCCGCGTCAATTGATGCATTCCTATCTTCAATAAGGGCGTTCATACAAGCCAAGCCAGGTCGACGGATTCTTCTGCTGCTTGATGAGGCCGACCATTTCTTCGAACAAGATGCTAGGTATGGCAGCTCTTATGCCGAGACCCGAAGGCTCAAGCAGCTTATGGACGAGACGGAGCGCCGGTTCAAAGTCGTTTTTGCCGGACTTCACAACGTTCTGCGGACGGCGAGCACGTCGAACCAGCCGCTCGGGCATTTGAATGAGGCGGTTCGTATTGGCCCATTGATGAATGAGCGCGAGATTAGGGCGGCCGAGGAGCTAATTACACGTCCTATCGAGGCGGCGGGATTTGAATTTGATGACCGCAGCCTGGTGATGCGCATCCTCGCTCAAACCAACTATTACCCGAGTTTGATCCAGCTCTACTGCACGCAGCTCCTTAGGCACCTTCGTGAATCCAAGCTGCGGCGCCGTGACTTCGTTGGCCCCCGCTTCAGAATTGATGAGGCGGACATTGAGTCAGTCTTCGCTGGCAGACCCCTGCGTGATGCAATCCGTTCCAAGTTCCGCCTAACGCTGCAGCTTGATGACCGGTACGAGGTCATTGCATACGCGATCGGTCTTGAGGCACTGGCGCCTGGTTTTGATCATGCCGAAGGTGTCGATTGGCCGACGCTCTGGAGGGACTGCGCGACATCATGGTGGCCTGAGGGTTTCAAGACTACCTCCGAACGGGACTTTCTGGCTCTCCTTGAGGAGATGGTGCAGTTGGGTGTTTTGAGTCCTGCAAAGGGATCCGACCGCTACAGTCTTCGCAATCCCAATGTGCTCTTGCTTCTGGGGAGCCGCCAGGAAATCGAGAACACTCTCGGCACCGAGCGCGAACCCCGCATCGAGTTTGAGTCAACGATCTTTCGACCAGCTCTCGGTAGGCGCGTTGACGATCCAGCTCGCAGCCCATTGACGTACCGGCAGCTTGATGAAGTGGTCCAGATGCGCAATTCAGTGCTGTTGGTCGCTGGAAGTGAAGCCGCTGGACTCAACAACCTTCTTGCGGGGCTGCGCGAGCAACCCGGCATGTCAGACACCGGACGCTTCGTGCAGATCGACAGGTCGACTACTCGTGCGGCTTTCACGCAGGAGCTCGATAAGGAGGTCCAGAGGCGGGTTGGAGAAGGCGTGACAGTCATGCTTGTGCCAGCAACGGTTCCCTGGGATGCTGAATGGGTTCTTGCTGCCAGGGCGAAGCTAAAGGCACTCAGGTCAACAACGAGCTTCGTATCGGTGGTTTTTGCGGCCGACCCCATGCAACTTTGGACTTTGGCGGCCCCGGTTCCCGACCAAGCGCAGTGGGTAGAGCCATGGCTGTCAATTCTTCCCTGGTCACGCGGATTTGTCCGTAAGTGGCTTGAAGAGCTTCAGCTTCCGGTGGAGGAGGCTGACCGGCTTTACGAGCTGACGGGCAATTGGGGCGGGCTCCTCGAAGCCGCCGTGCGGATGAAAGCTGGAGCAGCACACTCCCTTGATTTCGTCCAAAACATGCACCGTATGGCGGCTGAGTTGGACGACCCCAAGACGCAGCAGCAGTACAGGATGGCGCTGACGGGCGGGGTGCTGGAGGGGGAGAGAGTTCTAAGAACGATGCTTGAACTGGGTGAAGGCGTCACCGAGGGCGACCTAGTCGAGTACGGAGAACTCGCTGCTGACACGGTAACCCGTGCGTTGTTATGGGCTGAGCCTTTGGGCCTCGTCACCCGAAATCCAGGATCTGTCTGGGTGGTAGATCCCTTCGTGAGGCGTGTGTTTAGCGGTGGTGCCCAATGAAGTGGCAAGCCCTGCCGGGCCCAGCTCTATTTCTCGACAGATTGGTTCAGTTACTGCGAGAAGGCATGAACGTCGCGGTGACGGCGCCAAGCCGCGGCACTCCAGAAATCGGGGCAGGAGTTTGGGATCTGTTGGCTACACAGCGTTGGCGTGTGCATCGGCTAGTCGTTTCTGCACCGCAGGATCCCCTGTTGTGGGTGACGGAACAAATGTACATCGAACCTGAAAGCTGGATACGCTGGAGCGTCGAGAGCCTGTGCCAGCAGCTGGATAGCAGCTCTGTCCTAGTGATTGAAGGCGTAGACGCGACGAACTGGGATGTCTGGCGCGTGTTCCTGAAGGAGTTTGAGGTGGCGAGCCGACAACGGCCTTCCGACGACAGACCTTTGTTTTTGGTTGTCGTTCGGGGCGTTGCACAGAAATGTCTTCATCTCTCAGGGGCAGCGCTTGAGGTGAGGCAATGGATCGACGTGCTCGGCGAGTACGACACGCTAATTTACGTGGACCAACTTCTGCGGAGCAGCCGCAAGCCGCCTAAACATCACAAGCTTATGGTCCGCCAGATTTCAGCTCTGGCGCTATGGGATTTGGGCCTTGCCGAATACCTTGCCGCCCAACCTGAGTCAATCCTCTTCGACGTCGATGCGGTCCTGAAGGCAGCACGAGCTGCGCTGGATAACAACGCCATGCTCAAAGATGAAGCCTGGGAGGTCGGCGGTTCTGACCAGGTGGATGGCGCAAGAATGACGCACCCTTTCGTTTTGGTCGAAAAAGGCGATCCAGAGCGGGAGCTCTGGAGGCGTCTGTGGACTGCTCAAGCGGCTGAGCTTCTGCCAATGATTGAGGTTCGCAGACGCGAGCTGCTAAAGGGGCTTGAGCGTCACTTGGTCTGCCCGTTCGACCTGGGCGGGATCCAGGTGCGCTCGTTGGACGAGCTGGAGATTGGGCGGCTGGCGTTTGCGGCCCAAAAGCAAGGGCTAAGGGGCGAACTTCGCACTCGTGCTGAATGGCTCGCCGACTGCCGCAACAAGCTAGCGCACCTAACTGCATTGAATGACGTCGACGCGCTCGATGCCAGGATGTACGGATAGCCAGTGTTCTGGGCTGGTGCCGAGGCGATCAGGCATAGGCGCCTTGCTTATGCATCAAGTTCTGTGACCCGAGGCAAAGCGAGCCAAGCCCACAGGGACGGACCCTAACGGCAAATGCGCTAAGTAGGGCTCTTAGGAGCTTCAAGTGATTGCGAAGGGTTGCAGAAAGCCTCCGCAATTAAGCAAAGCCTGGCCCAGAGTGAAATTAACTTAACCTTGGCCATCCCGGCCAACTTATGGGCTAAGTCACAACCCCAACACAATCTCATCACTATGGCGCGACCGGCAAGAATCGAACTTGCGACGAAGCCTTCGGAGGGCTCCATGATATCCACTTCACCACGGTCGCACGCCAGCTGCGGATTCTAACCCGGCTTGCGGGTCTGTCCGATGACAGTGGCCGCTTCAGCTGCGCAAGAGCTTCAGGGCCGGTGCGCCGCGGGCCGGCAGCGCGGGGAAGACGCGGGCCAGGGACTCGTCGTCCAGGCCCAGGTGGCCCTGCAGCAGCGGGGCCAGGACGTGGCGGAAATCGGTGCTGATGGCGAGGTCGCGACCGTCGGCCAGGGCGCGGTCCTCCAGGCCCGGCCATTCGCCCAGCACGCGGCCGCCGGCGGCGCCTTGGAGGGGGCCGCCCAGCAACCACATGGCATTGCCGCGGCCGTGGTCGGTGCCGCCGGTGCCGTTCTCGTGCACGGTGCGGCCGAATTCGCTCATCACCACGACCACGGTGTCCTGCAGGCTGTCACCCAGGCCCTGGGCCAGGGCGTCCAGGCCTTCACAGAGAGCGCTCAGGCGGCCGGCCAGCTGGCCGCTGGCGCCGCCCTGGTTGACGTGGGTGTCCCAGCCACCTACCGAGGTGAAGGCCAGCTGGGTCTGGGCGTCAGCGCGGATCAGTTCGCCCAGGCGGCGGGCATCGGCCGCGAAGCTGCGGGCGGACGGGGCGCCGGCGTCGGCGCTGGGGTCGCGGCTGGGGGCGTCGTCCTGCATGCCGGCCGGACGCTGCCGGGCCTGCGCGAGGCTGCGGCGCATGTCCTGGCGGGACTGGGTGGCGTCGCGGTAATCCTGCGAGAGCGCATCCTGCCCGGCGTAGAGCTTGGCCAGGCCGCGCTGCAGCCGGGCCTGGTCGATGGCCTTGGGATCCAGGGCCTTGGGCCCGGTGCCCAGGAAGGCGACGGGCGCGCTGCCGGCAAAGATGCGGGGCGGCGTATTGCCCAGGCTCAAGGCGCGGCTGGCGCTGTGCGGCCCGGGCAGGCCGGCCAGCAGGCGGTTCATCCAGCCGTCTGGCGTGCCCTTGCGGCCGGGGGTGCCGGATTCCAGGTAGTCCTGCGCATCGAAGTGCGAGCGCGTGGGGTCGGGCGAGCCGCTGGCATGGACGAAGCCCATCAGGCCGCGCTGCCAGTAAGGCATCAGCGGGCTGGCCGCCGGATGCAGGCCGAAGAGGCGGTCCAGGGGCAGGGCGCCGCCGTCCTCGCCAGGGCGGGCGATGGCCAGGTGCGGCCGGGCGCGCGCATAGGCCGGGTCGCCGTGGGGCACGACGACGTTGAGGCCGTCGATGGCGCCGCGCAGCATCACCACCACCAGGCGGCGGCGGCCGTCGGCCGCGTTCTGCGCCTGCGCGGGCAGGGCCAGGCCGCCCAGGGCGGCCGCGCTGCGCAGCAGCCAATCGCGTCGATGCAGGCCGGTCGGGAAAGTCGGGGGCAGAGTCATGTCATCACCTCAGCACTGCATGAAATCGGGGCTGGCCAGCAGCAGGGCGGCCTGGGCGCTCGGGGACTCGCCCTGCAAGGCGGCGCGGGTCTGTGCCTGCAGGCTGGGGCCCAGGGTGGCCAACAGGGCCTGCGGGCGGGTGTCCGCGCCCCAGCGCCGGCCCAGGCGGCCCTCGGCCAGGCTGCTGGCGAACTGCACGCGCTGGGTCAGGGTCTCGGGACCGCGCCAGGCGGCAGCGGTGGACTTGTAGCCATCGGGCGTCTGCCAGCCATAGAGCGGCTGGCCGGCCTGGGACAGCAGGGGCAGCAGCAGCGCGGGCTCATCCACCTGCGCATTCACGGCGCGCAGGGCGGACAGCAGGTAGCGATAGGGCGTCTTGAACTGGGCCTGCCACTGCGCGGGGCTCCAGAACTCGGGGGCCTGGACCAGGGCCTCGGTCCACTGGCGGAGGTCGCCGTCGCTGCGCAGAAAGACCTGGGCGAGGCGCTCGACCAGCGCTGCGGGCGGCTCGTCGGCCACGAAGAACTGGGCCAGTTTGCGACTCAGGTGGCGGGCGGTGGACGGGTGGCGGGCGAGGATGTCCAGCGCCTGCTCGCCCTCGGCCTGCCCCTCGCGCGGGCTGCTGGCGCGGATGCGCTGGCCCAGCCACTGCTTCTCGCCATGGTCATGGCGGCGGGGGTCGAAGACGAAGAGGTCGCGGCTGCGGCCCAGGCCGCGGGGGTCCAGGGTCCAGCCGGTGAGCATGCGGGCCAGCTCGGTGACATCCGCCTGGGTGTAGCCGCCGTCCACGCCCAGGGTGTGCAGCTCCATCAGCTCGCGGGCGTAGTTCTCGTTGAGGCCCTGGCTGCGCGCGTTGGCGCGCCGGGGCTGGAAGCCGGGGGCGACGCTGAGGTGGTTGTCCAGGTAGATCAGCATGGCCGGGTGCTTGGCCGTGGCCCCCAGCATGTCGCGGAAGCGGCCGAGGAGGTGCGGGCGTATGGCCTCGCGCTCATAGGCGCCCGCGTAGACGCTCACCGCGTTCTTGCCTGCATAGACGTTGAAATGGTTGAACCAGAACTCGACCAGGCGCTCCTGCAGCTGGGCCGGGCTCTCCAGGGCCCGCCACAGGCGCTGGGACTGGGCCTCCAGCAGCACGGGGCGGACCAGTTCGCGGCGGGCGCCAGGGCCGGGGTCCGCGGCAGAGGCGGCAGGCCCGGCGGCCTTGGCCTCGCGCTGCAGCTGCTGCGCCCGGCGGAAGCGCTCGCCCAGCTCACCCTGGCTTTCCTGCCAGGTGGCCAGGCCGGCCAGGCGCCGCTCCAGCGCGGGCGGCAGGGGCAGGGGCTGCAACTGGGCCTGGAGGAAGCCCTCCAGCCAGCGCGCGGCGCCCAGGCGCTGGATGTCCTGCACGTCCTGCGGGCGCGGCCCATAGGCGAGGCGCTTGAGGGCGTGGTGGGCGCGCTCCTCGTCGCCGAGGGGCTCCTGGCGCGCAGCAGGGGTGCCCGGGAGGGCCTGGGCGTGAGCGGGGCGGGGCAGGGCGGCCATCAGGGGCAGGGCGCCGCAGCCCAGCAGCAGATGGCGGCGGCGCGGATCCGACAGGCGGGACTTCATGGGTGGAGACACAAAGTGTGGAAGCTGACCATACGGGTTCTCATCATGGGCTTGTGGCGTTCGCGGCATTTGTCGCGCCGGTAAAGCTCTGTGCCGGAAGGGTGCGGCCTATAATCCCGCGGCTTTGCGCCTGATAAGGCCTTGCCCCAAGCATTTTCCAAATTGCCGACGTCAACGAGGATTTCATGAGCGGACACCAGGATCAAGACCACGGCCACGCCGACAGCCACGAAGGTCCGATCAAGACCCCCAAGCAACTGGCCTGGGCCGTGTTCTTTGCCTTCGTCGTGCCCATCTTCGTGATCGTGCTGCTGGCCAACTACGTCACGGCGGACACCAAGCCGGCCGCAGGCAGCGTCGGCCTGGAAGAGCAGGCCATCGCCGCTCGCATCCAGCCGGTCGGCAGCATCGAGCTCAAGGACGCCTCCAGCGCCGGCGCGCTGAAGACGGGTGAGCAGGTCTTCCAGGCCCAGTGCGCGGCCTGCCATGGCACCGGTGCCATGGGCGCTCCCAAGCTTGGCGATGCCGCCGCCTGGGCCCCGCGCATCAAGACCGGCCTCGAAGCTCTGCTGAACTCGGCCCTGAAGGGCAAGAACGCCATGAGCCCCCAAGGCGGTGGCGAGCACAGCGATGTCGAAATCGCCCGTGCCGTGGTCTACATGGCCAACAACGCCGGCGCCAAGTTCGAGGAGCCCAAGGCTCCGGCGCCCGCCGCCTCGGCCGCGAACTGAAGCCCCGCGCTTTCCGAGAAGCCGCCCGTCGCGAGACCGGCGGCTTTTTTCATGGGCTGGCGGTGGGGGCCCGGTAGGCGGGCAGCTCCCGCCACTGGGCCATCAGCTCCCACCAGCGCTGCACCTGCTGGCGTTGCGACTCGGGCAGCTGGCGGATGGTCATGACGTAGAAGTCGCTGACCAGCAGGGGTGGGTCCATCTGGACCAGGGTGCGGAACTCGGGCCGGGCCAGCAGGGTGTCGGCCTCGTCCTGCACCAGGACGGCCAGGTCCAGGCGCCCCAGCTGAAGCATGCGCAGGACCTGCAGGGACTGGTTGGGTCCGGGGCTCAGCTCCAGGCCCAGCCGGCGGATGGCTTCGACCGCCGCACGGAAGCCCGCCCGGGCGCCGACACGCAGGGGGCCGCTGGCGGGCCGCTCCAGATGCCTGCCGTCCCAGCCGATGGCCTGGTCCTGGCGCCTGACCAGCACGATGGCGGCCCGGGCGATGCGCAGCTGCGGATCGACGGAGGCGCCGCCCGGGAAATCGAACTCCTGCTGATTGGCGGGGATGGCGGCGCCCACGCCGGCTTCCACGGTGCCCAGGCGCATCTGCTCGAAGCAGCGCCGGGCAGGCCAGCGCAGCAGTTCCACCTGCATTCCCAGGTGGCGGCCGGCGTCCATCATGAGCCGTTCGGTGATGCCGGGATTCCTGGCGTCGCCACTGAGGAAGGGTGGCACGGCCACGTCGCCCACGCAGACCTGCAGCGCCGCGGCGCTCTGTGCGCAGACCAGGCCGGCCAGGGCCAGCCAATGCCATCCGGGTCTTGTCCTGGAGCCTGGTGAGGCGGCCATTGATGCTGCGGTAGGTGGGGGTGCGGCGGAGTCTAGCGCGAGGAGATCGGGGCGGAGGGCGCGGCCGCTCAGGGCTGCGGGTGCCGCACCACGCCGTGCTCCCGGCACAGGGCTTCCAAGGACGCGCTGGCCGGTGCCCACGCCGATTGCTCCACGGCCTCAGCGGCCAGGCCCATGTCCAGGCTGTGCACCAGGCCCAGCACCGGCGCCTCCAGCCCGGGCAGGCGTGCGCTCAGCAGCAGGCGGTCCCGCTCATCCAGCCAACTGTGCAGCAGCGTGGCCTCCGGGCCCGTGTGGCTGTAGATGCGGGGGCCGCCGCCGTCTGCCTGCCCGTGCAGGCGCCAGATGTGCGGCGTCAGTTCCAGGGTGACGTAGACCCGCTGCGGCCCGTTCTGGAAGAACCAGGCGCCGCGCTCGTCGGGCAGGTAGTTGCGGTGGATGAACTCCTGCAGCTTGTCATGGGTGATGCGGCTGCCCTTGACCTGGGGGAAGGGGCCGGCCGCCTGGATGCGCTCGTCGCGCATGTACCAGTCGCCGCGGGCGTCCAGGGCCAGCCAGTCATAGCAGTGAGGCACGTTGGGCCACTTCTTGAGGGCCGCCTTGACGATGTCATCCATGGCGGCAGTGTAGGACCCGCATCCCTGGCCGGAGGCGATGTCCCCATCCTCAGAGGTGTCCGAGCACCCCCAGCCGTCGCGCGCGGGCCAGGCAGGCGCGGAAGCACAGCAGGCCCAGGGCCAGCCAGGCGCCGCTGTTGAGCGCCACCCAGCCCCACACCTCGGCCGACAGCAGGCTGCCGGTGGCCGCCGCCCGTGCGCCCGCCGCCGCGAGTGCATAGGGCAGCCAGGCCAGCCCGGAGACCGGGTAGGCGGGCAGCGACACGAGGGCGATCACCAGGGGATAGGCAGCCACCATCAGCAGCTCGCCACGCTTGACCAGCAGGCTCAGGCCCGCGAGGGCATAGCCGATGCCTGCCAGCGAGGGGCAGCCCAGCAGGGCCAGGGCCAGCGCCCCGGACGAGACCTGCACCCGCCCGTCGGTGAGCAGGCCGATGAGCAGCAGGCTCAGCACCAGCAGCCCCAGGCCCACGGCCAGGCCCAGCACCAGGCGGATCGCGATCAGCGCCTCGAGGCTCAGCGGCGCCAGATTGAGCTGCTCCAGGGTGCGCTGGCGCGTTTCCTCGATGATCTCCTTGGACGCTGCATGAGCGGCGCCGCTGGCGAAGAGCCACAGCGCAAAGCCGGCGATCAGGCCATCGGCCCGGCCCGAGTCCAGGCTCTGACCGCTGGCCTTGAGCACGGCATAGACCAGGCCGCCGAAAAGGCTGCTCACGAAGCCCAGGCCCAGCAGGGTCTCGACCCAGTAGCGCCGCGCCAGCCACAGGTCGCGCCGGGCCTCGTTGAGGGCATGTCTCCACAGGCGGGTCATGGCCGTGCCTCCGGGGCCGCGGCGGTGCGGGCCCCCGTCAGTTGTTCGAGGTGCTCCAGGTAGTGCTCGCGCAGGTCGATGCGGCGCAGCTGCAGCTGCTCGCTGGCGGCCAGCCAGTCGGACCACAGCGCCATCAGGCGCATGAGCTCGGCCGGGTCCTTCAGTGCCAGGGTCCAGTCCTCGTCCTGGCGTTCCCAGCGGCGCCCGGCCAGCCAGTCGGGCAAGGCCGGACAGGGCGCCGCGTGGCGGACCTGCAGGCGGTAGGGATGGGGCAGGTGGACGAAGGCCTCGCGCGGGCCGTCAAAGCGCTTGCGGCCCTGGTGGATGCAGACGATGCGCGGGCACAGGCGCTCGATGAAGTGCAGGTCATGCGAGCTGATCAGAAAGGTCTGGCCCTCCTGTGTGCCCTGGCGTACCAGCGCGTGCAGACGCTCCACGCCTTCGAGGTCCAGGCCCAGGGTGGGTTCGTCCAGCAGGGCGAGCGCGGGCCGGTGGATCAGCGCGCCGATCAGGGCGGCCCGGAGCCTGTTGCCGGTGGAGAGCTGGCGGATGGGCGCGCGCACATCGTCCAGGCCCAGGGCCTCGGCCATGTGGCGGAAGTGGGCGGGATCGAAGCGGGTCTCGCGCAGCTCGCAGAAGTAGCGGGCGTTCTCCAGGGGGCTGAGCCGCTCATAGGCGGCGCCGCGCCCTTCCAGCAGCACGCCGATCTCTCGCAGATGGGGGCCGCCCAGGCCCGCGCGGCGGGCGGGGCCGCCGCGCCAGCGCAGCGTGCCGTGATCGGCACCGCACAAGCCGGTCAGCAGCTTGACCAGGGTGGTCTTGCCCGACCCATTGGGGCCCAGCAGGCCGAGCACCTCGCCCGGCTGCAGCGACAGCTCGAAGTCCTGCAACGCCTGTACGGCGCTGCCGCCACGCCGGTACTGCTTGCTGGCCTGCTCCAGCTGCAGCAGGGGGGCGGTCCCCTCTGCTGGTGGGATCGGTGTCCCGCGCATGTCTGCCCTCCTCGTTCACGGCGGCGCCATGCTAGCCGGCAGGTGAGATGGGTGCATGAGCAAGCGGGCGAATGGCGCCTGGCACGTCATGGATGGTCGTGTCAGCCGGCGAATGGCCGGCCGGGCGCTCAGGCCAGGCGCTGCCCCAGCCAGTGGCAGACCAGCTCCGGCATGGCCAGCACATGGCCCGGGAAGCGGCCGCCGGGGAAGCCGACGTGGCCCCCATGCTCGGGCTGCCACAGCGTCACGAAGGGGCCGGCGTCCTGCACGGCGGGCAGGGAGGCCGCCGGCACGAAGGGGTCGTTGCGGGCGTTGAGCACCAGGGCCGGCAGGCGGATGCGCGGCAGCTGGGGCTTGGCCGAGGCGCGCGCCCAGTAGTCCTCGGTGTTGCGAAAGCCGTGCAGGGGCGCGGTGAAGAGGTTGTCGAACTCGTAGAGGTCGCGCACCTCGCGCAGGGCCTGGCCGTTGAAGAGTCCGGGATGCTGCTGCAGCTTGCGCAGGGCCTTGGGCACCATGGTGCGCAGGAACATGCGGGTGTAGACGTGCCGGTTGAAGCCGCAGCCGATGGCGCGTCCCGAGGCGGCCAGGTCGATGGGCGAGCAGATGGAGGCCACCGCGCTGGCGGTCTGGCGGGCCGTCTCGCCGGCCTCCTGCGCCCAGCGCAGCAGGGCATTGCCGCCCAGGGACACGCCCGCGGCGATCAGCGGCCCGTGGTGCTGGCGGCGCACCTGCTCCAGCATCCAGCCGATCTCGGCATAGTCACCTGAGTGGTAAGCCCGCGGGGCCAGGTTCAGCTCGCCCGAGCAGCCACGGAAATGCGGGATCACGAAGCGCCAGCCGCGGCGCCGCGCGGCGTCGGCGAAGGCCTGGGCGTAGTGGCTCTGCGAGCTGCCCTCCAGGCCATGGAAGAGCACCAGCATGGTCCCCTCATCGCGAGGCGGCGCAGGCGGCTCGGCGCGGGGATGGCGGCTCGTCGGGGGCGGCTCCAGCAGGAAGTCGGCGTCGATGAAGTCGCCGTCGGGCGTGGTCCAACGCTGACGCTGGAAGGCCAGGGGCTTGCCGAAATGCCGGCGCGAGAACAGGGCCGGCCAGATGGTCTGGACCTGTCCGCCGGGCTGCCACCAGGGCGCGCGGAAGTCCATCAGTGAAGGATGGTCGGCTCCTGCACGACTTCCTGGATGTCGTGACCGGTGCCGGGGCTGGCATGGTGCAGCACCATGCGCCAGCCTTGCGAGGTCTTGAGGTAGACGTTGGTGGCGATCACCCAGGCGCTCTGCACGCCGTCGGCCCCTTCCACCTGCACGCGCTCCAGCACCTGGTGGATGGCGGTGTCGCCCGTGTGCAGGCGCCGCACGCGCTCTGGCGTGACGGCGATGGGGCCCTGCTGGAACACCGTCTCGAAGGCCGTGCGGATGGCCGCAAGGCCCACCACGCGCGGGCCGCCGGGATGGACGCAGGAGACTTCGTCCTCGTCCGCCCAGATGTCCATCAGCCGGTCCAGCTCGCCGTGCTGCAGGGCTTCGTAGAACTGCTGCTCGATGTCCTCGGGAGAGGCCATCAGCGCGGCGGTCTGCGCCTTGGGGCGTTGCATCGCGCGGCCTTCAGTGGGCGGCGTGCAGGTGCTCGCCATCCTTGAGGCGATAGACGGTGCCGCAGTAGGGGCACTTGCCGCCTTCGTCATGCGTGACGTCGATGAAGACGCGCGGGTGGTTGCTCCACAGCGGCATCTTGGGATTGGGGCAGGCGACCACGCCAGGGCCCTGCACGTCCTTGGCCAGGACTTCGACGACGGATTTGGCTTCGCTCATGGGAACTTCTCTTCTTTCTTGCTTCTTGTGGCTGGTAGCGGGCCTGGACTCAGACCAGGCTCAGCCAATGCGCGTACTTGGGGTTGCGGCCGTTGACGATGTCGAAGAAGGCCGACTGGATCTGTTCGGTGATGGGCCCGCGCCGACCCACATAGTCAGCGGTGCCCAGCTCGATGCGGTCCAGCTCGCGGATAGGCGTCACTTCCGCGGCGGTGCCGGTGAAGAAGGCCTCGTCGCAGATGTAGACCTCGTCGCGGGTGATGCGTTTCTCCACCAGCTTCAGGCCCAGGTCCTGGCAGATGTGGAAGATGGTGTTGCGGGTGATGCCGTTGAGGGCGCCGGCCGAGAGGTCGGGCGTGTACACCACGCCGTTCTTGATCACGAAGAGGTTCTCGCCCGCGCCTTCGGAGACGAAGCCCGAGGCGTCCAGCAGCAGGGCCTCGTCGTAGCCGTCGTCCGTGGCTTCCATATTGGCCAGGATGCTGTTGGTGTAGTTGGACACCGCCTTGGCCTGCGTCATCGTGATGTTGACGTGGTGGCGCGTGTAGGAGCTGGTCTTGACGCGGATGCCGCGCTTCAGGCCCTCCTCGCCCAGGTAGGCACCCCAGGACCAGGCGGCGACCATCAAGTGGATGCGGTTGCCCTTGGGGCTGACGCCCAGCTTCTCGGAGCCGATCCAGGTGAGCGGGCGCAGGTAGCAGCTCTCGAGCGCGTTCTCGCGCACCACCGCCTTCTGGGCGTCCTCGACCTGCTCCAGCGTGAAGGGGATCTTCATGCGCAGGATCTTGGCGCTGTTGAACAGCCGCTCGGTGTGCTCGCGCAGGCGGAAGATGGCCGTGCCCTGGGGCGTCTTGTAGGCGCGCACGCCCTCGAAGGCGCCGCAGCCGTAGTGCAGGGTGTGGCTCAGCACATGGATCTTGGCATCGCGCCAGTCGACCAGCTGGCCATCCATCCAGATCTTGCCGTCGCGATCGTCCATGGACATGGGGGCTCCTTGCTCGGGGGGACTTGAGGGTTGACCCGGGGATTCTATGTCGCCCCCGACCCGGCATCACCGGCCGGCGTGCCCTGTTCAGGCGGCCGCAGCAGTTCCCATTGCTGCAGCGCGCCCTGGCTGAACTGCAGCACCAGGCGGATGCCGCCGGCGTCCGTCCAGGCCCAGGCCTCCTCGCGGCCCTCGACCTTGGCGCCCAGGCTGCGGGTCAGCGGCAGCACGTCCACCAGCTTCATGCCCTCGTGCAGGCGGGACTGCACCATGACGGCGCTGTCGATGCGGCCCAGCGGCGCGCCGTTGGCCGCCTGCATCACCCGCATCAGGCGGCTGAACTGCAGCAGCAGCCAGAACACGATCACCGTCAGGGCCAGGATCACGCCCTGCCAGCCCATCAGCACCCCACCCATGACCAGGGCCGCCAGGGCCAGGGCCGATCCAATCCATGCATTCATGCCGCGATGCTAGCGCCTGGCGCCGGGGTGGGTTTACCTCTGCTCACAAAGTGGATGGGTGCCATCCGTACTTACCCGCTAGAGTGCGCGGCAGGCCTTGAAGGCCACCACGGAGTGGCGGACAGGGATTCTCACAAGACGGGGAGGAGAGTCATGAGCACGGTCAGTGGCCCGACATGGGTACAGCAGTTCCCGACCAGCACCAGCGTGGGTGACCTGAGCGCCGATTTCAGCGCTGCGGTCAGCCGTTTCATCGCCGCACTTCGGGATGCCGGCGCCCAGGTGAGCATCGCGGCCACGCTGCGGCCGCCCGAGCGGGCTTACCTGATGCACTATGCCTGGCGCATCGCCCAGGAGCAGCTCGACCCGGCCACCGTGCCGGCCATGGACGGAGTGGACATCGACTGGACCCACCGCAATGCCCAGGGCCAGACGCAGCTGCAGCAGGCGCGCCAGGCAGCGGCCCAGATGGTGACCGGCTATGGCATCGTCTACCGGCCCGCGCTGAGCTCCCGCCACACGGAGGGGCGCGCCATCGACATGAACATCACCCATTACCTGAACAAGAGCGTCAACAATGCCAGCGGCCAGGCGCAGACGCTCACCACGGCCGCCCAACTCCACACCCTGGGGGCCGGCTACGGCGTGCACAAGCTGGCCTCCGATCCGCCGCACTGGTCCGATGATGGTCATTGATCATGGCCGCAAGGCGGCCCACGCCATCGCCCGCGGGGCCCTGGCACTGGGTCTCTCTCTGGGGCTGGCCCTGCCGGCCTGGAGTGCCGAATGGGGACTGCTGGACGGGCGGCTCAGCGGCGGATGGCTGCGCTATGCGCCCGCTGCCCCGGCGGCACAGGGCAGCACGGCGCCCCAGCGCGGCCACGCCCTGCGCCTCCTGCCGCAACTGGACGGCCCGCAGGCCGCCTGCTGCTGGCAGGCCCGGGCCGCAAGGCCGTCGCAAGCGCAGGGCGAGCTTTCGGTGCCGCTGCTGGCGTCCGACGATGAAGAACCCGCCGAGCTGACCGGGCCGGGCCAGGCGGTTCAGCCCCTGGCCCAGCTGGATGTCGCCGCGCTGAAGACCCCCTTCATCGGCCTGTGGACCGACGCACCGGTGCGCGTGCAGGCGCTCGGGCCGCAGCAGCTGGTGATGCTCTGGCCCGCCGACGGCCCGGCGCTGCGCCTGCGCTACTGCCTGGCCACCGAAGGCCTGCGCATCGACGCCCTGGACCTGCACAGCCTGGCCCGCACCCGCTGGTACCTGCCGCTGGACTACGCCATCGAGGCGGGTCCGCTCAGCTGCCAGGACTGAGCAAACGCCCGAGCCGGCAGGCCTGCTCCGGGGGGCACGACCTGACCCCCAGGGAGCCGCGCCGCGCTGGGCCCGAGCCGCCTTTCGGCGCTTCGCGGCCTGCTCAGCCCAGCAGCGGGTCTGCCGGCCCTTCGTCGGCATCCCAGCCGTAGGCGCGCTCCACGCGAGCCACGCGCAGCTCGTAATGACGGTACCAGCGCAGGCGTCCGGTGTCGCGGGCGGCCTGGTGGCGCAGCTCGGCACGCCAGGCGGCGATGGCGGCTTCGTCCGTCCAGTACGAGACGGTGATGCCCAGGCCGTCGGCGCCCCGCGCGCTCTCGGCGCCCAGATAGCCCGGCTGGCGGGCGGCGAGTTCCACCATGGCCGTGGCCATGGCGTCATAGGCCGCGTCTGGCGCGCTGCGCTGGCTGGTGAAGATCACCGCGACGTAAGGCGTTGGAAAGCGCCCGGCAAAGCCAGCGGGCGGGGGCTCAGAGGGGCGGGCATCGGGCTGCGCAGGCTTGATCATCGTCAGCTTGGGTTGTGTCGGAGACAGGCGTATTCTGTGCGACCGTGTCCGTTCCACGCGGCTTTCAGGGCTTCATGCTCAGGGCGTGGTGGTCAGGGCGTGATTCCGAGAGCCCGGGCGCCGGCCCGCGGCGCGACGTCGGAGGTGAGGCATGGCTGAGCAGTGCGGGCGGGATCAGGACGCGCAGTCGCGGCGCCGGCGAGGTGCCGCGTGAGCCTGCGGCGGCGTCTGCTGCGCTGGCGTGCGCGCTGGCGCCGGGGGCCGCATCTGGCGCAGGGCCTGCCCTGGGCCATCCTGCTGCTGGGCCTGATGCTGAGCCTGGGCCTGTGGTCCCACGAGCGCGAGGAAGCGGAGCAGGCCTTGCAGCGCGACCTCGACGCCGCCCTGCACGCCGCCGGCCAGCGACTGTCCCACCGCCTCGATGCTCTGCAGCAGGTCCTGTCCGCCGTCCATGCCCTGGCCCAGACGCAGGAGCCGGTCCTCACCGGGCGGAGCCTGGATGAAGCACGGCTGGGGCGTTTCATGGAGGCCCTGCCACTGGGGGCGGAGCACGCGGGCCTGGAGGGTCTGGCCCTGGTGCGCTGGATGCCGGGCCGCGCGGTGGACGACAAGGCCAGCCCGCGAGCCCTGCTGGGGCCGCTGCTGCCGGGGCCCGGCCAGCTGGGGCAGCCGCCCGACCTCTGGCGCGAGGCCCTGCTGCAGCCGGCCCTGCAGCGAGCCTGGGAGAGCGGCCAGGTCGCGCTGAGCCCCGCCCTGGACCTGCGCAGCTGGCGCCTCGGGCGCAGCCTGGGCTTCGTGCTGGTCCAGCCCCTGTTCCGCTCGTTCCCGGATGGCGGTCGTCGCCTCGAGTCCTGGGTGCTGGCGCCGGTGGCGCTGGCCGCCCTGATGGATCCCCTGCAGGCCCAGATGCCGCGCGGCCTGAGCCTGCGGCTCTTCGACGGTGAGGGCCTCCAGGACCCGCCGCAGATCTACCCGGCGGCGGCGGTGCCGGCCAGGGGCCAGCGCCATCGCGAGGAGCGCCTGCATCGCGGCGGCCAGGCCTGGACCCTGCAGCTGCTGGTCCAGCCCGACTACGCACCCCTGACCCGCCTGGGCGAGCCCCTCGTCCTGGGCCTGCTGGGCGGCCTGGGCAGCCTGCTGCTGGCCCTCCTGGCCTGGGCCCTGGCGGGCTCCCGCGAGCGTGCCCAGGCCCTGGCGCAGCGCATGACGCGGGCGCTGCGCGAGAGCGAGCAGCGCTGGGCCTTTGCCCTGGAGGGGGCGGGTGATGGCGTCTGGGACTGGGACATGCGGGCCGACGCCCTGGTCACGACCGCACGCTGGAAGGCGCTGATGGGCTGGTCCCTGGCCGCCGGCGAGCCGCGCCTGGTGCAGATGCTGCCCCTGGTCCATCCGGACGACCACGTCCAGCTGCGGCAGCGCCTGCGCGACTGCATCCAGGGCGGCCCCGGCACCTTCGAGGTCGAGTACCGCGTGCGGGCCGAGGGCGGTGGCTGGCGCTGGCTGCTGGCGCGCGGCCGCATCGTCGAGCGCGACGAGGGCGGCGATCCCCTGCGGATGATCGGCACCCTGTCCGACATCGATGCCCGCCGCCAGTCCGAGGCCCAGATCCATTTCCTGGCGCGGCACGATCCCCTGACCGAGCTGGCCAACCGCGCGCATTTCTCCGAGCGCCTGCAGCAGGCCCTGGCCCATGCCCGGCGCTACCGCGAGAGCCTGGGCCTGATCCTGGTCGACCTGGACCGTTTCAAGCCCGTCAATGACATCCACGGCCATGCGGTGGGCGACGAGCTGCTGCAGGCCATGGCCCGCCGCCTGAAGGCTGCGGTGCGCGAGACCGATGTGGTCGGGCGCATCGGCGGAGACGAGTTCCTGGTGCTGCTGTGCGGCCCGGTCAGCCGCGAGAGTGCCCGGCATGTGGCCGAGAAGATCTACAACCTCGTCGCCCAGCCCCTGCAGCTGGGCGATCTGAGCCTGGAGCTGACCTGCTCCGTGGGTCTGGCCATGTACCCCGAGGATGGCGAGGACGAGCACAGCCTCAAGAAGGCCGCTGACGACGCCATGTATGCCAGCAAGCGCGCAGGCCGCCTGCTGCTGGGCACCACCGGCGGCTGAGCCGCCTTGTGCCTAGCCCGCCTTGGCCTGCAGCAGCACGCAGCGCACCCAGTGCCCGGCGGCCAGATCCTCGCGGTGCCCGGCCAGGAACTTCTCGGCGGTGGAGTTGGCCGAGAGGAAGCGCATGCCATGCAGATGGCCCATGCCGGGCAGGGGCCGGGTCCAGGCGCGCTCCAGCACGCCGTTGAACCAGGACACCTGCTCGTCCTCGCCCGCATGGGCATCGGGCTGGCCCAGCAGCAGCACGACCTCGTAGGGGCCGTGGTCCAGCATCTCGGTGGCACTGGTGAGCACCTGCAGGCCGCCATTGCTGATGTTGAGCACCAGGCCGGCCGGGCCGCGGGTGAACTGCACGGGCTTGAAGATCCAGCCCGGCAGCGTGGCGACGTCCTGCTGGGCGGCGGGCAGGTCGAAGCGCGTGTGCTGGCGCTGCTCGGAGGCAGAGTCGGTCATGAGGGGCTCCTTGCTGGCCGGCTTGGCCGTGCGGTGCATCGTAAGCAGACTTGGGCTCGAGGACCAGCGGGTTTCAATCCAGGCCGCGCAGCACGGCGATGGCGTCCTCGATGCGGTCCACTGCGTGCACCGTCAGGCCCTCGATGTCCTTCTTGGGCGCATTGGCCTTGGGTACCACAGCGACGCTGAAGCCCAGCTTGGCCGCCTCCTTGAGACGCTCCTGCCCGCGCGGCGCCGGCCGCACCTCGCCGGCCAGCCCCACCTCGCCGAAGGCGATGAAGCCGCGCGGCAGCGCACGGCCGCGCAGGCTGCTCTGGATGGCCAGCAGCACGGCCAGGTCAGCCGCGGGCTCGCTGATGCGCACGCCGCCCACCGCGTTCACGAAGACGTCCTGGTCGCCCGTGGAGACGCCGGCATGCCGGTGCAGCACGGCCAGCAGCATGGCCAGGCGGTCGCGGTCCAGGCCCACCGAGAGCCGGCGCGGGCTGGGGCCGCCGCTGTCGACCAGGGCCTGCAGCTCCACCAGCAGCGGCCGCGTGCCCTCCAGCGTGACCAGCACGCAGGAGCCCGGCACCGGCTCGCCATGGGTGGAGAGGAAGATGGCGCTGGGATTGGCCACGCCCTTGAGGCCCTTGTCGGTCATCGCGAAGACGCCGATCTCGTTGACCGCGCCGAAGCGGTTCTTGATGGCCCGCACCAGGCGGAAGCTGCTGTGGGTGTCTCCCTCGAAATAGAGCACCGTGTCCACGATGTGCTCCAGCACCCGCGGGCCGGCCAGCGCGCCTTCCTTGGTGACGTGGCCCACCAGCACCATGGCACAGCCACCGGCCTTGGCGGTGCGGGTCAGCTGCGCGGCGCACTCACGCACCTGGGCCACCGAGCCGGGGGCGGAGGAGAGCTGGTCGGAGTAGAGCGTCTGGATGGAGTCGATCACGCAGAAGGCCGGCGCCTCGGTCTCGAGGGTGGCCAGGATCTTCTCCAGGTTGATCTCGGCCAGCACCCGCACCTGGGCGCCCGAAAGCCCCAGACGCCTTGACCGCATCGCAACCTGGGCGCCGGATTCCTCGCCGGTCACGTAGAGCACCTTGCATTGCTGGCTCAGGGCATCCACCGCCTGCAGCAGCAGGGTGGACTTGCCGATGCCGGGGTCCCCGCCGATCAGCACCACGCCGCCTGCCACGATGCCGCCGCCCAGCACCCGGTCCAGTTCCTCCTGGCCGGTGGGGGTGCGTTCGTAGTCGCTGGCCTCGATCTCGGACAGCGTGGCCACGGGCTGGCTGCGCGCCAGGGCCTGGAAGCGGTTCTTGCCGCCCGTGGGCTCGGCGACGGTCTCGATCAGGGTGTTCCAGGCGCCGCAGTGCGGGCACTTGCCCAGCCACTTGGGGCTGCTGCCGCCGCATTCGCTGCAGCTGTAGACGGTTTTTTCCTTGGCCATGGCCGGGATTGTGGCGTGGCTGGGACCCGCTTCCCGGCGCTTTGCGGGCTTCTTGCCGCCGTGCGTCCCTCGCCCTCAGCAAAAACCCGGACAAAGTGCTACAACCACGGTTCGCCGCTGCCCACCGCTGTTTCAAGGGCGCGGCTCAAGCCGGAGCTTTTGACATGGAATTCTCGACCTGGCTGGCCTTTTTTGCCGCTTCCTGGGCCATCAGCCTTTCGCCGGGCGCCGGCGCCATCGCCGCCATGAGCTCCGGCCTCAATCATGGCTTCCGCCGCGGCTACTTCACCACTTTCGGCCTGGTGCTGGGCATCCTGACCCAGATCGTGCTGGTGGGCGCGGGCCTGGGCGCGCTGATCGCGGCCTCGTCCTTCGGCTTTGCCCTCGTCAAGTGGCTGGGCGTGGCCTATCTGGTCTACCTGGGTGTCCAGCAATGGCGCGCGCCTGCCAAGCCCCTGGTGGCGGCCACCGAGCCCTCCGAGGCCCGCGCCGTGAGCCTGCGCCAGCTGGTGCTGCGCGGCTGGGCCATCAACGCGGTCAACCCCAAGGGCACCGTCTTCCTGCTTGCCGTGGTGCCGCAGTTCCTGGACATGCACCAGAGCCTGAGCGCCCAGTACACCGTGATCGGTGCCACCCTGTGCTTCACCGACCTGGTGGTGATGGCGGGCTACACGGCCCTGGCGGCCAAGGTGCTGTCCGCCCTGCGCAGCGCCGAGCACATCAAGACGCTGAACCGTGTCTTCGGCAGCCTCTTCATTGCGGCCGGCACCCTGCTGGCCACCTTCAAGCGCGCCGCCTGAGCCCGGGCGACGCAAGAAGCGGGTCGCCCCTGCGGGCGCACCCAGCGTGAAATCCGGAAGACGCGCCATGCCCGGCGCGTCCTTTTTTTTCCTGGAACCTCGATGAGCACCACCGCCGCCCTGGCCCCGGCCTCCCCGGGCCTGTCCTCCCGCTGGCTCTTCTGGGGCCCCACGCTGATCTGGGCCAGCACCTGGCATGTGATCCTCTACCAGCTGGACAGCGGCGTGCCGGTGCTCAACTCCGTGGCCTGGCGCTTCGCGCTGGCCGCGCTGATGCTGGCCGGCCTGGCCCGCTGGCGTGGCGAGAGCCTGCGCCTGCCCCTGGGGGCCCACGGCCTGACGCTGGCCACGGGCATCGTGCAGTACAGCGGCAACTATGTGTCCGTCTATGAGGCCGAGCGCCACATCCCCAGTGGCCTGGTGGCCGTGCTCTTCTGCCTGATGGTCTTCGGCAATGCCTTCTCCGGGCGCCTCTTCTTTGCGCAGACCGTCAGCCGCCGCTTCCTGCTGGCGGCCAGCGGTGGCGTGGCCGGCGTGGTGATGATCTTCTGGCCCGAGATCGCGGCGACGGGCGCCCGGCCCACCGCCGCCCTGGGCCTGGGCCTGGGACTGCTGGCCGTGCTGTGCGCCTGCGTGGGCAATGTGCTGACGCTCACCCTCACGCGGCGCGGCCTCGCCCTGGTGCCGGTGCTGGCCTGGAGCATGGGCTATGGCGCTGCCTTCCTGGCCAGTCTTTCCCTGATCAATGGCAGCGGCTGGCATTTCAGCTGGCAGCCCAGCTACCTGCTGAGCCTGCTGTACCTGGCCGTGGCCGGCTCGGTGGCGGCCTTCGTGATGTATTTCAAGCTGGCGCAGCGCCAGGGGGCCGCTCGGGCGGCGTTGACGGGCGTGGTCATCCCGGTGATCGCCCTGGCCATCTCCGCCCTGCTGGAGGGCTGGGTGCCCACGGCCCTGTCCCTGGCCGGCATGGGCCTGTGCCTGGGCAGCATCTACGTGGCCACGCGGCCGCAGTGAGAGAGCGCAGGGGAGGCCGCCTGGCCTCGCCCGCGCTCCTGGCGCCGCCTCATTCTTCCGGCACGAAGATCCACAGCAGCAGGTAGACCACCAGGCCGCCGCCGACGCACAGGCTGGTCAGCACGAAGAGCAGGCGCCAGATCCAGGACTCCACATTCGTCATGCGGCCCAGGCCGCCGCAGACGCCGCCCAGCCAGCGGTCGTTGAGGCTGCGCCGCAGGACCTGGCCGGAGGCCGGGCTGCCGAAGGGGGGGGCGCCGGTGCCAGGTGCGCCGCCTTGTGCGGTGGCGTCCTCGCCCTGCAGGATGCGGGCCTTGGCGCGCGCGAATTCCTCGTCGCTCAGATGACCCTGGCGATGCAGCTCCGCCAGGCGTTCCAGCTCACTGCTCATGCTGCTCATGTGTGCTCCTTGTGATCGAGAACCCGGTGTTCTCAGGCGCTAGCCTAAACCCTCCGCGCGCCAGGCCAAGCCTTCTTGGACGGTCTGCAGCCCGCCGGCCCTGGACTGCAGGGGCAGCCGACAGGGGCCAGGACCGGGGCAAAAAAAGACCCCGGGCAGCGGGGCTGCGCGGGGTCGCATGCGGCGGGGCGCAGGCCCCGCGCCGGACTTACTTGAAGTCGTAGGACAGCGTGAACTTCACCGAACGGGGGGCGGTGTAGCTCAGCGTGCGACCGAAGGTGGGCGACACGGCATCGCCGTCCAGGTAGGTCTCGTCCACGTTCTGGGCGACCTGGCGGTTCAGGAGGTTGAACACGTCCATGCGCAGGGTCAGGCCCTTGACGGTCGCCGGGCGGTAGACCACGTTCATGTCGAAGCGGGTGTCCCAGGACAGGCGGCCGAAGGTGCCGCGCGGCGAGGGCTTGCCGTCGCAGTAGTGGTAGGACGAGCCGTAGCCCTGGTCACCCGTCGGATTGCTGCCGGCATAGGCGCCCAGGCAGTTGGTCGGACGACCGGCCGCCAGCAGCACGTTACCGCCCACCTGCCACTGGTCATTCAGCTCCACGAAGCCGAAGGCCTTGATCTGGTGGCGACGGTCATTGGGCAGGTAGCCGTAGGCGTGCTCCATGATGCCGGAGTGGTCCTAGGTCTGGGTGGCGGACACATCGGTCTGGCCCACGTCGGACAGGGTCTGGCCTTCGGTATTGCCCTTGTTGTAGGACAGGGTGTAGTTGATCTTGCCGTACCAGCCGTCACGGAAGGGGTGCTCGGCGAAGAAGTCCAGGGCGAGGTAGCTGCGGCTGGGCGCCTTGTGCTGGCCGGGGTTGTCGGCGAAGCCCATGTCGGCGGCCGAGAGGGTCACCGGCACGAAGGTCTTGCCGTCGCCCGAGTAGTTCACCAGGAAGGTGTTGCTGCGGCCCGGGTTGATGGACGCGCAGGTGAAGCCGCCCCAGTGGCTGGCGTCGATGCCGTGGTCCTCGGCGTACTTGTTGAAGGGCGTCTGGTCGCAGTAATCATCGATGGTCGAGATCATCTTGCGATAGGTCAGCTTCGCCCCGACGTTCAGGCGCTCGGTCAGGGTGCGCTCGATGCCCAGGGTGATCTCGTCCTGCGCGGCCGCCTTCAGGTTCTGCGCGGCGACGGTCTGGTAGAGCTTGGCCTGGCCGAACTCGTTGTCCGGCGAGCCGGTGGCCAGCAGCACCGGGTTGATGGGCGCGCCCTTGGCATCGACGCCGGAGTAGGTGGAGTAGGTGTCGATGTAGGTGGAGCGGCTGGCACCGCGCACGGCGATGTGCGTCGGGATCTGGATGGCGTAGCGGCCCACGCTGCCGAACACGTGCGTGGTCTTGTCGCTCAGCGGATCCAGCGAGAAGGCCAGGCGCGGGTTCAGGTTCTTGTTCTTCAGGAAGGTCTGGCCGTCGCCGTTCTTGTTCTCGTAGGTCTCGTTGCGCAGGCCGGCGGTCACCAGCAGGTCCTTGGTGACCTGGTACTTGTCCTCGATGTACTGCGCGGCCTGGGTGGACTCGGCGTTGGTGATGTCGTCGAACTGCGTGGCGCGCACGTAGTAGCCCTGCGTGCCCAGCTGGCCGCCGGCGGCCGGGATGATGGTGCCCACGCTGCGCAGGTCGGTGACCGGCACCGTGCCGTCCGGCGAGGCGGCGGACTTGAAGTAGGTGTAGGTCAGGCCGCCAGCGGTGCTTTCACCGGCGTTGATGGAGCGCAGGGTGTTGTTGTCGATGCCGGCGCGCACCGTGTGCTTGCCGTGCTGCCATTCGATGTCCAGGCGGGTGGACTTGACCTTGTCCTTGGCGCCTTCGGCCAGCAGACGCTCGCCGGCGAAGGGCTGTGCGGTGGTGTTGTAGGTGATGCCGGGCGCCCGGTTGGCGGGGCTGGCGATCACGCCGGGCAGCTTGGAGTCGTAGCCGGCCAGGGTCTGCGTGTGCGGCGAGTTGCTGCGGCCATGCAGGAAGGTGAGGGTCAGGTCTTGCGTCAGGCTGCCCGTGTACTTCAGGATCTGCGAGGTCGAGCCGACGCCGTCGGTCTTGTTGGCCACGTCCTTGAAGGTGGAGGTGTCGCCCAGGCTGCCGAAGCGGCTGTCGGTGGCGTAGTCCCAGCCGCCCAGGCGCTCCTTGCGGGTGTAGGCATCGCCCAGCAAGGTCAGTTCCAGGTGGTGGTCGTCGGTCACGTTCCAGTCGAACTTGGACATGTACCGGTTGTTGACGTTGCGCGCATCCGTCCAGCCGGAGTCGCTCTTCTCGTCGACGTCGCGGGTCAGGTTGACCTGGCCGGTGTTGCGCGTGAGGCGCTCCACTGCGGTGAACATGAACAGCTTGTCCTTGATCAGCGGGCCGCCCACGTAGGCACCGATCGAGAACTCGTCCTCGGTGTTGTTCTGGCGGCGCTGGTACAGGGTGCCGTCGCTCGCATGCTTGCCGGTGGTGGGATAGAAGATGTCCTTGCGCGAACCGCGCAGGCTGTTGGGCGTGAAGCTCATGCTCACGCCACCTTCCCAGGTGTTGCCGCCGCTCTTGGTGGTGATGTTGACCACGCCGCCGGTGGAGCGGCCGAACTCGGCGCCGAAGCCGCCGGTCAGGATCTGCGCGTTGGCGATGGCGCCGAAGGGCAGCTCGGAGGAGCCCAGCTGGGTCAGCGGGTTGGTGACCGGGAAGCCGTTGATGTAGTACGCGTTCTCGGAGGCCGCACCGCCGCCGAAGCTGGCGCCGCCGGCATAGCGGCTGTCGGCCTTGGTGGTGTTGGGGGCCAGCTGGATGATGCCGTCGATGGACTTGGCCACGGGCAGGCGGTCCAGCTGCGCGGCGCTGAATGTGGCGCCGTTGTTGGAGTTGGCCATGTCCAGGCGAGCGACCTTGCCCGTCACCTCGACGGTGCTGAGGGTCTGAGCCGAGCCGAACAGCAGCTCGGAGCCCTGGCCGATGCGGACTTCCACGCCGTCGCGGGTCGAGACCACGGCGCCGTCCTTCATCAGGGTGACCTTGTAGGTGCCGGCGGGCAGGGCGGTCACGTTGAAGCGGCCGCTTTCATCCAGGGTGATGGTGCGCTTGGCACCGGTGGCGGCGTTCTCCACCACCAGGGTGCTGCCCTTGGCGTTGGCGGCCTGGCCGTAGATGGTGCCGACGGTGTTGGATTGCGCGTAGACGGCGGAACTGGCCAGCATCAGGCTGATGGCGGCGGCCAGCGACGACTGGCGGAGCATGGAAAGCTTCATGGGCGGGAATCCCTCGTGTTGGTTGAGCCACGTTGGCCCGCCCCGGCTAGCGCTCAACGGTAGCGGGCGCGGCCTTGGTGGCGAGCCCGTGCATTGCATGCCTTTCTGGCGCCGTCGGCCTTGGGGTAAGGCCTAGGCGCGCAGCGGCGCAACACCGTGAGAAATGCCCGGAATTCCGAAGAAACAAGGACTTGCGCGCGTCCAGACCCCTGCAAGAGCCGGGCCACTTCACCTTCTTTTACAAGCTGCACCCGGGCAATCGTCGCCGTCAGGCAACAGTCAGCATCCCGCCGAGTGGTGATGCGGCCGGGCGTTCAGCCCTGCAGCGATTCCACCTGCACCGGCACGCGCCGGGTGACCGCGCACATCAGCTCGTAGCCGATGGTGCCGGCGGCACGGGCGACTTCGTCGATGGAGAGCACGGCGCCCTTGCTGCTCTGGCCCCACAGGGTCACCTCGGAGCCGAAGCCGGCCTGGGGCAGCTCGCTGAGGTCCACGGCCAGCATGTCCATGGAGACGCGGCCCACGGTCTGGCTGCGCTGGCCGTCCACCAGCACCGGCGTGCCGCTGCCGGCATGGCGGGGGTAGCCGTCGGCATAGCCGCAGGCCACGGTGCCGACGCGCATGGGGCGGTCGGCGACGAAGGTGCTGCCGTAGCCCACGGAGTCACCCGGCTGCAGCTGCTGCACGGCGATGACCTTGGCGCGCAGGCTCATGCCGGGCTTGAGGTCCCAGTGCGCCATGTCGTGCTCGGGGTAGTCCGGCACGCCGCCATAGCTCATGATGCCGGCGCGCACCCAGTCGGCCCGGACTTCCGGGCGCTGGTTGTAGCGCAAGGTCGCGGCGCTGTTTGAAAGCGAGCGCTCGCCTGGCAGGTCATGGGTGGCTTCGGTCCAGGCGGCCATCTGGTGGGCGATGCCGTCCTCGCCGAAGCGCCGGGCGTCAGCGTCGGAGAAGTGCGTCATCAGGGAGATTTCGTCGACTTGGGGCAGGGCGTTGAGGCGGGTCCAGGCGGCGCGGAAGGCCTGGGGGGTGAAGCCCAGGCGGTTCATGCCGCTGTTCATCTTGAGGAAGACGCGGTGGGGCTCGTGCGTCTTGTGCATGGCCAGCCAGTCGATCTGCTGCTCGCAGTGCACGGCATGCCAGAGCTTCAGGCGCGAGCACAGTTCGAGGTCGCGCGCCTCGAAGCAGCCTTCCAGCAGCAGGATGGGGCCGCGCCAGCCCAGCTCGCGCAGCTGCTGGGCCTCGTCCAGGTCCAGCAGCGCGAAGCCGTCGGCGGCACGGAAGGCCTCGAAGACGTTGGCCACGCCATGGCCGTAGGCATTGGCCTTGACTACCGCCCAGACTTGGGCGTCCGGCGTGCAGGCGCGGGCTCGCGCCAGGTTGTGGGCCAGATGGGCGGGGTGGATCAGGGCTTGGATGGGACGCGGCATGGCTGCCATTGTGGCAGCAAAGCCTGAGGGTTTGCCCTAGGGCAAGGACTTGCCCGCACGAGGCGGGGCGCTTGCCTGCCCTGGATTGGGTCCCGGGCGGCGCCCTGTACGGGTCTGCTGCCGGCCGGGCTTGCCGCCTGTCGGCCGTGCGCGCCGGCTGCGAAGGATTGCAGCGGCCTGCCCGGACGCTGGCCCCTGACGTCATGGCATGCACAGGTGTGCGTGCTATAAACCCGCCGCAGCATGGCCCGCTTGTGAAGTTTTGTGAGGCGTTTACGGGGGCACGGCTTCTCTTTCCTTTGCTTCGATAAGACAGGCATTCACAAGCTCGGGTCCATGAAAAAAGGCTTCTACACCATCATGGCGGCGCAGTTCTTCAGCTCGCTGGCTGATAACGCCCTGCTGATCGGCGCCATCGAACTGCTGCGCTCCACGCACGCTCCCGCATGGCAGGTGCCGGCCCTGACACCCATGTTCGCGCTCTTCTATGTGGTGCTTGCACCGCTGGTGGGCGCCTATGCCGATGCCTGGCCCAAGGGGCGGGTCATGTTCTTTGCCAACAGCATCAAGGTGCTGGGCTGCCTGATGATGCTGTTCGGCAGCCACCCGCTGCTGGCCTATGCCATCGTGGGTCTGGGGGCGGCGGCCTATTCGCCGGCCAAGTACGGCATCCTGACTGAGCTCCTGCCGCCGTCGCAGCTGGTCAAGGCCAATGGCTGGATCGAGGGCCTGACGGTGGGCTCCATCATCCTGGGTGTGCTGCTGGGCGGTCAGCTGGTCGGGCCGCGACTGTCCCAGCTGCTTCTGGGCATCGACGTTCCCTACGTCGACACCGGCGTGGACACCGCGCCGGAGGCGGCCATCGCCTCGATGATCCTGCTCTACATCATCGCTGCGCTGTTCAATCTGCGCATCCCGCGCACTGAGGCGCCCCTGCAGCCCATCGTGGGCGGCATCAGTGGCCTGGTGCGTGACTTCGCCGACTGCAATTCACGGCTGTGGCAGGACAAGCTGGGCCAGATCTCCCTGGCCAGCACCACCCTGGTGTGGGGCGTGTCAGGCAATATGCGGGTGATCGTGTTCCCCTGGGCCGCCGCGGCGCTGGGCTACTCGACCACCCAGGCCTCCACCCTGGCCGGCGTCGTGGTGGTGGGCACGGCGGTGAGCGCCGTGGTGGCCTCCATGACCATGCGCCTGGACAAGGCCACGCAGCTGATCCCCATGGGCATTGCCATGGGCCTGCTGATGCTGGGGCTCAACTTCATCACCAATCTGTACCTGGCCATTCCCTTCCTGGTGCTGTTGGGCGCGACGGTGGGCTATATCGTCGTCCCCATGAACGCCCTGCTGCAGCACCGCGGCCACAACCTCATGGGCGCCGGCCGTTCCATCGCGGTGCAGAACTTCAACGAGCAGGCCTGCATCCTGGGCCTGGGCGCGCTGTACACGGGCATGACCCGCGTGGGCATGTCGGCCTTCGGCGCCATCACCATCTTCGGCCTGGTCGTGGCCGGCACCATGTGGCTGATCCAGCGCTGGCACCGCAACAACTGCGTCCAGCACGCCGAGGAAGTGCAGCGCCTGCTGGCCATCGCGCGCAGCGACAAGCACTGAGACCGGTCGACGGACCAGCAAAAGGGGCGCTGCGAGCGCCCCTTTTTCATGGTCGGTCCGAAGCGCTCAGGCCTTCTTCTTCCCGCCCGTGTTCCCGTTGAGCACGCCTTCGATGTGCTCGCTCCAGGCGCGGGCGATCTTGAAGCAGCCGCTGTGGTTCAGGTGGATCTCGTTGAACCAGTCCCCGCTGTTGCCGCTGGAGCCGGGCGCGGCCAGGGCCAGGGGCACGGCGGTGGAGTCGAAGACATGCAGGCCGGGGTAGAGCTGCTGGTCGGCGGCCAGGCGCTTGAGCAGCTGGGCCAGGTGGTAGACCATCAGCCGGCTCACCGCGGCCCAGTCAGCCGCCGGGATGGCATAGGCCTTCAGCGCGGGGTAGAGCCAGGGGCCCGAGGCGTCCTCGGCGCCGGCAGGGCGGGGCATGGGCACAGCATAGCTGTGCATGAAGACCGGCTTGCCCGCCGAGCGCCCCTGGTCGCGCAGGCTCAGCAGATGGCGCAGGTTGGCGCTGAGGTAGTCGGCATAGGTGGCCCAGCCGGGCTCGGAGAAGTAGCGGGCCACGCCGGCCGAGGGCGGACCCCATTCGGTCTGGCGGCGCAGCAGGCGCAGGTGCAGGGCCACGGGCTCGCCATCGGGCAGATGGGCCGGGGTCTGGGCGGCCTTGACCAGGTCGTTGCCGCCCACGGAGAGCAGGATGCCGTCCCAGACCGGGGCGTCGTCGGCACTGAGCAGGCGCACGAACTCGGGCGCGGATTCCAGGTCCACCATGTGGCTCAGGGCATTGCTCTGGCCGGCGCAGTTGACGGCGAGGGCCTTGTCCCGGAAGACCAGCTCCTCCAGCAGATTGGCGTGCGCATTCATCTGCGCGGCGGTGAAGCTGAACCAGGAATCGCCCTGGGCCAGCAGGCGCCAGCGGAAGGCGCTGAGGTCGGGCGCCGGGTTCGCTTGCAGATCAGCCGGGGTCAAGCAGGCCAAGTGGTCCAAGTCGGGCTCTCCCTAGTTCATGAGGCTCATCGGAGGGGGGCCGGCCTCCCGGAGGCTGGCCGCACGGCGTCCCGATTGGAGTACGGTTCTCCTTCCGGACACCATGCTATAAACCCTGGGCATTGTGGGTCGGCAGTGTGTCGGCTTCCCAATGGATTTCAAGGGGTTGTTGCAGCGAGCCAACCCATGCCCTGTAAGCAGTGACATGGTCCGCACGGCCCTGCTGCCCCCGAGGCATGACCTGACCCCATCGTTCCACCCGGCCCTCGCATTCGCCGGGCTCTTGCGCGCCTCGCTGCATGGCATTCCTCGGTCTGATCTTCAACGCCCTGGTCTGGGGCCTGTCCTGGTGGCCCTTTCGCCAGTTCCAGTCCGCCGGGCTCCACCCGCTGTGGGCCACGGTCTCCTTCTTCTTCCTGTCCTGGCTGGTGATCCTGCTGCTGCGCCGCGAGGCCTGGCGCGAGTTGCGGTCCACGCCCTCGCTGTGGCCCATCATGCTGGCCGCCGGCGTCACCAACACCTTCTTCAACTGGGGCGTGGCCACCGGCGACGTGGTGCGGGTGGTGCTGCTGTTCTACCTGATGCCGCTGTGGGCGGTGCTGCTGGCGCGGCTGATCCTGGGCGAGCACCTGACCCGGCTGGCCCTGCTGCGCATGGCCCTGGCTCTGGGGGGCGCGGCGGCAGTGCTGGCGCCGGCCGGCGGCGGGCTGCCCCTGCCTGCCAGCCTCTCGGACTGGCTCGGCGTGCTGGGCGGCATGTCCTTTGCGCTGAACAACGTCATGCTGCGCCGCGAGGCCGGCCGCAGCCCCGAGGCCCGCGCCCTGGCCATGTTCAGCGGCGGCGTGGGCGTCTCGGCCCTGGCGGCCACGCTGATGGCGTCGCAGGGCCTGGCGCCCTGGCCGGCCCTGGCCTCGCTGTGGTGGGTGTTGCCGCTGGCGGGCATGGCCGTGCTGTTCTTCCTCTCCAATCTGTCGCTGCAATATGGGGCAGCGCGGCTGCCGGCCAACGTGACGGCCATCGTGATGCTTTGCGAGGTGCCCTTCGCGGCCCTCTCGTCCCTGGCCTGGGGCGGCGGGACCCTGGGCCTGCGCACGGCCGTCGGCGGCCTGTGCATCGTCGGAGCGGCCCTGCTGGCTGCGCTGGAGAAGCGGCAGGGCTAATATCCGGCTTCCCAAGGAGCGCGCCATGGCACAACAGACGATCTACGACTTCAACGCCACCTCCATCGACGGCCAGCCCTTCTCGCTGGCCGCCGAGCACGGCAAGGTGCTGCTCGTCGTCAACACGGCCAGCGAATGCGGCTTCACGCCGCAGTTCAAGGGGCTGGAGCAGCTCTGGCACGACTACCGAACCCGTGGCCTGGTCGTCATCGGCTTCCCCAGCAACGAGTTCGGCGGGCAGGACCCCGGCACGAACGACGAGATCTCGTCCTTCTGCGAAATCAACTACGGCGTCACCTTCCCCATGATGGCCAAGGTGGAGGTCAACGGCGAAAAGGCCGATCCGCTCTGGCAGTGGCTCAAGAAGGAGAAGCCGGGCCTGCTGGGCACGCAGGCGATCAAGTGGAACTTCACCAAGTTCCTGATCGGCCGTGACGGGCGGGTGTTGCGCCGCTACGCCCCCAACGACACACCGGAATCGCTGCGCGCCGACATCGAGGCCGCACTCGGCGGCTGACCCCGCCATCCTCAGCAGGCCAGAGATTCGCGCAGCTGCGCGCCTTCCAGGCCGATGCGCAGGGTGCGCGCCTGCAGGCGCAGGCTGCCGCCGCGCGCGAGCTCCAGCTGCAGCACCAGCCGGCCTGTGTAGAGCGCCGGCAGCTGCGGGGTCAGGTCTTGCCCATCCCGGCTCAGCCGGGCCTGGGCGATGCGCCCCGGCGTGAAGTCCCGCAGCGTCCAGACCTCCAGGCCGGACCACTGCAGCCGCAGGGGCCAGACCCAGCCCTGCACCGGCTCGCGCTGGCTGGGGCTGTGCCAGTGCACGAGGGCGCTGGAGAGCTCGATGAGGCCGTCGTCGCCCTCCCGCCCCAGCCGCAGCAGCTCCGAGTCCTGCAGGACCAGGGTCAGGGGCGAGGGCCAGTCGGCCAGGGCCTGGACGGGCACCTGAGGGGGCACGGAGTCAGGCGGGGAGTGCATGGCTTCATTGTCGACGCCATCCCTAGCACATCAACCGAAGTGATCCCGTTGCCCCTGCCACCCTCTCCTACAGTTGTTATGACTTTGTAAATGGGAGCAAGTCATGACGAGGACGAGAGCAAGAACCCCCGTGGCCGCGGCCGTCGCGGTGCTGACCCTGGCAGCCTGCGCGCTGTGGCAGCCCATCAAGCCCACGCCCGACAACACGCCGCTGCCGGACCCCGTCGGCCCGATGTCCGTGGTCACCCTTGACCAGGGCTGGGACCAGTCCACGCGCATGTCCTACTGGTTCACCTCCCAGGGCTCCCAGATCGTGCCCTACCGCTGGTTCCTGGTGCTGGAGCAGGCCCACAGCACCGAGCGGTTCCGCAGCGACGCCCACATCGAGCAGCTGGGCTACCTGCCCGCCGCGCCGGGCCCGGGCGCCTGGAACCCGGACGGCCTGCCCGTGGGCTTCACCAAGGCCAGCAGCAAGGGCCAGGACTGGATGGGCATGAGCTGCGCCGCCTGCCACACCGGCCAGATCAACTACAAGGGCCGCGGCCTGCGCATCGACGGCGCACCGGCCCTGTCGAGCTTCGACCGCTTCTACGCCGAGCTGGTGGCGGCCCTGCAGGCCACGCAGGCGGACGAGGCCAAGTTCCAGCGCTTTGCCGCCGCCCTGGGCCAGACCAGCCCCGCCCAGCAGCAGGCCCTGCGCGATGATCTCGCCCGCCAGACGCGTGACTCCGCCGCCCGCCTGGCCCTGAACAGGCCGACCTACGACCCCGGTCACGCCCGCCTGGACGCCTTCGGCAACATCTTCAACGAGGTGCTGGTGACGGCCCTGGATCAGCCGAGCAACGCCCGGCCGCCCAACGCCCCGGTGTCCTACCCCTTCCTGTGGGACACCCCCCAGCACGACAAGGTGCAATGGAACGGCTCCGCGCCCAACGGCCCGCTGGGCCTGGGCGAGGTGACCCGCAATGTGGGCGAGGTGCTGGGCGTCTTCGGCGGCCTGCACATCGAGGACTGCAAGCCCCAGGGCTGCAGCTACCCCAGCACCGTGGACATCGTGGCGCTGGGTCACCTGGAGGGCTGGCTGCGCAGCCTGTGGTCGCCGCAATGGGACGAGAAGGTGCTGGGCCCGCTGGACCGCGAGCTCGCCCGCAAGGGCGAGGCGATCTATGGCCAGCAGTGCGCGAAGTGCCACCTGCCCATCGAGCGCACCAATCCCTACCGCCGGATCACCGCGCAGATGCATGACGTCGGCACCGACCCGGCCATGGCCACCGCAGTCGCCATGCGCCAGGCCCTGACCGGGCGGCTGCAGGGCACGCCCATCATCACCAGCCTCCCGAAGCGCTTCGGTGACAAGGACGGCGGGGCCACCATCGTGGTCCAGGGCGCAGTGGGCGTGATGTTGAGCACCAAGGAGGCCCGGATGGCGACGCTGCGAGCGCTGATCATCCAGTACGAGGCCCAGCTGGCCGACGAGCTGCGCGGCGCCGGCCAGTTCAAGGCACCGGCCGGCTGGACGCACGAGAAGCCCTCCGAGGAGCTGCTCAACAAGGTGCTGGCCACGCCCGCACCTCACGAAGATCCGCCGCCCAGCCTGGCGCCCTACAAGGCCAGGCCGCTCAACGGCATCTGGGCTACGGCACCCTATCTGCACAATGGCTCGGTGCCCTCGCTCTGGGCCCTGCTGCAGCCGGTGGCGCAGCGGCCGGCGCGCTTCTTTGTCGGCAGCCGCGAGTTCGATCCGGTGCGCGTCGGCCAGGTCAGTGACCAAGGTCCCTCGCTTCTGGACACCAGCCTGCCCGGCAACAGCAATGGCGGCCACCTGGCCGGCACGACCCTGCCCGAGGCAGACAAGCGCGCCCTGCTCGAGTACCTCAAGACCCTGTGAACGGTGCCGCCGCCCCGGCGCCGGGGGCGGGCGGCCGCCACAGGATGCAGCGGTAGGCCTGGCGCAGCCGGCCTTCGCGGGCCTGCTGGCCCAGCCATTCATTGACCGTCTGCCGGGAGACGTTGGCCAGCGCGGCCAGCTCCGCCTGGCTGACCCGCAGGCGCCGCCAGCCGGGCTCGCCCGGCAGCGGCTCGCCGCGTTCCTGGTCCAGCTGCTGCAGACCCAGCAGCAGGCGCTCCGCCGCCGTGGCATGGCGCGAGGCTGCCAGCAGCCCCAGGGTGCCAGCGAAGCGGCCGGCGAATTCCTGCATCAGGGCGCGCGCAAAGCCGGGCAGCTCATCCATCAGCCGGGTATAAGCCGCCGGGCCGATGGCGATCAGCACGCTGGGGCGCAGCGCCACGGCCTCGTAGCGTGAGGGCTGACGGCACACGAAGCCGGCCAGGCCGAAGAGCCGCGGCGGCCGCATGGTTTCCAGCACCGAGACCTGGCCGTCCAGGCCGCTGAAGCGGGCCTCGATCTCCCCCTGCACCACCGCGTAGAAGGCCTGGGGCTGCTGGCCCTGCAGCAGCACCGCCTCGCCCGTCGCCAGGCGCTGCAGGCGCAGCAGCGGTGCCAGGGCTTGCCAGCGGGCGTCGTCCAGGGGCAGGCCCGGCGCCAGGCTCTCGAGGACGGCGGCGAAGCCGGTCCGCAGGTCCACACGGCCGGGGGCGGCCGCGCCGGGGCGGGGGGCTCGAGCCCGGGATGGGCCGGATGGGGCCCTGGCGGACGAGCGGGCGGCAGGGGCGCGAGGGGCGGACATATGGAAATTGTCGGGTATCCGACCATTGCGTGTCGGCCCTGCGCCTAAGCTTCGCCCATGACCGCTCTGCCTGCTTCACCGTCCTTCGCCACCGAGCCGCCCCGGCCGCCACGGCCGGACTGGTCCGCCCGGTTCCGGCACTTTGCCGATGAGGACTGCCCCGAAGATCCGCTCTACCAGGCCCTGTGCCGGCTGCTGGCGGCGCAGCCGGCCCTGCTGGCCCTGATGGACGAGGCGCCGCCCGAGCAGGCCCAGCCCAACCTCTATCTGGCGGCACTGCATGCACGGGTGATGGCGGCGCCGCAGTCGGCCCTGGCCGCCTACTTCCCCTCCGTGGGCGGCCGGCGCCTGCCTGACGAGGCCCTGGCCGCCGTCCTGGCCGGCTTTGTCGCCGACCATGAAGCCGCGCTGCGCAGCCTGCTGCGCCACCGTGCCACGCAGACCAACGAGATCGGCCGCTGCGCCCTGCTGTGGCCCGCCCTGCAGCATCTGGCGCGGGCCGGCGGCCGGCGGCGGCTGGCCCTGTTCGACTTTGGCTGCAGCGCCGGGCTCAACCTGGGGGTGGATGCCTACCGCTACCGCTACCTCGGGGAGGACGGGCAGGCGGTCGAGGCCGGCGCGCTCGCGGACCGGGACGCTCCGCAGATCAGCTGCCGCTGGCAGGGCGCGCTGCCCCGGCCGGAGGCGGGCTTCGAGCTGGCCTTTCGGCAGGGCGTGGACCTCAGGCCGCTGCACGCCGCCGAGCCGGAGGACGCCCGCTGGCTGCTGGCCTGCCTGTGGCCGCATGACCAGGAGCGCCGCGAGCGCCTGCAGTCCGCCCTGGCCCTGGCGCGGCAGCGCGCCTGGCCGGTGCAGGCGGCTGACGACGGCCTGGCGCGGCTCGAGGCCTGGCTGGACGGCCTGCCCCCAGATGTGCAGCCCGTGCTGTTCCACAGCTGGGTGCTCTACTACTTCCAGGCGGCGGACCGCCTTCGCCATGGCCAGCGCGTCGAGCGGCTGATGGCGCACCGGGGACTGTGGTGGCTCTCAGCCGAGTCCCGGGCTGACAGCGACTGGCCCGCCGACACCGCGCTGGCACCCCGGCCCGACGGCGTGTCCGCGGGCAGCGCCACGCTGTGGCAATGGCGCCGGGCCGGGCAGGCGCCCCAGGCCCTGGCCTGGTCGCATCCGCATGGGCGCTTCGCGCACTGGCTGGCGCCCGCGGCGGGCGCTCCGGGCCCGCGCTGACGGGTGCCCTTCGGCACGCGAACAGGGCCGCTCCCTGGCATAGACTCCCGCGCAGTGGCCCTGCGGCACAGCCGGCGCGGGGCAAGCCTCCCCTCATCAGGGACGAAGGCGCCCGCCAGGGCCTGGCGGGCCTGGGCTGCCGGCTGCGAGGCCAGGCGCCAGGCCCCCGGCCGCATAATGGCAGGCTGTCTCAGACCCCGGAGTGACCTGCCATGTTCCAACACGTTGACGCCTACGCTGGCGACCCCATCCTCAGCCTGAACGAAGCCTTCCAGAAGGATCCGCGGGCCGGCAAGATCAACCTGTCCATTGGCATCTACTTCGACAACGACGGCCGCATTCCCATGATGGATTCGGTCCGCAAGGCCGAGCTGGCCGTCGTCGAGTCCGCCGGCGCGCGACCCTACCTGCCCATGGAAGGCCTGGCCGCCTTCCGCACCGAGGTGCAGGCTCTGCTGTTCGGCCGCGACGCCGAGGTGCTGAAGGCGGGCCGCGTGGCCACCATCCAGAGCGTGGGTTCCAGCGGCGGCCTGAAGGTCGGCGCCGACTTCATCAAGCGCTACTTCCCCGAGAGCGCGATCTACGTCTCCGACCCCACCTGGGACAACCACCGCGCTGTCTTCGAAGGCTCGGGCATCGCGGTCAAGACCTATCCCTACTACGACCCGGTCACCGGCGGCGTGCGCTTCAAGGAGCTGCTGGAGGCCGTGCAGGCCATGCCCGCCAAGAGCGTGGTGCTGCTGCACGCCTGCTGCCACAACCCCACCGGCGTGGACCTGACCCCCACCCAGTGGGACACCCTGATCCCCCTGCTGAAGCAGCGCGAGCTGCTGCCCTTCCTGGACATCGCCTACCAGGGCTACGGTGAAGGCCTGGAGCAGGACGCCTTCGCCATCCGTGCCATGGCCGATGCCGGTCTGTGCTTCTTCGTGGCCAACAGCTTCTCCAAGAACATGAGCCTCTACGGCGAGCGCTGCGGCGGCCTCTCCGTCGTCTGCCCGGACGCCCAGCAGGCCACGCACGTGCTCGGCCAGCTCAAGGCCACCATCCGCCGCAACTACTCCAACCCGCCGATGCACGGCGGCCAGCTGGTCGCCAAGGTGCTGGGCGACCCGGCCCTGCGCGCCCTGTGGGAAGGCGAGGTCGAGGAGATGCGCGAGCGCATCCTGGCCATGCGCAACGCCCTGCACCAGGTGCTGTCGGCCAAGCTGCCGGGCCGCAACTTCGACTACTTCCTGCACCAGCGCGGCATGTTCAGCTACACGGGCCTCACGCCCGCCCAGGTGGACCGCCTGAAGGACGAGTTCGGCGTCTACCTGGTCCGCTCCGGCCGCATGTGCGTTGCCGGCCTCAACACCAAGAACGTGGAAGCCGTGGCCAACGCCATGGCCGCGGTGCTGGCGTGAGCCGGGCAGGCCGCATTGCCTGGGGCGCCGCACTGGCGCTGCTGGCCTGCGGCCTGGTTTTTTCCATCGGCCCCCGCAACGGCGAGATCGCCTGGGAGCCTGCCCCCATGACGCCCGTCCACCTGCCCGAGCAGATGGACGCGCTGGAGGCCCAGCTGGCCGCCGGCGAGGCGCGCGTCGCCGGCCTGACGCCGCAGACCGAGAAGCACATCGTCTGGGGCGACCAGGGCCGCAAACGCGCGCCCTGGGCCGTAGTCTACCTGCACGGCTTCTCCGCCACCCGCCAGGAGATGGCGCCTGTGCCCGAGCGCCTGGCCCAGGCCCTGGGCGGCAACACCTTCTACACCCGCCTGGCCGGCCACGGCCTGCCTGGCGACGCCATGGCCCAGGCCAGCCTGGGCCAGTGGAAGGCCGACGCGCTGGAGGCCCTGCAGGTGGGCCAGCGCATCGGCGAACGCGTGCTGGTGGTGGGGGCCTCCACCGGCGCCACCCTGGCCGCCTGGCTGGCCCAGCGCGAGGAAGCCAAGGACGTGGCCGGCTGGGTGCTCATCTCTCCCAACTTCGGTCCCCGCGATCCCAAGGCCGGCATCATCAACTGGCCCTGGGGCCGCAGCATCGCCCGCCTGGTGCAGGGCGCCGAGTACGAGGAGAAGCCCGCCAATGAGCGCAAGGCGCGCTTCTGGACCCACCGCTACCCCACCGAGGCGCTGTTCCCCATGATGGCCCTGGTCGAGCGCGTGCGCAGCAGCGAGCTGGGCAAGATCCAGGCGCCCACGCTGATGCTGATGTCCCCGCGCGATACCGTGATCGACGTCGCCGAGGCCCGCGCGGCCTTCGAGCGCATCGGCAGTCCGCGCAAGCAGCTGATCGAGGTCGACTACAGCGAATCGCCCGGCCAGCACGTGCTGGCAGGCGACATCGATGCCCCGCGCGCGGTGCAGCCCATGGTCGAGCAGATCCGCGAGTTCGTGGCCACCCAGGTCGAACCCCGGCCCTGATCGCGGGCCCTCGCCCCTTGCCACCTCAACAGGTGACGGTCCCCTGAAACAGGGGGCTTCTGCGCCGCAGATGCGATGGCTTTCGCCCAGGCAGCGGCGCACACTGGATCCATCACTGAAGCCGTAGAGGTGGACCATGGCACAGCTGATCAAGCCCCGCGGGGCCGCACATCCCGAGACCGGCATGGCCCGCATGGCCGCGCTGGGACGCAGCGCGATGAACGCCATCGCACGGCCGCTGAACATCGTCGGGAGCAGCAAGATCGATGGTCTGGAAGTCCAGGACTCGACGCTGGAGGAATGGGAGCAATGCCAGTCCCAGTTCGAGGACAAGTTCCGCCACGGCGTCTCCGACTACCTGCGCTGAGCGCCCTGCCTGCGCCGCTCCGTCCGCTCCTGGGTCCTCAGGATGCCGGCCGGATGCCGGCCGGGCGCTACATTGCGGTCCATGCATTGCAGCGCCCCCGCCACCCGCCCACTCCCCTTTCGGTCCCTGGTGCAGGCCGCCCTTCTGGGTCTGGCCTGCGTGGGCCTCTCCTTGCCGGTGCAGGGCGCCACGGAGCGGCTGCCGGCGCCGGTCGCCGCGGCCCTCCAGCGGGCCGGCCTGCCGCCTGAATCCCTGGCCCTGCGTGCCTTCCCGCTGGACCGCCCCCGCGCCGGCTATGCCTGGCAGGCGGACAGGCCCATGGTGCCGGGCTCGGTGGCCAAGCTGCTGACGGCCGCCGTCGCCCTGGACCAGCTGGGGCCAGGCGCGCGGACCCGGACCGAGCTGCTGAGCACGGGCACGCCGCAGGACGGCATCCTCGAGACCCCGCTGTACCTGCGCGGCGGCGGCGACGGCGAGCTGGACAGCGCCGCCCTGTGGCAGCTGCTGCGCGAGCTGCGGCAGTCCGGCGTGCGCGAGCTGCGCGGCGGCCTGGTGCTGGACCGCAGCGCCTTCCTGCCCGAGCGCGAGGACCTGCAGTCGCCGGACTTCGACGACACGCCCAACTTCCCCTACAACGTCGTGCCCGACGCCCTGCTGCTGGAGGGCGGCGTGCAGCTGCTGGAGCTCTCCAGCGGTGCCCAGGGGCCGGTGCAGGCGCGCCTGCCGGCCTGGCCGCAGCTGCAAGTCGACACCAGCGGCCTGACCCAGGCCGAGGCCCCCTGCCGGCACTGGGACGTGCTGCCCCTGCAGCCGCGTTTCGAGCCCGGCCAGGGCGGCACGCCGCCGCGCCTGCTGCTCAGCGGCCGCTTCCCCGTCGAGTGCCGGGTGAGCCAGGCCCTGCAGCTGCTGGACCGCCAGTGGCTGCTGGGCGAGACGGTGCGCCAGCTGTGGCTGTCCCTGGGCGGGACGATGAGCGGCGAGCTGCGCAGCGGGCGTGCGCCCGCCGAGGCCCGCGTGCTGCAGACCCGCTGGGGCCGGCCGCTGGCGGAGGTGCTGCGCGGCGCGCTCAAGCGCTCCGACAACGTCCAGCTGCGCCTCGTCTACCTGCGACTGGGCCAGCAGGCGGGCGCTGACTCCGCCCTGCCCACCCGCGAGCGGGCCGCCCAGGCGGTGCAGCGCTGGCTGAGCGAGCAGGGGATCGCTGCGCCCGAACTGGTGCCGGACAACGGCGCCGGACTCTCGCGCAGCGAGCGCATGAGCGCCGAGACCCTGGCCGCCGTGATCCGCCAGGCCGCCCAGGGCCGCCATGCGCCGGATTGGCTGGCCGGCCTGCCCCTGGCGGGTGTCGACGGCACGCTGTCACGCCGCTTCCAGGGCTCGCCGGCCCAGGGGCGGGCCCGGCTCAAGACGGGCACCTTGCGCAATGTCGTCTCCCTGGCCGGCCTGGTGCAGGACCGTCGCGGCCGCTCCTGGGTGCTGGTGCTGATGCTCAATGACGAGTCGGCCCTCTGGGTGGGTCGCCCGGCCCTGGACCGCATCGTGGACTGGCTGGCGGGTCAGTCCTGATCCCGCGGCCCGCCGTACTGGCGCTATGCTGCCTGCATGAAGCCTCTGGTCCTGACGCTGAGTCTGAGCCTGCTGGTCGCGACGCCGATCGCCGCCGAGCCACCGCCCGTGCTGCACTTCGGGACGGAACCCTTTCCGCCCTATGTGGTCGAGCGCCAGGGGCGGGCCGTGGGCCCCATGGTGGAGGTGCTTCGAGCCACCTGCGAGCGACTGGCCTGGCGCTGCGAGCTGACCCTGCTGCCCTGGCGCCGCGCGCTGGCCGAGGCCGAGGCCGGCCGCCTCGACGGCCTCTTCCCATTGCTGCAGACGCCCGAGCGCGAGCGCCTGTTCCACTTCAGCAGCCCCGTGCTGAATGCCCGCTACGCCCTGTTCAGTCGCAGCGGCCAGAGCTACCGCTACGATGGACCGGCCAGCCTGGAGGGGCGTGAGCTGGGCGTCTACGGCCCCTCGGGCACCTCGGCGGCCCTCAATGAGCTGCTGCAGGACGGCCCCGGCGTGTCGGTGCATGTGGAGCCCGACAACGCCACGGTGCTGCGCAAGCTGGTCCATGGCCGCTACGGCGAGCAAGGCCTGGCCTTCATCAACGAGAGCGTGGCGCTGTGGCTGCTCAAGCAGGAGCAGCTGCAGGGCCTGCAGATGGCCGGCGTGGTCCGGGAGATCAGCTACGGCTTTGGCCTCGTCAAGGCCCGGCTCTCGGAGGCCGACTTCCAGCGCTTCGACGAAGCCCTGGCGGCCAACTGCCGCAGCGGGCGCACGGCCGCGCTGGTCCGCCCCTATGCGCTGCCGGCCTCGGCCTGTGTGGTGCGCATGCCGCGCTGAGCGCCGGCGCGGGGCCTGGCGCGCCAGATGCGCGCCTCGCAGGCCCTATGCTGGCAGCCTCATCCCCGGAGACAGCACCCCATGCCCCTGACGCCGCGGGCCGCCTGCGCCCGCCTTCCCGGCTTCCGTGCCCTGGTCCGCCTGCTCGGCACCGCAGTGGCGGGCCTGGCCGTGCTGGCGGCCCAGGCGGCGCCGGCGCCCCGGCGTCTCTTCCTGACCGAACCCTTCCCACCCTACACCTACGAGCGTGCCGGCAAGCCTGCCGGCCCCATGGTGGATGTGCTGGACAAGGCCTGCGAGCAGCTCGGCTGGCGCTGCGAGATCCGGGTGATGCCCTGGCGGCGGGCGCTGGCCCTGGCAGAGCAGGGTGAGGCCGACGGCCTGTTCACCGTGGTCGACGCCCCGGAGCGGCGCAAGTACTTCGCGCTCTCGCCGGCCGTGCTGCAGGCGCGCTACACCGTCTTCGGTCGCCAGGGCGAGAGCCTGCAGTACAAGGGGCCGGCCTCGCTGGAGGGCCGCACGGTGGCGGCCTACGGCCCTTCGGGCACCTCGATGATGCTGGAGGAGCTGGCCCAGGGCCTGCAGATCCAGACCCTGATCGAGCGTGACAACCTCACCGTGCTGCGCATGCTGCATGCAGGCCGCTACGGCCCCCTGGGCCTGGTGCTGATGAACGAGGCCGTGGCCCTGTGGCTCACCGCCCAGAACGACATGCCGCCCCTGCAGGCCGTGGGCACGGTCAAGCAGTTCGGCTACCACTTCGGCCTGAGCCGCCAGCGCCTGAGCGTGGCCGATCAGCAGCGCTTCCAGCGCAGCCTGCAGCAGCTGTGCCGCAGTGGGCGCATGGCCGAGCTGTTGCAGCCGTATGCGCTGCCGGCGGCGCCCTGCAACTGAGGGCCCCCGCTCAGGCCACCACTGGCGCCAGGATGCGCAGGGTGCGGGCGTCCGCGTCGATTTCGGCCTCGGCGCCGACGGGCAGGGTGAACTTGCGCGGAATGTGGCCGATCATCGCGCCGCGGTAGACCGGCACGCCCAGCCCGCCGAAGTAGTCCTCGAAGACCTCGTCCAGCGTCAGCGTGCCGTAGTTGCCGTCGCCCGGCTCGCACTTCGTGAACTGGCCCAGCACCACGCCGGCCAGACGGCGGAAGGCCCCAGCCAGGCGCAGGGTGGCCAGCATGCGGTCCACGCGGTAGATGTACTCGTTGATGTCTTCCAGGAAGAGCACCGCGCCGTCGAAGTCCGGAAAGTAGGCCGAGCCGGCCATGGCGCTGAGCACGGCCAGGTTGCCGCCCACCAGCCGGCCGCGGGCGCGCCCGCCGCGCACGGTCCAGGCGCGGTCATGGGCCTGCACCAGATCGCCCCCCTGCTCGCCCTCGGGATTGCGCAGCAGCGGCGCCTCGCCCGCCATCACCAGGGCACGGAAGTGCTGGGTGGTGAAGGCCGTCCATGTGGAGCCGGCAAAGGGCGCATGGAAGGTGAGGAGCCCGGTCTGGCGGTGGATGGCGTTGATCAGGCAGGTGACATCCGAGAAGCCGCCGAAGAACTTGGGATGCTGGCGGATCAGGCCGTAGTCCAGCCGGTCCACGATGCGCGCACAGCCCGAGCCGCCGGTGAGGGCCAGCAGGCCGGCGATGCCGTCATCGGCGAAGAAGCGGTGGATGTCCTCGGCGCGTTCGGCATCGCTGCCGCCGAACTGGCCCCGGCGGGACAGCGCATGCGCGCCCAGCTTCACCTTCAGGCCCAGGGCCTGCAGGGCCTCGATGGCCAGGGCCACGGGCTCGCGTTCGAAGCTGGCGTTGGCGGGGCTGATCAGGCCCAGCGTGTCGCCCGGGCGCAGGCGGCGCGGGCGCACGGGGTCAGGTCTTGCGCTCGCAGCCCCTGCGGCGCCGGTGGCGGTCAGCGGGCCGAGCACGGCCGGGGCCTGCAGGAAATGACGTCGGTCCATGCGGGGCTCCTTCACAGCACGCGGGGCAGGGTGACGCGCGCCTGCTCGCGGTCGCCGAACTCGAAATGCCACCATTCCGTGGCGATGGTGTGGAAGCCGCCCGCACGCATCGCTGCGCGCAGCCAGCCGCGGTGCACCAGCTGCTGCGCCGTCAGCAGGCCCAGGGCCAGGTGTTCGGCCTCGTGGTCGGGGTGGGACAGCAGGCACATCTCGTCGAAGCCCGAGCCCATGTCCAGCTCCTGGCCCTGCTCGTCCAGCAGGCCGGCGTCCACCGCCACGCCGAAGGAATGCAGGGAGCCGGCCTCGGGGTGGGCCAGGTACATCGCCAGCGGCGTGCCGGCCAGCTCGGCGTAGAGCGCCTCCTGCACCCGCTGCGGGCGCAGGGCATCGAAGACGCGGATCTGCCACTGCGGCCGCTGCCGCTGCAGCCATTGCGCCGCGCGCCGCAGTCCCTCGGCCGCGTCCTTTCGCAGGTAGGCGCAGTCCAGCGGGCCATAGACGTCGCGGCTGACGAAGTTGTCGGGCGTGGCGTAGCGCAGGTCCAGGTCGACCTCCGCCATGCCGTGCAGGGGCAGGAAGTCGGGGTGGGTCGCGATGTCCTCGCAGGCAATCATGGGAACGGGCAGGGTCTTCATTCGCGCCAGACCTTCTCGAACTCGACCCCGCCATTGGGGTTGATCACAAAGCCCTTCACGTCCGCGCGCACCGGCAGGTACAGCGTGGAATGGGCGAAGGGGATCCAGGGCCGCTCGCGCTTGAAGATCTGCTGGGCCTGGACGTAGAGCGCGCTGCGCCGCGGGGCATCCGGCGTGGCGCGCGCGGTGTCGATCAGGCGTTCGAACTCCGCGTTGCAGAACTTCACGCCGCTGCGGTTGGCCGCGCAGCTGAGATTGGGGGTGAGGAACTCGTCGGCATCGCCGCTCTCGCCGCTCCAGCCGCTCATGTAGACGTCATGCTCGCCCTTGTTGGCGCGCTTGAGGTACTCGCCCCACTCGTAGGTCTTGATGCTGGCGCGCACGCCGATGCGGGCCCAGTCCTGCTGGATCATCTGCGCCAGCAGCAGGCCGTTGGGATTGGTGGGCCGCGCGATGGGCAGGGCCCACAGGTCGAGGGCGAAACCCTGCGGGAAGCCGGCCTCGGCCAGCAGGCGGCGCGCGCGTTCGGGGTCGTACTCGTTGCGCAGCGTCGTGTCGAATCCCGGGATGGCTGGCGGGAAGGCGCTGGTGGCCGGCGTGGCGTCGCCGCGCGGGAACAGCACCTTGAAGAGGGCCGGGCGGTCGATGGCGATGTCCAGCGCCTCGCGCACCGCCCGGATGCTGGTGGGCGCGCGGGCCAGGTTGAAGCTCAGGTAGCTGATGTTGAGGGCCTGGACCTGCAGCAGCTGGATGTCCGCGCGCTTGGCGAGCACCGGCACGTCGATGTCGCGGGCCGGTGCGCTCACCTGGCATTCGCCGGCCAGCAGCTTCTGGATGCGCACGTTGGGCTCGCGGGCAATGGCGAAGATCAGCTTGGGCGTGCGCACCGGCCCGGCCCAGTAGCCGGGGTTGGCCTCCAGGCGCAGCACGTCGTCCTTGGCATAGCTGCGAAAGGCGAAGGGGCCGGTGCCGATGGGTGCGTTGTTCAGCTTGTGCGGTTCGCCGCGCTGCAGCAGCTGGGCCGCATACTCCGCCGAATGGATGCCCGCGAAGGGCATGGCGAACCAGCTGAGGAAGACGACGTTGGGCTCGCGCAGCGTGAAGCGCACGGTGTGCTCGTCCAGCTTCTCCAGCTGCTGCACCAGCTTCGCCAGGCCCAGGTTGTTCGGGTAGATGAAGTTGCCGGGCAGGGCCTTGTTGAAGGGATGGGCGGGGTCCAGGAAGCGGCCGAAGGTGAAGAGCACGTCGTCGGCATTGAACTCGCGCGAGGGCGTGAACCAGGCCCGCGAGTGGAAGCGCACGCCGCGGCGCAGCGTGAAGGTGAAGACGCGGGCGTCCTGCGACACCGTCCAGCGCTGCGCCAGCCGCGGCACCAGGGCCGTGCCGCCACGCTCGAAGCCCAGCAGGCCCTGGAACATCTGGCGCACGGCGTTGTTGGTGCTGGTGCTGTCCCACAGGCCGGGGTCGAAACCCTCGGGGCTGGCCTCGCTGCAGTAGACGATGGGCTTGCCCACCGGCAGCGTGGCCTGGGCCGATGCAGCGGCGGCCGCCAGCATCAGCAGGGGAGCGAACAGCGGGGAGAGACCGGGGCGGGACATCGGCACAGGCGCGCAAGGCAGGTGGGACTGGGCTGCCATTGTGAGCGCAGCGCGCGCCCTGTCCAGGCAGGGTGCGCTCATGGCCGTGCGCCTGCGGGCGAGGGCAGGCGGGCGTGGCGCCGGCGAAACTCGCCCGGCGTGCAGGCCAGCAGGGCCTGGAAGCTGCGGTGCAGGCCGGCCTCGCTGGCATAGCCCAGCTGCTCGGCCACGGTCTTCACGGGCAGGGCGGACTCGCACAGCAGCTCCGCCGCCTGGCGCAGCTTGAGCAGGCGCAGCCACTGGCCGGCGGCCAGGCCGGTCTGCGCCGGCAGCCAGCGGCTGAGGCTGCGCACCGACAGCCCCAGCGCCTGCGCCGCCGCCGCCAGCGACAGCCCCTGCGCCGGCAGTCGCTGCGCGAAGACGATCAGGCGGCGCAGGGCCTCGTCGGACTGGCCCATCAGCTCCACGGGACGGAAGGCCGCCGGCCACTGATGCGGGCGCGGCAGCATCAGCACGGCCTCGATGTCACGCAGAGCCGACGCCTCCAGACGCTCCGCCAGGGCCTGCAGCATCAGGGGCAGGTAGCCGTGCGGCCCGGCGGCGGTGCGCACCGGGCCGCTGGACACCAGCAGTTCGTCGAAGCGCCAGTGCACCTTGGGGAAGCGGGCGCCCAGGGCCGGTCTGAGCCACCAGGTGGCCGTGGCGTCCCGGCCGTCCAGCCGCCCGGCGGCCGCCAGCAGGGCGACGCCAGCGCAGTAGCTCCACAGCGCATGCCGCCTGGGCAGCTGGCCCAGGGCCTGCACCAGGGGGGCGAGCGTGGCCAGCTGCTGCGCCAGCGCCTGGGGCGAGTCCGTCCAGAGGCCGGGCAGCAGCCAGGCCTCGCAGCCGGCTTCGGCCAGGGCCGCCTCGGCGGCGAGCACCGGGCCCTGCCAGGTCTTCACCGGGCGGCCATCCAGGCTGACCCAGCGCAGGCGCAAGACCTCGCGGCCGGCGCGAAGATTGGCCGCCCGGGCCAGGTCCGCTGCGGCGAAGAGGCCGGCGGGCATGCAGCCCTCGAAGAGCAGCAGGCCCAGGTTCAGCGGCGGTCTTGGCATGGCTTGGCCTGAAACGGCATGAAATTGGCGAATTGCGCCATTGTGGGGGTCAGCCGGGCTTTGAACAATCCGGCCAACGACCACTCACCACGCCCTCCGCGAGACCGCCCATGCACATCACCCAGATCCGCAATGCCACCGTGCTGCTGGAGTTCCGCGCCGGCGGCCACGACGTCGCGCTGCTGGTGGACCCCATGCTGGCGGAGGCCGGGGCCCTGCCCAGCCTGCGCTACCTGGGGGGCACGCGGCGGCGCAATCCGCTGGTGCCGCTGCCGGCCGCCGCGGGGCCGGCGCTGGAGCGCGCCACCCATGCGCTGATCACGCATTGCCAGAAGGGCCACTTCGACCACCTGGATCGCGCCGGCCGACGCTTCCTGCGCGAGCGCGGCCTGCCCGTGCTCTGCATGCCGGACGATGCCGCCTGGCTCAGCACCCGCGGCCTGCAGGCGCAGCCGCTGACAGGCCTGCAGCGCCAGCCCTTCCTGGGTGGCTTCGTCACGCCTATTCCCTGCCTGCATGGCCGCGGCTGGGTGGGGCGGCTGATGGCCCATGGCGCGGGCTACCTGATCGAGATGCCGGGCGAACCCAGCGTCTATGTGGCAGGCGACACCGTGCTGCACGAGCCCGTGCGCCACTGCCTGTCGGTGCTGAAGCCGGACATCGCCGTGCTGCCTGCCGGCGGCGCCCGCTTCGACCTGGGCGGTGAGATCCTGATGGACGCGGCCGAGGTGGCCGAGGCCGGGCGGCTGTTCGCGGGCCAGCTGGTGGTCAACCACCTCGAAGCCCTGGACCACTGCCCCGTGAGCCGCGAGGACGTGCGGCGGGAGGCCGCCTGCCTGGGCGATCGCCTGTGGGTGCCGATGGACGGCGAGTCGCGCCGCTACCCAGCCCCGGCGGGCCTTCAGCGCGCGGCCTGAGCCAGCCGGCCGCAGAGGTAGGTCCAGACGAACTGCGCGGCGGCGTAGCTGGTCAGCTCGGCGTGGTCGTAGGGCGGGGCCACCTCCACGCAGTCCATGCCCACCCAGGGCAGGTCGGCCAGTTCCTCGAGGAGGCTCAGCACCTGGTTGCTGCTCATGCCGCCGGGCTCGGGCGTGCCGGTGCCGGGCGCGAAGGCGGGGTCCAGGCAGTCGATGTCCAGGCTGAGGTAGATCGGCGGATGGCCCAGCGCCGCCATGCGCTCGCGGATGCCGCCCAGCACGCCCGCCAGCTGGGCCGGGCTCTCCAGGCCGCGCAGGCTGCGGGCGTCGTGAATCAGGCCGCCCTGATCTCGGACGTAGTGGCGGGCCTCGCGCTGGCCGGCCGAGCGGATGCCCAGCTGCACCATGCCCTCGGGCATCACCAGGCCCTCCTGCAGGGCCTCGTAGACCCAGGTGCCATGGCCGCTGGGCTCGCCGAAATGGTCTTCCCAGGTGTCGCAGTGGGCGTCGAAGTGCAAGCAGGCCAGGGGCCGGCCCAGCTGCTCGCGGTAGGCCCGCAGCAGGGGCAGGGTGATGCTGTGGTCCCCGCCCAGCCAGACCATGTGCTGCTGCGCGATCAGGGGGCGGATCAGCGGCATCATGGCGGCGCGCATGCCCTCCAGGCTGGTGTTGGGCAGGGGCAGGTCGCCATGGTCCTGGAGATGCCCGTCCGGCGTGGTGTCGAAGAAGGGGTGGATGCCGTCGCACAGCATGTGGCTGGCCTCGCGGATGGCGCGCGGGCCGAAGCGGGCGCCGGGGCGGTTGGTGACGCAGCCGTCCCAGGCGATGCCGGCCAGGCCGAAGGGCTTGCTGCCCGGCGCGGCGGCGGGCTGCTTCATGAAACTCGTGTGGCTGAGGAAGGCGAACTGCGTCATGGCGAGGTCATGGAGGGGAGGGCGGGGCCATCTTGACCGAAGTCGGCGCCGTCGTCACCTCGTGCGAGCGTCGAGACAGGGCGCGGGGCTCAGCCGCGGCGCAGCCTGGGGTCCAGCGCGTCCCGCAGGCCGTCGCCGACGAGGTTGACGCTCAGCACCGTCAGCAGGATGGCCAGGCCCGGCAGGCTCAGGACCCAGGGCGCGCGCTGGAGCGCGTCTCGCGCCGTGGCCAGCATGCCGCCCCACTCGGGCGTGGGCGCCTGCACCCCCAGGCCCAGGAAGCCCAGGCCCGCCGCCTCCAGGATGGCCGAGGAGAAGGCCAGCGTGGCCTGCACGATCAGCGGCGCCGCGCAGTTGGGCAGCACGGTGCGGAACATCAGGTGCCAGGACGAGGCCCCGGCGGCCCGGGCCGCCTGCACGTAGTCCCGGGACTTCTCGGCCAGGGCGGCGGCCCGCGCCAGGCGCGTGCTGCCCGGCAGTGCGCCGATGGCGATGGCGATCACCGTGTTCATCAGCCCCGGGCCGAGGATGGTGATCACGCAGATGGCCAGCAGCAGCCCCGGCAGGGCCAGCAGCACGTCCATGCTGCGCATCACCAGGGGCGAGAGCCAGCGCTCGTGGAAGGCCGCCAGCAGGCCCAGCACGATGCCCGGCACCAGCGCCAGCACCACCGAGGCCAGGCCCAGGCCCAGGGAGACGCGCGCGCCGTGCAGCAGGCGCGAGAGCAGGTCGCGGCCCAGCTCGTCGGTGCCCAGCGGGAAGCGGGCGATGCCGCCCTCCATCCACAGCGGCGGCTGCAGCAGGTGGTCGCGGTACTGCTGCAGCGGATCGTGCGGAGACAGCCAGGGCGCCAGCAGGGCCGCCAGCGCCACCAGGCCGAACACGCCCAGGGCCGCCAGGGCGCCGCGCTGCGTGGCAAAGCGGTCCCAGGCCGCGCGTGCCGGGCTGCGGCCTCGCGGCGGGCGTGGGGTCAGGTCTTGAGTCCGGGAGGGCTGGTTCATGGCTTCAGCGCGCACGCATCCGCGGGTTGACGACGCCATAGAGCAGGTCCACCGCCAGATTCACCCCCATGAAGGTCAGCGCGGAGATCAGGATGCCCGCCTGCACGACCGGGTAGTCGCGCCGGGCGATGGCGTCGATCAGCCACTTGCCCACACCGGGCCAGGAGAAGATGGTCTCGGTGAGCACCGCGCCGGCCAGCAGGCTTCCGGTCTGCAGGCCCACCACGGTCAGCACGGGCACCAGAGCGTTGCGCAGGGCATGGCCCAGCACCACGCGGGCGGTGGAGAGGCCCTTGGCGCGGGCGGTGCGGATGTAGTCCTCCTGCAGCACCTCCAGCATGCTGGAGCGCGTCATGCGGGCGATCACCGCGGTGCTGGACGTGCCCAGCACCAGCGCCGGCAGCAGCAGGTGCAGCAGGGCCGAGCGCCAGGCGCCGGGCTCGGGGTGCAGGGCGGCGTCGACGAGCATGAAGCCGGTCACCCGCGTGACCTCGTACTCGATGGCGATGCGCCCCGTCACCGGCGTCCAGGCCAGGCCCACCGAGAAGGTCATGATGAGGATCAGGCCCCACCAGAACACCGGCATGGAATAGCCCAGCGTGGCCAGGCCCATCACGCCCTGGTCCAGCCAGGAGCCGCGCTTCAGGCTGGCCGCCAGGCCGAGGCCCAGACCCAGCAGCAGGGCCAGCAGCAGGGCGGCCACGGCCAGCTCCACCGTGGCAGGGAAGAGGGCGAGGAACTCCTGAGCCACCGGCTCATGGCTGACCAGGCTGCGGCCGAGGTCGCCCTGCAGGAGCTGCTGCAGGTAGCGGCCGTACTGCACGGGCCAGGGCGCGTCCAGCCCCAGTTCGTGCATCAGCCGGGCGTGCGTGGCGGCGTCCAGGGCGCGCTCCCCCATCATCACCTCGACCGGATCGCCGGGCACCAGGCGGATCAGGCCGAAGGCGACCAGGCTCACGCCCAGCAGCGTGGGCAGCAGGGTCAGCAGGCGGCGCAGCAGGGCGTTGAGCATGGGCGGGTGTCAGCGCGGCAGGCTGCCGTCCTTCATGCGAAATCCCTCGCGGCGGGTGATCACGTCCAGCAGGGCGGCGGTCTCGGCGTCGGCCTCGCCGTCGTAGCGGGCAGGGCGGTACTTCATCTGGAAGGCGGCCAGCACCTTGCGGGTCTCGGTGTCCCAGAGGCCGCTCTGCGTCAGGCCGAAACCGTGCTGGGCCAGCTTCTGCTGGAACCAGGCCGCGTCGGGCAGCCCCTGCTCGTAGAAGGGGCGCAGGCTCTCCGCCAGGGCCTCGTCGGGCCAGGGGATGAGGCCGGCCGCCCACAGCTGCTTCCAGGGGAAGGCGGGGCCGGGGTCCTGCTTGCTGAGGGGTTGCACGTCGCTGTGGCCCAGGATGCGGTCCGGGCGGATGCGGTGGCGGGCGACGATGTCCTGGCACAGGCGGATCACCTCGTCGATCTGGGCCTGGGGGAAGGGTGCGTAGCGCGGGCCGTCGGGGGTGTCCACCCGGCCGGGGTTGACGATCTCGATGCCGATGGAGGCCGCGTTGAGGTTGCCCCAGCTCTTCCAGCGGCTCACGCCGGCATGCCAGGCGCGCCGCGACTCGTCCACCAGGCGGTAGATGCGCACGGGCTCGTCGCGCACCAGGTAGTGGGCCGAGACCTCGCCACCACCGGGGTTGGGCTGGGTGAGGGTCTTCAGCGAACTCTCGAAGTTGCCGACGGTGTAATGCAGCACCAGCAGCTGGGCGCGGCTGTCCTGGTTGAGGGACGAAAAGCTGTCGTCGATCTGCAGGCCGCGCGGGCCGGTGGCGCAGGCGGCCAGCAGCAGGCTGGCCAGCAGGGGCAGGGAGCGGGTGAAGCGAACGGCACTCATCGGCCCGCATTGTTGCAGCTTGTGCATTGGGGAAAGGCCCGATCCCGCCGAGGGGCCTGACGAGCGGCACGGAGCGGGTCCTGGCGCCACAATGCGGCCCTTCACGAAGACACCCTTGCCCCACCATGAAGACTGCCCGCAAGACCGCCTGGCGCCTCAGCGCCCTGGGCACCGCACTCGTCCTGGCCAGCCTCGCCCAGGCGCAGGACGCCAAGCCCGCCGAACAGCCGCTGCAGAGCCTGCCCTACACGCCCAGCCTGGACCTCTCGGCCATGGACCGCACGGCAGACCCCTGCGAAGACCTCTACCAGTACGCCTGCGGCGGCTGGAACAAGAACAACCCCATCCCGGACGACCAGGCCCGCTGGTCCGTCTACGCCAAGGCGGCCAATGACAACCAGCGCTACCTCTGGGGCATCCTGGAGAAGCTGGCCCAGCCTGCGGCCCCCGGCGAGACCCGCAGCGCGTCCCAGACCAAGATCGGCGACTACTTCGCCGCCTGCATGGACGAGGCCGCCGTCGCGAAGAACGGCCTGGCCGCGCTCAAGCCGCTGATGAACCGCATCGGGGGCCTGAAGGACAAGTCCGAGCTGCCCTTCGTGCTGGCGGCCCTGCACCAGAACACCCACAACAACCGGCTCTTCTTCAGCTTCGGCTCCGGCCAGGACTTCGCTGACAGCACCCGCCAGATCGCCTTCGCGGCCACGGGCGGCCTGAGCCTGCCGGAGCGCGACTACTACCTCAAGACCGATGCCAAGAGCCGCGAGCTACGCGCCAAGTTCCAGGCCCATGTGGCCCGCATCTTCGAGCTGATGGGCGATACGAAGCCGCAGGCCGCGGCCAATGCACGCCTGGTGCTGAGCGTGGAGACCGCGCTGGCCAAGGCCTCGCTGAGCGTGGTCGACAAGCGCGACCCCTACAAGAGCTTCCACCGCTACACGGCCAAGCAGCTGCAGGCCCTGATCCCGGACTTCGACTTCCCCGCCTACCAGAGCGCGCAAGACCTGACCCCGCAGCAGGAGTTCAACGTCACCGAGCCCGCGTTCTACAAGGCCCTGGGCCAGCAGTGGAAGCGCCTGCCGGTGGCGGACCTCCGCACGATGCTGCGCTGGCAGCTGGCCAGCAGCATGGCGCCCTATCTGGGCCCGGACTTCGTCAACGAGCACTTCGAGTTCTTCAGCAAGACCCTGCACGGCGTGCCCAAGCAGCAGGCGCGCTGGAAGAAGTGCGTGACCCTGGTCGACGGGCAGCTGGGCGAGGCCCTGGGCCAGGAGTTCGTGGCCCGCAACTTCAGCCCTGAGCTGAAGGCCGCCACCATCCGCATGACCGAGCAGATCGAGGTCGAGATGGGCAAGTCCATCCAGGCCCTGCCCTGGATGAGCGAGGACACCAAGAAGCGTGCGCTCGAGAAGCTGCACAGCATCGTCAACAAGGTCGGCTACCCCGACCAGTGGCGCGACTACAGCCGCTTTGCCGTGCTGCGCGAGGACTTCGTGGGCAATGTGATGCGCGGCCAGGCCTTCGAGCGCCGCCGTGACCTGGGCAAGATCGGCCAGCCCCTGGACCGCGGCGAATGGGGCATGACGCCGCAGACGGTCAACGCCTACTACAACGCCCAGATGAACGACATCAATTTCCCGGCCGGCGTGCTGCAGCCCCCGCTGTACGACGCGAAGCTGGACGATGCGCCCAACTATGGCAACACCGGCGGCACCATCGGCCACGAGCTGGTGCACGGCTTCGACGACGAAGGCCGCCAGTTCGACGCCAAGGGCAATCTGAAGGACTGGTGGACCAAGAAGGACGCCAAGGCCTTCGAGCAGCGCGCCGCCTGCGTCTCGAAGCAGTACGCCCAGTACAAGGTGATCGACGACATCAAGATCAACAGCAAGCTGACCCTGGGCGAAGACCTGGCCGACCTCGGCGGCCTGGTCCTGGCCTGGGCCGCCTGGCAGACCCAGATCGCCGGCAAGCAGCTGCCCACCGTGGACGGCCTGACGCCGGAGCAGCGCTTCTTCGTGGGCTTCGCCCAATGGGACTGCAGCGACACCCGGCCCGAGGCCGCCCGCGTGCATGCCGCGACCGACCCGCACTCGCCGGGCCGCTACCGCATCAACGGCGTGGCGGTGAACATGCCCGAGTTCGAGAAGGCCTTCGCCTGCAAGCCGGGCCAGGCCATGGTCAAGCCGGCAGCGGAGCGCTGCAAGGTCTGGTAAGCCGGACCTGAAGTGAGCGGAGGGCTGCTGCGGCGGCCCTCTTTTTTTGGCAAGACGTGACCCCCGGCATGCGGGCGTGCCGCCGGAGTCTGGCAAGCTGGGCCCATGAACACGCTGCAGCTCCGCGAGGGCCGGGCGGGCGATGCGGCGGCGATCAGCGCCCTCATCGTCGAACTCGCGCCGGCCTTCTTCCTGTCGCCCGATGGCGCGGGCACCGAGCCTTTCCTGGCCTCGGTGTCCGCCTCCGCCGAGGCGGGCTACCTGGCCGATGCGCGCTACCGCTTCTGGGTGCTGGAGGCCACCGGCGGCGCGCTGGCCGGCTTCATCGCCAGCCGTGACACCAGCCATCTCTTCCACCTCTTCGTGGCGCCGGCCTGGCAGGGCCAGGGCCTGGCGCGCCGCTTGTGGCGGGCGATGCAGGCTGGCGCGGCCGAGGCCGGGCACCGCGGTGGCTTCACCGTCAACGCCGCGCTGCCGGCCGTGGCGGTCTACGAGCGCTTCGGCTTCGTCGCCGAAGGGCCGGCGCAGCGGCAGCACGGCCTGGCCTTCCTGCCCATGCGTCATGCAGGCCCGGCCGACGAGGCGGGGTGCGATGATGCCGGCCTTCCGCGCTGAACGCCGCCGCCCATGCCTTCCCTCGACACCCTGCTGGCCTTCCTGGCAACCGCCCTCGTGCTGGGCTTCACCCCCGGGCCCGACAACCTCTTCGTGCTGATGCAGTCAGCCACCCAGGGCCGGCGCGCCGGCCTCGTCGTGGTGCTGGGCCTGTGCACGGGCATCGTGGTGCACACCGCGGCCGTGGCCCTGGGCCTGGCGGCGCTGCTGGCCGCCTCACCCCTGGCCTTCACCCTGATGAAGGCGGCCGGCGCGGCCTACCTGCTCTACCTGGCCTGGGGCGCCTGGCGCGCACCCGCTGCCTCGCTGCCGGGCAGCGCGCAGGCCCCGGCCCAGCCGCTGTCGGCCCTGTATCGGCGCGGCATCGTGATGAACCTCAGCAACCCCAAGGTGCTGCTCTTCTTCTTCGCCCTGTTGCCGCAGTTCGTGGCCGCCGACCGCGGCCCCGTGGCGCTGCAGCTGGGGGTGCTGGGCGCCGTGTTCATCCTCGCGACCCTGATCACCTTCGGCAGCATCGCCTTTGCGGCCGGCCTGCTGGGCGAGCGGCTGCGCCGTTCGCCGGGCCTGCAGCGCGGGCTCAACCGCTGCGCCGCCCTCGTCTTCGCCGGCCTGGCGCTGCGCCTGGCCACCGTGCAACGCTGAACCCACGCCCATGCTGCAGATCCGCCCGCTCCAGCCCGAGGACTCCCTGAGCGCCCTGACCGCGCTGCTGCACCGCGCCTATGCCCGCCTGGCGGCCCTGGGCCTGAACTACACTGCCGTCGACCAGGACGAGGCCACCACGGCCCGCCGCGTGGCCGGCGGCCATTGCCTGCTGGCCTTCTGGGAGGGGCAGCTGGCCGGCACCGTGCTGCTGCAGCCCACCTATGCGCAGAACGACTGCGCCTACTTCACCCGCCCCGGCGTGGCCGCCCTGCACCAGTTCGCGGTGGAGCCTGGCCTGCAAGGGCATGGCATCGGGCGTGCGCTCATGCAGGCGGGCGAGGACTGGGCCCGCGGCCAGGGCTTCGGCGAGCTGGCGCTGGACACGGCCGAGCCGGCCACGCACCTCGTCACGCTGTACCAGGGTCTCGGCTACGAGCCCGTCAGCCATGTGCAGTGGCCCGGCAAGGTCTACCGCAGCGTGGTGATGAGCAAGCGGCTGGGCGCGCTGGCCGCCTGAGCCCATGCGCACGCTGCTGCTGGCCCTGATCCGGCTCTACCAGCGCCATCTCTCGCCCCGCAAGGGCTATGGCTGCGCCTACCGCCTGCATTGCGGCGGCGCGGGCTGCTCGGGTCTGGGCCTGCGCGCCATCCGCTGGAAAGGCAGCTGGACGGGCCTGTGGCTGCTTCGCGAACGCCTGGCGCGCTGCGCGGCGGTGCATGCGCAGGCGCATCCGCAGCGCCGCCCGCCGGCCCTGCAGCGCGGGGACTGCGACTGCGGGGGCTGCGACCTGCCCGGGGCGGAGAGCTGCAGCGGCTGTGATGTGGGCGACGTCTGCGACCTGGGCGATGCCTGCGACTGCTGCGACGCCTGCGATGTCTTCGAGCGCAAGTCCCGCCGCGAGCAGCGCCGCACGTCCTTCCGCGGCCGCTTCTCCTGAAGGGGCCGCAGCTTGCGCGATGATGGCGTCATGAAGCTCCTTTCCACCCTGCTCCTCCTGCTGAGCCTGGGCGCCGCCCAGGCCGCACCTACAGCGCCGGCCGTGCGCACCGAGATCCAGGGCCTGCTGCAGCGCCTGCAGGACTCCGGCTGCGAGTTCAACCGCAACGGCAGCTGGTACAGCGGCACCGAGGCGCGCAGCCACCTGCTCAAGAAGCTGGACTACCTGGAGTCGCACGACAGCGCACCCCGGCGCAGCGAGGACTTCATCCAGCAGGCCGCCAGCACCAGCAGCATGAGCGGCAAGCCCTACCTCGTGCGCTGCGCCGCGGCCGCGCCGGTGCAGAGCAAGGACTGGCTGACCCAGGAGCTGCAGAAGCTGCGTGGCAGCAAGACCTGACCCCGCGCGTGCGGGGCGCTCCCGGGCGCAGTAGCATGGGCCCCTGCACCGAAGGAGTCGCCCCATGCTGAACCGCCGCACCCTGTTGATCGCCACGCCCCTGGGGCTTTCGCTGCCCGCCTGGGCCCTGGGGGAGAGCGAGGCCGCCAGCGGCATCCGCGCGGCCCTGGAGCGCGGCGCGCAGGCGGCCGTGGCCCAGCTGGGACGCCGGGACGGCTTCCTGGGGGATGACCGTGTGCGCATCGAGCTGCCGGACTCGCTCAAGGGCGCGGCCCGCCTGCTCAAGGCCACCGGCCAGGGCCACAAGCTCGACGAGCTGCTCACCGCCATGAACCGTGCCGCCGAGGCTGCCGTGCCCGAGGCGCGCGTGCTGCTGGTCAACGCCGCGAAGAACATGAGCGTGGAAGACGCCCTGAAGATCGTGAAGGGCGGGGATGACTCCGTCACCCAGTTCTTCGCCACCAAGACCCGCGCACCCCTCACCGAGCGCTTCCTGCCCATCGTGACCCGCGCGACCGAGAAGCAGGCCCTGGCCGACAAGTACAACGCCGTGGCCGGCAAGGCCGCGGGCCTGGGCCTGGTGAAGCAGGACGACGCCAACATCCAGGGCTACGTCACCCGCCGGGCGCTGGACGGGCTCTTCTTCATGATCGGCGAGGAAGAGAAGCAGATCCGCCGCGACCCGGTGGGCACGGGCTCCGCGCTGCTGAAGAAGGTCTTCGGGGGCTGAGCGGCCATGCGGGGCGGGTTGACCCTGTCCCGTGAACATGGGGGCTGCCGGGCCGGGCGCTTCATGGCGCTGTCACCGGGCTTCACAAAGATGCCGGACTGGTCCTGCCTGGAGTCTTGCCATGTCCCGCCCTCTGCCCATCCCCTTCCCACGCACCCTGGCCCTGTGCCTCGGCCTGGCCCTGCCCGCTGCAGCGCAGGCCGCGCCGCTGCTGGCCATCGGCTCGCTCACGGGCCTGCATGACAAGTCCGGCCTGGCCGGCACCCTGGAGAACGGTCTGCCCGCCGACCTGCTGGGCGGGATGGGCTCGGCCCTGGCCTGGGCGGGCGGCAACACCTTCGTTGCCCTGCCGGACCGCGGCCCCAATGCCACGGTCTACAACCCGGCGGTGGACAACACGGCCTCCTACATCAGCCGCTTCCACACCGTGCAGATGGACCTGAAGCTGGCCGGCGGCGGCGCGCTGCCCTTCACGCTCACGCCCACCCTGCAAGCCACCACGCTGCTGTCCAGCCCCACGCCGCTGGCCTACGGCTCGGGCGCGGCCTTCGGCCTGCCCGCGGGTGCCCCGGCGCAGAACACCGCCACGCGCCAGTACTTCACGGGCCGTTCCGACGGCTTTGACCCGGCCAGGTCTTCGCTGAGCCCGGACAACGCCCGCCTGGACCCCGAAGGCGCCCGCGTCTCCAATGACGGCAAAAGCGTCTTCATCAGCGATGAATACGGGCCCTATGTCTACCAGTTCGACCGCGCCACCGGCCAGCGCATCCGCAGCTATGCCCTGCCGGCCGAGCTGGGCGTGAAGGTGCTGGGCACCACCACGGCGGCCGAGGACAAGCCCGTCAACAGCAGCGGCCGCGTGGCCAACAAGGGCATGGAGGGCCTGGCCCTGACGCCCGACGGCAAGACCCTGGTCGGCGTGATGCAGGCCCCGCTGCTGCAGGACGGCAACAAGGTCATCCGCATCGTCACCATCGACGTGGCCAGCGGCGCCACGCACGAGTACGCCTACCAGCTGACCGACGGCAGCGGCGTCAGCGAGATCCTGGCCCTCAACGACCACGAGTTCATCCTGGACGAGCGCGACGGCGCCGGCCTGGGTGACGGCAGCGCCGCCAAGACCAAGAAGCTGTTCAAGATCGACCTCAAGGGCGCTGCCGACATCAGCGGCAAGAAGGGCGACCTGCGCAGCTTCGCCGTCAAGAAGAGCCTGTTCCTGGATGTGGCCTCGACCCTGATCGGCGCCGGCGTCGGCATCAGCGCCGAGAGCGTGCCCGCCAAGATCGAGGGCCTCAGCTGGGGCGAGGACGTGGTCTGGAAGGGCCAGCTGCTGCACACGCTGTGGGTGGCCAATGACAACGACTTCCTGCCCCAGACGGCCGGCCCCAACAACTTCTACGTCTTCGGCATCAGCGATGCGGACCTCGCCGGCTCGGTCTATGTGCCCCAGGCGCTGAAGGCCGTGCCGGAGCCCGCCTCGCTGGCGATGGCACTGAGCGCACTGCTGCTGATGGGCGGCGCAGTGCGGCGCTCGCGGCGCTGATCATTGGGGTCAGGTCTTGCCAGACGGGACCGTCTCATCGTCCTGGAGGCCTGACATCGACAGCGCGAGGCGCAGATGCCCCTCGCAGCGCTGCAGCGGGGCGCGCGCTGCGGAGGCGTCCAGCCCGGCGCGCAGCATCAGCAGGGCCGGCTTGAGCTCGCCGTCGCAGGCCTGCAGCGCCGCCTGCGCCGCCTCCGGCGTCGCCCGGCCCACTCGCTCGGCCAGCGCCTGGGCGCGGCGGCGCAGCTTGGCATTGCTGGCCCGCATGTCCACCATCCAGCAGCCATGCACGCGGTGCAGGCCCACCATCAGGGCGCTGGAGAGCGTGTTCAGCGCAATCTTCTGGGCCGTGCCCGCCTTGAGCCGCGTGCTGCCGGCGATCAGCTCGGGGCCGGTGTCCAGCAGGATGCCGATGTCCGCCTGCGCCAGCAGGGGCGTGCCGGCGTTGTTGGCCAGGCCCAGGCTCAGCGCGCCGGCCTCGCGCGCCGCGGCCACGGCGCCCAGCACATAGGGCGTGCCGCCCGAGGCGGCCAGGGCGATCACCACGTCGTCCGGCGTGAGGCCGAGGGCCTGCAGCTCGCGCCGGCCGGCGTCTGCATCGTCCTCGGCGCCTTCCTGGGCCTCGAACATGGCGGCCGGGCCGCCCGCCATCAGGCCCAGGGCCCGTTCGCGCGGCCAGCTGAAGGTGGGCGTCAGCTCCACGCCGTCCAGCACGCCCAGGCGACCCGAGGTGCCGGCGCCCACGTAGACCAGGCGACCGCCGCGACGCAGGCGGGGCAGGGCGGCCTCCACCGCGGCCAGCAGCTGTGGCCGGGCGGCCTGCACGGCGGCCAGGGCCTGCTGCTGGTCATCGACGAGCCAGGCCAGCAGCTGCGGGGTCGGGCACTGGTCCAGCGCGGGGCCCTGGGGCGGCGGGCTTTCGGTCTTCAGCATCGCGTTCTCCGGCGGCGTGCCGCTACTTTAGGGCGTCTGGGCCCTGCGCAGCGCGGCTCGCGGCCCGCCTGCGGCGCCTGGTCGCAGCGGGGCTGTCTTGTTACATCTTTTTTGATGGCGGCGGTGTAAGTTCCCGGTGCCGTGCGCGACAGACCCGCAGATCCAACGCGAACGGCCCCGGCCGCCGCGCCGGGTCTCCTACCCATCTCAACAGAGCAAACTCAGGAGAATCACATGCAACAAAGCCTCAAGACCGGCCTGTCCGTCGCCGCTGCCGCTGCCGCCCTGTTCGCCGCTGCCACCCTGCCCGCCCAGGCCGCCACGCCGGCTGACGACGGCATGGTGAAGTGCTCGGGCGTCAACAGCTGCAAGGGCACGTCCGAGTGCAAGACGGCCAAGAACGAGTGCAAGGGCCACAACAGCTGCAAGGGCCAGGGCTGGGTCAAGAAGTCCGAAGCCGAGTGCAAGAAGGCCGGCGGCACTGTCCAGAAGTAAGCCCTTCCCGCCCTCCCCGGGGTCGGTGCGCCGCCCGCTGTCATCGGTGGCGGCCGACCCTGCTGAACGAGCAGCCCCATGCATGCACGCCCCATCGAAGGCTTCGGCCTGGGACTGCGCGTCGAGCACTACCAGGCGCTCGCCGAGCCCCTGGACCCGACCTTGCGCCCGCAGTGGCTGGAGATCATCTCCGAGAACTACCTGGTGCCCGGCGGCAAGCCCCTGCACCACCTGGAGCGCCTGCGCCGCGACTATCCCGTGGTGATGCACGGCGTGTCCCTGTCCATCGGCAGCAGCGACCCGCTGGACCGCGCCTACCTGCGCGAGCTGCGCGCCCTGGCCGAGCGCCTCGAGCCGGGCTGGGTGTCCGACCACCTCTGCTGGGGCGGCGTGGACCACCGCCGCCTGCACGACCTGCTGCCCCTGCCCTACACCGAGGCCACGTTGCGCCACCTGCTGCCGCGCATCGCCGAAGTCCAGGAGCTGCTGGGCCGCCCGCTGGTGCTGGAGAACGTCTCCAGCTACGTGCGCTATGCCCAGGACGAGATGGGCGAGGCCGACTTCATTGCCGAGCTGCTGCAGCGCAGCGGTGCGCAGCTGCTGCTGGACGTCAACAACGTCTACGTCTCCAGCCGCAACCACGGTTTCGACCCGCGCGCCTTCATCGACGCCATGCCGCCCGAGCGCGTGCGTCAGATCCACCTCGCGGGCCACGAGGACCAGGGCGAGCTGCTGATCGACACCCACGACCATCCGATCTGCGACGCCGTCTGGCAGCTCTATGCCTACACCCTGCAGCGCCTGGGCCCCGTGCCCACCATGATCGAGCGCGATGACCACATCCCGCCCCTCCCCGAGCTGCTGCAGGAGCTGGACCTGGCGCGGCAGCTGTCCCGCCGCGTGCTGGCGGGCTGGCAGGAGGCCGCATGAGCCGCGCCTGGCCGCCCGAAGGGGCTCAGGCCCGCCTGGCGGGACAGCACGCACTGCAAAGGGGGCCCCAATGAGCGACGCCCTGCTCGCGAGCCAGCGTCAGATGCAGGCGCTGCTGATGGACGAGGCGCCCGGCGATCCCGCCGGCCTGCTGGACGCGGCCTCGCAGCGCGGCCTGGCCGTCTACCGCCACGCCTACCGCGCCCGCCTCGTCGAGGCCCTGCGCGACAACTACCCCGTGCTGGCCCAGGTCATGGGCGACGAGGACTTCGACGCCCTCGCCGCGGCCTACATCAAGGCCCGCCCCTCCCGCTTCGCCTCCATCCGCTGGTACGGCGTCGGCCTGGCGGACTTCATGGCCTCGGAGGCCGAGGTGGCCCACCCCGCCTTCATCGACGTCGCCCGCATGGACTGGGCCCTGCGCGGCGTCTTCGATGCGGCGGACGACGAGGCACTGGCGATCGAGTCTCTGCAGCAGCTGGCCCCCGAGGCCTGGCCGACATTGCGCCTGCAGCCCCGCGCGAGCGCATGCTGCCTGCCCCTGGACTGGGCCATCGAGCCCGCCTGGGCCGTGCTGGCCGGCCACGCGCAGCGGCGCGAGGCCGGCGAGGCGCAGGACGATCCCGAGCTGCCCGCTCCCGAGCCCCTGGCCCATCGCCTGCTGGCCTGGCGCCCGCAGCTGGAGACGCGCTGGCGCTCGCTGGAGCCTGGGGAGGGCGCCCTGGTCGAGGCCGTGTTCGAGGGCGCCGACTGGACCCGCCTTGGCGAGATCGCCGTCGCGCAGTGGGGCGAGGCTGAGGCCCCCGCGCGGCTGGTGGCCTGCCTTCAGCAATGGGTGCAGGAGGGCTGGCTGCGCGCGCGGGCGTGATCGCCAATAGCCGAGCCCTGGCAGAGGGCTTGGCTCGGGGGCATGATGCGGTCCTCTGACGCTACCCAAGGATGCCCATGCGCGCCCCTGCTCTCCTGCTGACTGCCACCCTGCTGAGCTCCGGCCTGCTGGCCAGCGCCCATGCCGCCCTCAAGCCCGGTGACGCCGCCCCGGACTTCAGCGCCGATGCCGCCCTGGCCGGCGAGCCCTACCGCTTCCAGCTGGCCGAGGCCCTGAAGAAGGGGCCGGTGGTCCTGTACTTCTATCCCAAGGCCTTCACCAGCGGCTGCACGGTCGAGGCGCACCAGTTCGCCGAGGCCACGCCCAGGTTCCAGTCGCTCGGCGTCACGGTGATCGGCATCTCCAACGATGACATCGCCACGCTCAAGCGCTTCAGCGTGGAGGCCTGCCGCAAGCAGTTCGCCGTCGCGGCGGATGCGGGGGCCAAGGTCATGAAGGCCTATGACGCCAAGCTGCTGATGATGGCGGACACGGCCGACCGCATCTCCTACTTCATCGTGCCGCCGGGCCGCATCGCCGCGGTGCACGCCAAGATGAGCGCCGACGGGCATGTCGAGGCCATGATGAAGGCCGCCGAAGCCTGGAAGGCCGGCCGGTGAGTGCGCGCCGGCGCGCCCTGCTGGGTGGCGCCGCGGTGCTGCTGCTGTCGGCCTGCGCCGCGCCCGGGCCGGCGGCCCTCCCCGAGGCCCGCGCCGAGGGGCCCCTGCCCGAGCCGGGCGAGGGCCAGCTGTGGCGCCTCGACCCGGCCCGCTCCCTGCTGCAGGTCCTGGCCTTCCGCCAGGGCGCGCTGGCAGGCCTGGGCCACAACCATGTGCTGACCGCGCCACGCCTGCAGGGCTGGCTGCAGCTGCCTGCGCAGGCGCAGAACCCCCTGCAGCTGAACGCCGCGCAGCTGGCGCGCTCCCGCTTCGCCCTGGCCCTGCGCCTGGACGAGCTGCAGCTCGACGAGCCGGCGCAGCGTGCCCGCCTGGGCCCGGGCTTCGCCTCGGTGCCCGGCGCCGAGGCCATCGCCGCGACGCGCGCCAATCTGCTGGGCGAATCAATGCTGGAGGCCGCGCGCTTCCCCTGGCTGCGCGTGCAGTCGGTCGAGCTGCTGGGCGAGGGTGCGACGGTGCTGGCCGAGATCGAGCTGGACTGGCACGGCCGCCAGCAGCGCTGGCGCCTGCCGCTGGCGCTGAGCCTGGAGCCCTCGTCAGGGCCTGGGGGTCAGGTCTTGCGCGTGCAGGGCCAGATGGCCTTGCGGCTGACGGATTTCGGCATCCGGCCGCTGAGCCTGCTGGGCGGGATGCTGGCGGTGCAGGACGGCATTGGGGTCAACCTGGATCTCGCTCTGCGCCCGCGCTGACAGAATGGCGCCCCGGCGCCCGGGGCGCATCCCGAGCCGCCTGCCAAGCCAGCTGATGACGCCTACCCACTACCGCAGCTTCCGCTATGCCTTCTGGCCGATGTGGCGGGGCCAGCTGTCGCTGTGCATGGCCGGCATCGGTGCCGTGCTGGTGCTGAAGTCGGCCTGGACGGGCGCCCCCATCCGGCGCCCCGACCTGCTCCTGCATGTGGCCATGGGTCTGATGCTGGCCCTGATCATGTGCGGGCCGGTGCACGCCTTCCGCTTCCGGGTTGGTCCGCAAGGTCTGCATACCTTCGACATCCGGGGCCGCTGGCAGACCTTGCCGTGGCCGGCCATCCGTGCGGTCGAGCCGGCCAGGCTGCTGCTGCTCGCGCACCTGAAGATCCATGTGGACGGGGAGCGGCGCAGCTTCTGGCTGCCGCTGATGCTGGCGGACCTGGAGGGCCTGCACCAGGCCGTGGTCGATGCCGCCGGTGCCGAGCATCCGCTCGCGCGGGCCCTGCCACGTCCAGCACGGGCGAGCTGGCGCCACTGAGCGCGGTTCGGGCCGCTTAAGTCCTTGCTAAGCGCGGCGCGCGATGCTGGCGCTCCCTTGTGAGGAGACACCCATGAAGATGCCCGCGAAACAATGGCTCCGTGAGAACCGCGGCTTCCTGGTCTTCCTGCTGTGCTTCGGCTTCTTCCGCACGGCCATCGCGGACTGGAACCCCATCCCCACCGGCTCCATGCGCCCCAATCTGCTGGAGGGCGACGTGGTGCTGGTCAACCGCCTGGCCTACGACTTCAAGCTGCCGCTGAGTGAGGTGGTCATCGCCCGGCTGGGCGAAGTGCAGCGCGGCGACATCATCACCTTCAGCTCCCCCAAGGATGGCACCCGCCTGATCAAGCGCGTGGTGGCCGTGGGCGGGGACCAGGTCGAGATGCGCGACGAGCGGCTCTACATCAACGGCGAGGCCGCCCGCTACGAGGACGAGACCGCCGTCCGCGAGCCCGTGGCCGGCCTGGGCGAGTGGCCGGCGCGCCGCGTGCAGGAGCATGTGGGCGGCCAGCGCCGGCAGGTGCAGTGGCTGGATGGCGTCCATGCCCGCTCCAGCTTCGCGCCCTTGACCGTGCCGCCGGACCAGCTGCTGGTGCTGGGCGACAACCGCGACAACAGCGCCGACTCCCGCTACATCGGCCTCGTGCCCCGCCAGGCGGTGATCGGACGGGCGCACCACATCCTGGCCTCGGCCGACCTCGACGGCGTGTGGACGCCCCGCTTCGAGCGCTTCGGGATGGCGCTGCGCTGAGCCCGGGCCCACGGGCTCCCGGCGGGGAAGAAGGCCGGCGCCGGGCCGGTGCTTTGGCGGTGCAATCGACTGCACTGTGGCGAAGGAGCACAATGCGCGCTCTCCCGTTCTCCATTGCACGCGTCTTTGCGTTTTGGGTTTGACACCATGGCGATCCACCTGCCCGTCCCGCCGTCCGAAGGTCCGCGCGCCCGCGTGGCTGTCCAGCGGCGTCGTCGCGGGCCGGAGCGCGACGAGCTGCGGCTGCAGATCCTCGATGCCGTCAGCCGCCTGCACCAGGGCGGCGGCTACGGCGCGGTCACCATGCGCAGCGTGGCCCGGGAAGTGGGCGTGTCGGCGATGTCGCTCTACCGCTATTTCCCCAACAAGGCGGCCCTGCTGGAGCAGGTCTGGCTGGGCGTGCTGGACGCGGCGCTCAATGCCACCCGTGCCGTCATGGCGGCGCAGGAGCGGCCGGCACCGCGCCTGCGTCAGCTCTATGCCGCCTACATCACCTTCTGGCTGGAGCACCCCCAGGACTTCCGCCTGCTGTTCGACCCCGGCAGCGAGATCCCGTCCGCCTTGTTGCAGGACGGCCCCGCCTGGCGCTTCCGCCGTGAAGCCGAGACCCTGATCGACGCCTGCCTGGGCGAGGGCGCCACGCCCGAGCAGCGGCAGATGGCCTACGACCTGTGCCGCATCAAGGTGGTCGGCTTCCTCTACACCTGCATCGGCCTGGCCACCCAGCCCCATCGCCTGCCGGCCCAGCTGCTGGACGGCCTGCTCGACGACATCGAGCGCCAGCTGCAGCCGCGCTGAGGTCACCGCCCGGGACGCTCCCCGGCGGTTCCGGCGGCCCGTCCCTCCTGCCGCCTGCCGGCCTTTTGATCCTCCTCAAAGCACCCGTGGCGATCTCCCGCCATCTTCAGGCTTACCCTTAATGTAACGCGTAGCGTACACGTTACGATAAATCGACGAGAGGACGGCCGACCCCCTGGGCGAGCCGCTCCCCGCAGGGGCAACAAGGGGTGATCCATGGATCGGTTGAGGATTTCCACGCGGCTGAATCTACTGATCGCAGGCCTGCTGGTCTTGATCGCGACCGTCGCCGGGAACGGGCTCGCGGGCCTGGCCCGGGCGGACGATGCGCTGCAGGCCGTCTTCGAGGGCAGCGTGCTGCCCATGGCCTCGGTCGCCGAGATCCAGGAGCGGCTGCTGCGCAACCGGCTGGCCGTGGCCGTGGCCCTGGTGACGCCGGACGATGCCACCATCACACGCAGCGTGGGCGAGGTCGAGGGCAATATCGCGGCCATCGACAGGCTCTGGCGGGACTTCCAGGCCAGCCCCCTGAATGCCGAGCAGCGTGCCCTGGCCGAGCAGTTTGCGGAACACCGCCGCGCCTTCGTGCGCGAGGGGCTGCTGCCCGTGGTCAGCGCCCTGAAGCAGCGCGATGTCGAGCGGGCCAATGCCCTGGTCGTGCAGGCGCTGCGGCCGCGCTACGTGCCGGTGGGCGAGGACATCCAGCGCCTGATGCAGCTGCTGCTGCACTCGGCCCGGCAGGAGCATGCGCAGGCGCTGGAGCGCTATGCGGGCATCCGCAGCCAGTCCCTGGGCCTGGGCATCGGCGCGGCCCTGGTGGCCCTGGCGCTGGGCCAGCTGCTGATACGCAGCCTGGGCCGGGCGCTGCAGTCGGCGATCGAGGTCGCGGAATCGGTGGCCCGGGGTGATCTGAGCCAGGCCGTGGCTGTCAGGGGCAGCCCCGAGATCGCGCGTCTGCTGGCCTCGCTGGAGCGCATGCGCAGCAGCCTGGCCGCGCTGGTCGCCGGGGTGCGGCGAGATGCCGAGGGCGTGGCCAGCGCGAGCGCCCAGATCGCCCAGGGCAACAGCGACCTGTCCAGCCGCACGGAGGAGCAGGCCGCCGCCCTGGAGCAGACGGCAGCCTCCATGGCCCAGCTGGACTCGGCGGTGAAGCAGAACACCAGCAATGCCCGCCAGGCCGACGCGCTGGCCCAGAGCGCCAGCCGGGTGGCCTCGCGCGGCGGCGACATGGTCGGCGAGGTGGTCCAGACCATGCAGGGCATCAACGAGAGTGCACGGCGCATCGGCGAGATCATCTCGGTGATCGACGGCCTGGCCTTCCAGACCAACATCCTGGCCCTCAACGCGGCCGTGGAAGCCGCCCGGGCCGGCGAGCAGGGGCGCGGCTTTGCCGTCGTGGCCGGCGAGGTGCGCATGCTGGCGCAGCACAGCGCGCAGGCGGCCCGCGAGATCAAGGACCTGGTCCTGGGCAGCCTGGAGCGCGTGGACCGCGGCTCCGCGCTGGTCGCCGAGACGGGGGCGGCCGTGGGCGAGCTGGTCCAGGCCATCCACCAGGTGAGCGCCGCGGTCGGCGGCATCAGCGTGGCCAGCCACCAGCAGAGCGAAGGCGTGGCCCAGATCGGCGAGGCCGTCAACGAGATGGACCGCGCCACGCAGCACAACGCGGCGCTGGTCGAGGAGACCGCGGCGGCGGCGGCCAGCCTGCGCCAGCAGGCGCAGCAGCTGGTCCTGGCGGTGGCGTCCTTTCACCTCGAGACCGAGGAACGGGCCGGCCTGGCCGGTGGCTGAATGGCGGCGGGCTGGCTGATGGCGATGGCCGTGGGCGGCGGCCTGCTGCTCGGGCTGCTGCTGTTCCGCGCCCTGCGGCAGCGGGCGCGGCGCCGCGGGACGGGCCACGGACGCCCCGAGCGGTTCGAGGGCGTCATCTCGCACCGCCAGGTGCGCATGGCCATCTACCTCGTGCTGCTGGCCGCCGGCGGGCACGCTCTGCTGCTGGCCTGGCAGGCGGAGTCCTCGCTGGAGCGCTACGGCGCCGAGGCCGAGGCCGCCAACCTGGCCGGGCGCCAGCGCATGCACAGCCAGCGCATCGGTCGCATCGTGTCGCTGCTGGCGCCGCCGGAGCAGGACGGGGCGCCGGACCCGGCGCCCGCACGCGCCGTGGACCCGGCCGCGCTGGCCGAGGTGCTGGCGCAGGCGAAGCGGGACACGGCGGCACTCAAGACCCTCCTCCATGCCGCCGCCATGCGCGAGCCCGCCGAGCAGGCCCTGGACGCCACCGTGCTGGCCCGCTGGGACCAGGCGCGCACCCAGTTGCTGCGCGAGGCGGAAGCGCTGCTGGCCGCGCTGCGGGCCGGCACCCCCGCCGCTCGCCAGCGGATCGAGGGCCTGCAGCAGGCGGTCGAGCCTGCCCTGGCCGCCGCCGAGCAGCTGGTGGCCACGATCGACGCGACCATCCAGGCCCGCCGTCGCAGCGAGGTGATCCGTTCGCGCCTGTGGGCCGGCGCCACGGCGGTGCTGCTGCTGGCCATGGCGCTGCTCGTGGCCGAGCCCACGGCGCGCGCGGTGAAGGCGCAGTACCTGCAGATCGCCGCGCAGACGCGGGAGCTCGAGCGGCTGGCCCTGGTCGCCGAGCTGACCCAGAACGCGGTCATGATCACCGACGGCCGCTTCCGCATGGTCTGGGTCAACGAGGCCTTCTGTCAGATCACGGGCTATGCCCAGGGCGAGGCCCTGGGGCGCAGCCTCAGCGGACTGCTGCACTGTGGCGCCGAGCAGCAGCCGGGCCTGGTGCGCATCCAGCAGGCGATCGCCTCCGGCAGCGGCGCGCGTTCCCAGGTGCTGAACCGGCGCAAGGACGGCAGCGCGCTGTGGCTGGACATCGACGTCCAGCCCCTGCGCGAGGACACCGATGGCCGCAGCGGCTTCGTCGCCGTCGCGGCCGACATCACCGAGCGCCGCCGGGCGCAGGCGGACCTGCGCATCGCCGCCATTGCCTTCGACTCGCTGGAGGCCATCGCCATCACCAATGCCGAGCAGGTCATCCTGCGCGTCAACGCCGCCTTCACCCGCATCACCGGCTACAGCGCTGCGGAGGCCCATGGCCAGGTGGTGGGGCGTCTGCTGCGCTCTGGCCGGCATGGCAACGACTTCTACGAGGCCATGTGGCGCCAGCTCAAGGCCCGGCGCCACTGGCAGGGCGAGGTCTGGAACCGGCGCAAGGACGGTCAGGTCTATCCCGAGTGGCTCAGCATCACCGCTGTGACGGACGATGACGGCGCGGTGGTCAACTACGTGGCCGTCTTCACCGACATCACACAGAAGAAGCTGGCCGACGAGACCATCCACAACCTGGCCTTCTACGACGCGCTCACCGAGCTGCCCAACCGCCGCCTGATGCGGGACCGGCTGGACCAGCTGCAGGCCGCCGGGCCCCGGCAGCAGGCTGCGGCCGTGCTCTTCATCGACCTGGACAATTTCAAGGAGCTCAACGACAGCCGGGGCCACGACGTGGGCGACGCCCTGCTGATCGAGGTGGCCCGCCGGCTGCGGGCCTGCGTGCGGGTGCATGACACGGTGTCGCGCCAGGGCGGGGACGAGTTCGTCGTCATCCTGTGCAATCTGCACCCCGCGCCCAGCCAGGCCGGGGCGGACGCCCAGGCCGTGGCGGAGAAGATCCGCGCCGCGCTGTCCCTGCCCTACCAGGTGGGCAGCATCGAATGGCATTGCACGGCCAGCATCGGCATCTGCATGCTGGAGGGGGGCGCCCAGCCGGTCGACGAGATCCTCAAGCGCGCCGACATCGCCATGTACGAGGCCAAGCGTGCCGGCCGCAACGTGACCCGCTTCTACGACCCGGCCACGCATGCGGCGATCCAGGAGCGCATCGCCCTGGAGGCCGACCTGCGCCAGGCCCTGGCCGGCGGCCAGCTGCTGCTGCACTTCCAGCCGCAGGTGGATGCGCAGGGGCGGCCCACCGGCGCCGAGGCCCTGCTGCGCTGGCGGCACCCGGCGCGGGGCCTGGTGCCGCCCGGGCAGTTCATCGCCCTGGCCGAGGAGACGGACCTGATCCTGCCCATCGGCCAGTGGGTGCTGGAGGAGGCCTGTAGCCAGCTGCGCCGCTGGTCCGAGGCGCCGGCCACCCGCGAGCTGCAGCTGGCCGTCAACGTCAGCGCCCGTCAGTTCCGCCAGGCGGACTTTGTCGAGCAGGTTCGCCAGACCCTGCGTGAGAGCGGTGCCAGCCCGCAGCGGCTGAAGCTGGAGCTCACCGAGAGCCTGGTGCTGGTGAACCTGGAGGACACCCTGGCCAAGATGCAGGCCATCCGCGCCCTGGGGGTGCGATTCGCCATCGACGACTTCGGCACCGGCCAGAGCTCCCTGGCCTACCTGACCCGCCTGACGCTGGACCAGCTCAAGATCGACCAGGCCTTCGTGGCCAGCATGCTCACCTCGCACACGGACGCCGTCATCGTCCAGACCGTCATCGGCATGGCCCACAGCCTGGGCCTGGACGTCATCGCCGAGGGCGTCGAGACCGCGGCGCAGGTCGACTTCCTGCAGTCCAGCGGCTGCCATGCCTACCAGGGCTACCTCTTCGGCAAGCCCATGCCCATCGGGCAGTTCGAGCGGCATCTGGGGTGCACGGTGTAGAGGATTTGGGCATCATGGGCCAGCCGCCGCAACGGCCCGTGTCGAAATCGACAGGCCTTGATCGTCGTCCTCCTGAAGCGCCCCTTGGCGGGGACTTCTCCCGGACCACCCACAGGAGCCACCATGACCCAGCCCCTTTTCATCAGCCTGCCCGTCAGCAATGTCGCGGCCTCGACCACCTTCTACGAAGCCCTGGGCTTCACCCGCAATCCGCAGATGAGCGACGACAGCGGGTCCTGCATGGTCTGGAACGAGGCGGTCAGCGTCATGCTGGTCGGCCATGCCAAATGGCGCACCTTCACCCAGCGGCCCTTCCCGCCGCCCGGCTGCGCCGACCACATGCTCTCGCTGGCCCTGGAGAGCCGGGCGGCGGTCGACGCCATGAACGAGGCGGCCGCCGCCCACGGCGGCACGGCCGACGTGAACCCGATGGAGGACCACGGCTTCATGTACACCCGCGACCTGGCCGACCCGGACGGCCACATGTGGGCCGCGCTCTGGATGGACCCGGCCGCGATGCCCGGCGCCGGCCAGTGAACCGGCGGCCCTGGCTCAGCCGATGAGCCAGGGCGTCAGGCCGCGCGGCAGACGCCCCCCGGAGGCTGGCGCCCTCAGGCCGGCCGGGACCGCGGTATCGGGATGCCCTCCCCGCAGGAGATCTCGCCCGGCACCTGCCACTCCGGCGTGGGCTGCTCGCCCAGCTTGAAACCGCCGCACTTGAGCCTGGCATGCGCGGACATCAGGCCGGGCCGCAGCGCGCGGATGCGGGCATCGCGGACCACCAGCTGCAGAGACTTGAAACGCGCCGTCAGCTCCAGGGTGAAGCGCAGGTCCGGCAAGGGAACACCGCCGGCCGTGAGATGCAGCAGGGGGGTGTTGGTCGAGGTGATCTCGACCTCGTGCAGCGTCACGATCGCGTCCTGGCCCGGTGGATGACGGGCCGGGTCCGCGCATTCCAGGACCTCCCGGAACTTCAGCCAGGCCTCGGCCAGGATCTCGAACAGGTCGGTGTCCAGCGCCTCGTTGAGCCGCTCGGCCGCCTTGGCCGCCACGAAGCCGCTCAGGCTGGGGCCGGCCTCGGGGGCCTGGCCCTCATCTCCTGGCTTGCCCGGCCTCGCCGCCTCGGCAGCCTCCCGGTCCCGGGCCTCCGCGCCGCGCTCCACGAGGGCCTGCGTGAACTGGAACAGCTGGTGCAGGGTGACGCTGCTCATGGCGATGTCTCCTGGTGCTCATGGACCTGGACCGGCCCGCGCAGCAGTGAGGCGCGCAGCCCGAGGGTGGGGGCCTCGGGGCCGCTGGCCTGCGCCGTCAGGGGGCGGGTGTTGAAGTGGATGCTGGCGGACAGCTGGACGTCCCCGGGTGCTGGCGCAGGGGCGGGGTCTGGCCGGGGCCGCAGTCCTCGCCATGCCGCGGTCACCGCGGCGGCCGCGGCGGCCGCGGCGATACCGCCCGCGGCCCAGATCCACACTGGCAGGACCAGTGTGAGCAGCACCGTGCTGCCGCGCTTCACCGCGGTGCCGGCGGCCGGCGCGCTGGTATCGACCCGGGCGGGCGCCCAGTCGGGGCCCTCTGCGATGGCCGGCTGGAGGCCGCCAGCCTGCAGCAGGGCGCCGGCCTCGTCACGGCTGAGGCCCTGCAGGGTGGGGACGGTGACGACGGACCCGTTGGAGAGGCGCAGCCGCACGGCGCTGCCGGCCGCGACGCGGGCATGGGCGGGTGGGGTCTGCTCCAGCACCTGCCCGGCCGGCAGCGGGCTGTCGGCCTCGGTGGTGCCGAGGCTGAAGCGCTGCAGGGCGGCCTGGGCCTCGGCCAGGGGGCGGCCCACGACGTCCGGCACCTCCAGGCCCGCCGAGGCCCGCAGCGTCACCGCGCTGTCGCGCTTCACGACGCTGCCTGGCGCCGGCTCCTGGCCCGTCACCTGGCCGATCGGGGCGTCCGAGCTCTCGTCATCGACCTGCTGGACCTGGCCCTCCAGGCCGGCCTCGGCCAGCGCCCGGCGCGCCGTCGCCAGCGGCAGGCTCACGACGCCGGGCACCTCCACGAGCGAGCCGTCTGACACCCGCAGCTCCACGACGCTGCCGCGCCGGACCTGCGTGCCGGCCGCCGGCTGCTGGCTGAGCACCTCGTCCCGGGGCCGCACACTTGCCTGGGGCGTCGCGTTGAGTCCCAGGCCCTTGGGCAGCCGGCGCCTCGCCTCGTCAAGGCCGGTGCCGACGAGCTCGGGCAGCACGAGCGGCGGCGCATAGGGCAGGGTGACCTTCACCGTGGTCCCCCGCATCACCGCGGCGCCGGCCTGGGGCTCCTGGTCGATGATGAGGCCGGGCGTGTCGTCCGAGGTGCGCGCGGCGGAACTCATGCGCAGGCCGTACTGCGCCAGCTGGCGCAGGGCGTCGTCGGAGGTCTGGCCCAGCACGGCCGGCACCTGGATGCAGCGGCCGCTCTCGATGAGGCGCTGCGCCAGGCGGCCCGTCTGGCCCCGGCAGGGGTCCGTCTGCGCCAGCGCAGCCTTGGGCGCCAGCTGCGCCTTCTGCGTCAGCGGCGCCGTCTGCGCCAGCGCCACGGACACGGCCGCCATCAGCAGGCCGACGAGGACGGGGGCCCCGCGGCGCGTCGAAACTCGAATGTCCATTCGATGCCTCCCCGGGAGGCAGTCTGGCGGCAGGGGCAGGGGGGTCAATCCCTAGCTTGGGCCGACCCGCCGGAGGGTTCGCGGCGCATGCGCTGGGGGCCAGGAAACAAAAGGGCGCCCCGCGGGGCGCCCTTGTCCTCAGCCCAGGCCGCTTCAGACCTTGGCGTTCATGCCCAGCAGGCGGCGGTACAGCAGCAGGCCCAGGCCCGCGAAGGCCAGGCCGCCCAGCCACTTGCTGGCGGTGTGGAAGCTGTCGCCCACCAGGGCCAGGGGCTCGCCCTGGCCGGAGAAGACGACGATGGCGGCCAGGATCACGCCGATCAGGCTCTCGCCCACGATCATGCCGGAGGCCAGCAGCACGCCCAGCTGCTTGGTGGCCTCGGGCTGTGCACCGCGCTCGGCACGGCGGTCGAAGTACCAGCCGGCGACGGCGCCCACCACGATCATCAGCGTGCTGTTGAGCGGCAGGTAGATGCCCAGGCCGATGGCCAGGGGCGGCAGGTAGACCTTGCCGCTGCTGGAGCGCTTCAGGAACTCGTCCACCACGATGGCAGTGACGCCGATCAGGGCACCGATGCCGATCAGGTTCCAGTTCAGGTCACCCTGGATCACGCCCTTGGCCAACGCCGAGATCAGCGCGGCCTGCGGTGCGGCGAGGGCCGTGGCCGGGTTGGCGCCGGGCGCGCCGGCAAAGCCGTAGGCCTTGTTCAGCAGGTCCAGCACCGGCGGGATCACCACCGCGCCGGCCAGCACGCCGATGATCAGGGCCACCTGCTGGCGCCAGGGCGTGGCGTCCACCAGCTGGCCGGTCTTCAGGTCCTGCAGGTTGTCGTTGGAAATGGTGGCCACGGCGAACACCACGGCCGTCACGAAGAGGGCAAAGGCCACCAGGGCCTGGCCGGCGGTGGCCGGCAGCAGCGGCTTGACGACAAAGGCCAGCAGCAGGGCGATGCCCAGCACCACCAGGATGCCCACGCCCGACAGCGGGCTGTTGGACGAGCCGATCAGGCCGGCCATATAGCCGCACACGGCGGCCACGAAGAAGCTCATCAGCACGATGTAGACCAGGCCGCCCACGACCAGCAGGGCCATGTGGTCGCTCAGGCCGGCACCGCCGATGAAGTGCGACAGCATGAAGCCGATGGGCAGCAGGCAGGCCGCGGTGATCAGGCCCACCGTCCCGATGGGGATGTCGCGCTCGGTGCGCGGCAGGCTGGCGCCCTGGCCGGCCTTGCGGACCTTGTTGGCCATCAGCGCGCCATGCAGGCCGTCAAAGACCGGACGGGCCAACTTGACCAGGGTCCACAGTGCGGCCACGCCGATGGCGCCCGCGCCGAGGAAGCGCACCTGCTTGCTCCACACGGTGCGTGCGATGTCCTGGATCGGGCCGGAGCCTTCCACCAGGCCGCTGAGGTAAGGCACGGCGCCGCCCCAGGCGATCAGCGCCCCGACCAGGATGGCCAGGCCCACCCACAGGCCCACCAGGTGGCCCACGGCCAGCAGCGCGAAGCTGAGATTGAAGTCGTAGCCGCTGGCGCTGTTGGAGTGGCTGGAGACGCGGAAGAAGTCGGCGATCTTGTCGATGAAGATCTTGGTGGCGATCACCACCGCGAAGCCCGCCGAGACCAGGGAGCCCATCACGATGGCGCGCAGGCCCTGGCGGCTGCTCTCGCCGGCGGCCTCGCCCTCGGCATGGCCGACCTTGAGCACCTCGGCGCAGGCCACGCCCTCGGGGTAGGGCAGGGGCGAGTTGGTGACGAGGGCGCGTCGCAGGGGGATGGAGTACATCACGCCCAGCACGCCGCCCAGCGCGCAGATGGTGACGGACACCCAGTAGGGGAAGCCCGTCCACCAGCCGATCATCACCAGCCCGGGCAGCACGAAGATGATGGAAGACAGCGTGCCCGCCGAGGAGGCGATGGTCTGCACGATGTTGGTCTCGCCGATGGAGTTCCCCGCAAAGCGCCGCAGCAGGGCCATGGAGATCACGGCGGCCGGGATGGAGGTCGCGAAGGTCAGACCGGCCTTGAGGCCGAAGTAGACGTTGGCCGCGGTGAAGACCAGGGTGATGAGGATGCCCAGCACGATGCCGCGCAGGGTCAGTTCGCTTCCCAGGGCGACAGGGGGGTGGGACGTGGGTGTCTGAGGCGAGCTCATGGCACGGCTTCCTTGTTGGCGTGGCGGGCCCGCCCGGTGGGCAGGCCCTGGAAGCCGGCATCATCGCGCGAGTGGGCGCGGCCGGGATCGGGTCGACTACGGGGTGGGCGGCTGGCGCCCCGGCCGGCCTGACCGGCCGGGGGCCAGGTCTTGCTCAGGCGCCCGGGGCGGGCGGGACCCCGGGGCGCAGGCGGTGCACCATCAGGTCCTTGTCCAGCAGACGCCCGTCAGGCAGCACGATGGCGCCCTCCAGCCGGCCGTAGCGGACGAAGCCGCAGCGCTCATAGAGCCGGCGCGCGGGCCGGTTGCTGCGGGTCACGCTGAGGGTCACCAGCTGCAGGGCCTCGTCCTGGGCCAGCAGGGCCAGGGCCGCCTGCATGAGGGCGCGCCCCAGGCCGCGGCCCTGGGCGGCCTCGTCCACCATCATCCCGACGATATGGGCGATGTGGCGGATCTTGGCGCGGCTGTCGCGCTCGGCGGAGAGTGCGCCCAGCAGCTGCGGGCCGTCCCAGGCCAGCAAGGTGAAGAGGCAGTGGCCGGCGCCGCTGAGGCGGCTGCGGTAGCTCTCGGCGTCACGGCCGCGCTCGGCGGCGGCGTCCGAGGTGAAGGCCTCCTCGTGACGGGCCAGCATGGCGTCGCGCAGGGCCTTGTAGGACTTGAGGTCGGCTTCGCGCATCAGGCGGATCTCCAGCCCGGGCGGCAGGCCCTGGGCAATGCGGGAGCGCGGGGCGTCAGGCAACTTGGACATGGGACAAGCATAGGTCATGGGCGGTGCGGGCCTGTCAGGCCTTGCAGCTTGGCGATGGACCGTCCTTTGCCATCATGGCCCGGCGGCGTCGCCAGGGGGCTCTGCCCTGACCCGGGGCGCCGCGGGCTCTGCTGTGCCGGGAGCACCGCGGCGGTCTGCCGTCTGGCGTGGGCCGCGTCCCCCAACGTCCTTGCATCGAGGAAGCCATGACTCTGACCCGTCCATTCGCTCGACCCTTCTCCAGACACCTGGGCGCCTGCCTTCTGGGCGCCGCCCTGCCGCTCGCGGGCCTGGCACAGGCCACCGACACCCACCCCCGGCCCCTCACCGTGGCGCGCCCGGTGGCCGCCGATCTGCGCTTCAGCGTCGACCCGCGCCAGGCCCTGGGCAGCACCGAGCGCCGCCTCAGCCAGCAGGTGCAGGCCGCGGGCGCCGACTTCGTCAAGGTGCACTTCGCCGAGTTCCGCCTGCCCGCGGGGGCCTATGTGCTCGTCGCCTCGGCGGATGGCCGCGAGGTGCATCGCTATGAGGCAGAGCCGCAGGCCAACCGCACCTTCGACCGCAGCCAGGGCGAGGACGGGATCACGCGCTTTGCCGCGCTCTCGGTCTTCGGTGACAGCGCCTCCGTGACCCTGGTGCTGCCGCCGGGCGTGGCCTGGGGGCCCTCGCATGCCCTGCGCATCGACCAGTTCCATGCGGGCCAGGTCGCGGCGGCGGAGCGCACCACGCTGTCCGTCTGTGGCACGGACGAGCGCCGCGACCCCGTCTGCTTCGCCAGCAGCAACCCCACCCAGGTGGACCGCACCCGGCCGGTGGCGCGCCTGCTGATGGCGGGCAGCAGCCTGTGCACGGGCTGGCGCGTGGGCCCGGACAACCGCATGTTCACCAACAACCACTGCTTCTCGACCCAGTCCACGCTGACCAATACCGAGGTCTGGTTCAACTACCAGAAGACCACATGCGGCGGCAGCACCCTCGCCGCCGTGACCAAGGTGACCGGCGGCACCCTGCTCAAGACCGACAGCACGCTGGACTACACGCTGTTCACGATCAACAACTTCGCCAACGTGGCCGGCTTCGGCTACCTGGGCCTGGACGTGCATGAGCCCATCCTGAACGAGACCATCTACATCGCCCAGCATGGGGGCGGCAACCCCAAGCAGCTGGCCCTCACCAGCGACCAGGACGGCGGCGGCAACTGCAAGATCAACAATGCCAACGCCAATGGCAACGGCACGGGCACCGACGTGGCCTACTTCTGCGACACCGAAGGCGGCTCCTCGGGCTCGCCCGTGATCGCCGGTGCCAGCCACAAGGCCCTGGCCCTGCACCACTTCGGCGGCTGCACCAACCAGGGCGTGAAGCTCAGCAAGATCTGGCCCCAGGTGGCCACGCACTTCAACAACCAGGTGCCCGACGGCGACACCGGCACCGGCACCAACACGCCGCCCGTGGCCCGCTTCACCAGCAGCTGCACGGGTCTGACCTGCACCTTCTCGGGCGCAGGCTCCAGCGATCCGGACGGCAGCATCGTCAGCTATGCCTGGACCTTCGGTGATGCCAGCACCGGCAGCGGTCTGCAGCCCGCCCACACCTATGGCGGCTCGGGCAGCTACACGGTCGGCCTGACCGTCACCGACGACAAGGGCGCCAGCAACAGCCAGTCCGCCACCGTCACCGTGAGCGGCACGGGCGGCGGCTTCCCCAAGACCAATCTGGCCGCCACCAAGGGAACCTGGCTGAGCTACACCTACACCGTGCCGGCCGGCGTCAGCAGCGTCACCTTCACCAGCAGCGGCGGCAGCGGCGATGCCGACCTCTACCTGCGCAAGGGCGCGGCCCCCACCACCAGCAGCTACGGTTGCCGCTCCTGGAGCAGCAGCAACACCGAGACCTGCACCCTGGCCGTGGCGGCAGGGGACGTGGTGTACGTGGGCCTGTACGCCTACGCCAGCTTCTCGGGCGTGACGCTGAGTCTCAAGTGAGCCCGTGCTGAAGATGGCCGCTTTGCGCGGCCCCGGACAGGCCCCGCGGGGCCTGTCCTCGCTGGAGCGCCATGGCGGGTCGGATGACCGGGGTCCGGCATGGCAAGACCTGGCCCCCATGCCTCCGCTGCCCGGGCCGGCGTCACCGACCGTGCCCGGCCGGATTGCCGGGCCGTGGCGGAGACGGGCTGGTGAGACTTTGGTGGGACGGCGGCGCCCAGCGCCCGGCCAGCAGGGCCAGGGCCTCGGGGGTGTTGGCGTTGGCCAGCATCAGGGCGTCGCCGGGCCGGTCGAAGCGCACGCGCACATGCGGCTGGCTCGAGAGCCACTGGCCCAGGCGCCGCTCGCCGTCCGCCAGGGCTTTGGCCAGCGGTGCGGCCAGGGAGCGGTGCAGCAGGGCGAAGGCCGGGTGCAGGCGATGGCCGCCACGCTCCTCGTCCGGCCCCTCGACCAGCGCGACGCGCGCCTGCGGCTGGCCGTGGAGCGCCTCCGACAGGCGTGCCGCCAGGTCCGGGACCAGGGCCGGGCTGTCGCAGGGCACGCTGAGCAGCCAGTCGGTCGGGCAGGACTGAAGCCCGGTCAGCAGGCCGGCCAGCGGGCCCAGGAAGCCGGGCAGGCTGTCCGCCAGCACCGGCACGCCCAGGGCGGCATAGGCCTCGGCATGGCGGTTGGCGCTGATCAGCACCTGGCTCACCTGCGGCGCCAGCCGCTGCAGGGCGTGGGCCGCCAGCGGGCGATCGTTGAGCAGGAGCAGACCCTTGTCCTGCCCGCCCATGCGCCGGCCTTCGCCGCCGGCCAGGATGAGGCCGGTGATCTGCGCCGGCCCGGGGCCCCGCTCAGCCACGGCGCACCCGGTCGTCCGCCGGGCTGGGGCGGTGCGTCTCTTGCGGGAAGTCGTCGCCCAGCACTTGTCGGCCCTTCATGACCGCCAGGATCCAGGTCCCGATCAGCCAGGTCAGCACCATGCTGAGGCAGAAGAGGATGGCCCCCATCACCATGTAGTCCACCAGCAGCTGCTGGCGTTCGGCGTCGTTGTGCAGGCCCGGCTGCTGCCCCAGCTTGATCCAGGCCCCCAGCAGCCATGGCACCACGAAGCTCAGCGCCGTCAACAGCGCCGCCCGCCGCCGCACCGGCCGCGTGAACCAGCCCGTGAGGGCTTCCTGGAAATGCTCGGGAGGTGAGGGCGACATGGCGGTCTCGCGGTCAGTCAGAGGGGACTCACTCAGGCAATCGACTCGCCCAGGCATCTTGCCTGTCAGCGTTCGCCCCGCCAACGGACGCCATCCCCCCGGGCCGCGCCAGCAGGCCCTCAGGCACGACGGCCGAGGATCCGGCTTTGCCGGTCCAGCCCCGGCTGCATGCGTCCGGGCCGCGCCACCCGCCAACGGACGTCATCCGCCCGGGCCTCGCCAGCAGGCCCTCAGGCACGACGGCCGAGGATCCGGCTTTGCCGGTCCAGCCCCGGCTGCATGCGTCCGGGCCGCGCCCGCCGCCAACGGACGCCATCCACCCGGGCCGCGCTAGCAGGCCCTCAGGCACGACGGCCGAGGATCCGGCTTTGCCGGCCCAGCCCCGGCTGCATGCGTCCGGGCCGCGCCACCCGCCAACGGACGTCATCCGAGCGGGCCGCGCCAGCAGGCCCTCAGGCACGACGGCCGAGGATCCGGCTTTGCCGGCCCAGCCCCGGCTGCATGCGTCCGGGCCGCGCCACCCGCCAACGGACGTCATCCGAGCGGGCCGCGCCAGCAGGCCCTCA
>NZ_JBDPZC010000019.1:0-57264 GCF_039872765.1 Roseateles flavus | reverse complement strand
TGGAACTTGGGTATTCTTGTCCATGGACTTCCCCTTTCAACATGGCTGCAGATTGATGATCGACACCACCAATCTTGGCGCTTTGACGCCGTTGCCTGAAGGTGGGAAGTCCCTTCGTATTCCAGATGATTGCCGGGATGGAGAGTGAAGCCTCGTAGCTGCCGCCGCGCTCTGTGTCGAAGTCAAACTCGTAAAGAGTAACTGGCTTCAAGACCTTGAGGTGTCGCCCCAAGAAGAACGCGAAGGCATATGGGCTGGAGAGAAACAGGTGCAAGCGCGGACGCTCGAATCCACTTGTACGCGTCCTGACGTCCTTCAAGTGATTTGCTAGGCGGTCCGCCAACTGGTCAGCATGGGCCCCATTGAGCACCGACACCTGTGAGGCGCCGCTGGCCAAGTTGGCGACAACCAGCCGCCCGACGCCCGATTTACTGGCAATGAATCTGCGAACATCCTGCTCGCAAGGGCGCGCAATGGACACGGCCACTGCGATATCAGCACCCCCCGTTTCCAGATCCACGTCAGTCAATTGCCAGGCAGGCCAGCTGGAATCAACGGGGGTGTCATCCGCCGCCCAGATGGCGTAGCCACCGCGAGTACGCTGCTGCAGTTCGACGGTCTTTCCTGACTTGGTATCAAGCACGACGCCAGCGGCGAACGCTAGCGTGGTGTGAGCGTCCATCGCCAAGCGCAGACGAGATTCGCCCTGCGCAGCATGGCGGACAAACGAGTCCAGCTGTGGCAGTAGATCTGTATCCCACTTGAACTCTGGCCGAATGAACCGGTCTTCAAAGTGACGCAGCAGGTTCAGAACGTCGTCGCACCGTGCCTCAAGGCGGTCAAAACCATGCTCGAAGGACTTGACGCCAAAGACCTTGACCGGTTGAGGCGCTTGGTCGGCGAAAAGCATCTCGTCACTGCAGGCCTCGCGGAAGGACTTGGCGTCAAATTGGTTCCTGCCCTGCGCAAGCCAGTCGTATGGCAGCTGGTCGTAGTGCGTTGAGCTGACGCCTGAATCACTGGGCTGCAAGCCATACGCATGGAGCGCGGTATCCATCTTCTGCCGGAAATCGTCCAGTGACTCGGACACCGACGTCAAAGCCAGACGCTCTACGAAGGGGCGCAGCGCATCATCGTCCATTCCCAGATGGCTACGCCAGACCTCACGCGCCTGCCAATACTGGCTATTCCTTCTAACCCCCTGGAAGAACTCCTCGATCTTCAGCATGTGGTGCTGCTGCTCGACGACCTTGTAAAGCACGTCGTCCGTGTGAATCCTGTGGTTGGTCATCAGGCGGATCCGTGACTCCTGACCTTTCGCCTGGTCGCTCAAAAAGGCATCACGCGCTCGCTGCAGGAGGGACGTAGTCGTAGCGCCCGAATACGCCGGCAAGGTCAGGTCTACGTGCGTAAACGTTCCGTTGGCAACGTGCCACTTGCACTGAAAACGTTCAACTTGAAGTCGACGGCCAAACCGGTCGATCAGGCCGCGGCCGGGCTCGTACTCCACCCAGACGTCGTCGAAGCCCTGAGGCCCCGACTCGAAGCCGACGCGACGGACTGTCGGGGATGCCTTCAGAAGCTGCACCGCGTAAGTCCAGAAAATCCGCGCCTGGAACGCTTGCCCGTACCGTAGTGTGTTGACCGCCTGCGTCATCTGTTCTGTTGCCTTCTTGGTGCTTGAAAGTTCAGCTGAGCGGGAACATTGGACCGAACAAGTCTCGCCAAGCCCGCAGCGCTTCGCCGTTCTTACCTTGACGGACAAGGTGGATCGCATGGTCAGCTTCCCGAGCAGCAGCCGTCAGCAGCTTTTGGGCACGCTCAACCCGAGCAGCATCCATAGAGCCGCTGATGGGTGGGCCAAGCTGAGCCGGGTCGGCCCAAGTCTCTCCGATGCGGCCGGCGAGCGTTGCGAAGAAAGACTGAATCTCTCGGTCGAACTGCCCTCCCCAGCCGCCATGCAGGCATTCAAGCGCCATCACCTCAATGAGGAACGATGGCTTCACGGGCTTCTCACCGTGCTTGGGGTTGTTGTTCCAGTACTTGACCATGCGCACTAACCCCTTCCACTCATTGGAGTAGGCTTGGTGCGCGTCCACCGCCTTCTGCGCGTGAATCTTCGGATTGGTCTTGATCCACTTGCCGGTGTCGCCGTCCGGGATTTCATAGTCGTCACCGCTCTTGAAGGCAGGAACGACGTCGATGCTTAGCACCTTGTAGTCAGTCTTGTCATCCTCTTTGACTTCAACGCCGAAGTCGACGTTGATGGAGCGGCTCTGGCGACGGACGGCCTTCTCTCCGTACTTCTCAACGAGCGCAGCCTTGTAGTCGTCAAGGACAACACTGGCTGCCTTCTCGCGGTACGCCTTCTCTGACTCCTTCATGGGAAAGAAGATGTCGATGTCCTTGAGCGGCTTCGTCTTTGTGTAGCGGGCATAGGAGCCAGTGAGGAAGTCGCCCTCAATGTCGAACTTGGTGTGCAGGTACTCCCGCACCTCCTTGTGCTTCGCCGAGGCGTTGTCCTGCTCTTTCTGATTCAGCTCCAGGCGGCTTTTGAACTTGCGGAAGGCTTCATCAATGGATAGGGTCATTTCGTCCTCCAGTAACTCGTGCTTGCGCTCAGGCCGCTGTGCTCGACGCCAGTACCAATGCATTGACGGACCATGCCATCGGTCGACCTGAACTGAGTTGCAGACCAGCCTTCCACGTCGGGCCGGCCCGCCTTGTTCTTCACCAAGACGCGGTAGAGCGCTTCTGATGGCGACAATCCAAGCTTCTTGATTGCGTAGCGCAAGCCTTCGGTGTCGACCCAGAAGCTGCCCGCATCAGAAGACCAGGCGTACGACACGGCAACATCCCAGCGCGTGATAAGCGCGTCCGTCTTCGGGTGGTAAATTTCCAGGGTGACGAATTCGAGGTGCTCGGTATCGATCCAGCGCTTGATGCCGGCGTGCAGCACCTTGTGGTCCCCGGCTAGCTTTTGAGGATCCAGACCGGTCTGCACCAGTACATCCTTGAAGGTCTTCAGGATGTTGTCAGTGACATAGCTCACCGAGTGCGAATAGGAATAGACGGCAACGGCGCTCATGATTTCAGGAACTCGCTGGTGTCAAAGGAGAAGTCAGCAGACGCCTTCCTGGTGTCCTCGGACGAGTCGGAGTCGCCAAGCTTGGAGGCCATGTCCCGAACCGTGATGCGCGTACTAATTGCTCTAAGGGAGCGTTCGACCCACGCGAGGTCTTCCGTGAGGCATGGCAGCGAGATAGCCCAATCGCCCTGGAGAGGGTCGTGACCTAGCGCGTCCTCTTTGGCGTCGCTGCCATCAATCGCATCCTCGTCGTAGAGGCAGTAGATGCGCGTTCGCGGACCATCGCAGGTGACCACGATGGCTGCGTCTTGAGGTGCCATCTCAGTAAGGATGGAGCTGGCCATGCCTGAGACCGAAAGCAGTTCGTCACGCTTGACGCCCGACTTCCCCTGGGTCAGCAGGTCGACGATGAATTCCCAAGTCTCGACTGAATCCCGGTGCGGTGAACCGCGCACGACGCGCTTCACGACGGTTGCTGTGCTCATTGGTTGCCCTTCCGGCGCACGGCCTGGGCCATGACCAGCGACTCAGCAAGATCCGCCAGAGTCAACTTCGTAGGCTCGACCGCTACCTCTTTGCGAAAAGCCAGCGCGTTGGCCACGACCTTGCGCAGCGTCCGACCGTCAAGGCCGACGGCTTGCTCGACCACGGCCTTGAAGCCCTTTTCCATCGGCAGCTTCTCGATCCCCTGGAAGGTCTGCCCCAAGGCCGTCAGGCACTCGGTCAGGATCTGCTCACAGGCATCGCGGTTGGGAAGCGGAACCTCGAGCACCAGGTCGCAGCGCGACGTGAAGGCGGCATCGACCGCCTGCGGGAAGTTGCTGGTTGCAATAAACAGGATGTTGCTGAACTGCTCCGCCAGGGCGTCCAACTGCACGAGGACCGCGTCGGTGGCTCGCATCACGTCGACCGGGTTGGCGTCCATACTCAGCTTGGAGCGGTCCACCGCCAGGGTCTCCACTTCGTCCAGTAACACAATGACCGGCCCGCGCCCAGCCGCCTCTGCCACCGTCTGAGAGAACAGTTCAGAAACGGCCTTTTGGGTCTTACCCATCATTGCACTGCCGAGCGCGTGAGGGTCAACCTCCAGCAAGTGGAAGCCGGCCTTCGACATCAGCGTCGCTACTTCATTTGCCAGCCCGCGGGCCAGCGATGTCTTGCCCGTCCCGGGCTGCCCCACGAGCAGGATGGCGCCATGCAACGGCAGCACCGTCCGACTAACCTTTGAACGGACCGTGAAGTTCACTATCGCCTGGGAAACAAGGCGCGACTTGATGCCTTCGTCAACAACAATTGACTTCCACAGGTCTGCCAGACCTCTTTCAGGCAGCTTGACGACACGTTGGATGCCCTTGGGAGTTTCGGATTGGTTCGACATCAGTTCTTCTGAGATTCAAGGTAGATGATTACGCAAACGCCCTACGCACTCTGGTAGCGGTCCAGACGCTTGCCTATGAGGGAAAGGAAGAAACCCAGCATCCCTATGGCAAGGACCAAAACGAATGCCAACGGGTGTTCAGGACCCCACCAAGTTGGCACTTCTGGCAGCACTTTGGCCAGCGTCTGCGGTGTCCCCTGCTGCAGACCGGCCGGGACGGCGGTGATGACTTGGCCGACGGCACCTACGAGGCACCAATACACCGCCAGGTGAATCAAAAAGCGCCCCGCACCGAGCAAACGCCCCCGCTGATAGAAGTAGTCAGCAACCCATTCCACCGCCACCACCCTCCATTCGAGCTCACCAGGAAGCATCATTGCGATGCCATGATAGGCAATCATATATCACTAGTCATGCTAAATTTGATTAGATGATCGTAATTCTGGGATCAGATGAAGTGGCGCCTTAGGTATCATCTATACATGGACGCCCATTCCAGCCCCAAACCATCCCCGTCTCTCGAGGTTCTGACCCGAGCTCAACGGGAGCGGCTGTCTCACATCGATTTCACACTACTGTTCCTTGGGGAGCTCCGGCGAGCAGACGTCATCTCCAAGTTTGAGACAGCCCCAGCTGGCGTCACGCGAGACATCGCTATGTATCGCGCCCTTGCCCCGGACAACCTTGAGTTCGACAGCGCAGGCAAGCTCTATCGGCCCAGCCCTAAGTTCAAACCACTGTTTGACCATCCGCCTCTACGCGCACTTGCGACGCTCTCTCAAGGATTCAGCCAGATCGAAGAGGAGAAGGGTTCGCAAGTCATCCCCTGCGAGTTCCCCTCCACGCTCAGTGCTCCCTCAGTGGATGTTCTTGCCCCAATCACACGTGCGATTCACCGAGGCAAAGCCGTCTCTTTGACCTATCACTCGGTGAGCAGTGGCGCGACTCGTCGAGAGCTAGTTCCTCTCGCACTTGTAGATAACGGAGTCCGCTGGCATGTTCGAGCTTTCGACCGCCTGAAGCAGCACTTCACCGACTTCGTCCCTACGCGGATGGAAGGTGTCGAGGTTCTCGAAACCAGCCCTGTCGGCCGCGAAGAGCGTGCCGACCAAGATGTTCAGTGGAGTCGAATCATCGAGCTGAAGCTAGTTCCTCATCCGAACCACCCTCGCCCTGAGATCGTTCTCATGGACTATCCGATGCGCGATGGCGTGCTGACGGTCAGAGTCCGCTCAGCCAACGTTGGTTATATGCTCAGACGTTGGAACGTGGACTGTTCTCCCGACCATCACCTCCGAGGTCTTGAGTACATGCTTTGGCTACAAGATCCGTTGTCACTTTATGGATCGCCCAACGCGACGATCGCGCCGGGATACCAAGATCCAAAAGTTCAGCTGACCAAGCAAAACACAGAAGCAAGCGCAACAGGGGCGTCCTGACGGAAGGCTAGGAAGCAATCGGCGCAGATGCACGTCCAGCAGGCCCGTTCGCCAAGCCGGAAACTTAGCATGTGCCAACCTATCGCTCCACGCGGCGCCAGGGCTTGCGCACGCTGCGTGCCGTTTCGGCGCCTTCAGGTCGGTATGCAACGACCGACGCTCGACTAGGTGGGCACAGTCAGCCTCGAATTGCGGAGTCTTCCAAGAACTTCGCCCAATCCGCCATCAGCCCACGACGCCTTTCAAACTGGTCTGAACGCAGATACGCAGCCTCCACCTGATCTTCATTGACGTGTGCCAACGCCGTCTCACAGACCTGCGCCGCATAGTTGGTCTGTTCTGCAGCCCAGTCACGGAACGTCGACCGGAAGCCATGCATGGTGCAACCAGCCTCCAGGCGCCGCAGCAGCTGCGTGAACACCATGTCGCTGAGCTTGAGGCCGCGAGGACTTGGAAAGACCAGCATCTCGTTGCTGGAGAGCTCGCGTGCCCGCTTGAGAATCGCCACCGCGCTGGGGCTCAAGGGCACTCGGTGCACCCGCCCTGCCTTCATTCGTTCTGCTGGAATGACCCACACTTTGTTGTCCAGGTGGATCTCATCCCACATGGCTCCCCGTGTCTCGCCTGAACGGGCCGCCGTCAACACGGTGAACAGGAATGCAAGCTTCACGATGTCACTCGCACTGCTGTCCCTGACGCGAACCAGCAATGCGCCAGCCTCTGCGTAGGGGCACGCCTCGTGGTGCTTTTCCTCAACTTTGACAGCTGGCAGATGCGTCTGCACGAAGTCCCAGAAGTCGGAAGGAAGTGGCTCACGATGCCTGGCTGCAGCAGACCACACCAGCACTTTCTTGATCCGCTGAAGCACTCGCGTGGCAGTCTCGTGCTTGGTCGTCCAGATCGGCAGCACTGCCTTGACGACGGCATCGCCCGTTATCTCAGAGACCGGCCATTCCCCAAACGTGGGATAGGCGTAGGTCTCCAGTGTGCTGAGGAACTGTGCTGAATGCTTGGCGTTCTTCCATGCTGCGGCGTTCTTCTCGTGGAACAGCTCGGCGCATTGCTTGAAGGTCCTACTCGTCTCCTGCTTCTGCGCCAAGGCACGGCGTTCGGCATTGCGCTGCTCGATGGGATCTATGCCCTGGTCCAGCAAGCGCCGCAGCTCATCTGCACGTTGCCGGATTGACGTGAGGTCCCAGTTGTCGGCCGAGCCCAGACCCATTTCACGACTACGCTTGTTCAGCATGTAGCGGAACACCCATGACCGCCCGCCGGTCGCCGTAACCTGGAGATAGAGCCCCCCACCGTCATGGTGGTAGCCAGGGGTCCTGAACAATTTGGGCAGGCTGACGGCAGAGATTCGCTTTCTGTCTCTTGCGGAAGATGTTCTTGTACCCACGGGTGTACCCACAATTGAAATCTGAGATGCGGTGGACCTTTGGAGAACCGATGGTGCCGCCAAGCGCCGCTAAGCTGTTGATTTGCAATTGTGTATGAGCATTGCTGCCATCCGGCGAAGACTCATGGAAATGGCGAATGGCGGACGCCCTCTCCGCCAAGAACCACGCAAGAACGGGCCCTCTGGGCCCGTTTTTCGTTTCCGGGGCACGGGGGCCAAATTGGGGACACGTGGGGCCGATAGGGTCGGCACGCCGTGCTCAGCCGCAAGCAGGTCATACTCGCGTCGCCCTCACGATGGACCCCGGGGGTGACGCACAGACACACCCCGCATGCTTTCATCGCCTTCCACGATGCCGTCGCAGGCGCCAGCCCTGACTGGCCTCGGCGTCAAGGGCGCCGCGCTGCACCAGCAGGCCACCGCCGAACTCGCCGTCGCGCTGCTGCGCCCCACCGTCCCTGAGCACGAGATTCACCAGCACCAGCATGCGGACATGCACCTGGTGCTGCTGCTGGCAGGGACTTACGTCAGTGATGCGGCCGGCATGCCCGCCCTGTGCACCGGGCCTGCCGTCATCCTGAATCCGCCCGGCACCGAGCATCGCGACCGCTTTCGCTCTCACGACGGCCTGTTCCTGACGGTGACGATGCCCGCCGCCGTGCTGGAGCGCCTGAGCGATGGCCGCTCGATCGGCGATGAGCCGCGCCGGCTGCCGCGGCGCTCGCTGTCATGCGCGCTGTCGCTGCTGCCCGAGGTCCGGCGCTGGGAGCCGGCATCCCCGCTCGCCATCGAGACCATCGTCACCGAACTGGTGGCGGACGCGCTGCCGCGGCCTCTGCCAAAGGTCGGCGACAAGCTCCAGCGTGTCCTGGACCGCCTGGAAGCCGACGGCCTGCCCGTCCCCACGCTGGAGGAGCTCGCCTCGATCGCCGATCTGCACCCGGTCTACCTGGCACGAGCCTTCCGCAAGCGCCATGGCATCGCCCCCAGCGACTATCTGCGCAGGCTGCGGCTGCACAGGGCGGTGTCGCTCATCGTGCGACGTCGCCCCTTGAGCTTCGTCGCCACGGAGCTCGGCTTCTTCGACGAAAGCCATCTGCACCGCTGCTTCGTGGCGGAGTTCGGCATCACGCCGGGGGCGTTCCGGCAGCTCGCACTCAGCCGCGCCGAGGTTTCCCATGTACAAGATGCCCGTCTGCGGCGCCGATAGCATCAGGGCACACAAGGACCCCTCATGCATCGCACCCTACTCTGCTTCACCCTCGCTGTGGCCTCGCTCACCGCTGCCACCGACGCTGCCACGGCGCAGACGGCCCCGCCCGCCCGCTTCGAGCAGGCCCAGAAGAACGTCGAACAGGGCCGCTACAAGGCCATCACCAGCATCCTGGTCGCCCAGGAGGGCCAGGTGGTGTACGAGCACTACTTCGACGCCGAGGGCACCGAAGCGCGCCGCAACACCCGCTCGGCCACCAAGACGGTAGCCGGCATGCTGGCGGGCCTGGCCGTCGCGGACGGCCGCATGAGCGGCAGCTCGCGAATCTTTGACCTGCTGCCGGCGCAGCGTCGCGCCCGGATGCAGCATCCGGATCCACGCAAGCTGGCGATCAGCGTCGAGGACCTGTTGACGATGTCCTCGCTGGTCGAGTGCAACGACGACAACCAGTTCTCCCGCGGCAATGAGGAGCGCATGTACCTCGTCGAGGACTGGGTGCAGTTCTATGCGGACCTGCCGGTGCAGGGCTTCCCCGCCTGGATGCCCAAGCCGGCGGACTCGCCGCACGGCCGCAGCTTCCGCTATTGCACCGCCGGCGTGACCACGCTGGGGGACGTCATCCAGAGCGCCGTGCGGGAACCGCTCGACGCCTACGCCCAGCGCCGCCTGTTCGATCCCCTGGGCATTCACGCCCCCGAGTGGCAGCACTCGCCGCTGGGGCTCGCCCAGGCCGGGGGCGGGCTGGGCCTGCGCACTCGCGACCTCTGGAAGCTCGGCCAGCTCTACCTGGATGGCGGACGGGCCGGGGGCCAGCAGCTCATCCCCGCGGACTGGGTCCGACGCTCGCTGGCCCCGCAGGCTGTGGCGCGCGAGGATGCCGACTACGGCTACTTGTGGTGGCTGATGAAGATCCCCTTCGGCGCCTCGACCCTCACGGCGCCCACGATGGCGGGCAACGGCGGCAACGCGGTCTTCCTCCTGCCCGAGAAGCGCGCCGTGATCGTGATCACCACGACCAACTTCAACGAGCGGCAGCCCCACCTCCACACCTTCAAGCTGCTGACCCAGGACCTGCTGCCGGCACTCTAGGCCGCGCGTCGGTCAATCGCCCGGCTCTGCCGAACTGCGCAGGCCCAGCAGCCCGGCCTCCAGCGACTGCGCCAGGGGCTGCTGCAGCGCCTGCCTCAAGGACTCCGGCGTTGCCAGCCCCTGGTTCGACAGCATCACCCAGCGGTTGCGGCCGGCGCGCTTGCCCTCGTAGAGCGCGAGGTCGGCCAGCTCGACCAGCTCGGGCCACAGGCCAGGATCACTGCCGGGCATGAAGGGCAGACATACCGCCCCGACGGTGCAAGTGACAGGCAGCGCGTCGCCGCGCTGGAGCGCAAAGGGGCTGCCGTTGATGGCCTCCAGGATGCGCGTGGCGAGCTGGGAGCCGTGCTGGGCGGTGTCGAGCCGGGCGACCAGCAGGAACTCCTCGCCGCCCCAGCGCACCAGCAGGTCCGTGTCTCGCGTCACGGCCTGGAGGCGCCGTGCCAGCTCGACCAGCACCTCGTCCCCCACGCCATGGCCGAAGCGGTCGTTGACAGACTTGAAGTGGTCGACATCAAAGAGATAGAGGCCCAGCGCCGCCTCCGGGTGCCGGTGCCGCGCCCGCTCCAGGGAGGCCAGCTCGCGCCCGACCTGCTGCTCCAGGAAGCGACGATTGCCCAGCTGGGTCAGCGTGTCGACCAGGCTCATGCGCTCGAACTGCTCGGCCAGCCTCTTCTTCGAACGCCAGCTCAGGCCGATCAGCAGCAGCACGGCCAGCAGCAGCAAGGACAGCGCGATGAAGGTGGTCTGGCGCTGGGCTGCGGTGGCATCGCGCTCGCGCTGCAGCGCCTGCTGCTGCTCGAGGACCAGGCTCTTGAACTCCGACTCGCGCTGCAGCCGGCGCAGCTCGGCATTGGAGGCCGCCGTGGAACCGCGGCGGCGCAGCTGGGGCTCCAGCTTCTCGAGGAACAGGGTGCGCAGGCCCTTCAGTCCGGCGAGTGCGATCGCGGGATCGTCGATATGGGACAGGCGCTTGTAGACGTCCAGCTGCACCTCGGTGGCGGTGTCAGGGTGCAGGCTCAGGCAGTCGCTCAAGGCATGCCCGGGCTGCAGGCGGCGGCCGGCCAGCTGCCGGTAGCAGCTCAGGTACTGCCGCACGGCGGGAGCAGCGTTGCCGGTGCCCTCCCGACCGGCGCGCGCCAGGTAGGCACGGGCGCGCTCGTTCTGGCGCAACTCGGCCGCAGCCAGCGCGGCGAAGGCCAGCGCATCCTCGGTATAGGGATTGGGCTCGGCCAGCACCCGATCGAAGTGCTGAAGGGCGTTGGCATAGTCGCCCAGATGCAGCGCATAGGCGATGCCGCGGTTGAACTCGGTGAGCTGCATGCTTTCGCGCAGCACGGCCTTGTCGATGTCGCCCGTGGGCTCCTCCAGCATCCGCGCCAGGCGCTCGCGGTTGCTGGCCAGCAGCGCGATGCCCTTGCGGACATAGCCCTCGTCTCCATTGACGATGTAGCTGGTCGCCGTGTTCATCATCAGGTCGGTCAGCAGCCCCACATCGCTGACCGGCGCCGCCGCCAGCGCGGCCTCCAGATTCTCGAAGGCGCCGCCGATGTCCCCGAGCTCCGACTGCCGCCAGGCGATCTCCTGCAGCAGCAGCGCCTCCATGCCGGGATTGCGGCGGCTGCGCGCTTCCTGGGTCAGCAACAGCAGCTGCGGCAGCTGATCCTGCGGGCCGGACTTCGTGGCGAGGATGCAGTGCGCCCGGAACAGGAGATCTTCCGCCAGCGGCGGATGCTGGCGGCACAGGGAAGCCGCCTCGGCGTGACGGTTGGCGAAGTAGTACTCGCTGAACAGCAGGCGCTGACTGCGGTAGCGCTCCGGGGCGTCGAGCGATCCTGCCAGGCGCGTCTGCAGCCAGCGCAGCCGGGCCTCCAGCGAGGGTTCGTCGGCATAGACCGCTGGCGGCGCCGGCAGCGCACGCACCTGCTCGAAAGTGAGCGCAGCCCGCACTTGGGAAGGCCCTTGGGAGGGCACCTGGGCCAGCACTTGGGCCTGCACCTGCGACACCGCCAGGCCGGCCAGCAGCAGGCTCAGGCCCGCAGCGACAAGCCGGGCAGCAGGCCGGCCGCTCTTGCAGACGGGCACGGGCGCAGTCGTGATGAGCGGTTCAACAGCCAAGTTTCGCGACCTGGGACAGGACAAGCAGGGCTTGCCATGGTAGGCCGCAGCCCTTCCTGCGCCAGGCCGCGGGGTCGCCGGCTCCGTGCGATCCTGCCGTTCTTCAGCTCAGACCAGCACTTCCAGGCAGCCCGGATGCCCGAGGAAGCCCTGCGGGCTCGCGCTGGCCCCATAGGCCCCCGACTGGTAGACCACCACCAGGTCCCCCTCCTGGGCCACCGGCAGCATCATGCGTTCGGCCAGCAGGTCCAGCGGCGTGCACAGCGGGCCCACCACATGGACGGACTCGGTGGCCGGTTCGCCCATGCGGTTGCCGATGGCCACGGGGTAGTTCTTGCGGATCACCTGCCCGAAGTTGCCGGATGCAGCCAGGTGGTGGTGCAGGCCGCCATCGGTCACGAGAAAGACCTGACCCCGTGACACCTTGCGGTCCAGCACGCGGGCCACATAGAGCCCCGCCTCGCCCACCAGATAGCGCCCGAGCTCCAGCACCAGGTGCGCCTCGGGCATCTCGCGCCCTGCCCTGGCCTGCAGCTCGGCCAGGTTGGCGGCCACGGGGCCCAGGTCCAGCGGCTGCTCGCCGGGGAAATAGGGAATGCCGAAGCCACCGCCCAGGTTGAGGTGGCGCACGGGCGCAGGCGCGTCAGCGGCCAGGCGCAGGGCCAGCTGGTAGCTCAGGCGCTGAGCCTCGCAGATCGCCTCGGCACGCAGGTTCTGCGAGCCCGCGAAGAGATGGAAGCCCTCGAACTGCAGCCCCAGGCGGCCGATCTCGGCCAGCAGGCGCGGCACTTCCTCGGCATCGACCCCGAACTGCCTGGGTCCGCCGCCCATGCGCATGCCCGAGCCCTTGAGTTCGAAGTCCGGGTTCACGCGCACGGCCACGCGCGCCGGTCGGCCCAGGTCCTGCGCGGCCTGCGCCAGCAGCGGCAGCTCGCGGAAGGACTCCACGTTGACCAGCACGCCCGCCGCCACCGCGGCCTGCAGCTCCTGCGCCCGCTTGCCTGGCCCCGCAAAGCTCATGTGCCGCGGATCCGCCCCCTGGGCCAGCGCCACCTGCATCTCGCCGGCGGAGGCCACGTCGATGCCGTCCACCAGGCCCACCATGCAGGCCACCAGGGCCGGCAGGGGGTTGGCCTTCATCGCGTAATGAAGGTGAAGGCCCGCCGGCAAGGCCTCGCGCAGCGCAGCCACGCGGGCTTGCAGAAGGGATCGCTCGTAGACGTAGAAAGGCGTCTGGCCGAGCGAGGCCGCCAGCTCGCTCAGCGGCCGTCCCCCGACGATGAGCTCATGGCCCCGGACCGGGAACTGGTGCATCGGCGCATGCACCGGCAGGGCACGGGCGGGGGTGGCGGCGGAGGGTGTGTCCATGAAGGCGAAGGGCAGGAAGGGATGAGAACGGCGCGATCACGCCTCGGCCGACCCGGCCTGCTGCTGCAGGCGCTTGCGGTCGATCTTGCCATTGGGATTGCGCGGCAGCGGGCCGCTCACGGGCAGCAGGCGCGCCGGCACCAGATAGGCCGGCATGTGCTTCTTGCAGAAGGCCAGCAGCGCCGCTGGATCAGCCTCAGCGCCCTCGGGCGGGCAGAACACCACCTCGATGCACTGACCCAGCTGCTCGTGCGGCAGGCCGTAAGCGGCGCATTCGCCCACCAGGCCGGAGCGGTACAGCAACTCCTCCACCTCCACCGGGCTGACGCGGTAGCCGGAGGTCTTGATCATCTCGTCGCGCCGGCCGATGAAGTAGAGAAAGCCCTCGGCATCGCGCCGCACGGTGTCGCCGGAGAACACGGCGTACTCGGGCAGCTGCAGGCCGGCCTCGCGCCCGCCCACGCCTGCGGGCAGGGGCTTGTAGCGCTCGGCGGTCTTTTCGGCGTCGTTCCAGTAGCCCAGGCCGACCAGGGGCCCCCGGTGCACCAGCTCGCCGGGCTCCTCGGGATCGCAGAGGCTGCCGTCCTCGCGCAGCACCAGGATCTCTGCATTGGGGATGGCCTGGCCGATGGAATCGGGCCGGCGGTCCACCTCGGCGGGCGGCAGATAGGTCGAGCGGAAGGCCTCGGTGAGGCCGTACATCAGGAAGGGCGCGGCCTGCGGCAGGCGTTCGCGCAGGCGGTCCAGGGTCTCGCGCGGCATGCGGCCGCCCGTATTGGCGAAGTAGCGCAGGCTGCGGCCCGCGCCCTCGGGCCAGGCCAACTGGGTCAGCTGGATGTACAGCGGCGGCACGGCGGTGAGGCCGGTGATGCCCTCCCGGTCCAGCGCCTTCAGCACGTCCCGCGGCATCAGGTAGTTCAGCAGCACCACCTTGGCGCCCACCAGAAAGCCCGTCGTCAGCTGGCTGAAGCCGGCATCGAAGGACAGGGGCAGCGCCGCCAGCAGCACATCGCCCGCATGATTGCCCAGGTACTGCGCCACGCTCTGCGCGCCCAGCACCAGATTGCGGTGGGACAGCACCACGCCCTTGGGCTTGCCGGTGCTGCCGGAGGTGTAGAGGATGGCGGCCATGTCGCTGTCCAGCACGGGCGCGACGGCCTCCTGCGGTTGCGCCCCCTGCAGCTCGGTCCAATCGTGCAGGCGCAGCGCGGGCGGCAGGACCAGCCCCGCGGGCGGCGCATCGACCAGCAGCACCTCGCGCAGGGCCGGGCAGTCCGGCAACACCTCGGCCAGGGACTGCAGACGCGCCCCGGCGGTGACCAGCACGCGCACATCGCAGTCCCGCAGGATGTGTGCCACCTGCTCGGCCTTCAGCACCGGATTGACCGGCACGAACACCGCCCCCACCCCGCCCGCACCGAAGCAGGCGATGACGAACTCCTGGCGCTTGTCCAGGTAGACCGCCACCCGCTCCCCGCGAGACACGCCCCGGGCGGCCAGCCAGCCCCCCATCAGGTGTAACTGTTGTGACAGGCTGCCGTAATCCAGGCTGCCGCCCTCCCCGCCCAGGGCCACGGCCGCGGGCCGGCACAGCGCCTGGTGGTGGACGAGGTCGGCGAGCAGCCGGGGCGTGCGAAAGCCCGGCTGGCCGGGGGTGTTGGCAGGGGCTGGGGCGGCAGTCTCTTGCATGATGCGGCGATTGTCCCCGAGTCCGGGGGCGGCCCAGCACTCGCGGGAGGCCTGCGCCGCGGGCCGCCTCCCTTGGGATGAGGGGGCCCGCCCCCCGGGATCTGGACAGCGCCCCCGGGTAAGATTCGGCCGCCTTCCCCGGCACCCTCTCCGGCGCCTGGCCCTGCCCAGGCGCCCTTTTCCTTTTCCGGTCGTCCCATGTCCCCAGCCTCTCACGTGCTCCGCCTCCTCGACGAAACGCTCGGCCTCCAGGGCCGCGCCGCGCAGTTCGATGCGCAGACGCCCCTGCTGGGCGCCCTGCCCGAACTGGACTCCATGGCCGTGGTGAGCCTGATCACCGCGCTGGAGGAACAGCTGGGCATCAGCATCGGCGACGACGAGATCGACGGCCAGACCTTCGCGACTGTGGGCGCCCTGACCCGCTTCGTCGAGGCCAAGCTGGCGGCCTGAGGCCGGGCCAGCCTGTCCGCCCCCGCACCGAACATGGACGCCGCCACAGCCTTCTTCCTGGAGAGCCGTGACGGCAGCCTGCGCTACCTGAGCCTCTTCAAGCCCGCCGCCGGCACCCCTGCCCGCGGCCTGGTGCTGCTGGTCCCGCCCTGGCTGGAGGAGCTCAACCGCAGCCGCCGCATGCTCGCCCTGGGCGCCGATGCCCTGCGCCAGGCCGGCTTCACCGTGCTGTGGCCCGATCTCTTCGGCTGCGGTGACAGCGCCGGCGAGCACGGCGAAGCCCGCTGGCAGACCTGGCTGGACGACCTGGACCTGGCCCTGCAGCGGCTGCGCCAGGAAGGCGAGCCGGACAGCCCGCTGTGGCTGTGGAGCCTGCGCAGCGGCGCCCTGCTGGCCAGCGATTTCGCTCAAGCCCGCCAGCTCGCCTGTCACTGGCTGATGTGGCAGCCCCAGCCCAGCGGCGAGCAGGTTTTGCAGCAGTTCCTTCGCCTGCGCCTGGCCGCCGACATGAGCCGCACCGTGCGCAGCTACGCCGACACCACCGCCATGCGCCAGGCCCTGCAGGCCGGCCAGGCTCTGCATGCCGCAGGCTATGTGGTCCGCCCCGAGCTGGCCCTGCCCCTGGCCGCGACCCAGCTGAAGCCGCCCGGCGGCGTGGCCGGCGCCCGCCTGGTGTGGTGCGAGATGGCCAGCGCGGCCACGCAGACCCTCGGGCCCGCCAGCCGCCAGCACATCGAAGCCTGGCGCACCGCCGGCTACCAGCCCAGCACCATCTGCGTGCAGGGCCCGCAATTCTGGGCCAGCCAGGAAGTGACCCTCAGCCAGGGCCTCATCGAAGGCAGCCTGCGCGCCCTGTGCGCCGAAGAGGCCTTCGCATGAGCGCCCGCTCCGCCGTGATCGAGCAGGTCTGCCCGGTTTGCTGCGAAGGCCTGCGTCTGCCCGGCATCCTGAGCCTGCCCCAGGGCGGCTCGCCGCGCCTGGGCGTGATCGTGCTGGTCGGCGGCCCGCAGTACCGTGTGGGCGCCCACCGCTTCTTCGTCAGCCTGGCCCGCCATCTGGCCGGGCAGGGCGCGGCGGTCCTGCGTTTCGACCACCGCGGCATGGGTGATGCACCCGGCGAGGCCGTCGGCTTCGAGCAGCTGGACCCCGAGATCGACGCCGCCATCGCCGCCCTCCAGCGGGCCTGCTCGAGCGTGGAGCGCGTGCTGCTGTGGGGCCTGTGCGATGGGGCCTCGGCCGCCCTGCTCCATGCCCGCCGGGGCGACGCCCGCGTGGCCGGCCTGCTGCTGGCCAACCCGTGGGTGCGCAGCGAGCGCAGCCTGGCCCAGGCCCGCACCCGCCACTACTACCCCGCCCGGCTCGTCAGCGCCGATTTCTGGCGCCGGCTGTTCGGCGGCCAGGTGCGCTGGAGCAGCCTGCGCGCGGCCCTGGGCGCCATGGGGCGAAGCGTTGCCGCCGCCGAGGACACCGGCGATTTCCGCAGCGGCATGCGCGAGGGCCTGGCCCGCATACTGGACCAGCACGGCCGCGTGACGTGCCTGCTGTCCGGCGCCGACCTCACGGCGCAGGAATTCACCGAGACCTTGCGCGAGCCCGGCTGGGCCGCGCAGGCCAGCCGCTCCGGCTTCAGCCAGCAGGTGCTGGACGGGGCCGACCATACTTTTTCCGATCCCGAGCACCGGGCCGCCGCGCTGAACCTCAGCGCGCAGTGGCTGCAGGACTTCCTGGCCGCCCCGGCCATGCCCTGCACCCACCCGGCCGAGGATCCCGCCGTCATCTGATTCAAGAGGGAGTGACACCGCATGTTGAACGCAGCCAAACAGGTTCTCCGCAACTGGCGTGAGCAGGCCAGCCTGCCCGCCGAGGCCAAGGCCGAAGCCGCCCGGGACGCGCGCGGCCTGCCCGCCCAGGACCCCGGCATCGATGCCGCCGTGAAGGCCGCCCTGCAGTGGCTCAAGCGCGCCCAGGACCAGTCCGCCTCGCACGATGGCGGCGTGGCCCGCGACTTCAGCCTCAAGACTGGCTGGGCCGTGTCCTACCCCGAGACCACCGGCTACATCGTCTCCACGATGATCGACTGCGGCCAGCGCTTCCAGGACCCCGACTCCCTTGAGCGCGCCCGCCGCATGCTGGACTGGCTGGTGTCCATCCAGTTCCCCGAGGGCGGCTTCATGGGCGGCAAGATCAATGCCACGCCGCGCGTGCCCGTCACCTTCAACACCGGCCAGATCCTGATCGGCCTGGCCTCGGGCGTCGGCGCCTTCGGCGAGCCCTACCTGGCCCCGATGAACAAGGCGGCCGCCTTCCTGCGCGACTCGCTGGACGCCGACGGCTGCTGGCGCAAGCACGCCACGCCCTTCGCCGAGCGCGGCGACAAGACCTACGAGACCCACGTTTCCTGGGGCCTGTTCGAGGCCGCCCGCCACGTGGGCGACCAGGGCTATGCCGAGGCCGCGCTGCGGCAGGTCGAATGGGCCTTCACGCAGCAGCAGGCCAATGGCTGGCTGGCCAACTGCTGCCTCAACATCCCCGCAACCCCGCTGACCCACACCCTGGGCTACGCCCTGCGCGGCTTCATGGAAGCGCACCGCTTCACGAAGGACGAGCACATCCTGCGCCGCGCCATCAAGACCGCCGACGGCCTGATGACGGCCCTGCGCCCGGACGGCTTCATCCCCGGCCGCCTGAAGCCCGACTGGTCCGCCGCGGTGGACTGGTCCTGCCTGACCGGCGAGGTCCAGATCGCCCACAGCTGGCTGATGCTCTACGAGCTGACCGGCCAGAAGAAGTACCGCGACGCCGCCAAGCTGGCCAACCGCTATGTGCGCCGCGCCATCGCCATCGACGGCCTCGAGGACCAGCGCGGTGGCGTCAAGGGCTCATTCCCGGTGGACGGCGACTACGGCCAGTGGGAGTACCTCAACTGGGCGGCCAAGTTCATGATCGACGCCAATCTGCTGGAGCAGGACATCGATGGCCGCGCCTGATCTCAAGGAGCGCATCAAGGCGCCGCTGCGGCGCCTGCTGAACGCCTGGCGCGCCCGGCGTCGCAGCGCCGAGCTCAAGGCCGAGCAGCCGCATACCAGCAAGGCCGAGATCGTCGCCGGCCTGCGCGCCATGGGCATCGTCCCGGGTGACACAGTGATGCTGCACTCCTCGCTCAAGAGCCTGGGCTATGTGGAGGGCGGCCCCACGGCGGTGCTGGAGGCCATCCACGAGGCCATCAGCCCTGGCGGCACCCTGGTCGTGCCGACCTACTACCTGCCCGGCGGCACCATCTACGCCACCTGCCAGATGCAGGGCTATGTCTTCGATCCTCGCGAGCATGGCTCCAACCTGGGCGCCCTGCCCGCGGCCTTTCTGAAGATGCCCGGCATCCGCCGCAGCATCCACCCGACGCATTCGGTCTCGGCCCTGGGGCCGTTGGCCGAGGACATCGTGGGCCAGCACCATCTCGCGGCCTCGGTGTGCGGCCGGCTGTCGCCCTGGGAGCGCTGTGTGCACCACAAGGCCAAGATCCTTGGACTGGGCATCAGCATGGGGCCGGTGACCTTCTATCACCTGCTCGAAGATCTGATGGACGAGCGCTTCCCGCTGCCGGTGCGCATGTCCGAGACGTTCAAGATGCCCTGCAAGGACTGGCAGGGCCGCGACATCACGGTGCCGGTGCGTCCGCTGGACCCGGCCTTCCAGGGCCGGCGCATCGACCACAAGTCCCGCGGCGACCTGCGCCAGCATTTCTACGACCGCTACCTGAAGGCGGGCATCCTGCATCCCGGCCAGGTGGGGCCGGCGCGCTCCTGGTGGATCCGGGCCGACGAGTTCTACCGCCACCTCGAGCAGGATGCGCAGCGTGGTCTCACCATCTACACCACGGCCGAGGAGCTGTCGCGCCTGCCGGCCTGAGGCCGGGCGCCGATCCCATCGATGCAGATACGCGATCGCTTCCTCCATGGCCTGAAATGGTCCGCCATCGGCAAGCTGATGAGCCAGCTGCTCAGCTGGGGCTCCACCATCGTGGTCATGCGTCTGCTGCAGACCAGCGACTACGGCCTGATGGCGATGACCATGATGGTCATCACCCTGCTGTCCAACCTCAACGAGTTCGGCTTTGGCTCGGCCCTGGTGCGTGGCGAAACCCTGGACCGCCGGACCTGCGGCGCCGTTTTCGGCGCCATGCTGGCGGTGGCCACCGTGCTCAACGGGGCGCTGTGGCTGGGCGCGGCGCCGCTGGCGCACTTCTTCAATGATCCGCGCCTGGCGGAGCTGCTGCGGCCGGCCGGGCTGATCTTCCTCATCTCGGCCCTCAGCACGGTGCCGGAATCGGTGCTGCGCCGGGAGATGGACTTCAAGGCCATCGCCTTCGCCGACATCGCCTCCGTCATCGTCACCAGCCTCAGCGCCCTGGGCCTGGCCTATGCCGGCCATGGCGTCTGGGCGCTGCTGCTGGGCAACCTGGCCGGGGCCCTGGTGCGGACCCTGGTGCTGCACCTGCGCTCGCACACGCGGGTCTGGCCCAATGCCGACTTCCAGCAGCTGCGCGGCCTGCTGTCCTATGGCAGCAACCTCACGGCCAGCCGCTTCACCTGGTGGTTCATGTCCCAGGTGGACGTGCTGATCGGCGCCAAGCTGCTGAGCACGGCGGCCCTGGGCCTCTATTCCGTGGCGCTCACGCTGGCCTCGCTGCCGCTGCAGAAGTCCATGCAGGTGGTCAACCAGGTGGCCTTCAGTGCCATCGCCAAGCTCAAGAACAGCGGGCAGGCCGTGCCGCCCGAGCTGCTGAAGGGGCTGCGTGCGCTGAACCTGGTCTCCCTGCCCAGCTGCGCCCTGCTGGCCCTGCTGGCCCAGCCGCTGGTGCTGCTGGTCATCGGGCAGCAATGGGCTGATGCGGCACCGGCCCTGCAGCTGATCGCGCTGGCCGTGCCCCTGCGCCTGTGCAGTGCCATCCTGGCCACCGCCCTCATTGCCACCGGCCATGCGGGCGCCGACTTCAGGAACACGATCACCGGCGCGCTGGTGATGCCCCTGGGCTTTGCCGCTGGCGGCCTGCTGTGGGGCGCCAACGGCCTGGCTGCGGCCTGGACGGTGGGCGTGCCCCTGGTCTTCCTGCTCAACTCCCCCCGCAGCGCCCGCTTGCTAGACTTGCCGCTGCGTTCCGTCCTGGGCACCTTCCGCAACGGCCTGCTGGCCTGCCTGCCCCTGGTGGGCGTGGTGATGGCCGCCAGGCACCTCGTGCCGGCACAGCCGCTGTGGCAGCTGCTGGTGCCGGGCTCGCTGGGGGTGCTGAGCTACGTGCTGGCGCTGCTCGTCGTGGACCGCGCCTTCCGGCAGTGGCTGCAGGCGCAGCTGGCCACCCGTTTGAACAAGGATTCGTAATGGCGATTTTCTTTGCGGCCGTCGGCGGCACCCCGGAGGACCTGCAGCGGCTCAAGGCCGCGGCCTCCGCTGCCCTGCGCCGTGAACTGGGCGCTGCCCCCATCGAGGCCACCGAGGCCCCCGGGCTCTTCGCCGTGTGGCACGAGCTGGGCATCTGGGCCCCGGTCTCCCATCACCGTCTGGAGGATGGCAGCCTGGCCCTGCTGGCCGGCGAGCCCATCCTGCAGCAAGGCGGCCAGCGCGTGCCGCAGACGGAGGCCCTGGTGCACTTCGCCCAGGGCGATCTGCGCGGCCTGCTCGAACAGTCCCACGGCACCTTCTGCGGCCTGCGCCTGGACCCGAAGCACGCCCGCCTCCACGCCTTCACCGACAAGCTGGGCGTGCGCACCCTCTACACCGGCCAGCACCGCGGCATCCATTTCTTCACCAATGCGCGCTGGCTGCTGCAGGGCATGGGCGAGGTGATCGTGCTGGAGCCGGACCCGCAGGGCGTGCTCGAGATCGCCTCCATGGCTTTCCCCCTGGCCGAGCGCACGCGCTACCTGGGCATCCGCGCCTGCTACGGCGCCGAGCTGATCGAAGCCACCGCTGCCGGCGCCCATCGCCAGACCTACCACGACTGGCAAGACCTGACCCCGCTGGACGCGGGCAAGCCCTACGAGACCGAGCTCTACGAGACCTTCCTGCAGGCCGTGCAGGACCGCCAGGGCGAGGCGCAGGAGCAGACGGCCTTCCTCTCCGGGGGCATGGATTCGCGCCTGATCGCCGCCAGCCTGGCCCACAGCGGCATCCGCCTCAACACGCTGAACTTCGCGCCCAGCGACACCCAGGACCTCACCTTCGGCCGCATGGCCGCGGCCGCCCTGGGCACGCAGCATTTCGAGTTCCCGCTGGGCCCGGACAACTTCGACAACAAGCAGATCCAGACCATCTCCGCCTGGAAGGCGCAGGACGGTGGCCGCAACTTCGACCGCCGGATCTGGTCGGGCGATGGCGGCAGCGTGGGCCTGGGCCATGTCTACCTGGACGAGCAGATCGTCCAGCTGGCCACCGAGCGCCGCTACGACGAGGCCGCCGCCCTGCTGTGCCGCAAGAACAAGTGGGGCGTGCCCTCGCGCGCGCTGCGCCCGCGCTACCGCGAGTTGGCGCGGCGACTGCAGACCGAGGTCGCGGCGGAGCTGCGCCGCTGGGACCGCGTGCCGGCCAAGGCCGCCTACCTGTTCCTGCTGCTCAACGACCAGCGCCGCCACCTGATCGGACACTTCGAGACGGTGCACAAGAAGGGCTTCGACTTCGCCCTGCCCTTCTTCGATGCCCGCGTCATCGCCAAGGTCCTGGCCGGCCCCAACGAGGACCTGCTCAACCACCGCGTCTACAACCGCATCCTGCTGGCCCTGCCCGGCCCCATCGCGCAGGTGCCCTGGCAGGCCTATCCGGGCCATGATCCCTGCCCCATCCCCGTGCCGCAGGAACTCAAGCTGCGCTACCAGTGGGAAGCCTGCTACGACGAGGACGACACCAAGATGCTCAAGGACCAGCACACGGCCCACTGTCTGAGCTCGGCCCTGCAGCCCAAGAGCCCCATGCTCTCGCGCGGCAACCTGCTGGCGGCCTGGGTGCTGACCAAGTCCGGCCTGCGCGACCAGAGCTTCTACGGCCGCTACGCCGAGGCCGTGGAGCAGGCCAGCCGCTGAGCGGGCCTGCCTCGCCATGAAAAAGGGCGGCCCGCGGGCCGCCCTTGTCCTTGGTGCGGCGCTGCGTCAGTCGATGAACAGCGTGGCCGGCGCCTCCAGCTGCGCGCGGATGGACTGGATGAACTCGGCCGCGTCCTGCCCGTCCACCACGCGGTGGTCGAAGGACGAGGACAGGTTCATCAGCAGGCGCGCCACCACCTGGCCGCTCCTGAACATGGGCCGTTCGACGATGCGGTTCACGCCCAGGATCCCCACCTCGGGATGGTTGATCACCGGCGTGGTGACGATGCCGCCCAGCGGCCCCAGGCTGGAGATGGTGAAGGTGGAGCCGCTGAGCTCGTCCCGCGTGGCCTTGCCGGTGCGGGCCACCTCCGCCAGGCGGCGGATCTCGGCCGCGCAGCTCCAGAGGTCCAGGGCCTCGGCATGGCGGATCACCGGCACCATCAGCCCGGACGGCGTCTGCGCGGCGATGCCCAGGTGCATGGCCTCGTAGCGGTTGACCACGCCGGCGTCGTCATCGAAGCGCGCGTTGATCTGCGGGAAGTCGCGCAGCGAGCGGCACACCGCGCGCACCAGCAGCGGCAGCACCGTCAGCTTGCCGCGGGTCTTGCCATGCAGGGCGTTGAGGCGCTCGCGCAGGGCTTCCAGCTCGGTGACGTCCACCTCTTCCACATAGCTGAAGTGCGGGATGCGGCGCTTGCTCTCCTGCATCTTCTCGGCAATCTTGCGACGCAGGCCCGTGACCTTGCTGGCCTCGATGCCGTCACCGCGGGGCGAGACCAGATGACGCTCGCTGGGCCGCACGGGGGCGGCCGCCGCGGTGGCGCCCGGCACGTTCGCGAAGGGCGCGCCACTGCCGGGCTGCAGGCCGTGTGGATGGGAGGCCGCGAAGGCCTCCACGTCCGCGTGCATGATGCGACCGGCGGTGCCGGTGGCGCGCACTTGGGACAGGTCCACGCCCAGCTCCCAGGCACGGCGGCGCACCGAGGGCGAGGCGATGGGGCGGGCGCCCGGCACGGCGGGCACAGCCGGCGCATGCGCAGGCATCGCGGGCGCGGCCGGTGCCGGTAGGGGTGCCGGGGCCGCTGCAGCGGCAGGCGCGGCGGCCGGCGCGGTCTCCACCGGTGCCGCGCCTTCGATCGCGATCTCGATCAGCGCCGAGCCCACGCGCATCACGGTGCCTGCCTCGGCACCGAGGCGCTGGACCACGCCCTTGACCGGAGACGGAATCTCGACCGTGGCCTTGTCCGTCATCACGTCCGCGACGACCTGGTCCTCGCGCACCACATCGCCCGGCTTCACATGCCAGGCCACCAGCTCGACTTCGACGATGCCTTCGCCGATGTCGGGCATCTTGATCGTATGAATGCTCATCAAACCTCCTGCCGGGCCGCGATCGCGCGACCCTGCTGCGCCCGAGGGCGCGATTGCTCACGAGCGCCGGCGCGGGCGCCGTGCTGCTCCTTCATGCTCTGCATGCTCAGGACTCCATGACCCGGCGCAGCGCCGCGGCCACGCGGGCGGGGCCGGGGAAGTAGTCCCACTCCTGGGCGTGCGGATAGGGCGTGTCCCAGCCGGCGACGCGCTCGATGGGCGCCTCCAGGTGGTAGAAGCAGTGCTCCTGCACCAGGGCCGAGAGCTCGGCGCCGAAGCCGCTGGTGCGGGTCGCCTCGTGCACGATCACGCAGCGGCCGGTCTTCTTCACGGACTCCACGACGGTCGAGATGTCCAGCGGCCACAGGGCGCGCAGGTCGATGATCTCGGCGTCCAGCCCCGTCTCCTTCGCGGCGGCCTCGGCCACGTAGACCATGGTCCCGTAGGCCAGCACCGTCAGCTGCTGGCCGGGGCGGTAGACCGTGGCCTTGTCCAGCGGCAGCGTGTAGTAGCCCTCCGGCACCTGGGCCTTGGGATGGCCGGTCCAGGGCGTGGCCGGGCGGTCGTGGTGACCGTCGAAGGGGCCGTTGTAGAGGCGCTTGGGCTCCAGGAAGATCACCGGGTCGTTGCACTCGATGGCGGCGATCAGCAAGCCCTTGGCGTCGTAGGGGTTGGACGGCATCACCGTGCGCAGGCCGCAGACATGGGTGAACAGCGCCTCGGGGCTCTGGCTGTGGGTTTGCCCGCCGTAGATGCCCCCGCCGCAGGGCATGCGGATGGTCAGCGGCGCGGTGAAGTCGCCGGCCGAGCGGTAGCGCAGGCGCGCGGCCTCCGAGACGATCTGGTCAGAGGCCGGATAGAAGTAGTCCGCGAACTGGATCTCGGCCACCGGACGCAGGCCATAGGCACCCATGCCCACGGCCACGCCGACGATGCCGCCTTCGGAGATGGGGGCATCAAAGACGCGCTGGGAGCCGTACTTGGCCTGCAGGCCGTCGGTGCAACGGAACACGCCGCCGAAGTAGCCCACGTCCTGGCCAAAGACGACCACGTCAGGGTCGCGGGCCAGCATCACGTCCATGGCCGAGCGCAGGGCCTGGATCATGGTCATGTTGACGGGCTTGCCCTCGGCGTCCTGCGCCTCCTGCTCCTTGGTGATGGGGAGTTGCTCAGCCTTCATTGACGGCCTCCAAACGCTTGGGCCTCGGCCATCTGCTCGCGCAGGTGCCGGGGCATGTCTTCGTAGACGTCCTCGAACATGGAGGCGATGCTGGGGATGTGGCCATCGGCCAGGCTGCCGAAGCTCTCGGCATGCTTCTGCGCGGCCAGCACCTCGGCTTCGAGCTCCTCCTGCAGGGCGGTGTGCTGCTCCTCGGACCACAGGCCGCGGCGGATCAGGTGCTGCTTGAGGCGGGCGATGGGATCGCCCAGGGGGAAGCGGGTCCAGTCGTCAGAGGGGCGGTACTTGCTGGGGTCGTCCGAGGTGGAGTGCGGGCCCGCGCGGTAGGTCACCCACTCGATGAGGGTGGGTCCCAGATTGCTGCGGGCGCGCTCGGCGGCCCAGCGGGTCACGGCATAGACGGCCAGGAAGTCGTTGCCGTCCACGCGCAGGGAGGCAATACCTGCCCCCACGCCACGCGCGGCGAAGGTCGTGCCCTCGCCACCGGCAATGGCCTGGAAGGTCGAGATGGCCCACTGGTTGTTGACCACGTTGAGGATCACCGGCGCGCGGTAGACGTGGGCGAAGACCAGGGCGTTGTGGAAGTCGCTCTCGGCGGTGGCGCCGTCGCCCACCCAGCCGGAGGCGATGCGGGTGTCGCCCTTGATGGCGCTGGCCATGCCCCAGCCCACGGCCTGCACGAACTGCGTGGTCAGGTTGCCGGAGATGGAGAAGAAGCCGGCGCGCTTGATGGAGTACATCACCGGCAGCTGGCGGCCCTTGAGCGGGTCCTTCTCATTGGAGAGCAGCTGGCACATCAGCTCGGACAGCGGCACGTCGTCCCGCCCGACCAGCAGGCTCTGCTGGCGGTAGGTGGGGAAGCACATGTCGCCCTCTTCCAGGGCCATGCCGTGGGCGCTGCCGATGGCCTCCTCGCCCAGGCTCTGCATGTAGAAGCTCAGCTTCTTCTGGCGCTGGGCGATGAGCATGCGGCCGTCGAAGATGCGGGTCTTCATCATGGTCCGCAGGCCGCGCTTGAGCTGGGCCTCGCTCAGCTCGGGAGCCCAGGGGCCGCAGGCCTCGCCGTCCTGGTTGAGGACGCGGATCAGCTTGTGGGCCATGTCGCCGGTGTCCACCGGAGCCACGTCCACCGCCGGCCGGGGCACCTCGCCCGCCGCGCTGATCTTGAGATAGGAAAAATCGGTGTGGCAGCCCGGCCGCCCCGTGGGCTCCGGCACGTGCAAGCGCAGCGGCGCGCGCACCGCACCGGGCTCGTTCTTGTCGCTCATACATCGCTCCCGCATGGTGATGCCATGCAGAAATTCAGGCAGTTGGCAGCCACCGGGTCGGGCACTGCCACCCACACCGGACAGGCCTGGGATCGCCAGACGCCGGTGCGCCCGGGCAGCGTACCGCATCCGTCGGCCAATCCCCATGATCCAGGCTATGAATCAGGGAAAGCCTGAAGCGCGGCAGCGGCCGGGGCGCGACGCCCGTCTGCGCTACCCTCGCCCCATGCAAGAACGACGCCCCACCCCTCGAACGCCCTGGCTGCGACACGGCGCGCTCGCCCTCCTCGGCCTGAGCCTGGCTGCCGGACTGCAGGCCCAGACCCTGCGGCTGCGCCTGCTGGAGACCAGCGACATCCACATGAACCTGCTGGCCTACGACTACTACCAGGACCAGCCCAGCGCCACACAGGGTCTCTCGCGTACCGCCCGGCTGATCGCCCAGGCACGGGCCGAGCAGCCCAACCACCTGCTGCTGGACAACGGCGACCTGATCCAGGGCTCGCCCATGGGCGACGTGATCGCGAAGCAGGGCCACGCGGGGCAGGCGCACCCGGCCCTGCAGTCCCTGCGCCTGCTGGGCTATGACGCGGCCAACATCGGCAACCACGAGTTCAACTTCGGCCTGCCCTTTCTGAAGCAGGCCTATGCCCATGCCGGCTTCCCCGTGATCAGCAGCAATCTGCGCGAGGCCCGCAGCGGCAAGCCGGTCTTCACGCCCAGTGCGCTGCTGCAGCGGGACTTCAGGGACGATCAGGGCCGGCCGCAGCGCCTGCGCATCGGCGTGCTGGGCCTGCTGCCGCCGCAGGTCCTGCAATGGGACCGCCAGCATCTGCAGGGCCGGGTCGTGGCCGAAGACATGGTGGTGGCCGCCCGCCGCGAGATCCGCCGCCTGAGGGCCGCGGGCGCGGACCTCGTCGTCGCCCTCGCCCACTCCGGCTACGACGCCGCCCCCCAGGCCGAGGGTGCCGAGAACCGCGCCGGAGACATCGCCCGGCTGCCCGGCCTGGATGCCCTGCTGCTGGGGCACGCCCATGCCGAGTTCCCCGGCCCCGCCTTTGCCCGGCACGCAGGGGCGGACCTGGTCCACGGCCGCATCCACGGCGTGCCCGCCGTGATGCCCGGCAGCTGGGGCAGCCACCTGGGCGTGATCGACCTGCGCCTGGAGAAGCGTGCGGGCCGCTGGCGCGTGACAGACAGCCAGAGCAGCCTGCGCGCCCTGCGCGACGAGCACGGCAAACCCGACACCGCCCTGGAGGCCCTGCTTCAGCCCGCACACCAGGCCACGCTGACGCAGATCCGCCAGACCGTGGCCCAGGCCCCGCGGCCGCTGCACAGCTACTTCGACCTCATCCAGCCCTCCGAGGCCCTGGCCCTCGTCGCCCGTGCCCAGCGGGTCTATGCCCGCGAGGCCCTGCGCGGCACGCGCTGGCAAGACCTGCCCCTGCTCAGCGCCGCCGCCCCCTTCCGCAGCGGCGGGCGCCAGGGCTGGAGCAGCTATGTGGACATCGCCCCGGGCCCCATGTCCGTCAAGCATGTGACCGAGCTCTACCCTTACGCCAACACGCTGAAGGTGCTGCAACTCAGCGGCGCCGAGGTGCGGGAGTGGCTGGAGCGCTCGGCCGCGCAGTTCCGGCAGCTGGCACCCGGGCAGGCCGAGGCTCAGGCTCTGATCGACGAGGCCCAGCCCAGCTTCAACTACGACGTGATCCTGGGCCTGGACTATGTGATCGACCTCGCCCAGCCCGCCCGCTATGGCACCGACGGCAAGCGGCTGCCGTCCGTGACCACCCACCGTATCCGCGAGCTGCGCCATCACGGCGAGCCCGTGCGGGACGACCAGCGCTTCCTGCTGGCCACCAACAGCTACCGCGCCGGCGGCGGCGGCAACTTCCCCGGGGCGGGCCCGGAGCGCATCGTGCTGGACGCCCCGGACGAGAACCGCGAGGCCCTGCAGCGCCTGCTGCAGTCGGGCCAGGCCTTCGCGCCCGAGGCCGACGAGGGTCGCTGGACGCTGCAGCTGCCGGAGGGTGCGCGGGCACAGTTCCGCGGCAGCCCGGCCGCGCGCCGCCTGTTGCCCGAGGGAGGCCGCCTGCGCTGGGTCCAGGACGCGAGCGAAGGCTACGCGGTGTTCGAACTTCGCCCCTGAGACAGTCGCACTGGGGCAGCAACGGAGGGGCAGCACGAGACTGGAGCGCTATGCTGCCGCCTCGCGCCCGACCGGGGCGCACGACTTCCAGAAAGCCCCCATGCGCGCCGCCCACGTCCCCCGCTCCACTTCCCCTTGCACCTCTTGGTCCCGCCTGGGCCTGCGACTCGGCATCCTGGGCGCTGCGCTGGCCCTCGCATGGTCGGGGCCCACCCTTGCCGCGACCTCCAGCGCGCCCCAGGCGAGCCCCCCTCCTGGGTCGACACAGGCCCTGGGGCCTGCCACGACGCAGCAGTCCGCCGACGCGGCCTTCGATCGCCTTGCCCACCAGTTCATCGAGGCCTTGTGGAAGCTGGACCCGGATGCCGCCCTGATCGCCGGCCGCTTTGACGGTGCAGCCCGACTGCAGGCCCCGGATGCTGCAAGCCGCCAGCGCTCCCTGAGCTTTGCCCGGCAATGGCAGGCCCGGTTCGCCACGCTGAAGCCCGCTCAGCTCTCCGACCGCGGTCGCACCGACCTTATCCTGCTGCAGAACAAGCTGGCGTCGGACCTCTGGTACCTGCAGACCCTGCGCGAGTTCGCTTGGAACCCATCCATTTACAACGTGGCCGGTGCCATGGACCTGATCCTGAACACCGACTATGCCCCCCGACCGCAGCGTCTGAAGGCCCTGCTGACCCGCCTCAAGGCCGTGCCCGCCTACTACGCGGCAGCCCGCGCCAGCATCGAGACGCCCACCCGCGAGCACACCCAGCTGGCCATCAGCCAGATCGGCGGCACGCTGGCGGTGTTCGACGAGATCGAGAAAGCCGCCGAAGAGGAGCACCTGCTCGCCACCTCCGATCGCCAGGCCCTGGCCGCCGCACGCAGCGCCGTCAAGGGCTACCAGCAGCGCCTGCAGGCCCTGGACGAGAAGCTGGCCAGCCTCCATGGAAAGGAGGGCCAGGCCCGCTCCTTCCGCCTGGGCCGCGAGCTGTACGAGCGCAAGTTCCAGCTGGACATCCAGTCCGCCAGCAGCGCCGAGCAGACCTACCAGAAGGCCCTGGCCACCCGCGAGCAGCTGCTGGCGAAGATGGACGAGCTGGCCGACCAGCTCTGGACCAAGACCCAGGGCGAGTGGCCCAAGCCCGCCGACCGGCTGGAGAAGATCGACCGCGTGATCACCGCGCTGTCCGTGAAGCACGTGAAGGCCGAGAACTTCCTGGCTGAGATCCGGCAGCAGATCCCGCAGCTGCAGGCCTTCGTCCAGGCCAAGGACCTGCTCACCATCGACCCCGAGAAGCCCCTGCAGGTGCGCGAGACCCCCGCCTACCAGCGCGGCGTGGCCGGCGCCAGCATCGAGGCCCCCGGCCCCTACCGCCCGCAGGACCGCACCTACTACAACGTCACCCCGCTGGACGACCTCAAGCCCGAACAGGCCGAGAGCACCCTGCGCGAGTACAACCATTGGATCCTGCAGATCCTGAACATCCACGAGGCCATTCCGGGGCATTACACCCAGCTGGTCCATGCCAACAAGTCGCCGTCCCTCGTGAAGGCCCTGTTCGGCAATGGCGCCATGATCGAAGGCTGGGCCGTGTATGGCGAGCGCATGATGCTGGAGGCCGGCTACGGCGACCATGCGCCCGAGATGTGGCTCATGTACTGCAAGTGGAACCTGCGCAGCGTCACCAACACCATCCTGGACTACAGCGTGCACGTGCTGGGCATGACGCAGGACGAGGCCATCGCCCTGCTGACCCAGCGCGCCTTCCAGACCGAGCAGGAGGCCCGCGAGAAGTGGCGCCGCGTACAGCTGACCTCGGTCCAGCTCACCAGCTACTTCAGCGGCTACAGCGAGATCATGGCCCTGCGCGAGGAGCGCCGGAAGGCCCTGGGGGACCGCTTCGACCTCAAGGCCTTCCACGACCAGTTCCTGAGCTATGGCAGCGCGCCGGTGGCCGTGATCCGCGAGCTCATGCGCTGAGCCACCGCCCCAGACGTCCACAGCTTCTGTGGACAAGTCTGGGGACGGACCTTGGAGCGCAGGCCACAGCCCTGATGCCTACGGGGCTGCGCCTAGGCTGCTGCAAGAAGAGGCAGCAGTCCCGTCCGGGCTCAGGCTGGCATGGATTGACGCCTGATCATGCTGAGCGCCTGGAGCACGAACCGTCAGGAGTCAGGTCGGTGGCAGGGAACTGCTCTTGGCCAGGAGCGGAAGGTCGGCCAGCTGCGGGCTACGCCAGTTCAAGGCTGCTTGCTGCCGCTCGTTACACGCGTGACGACCGACGGCTATCCGACCCAAAGCGGACCTTCGCTGTTTTAATTGCGCAGCGCTGGAGCCGCCGTCCAATCGGCGTGCCGAAGCACCTCTCGATCGACGATCGGACCCGCGGCGTCATCGCAAGGGCCAGCCTCGCAGTCACCTTCGAGGAGCGCGCGACAACCTGCCGCCGGCTTCACTATTCAGCAGGGTTTGGAGTTGCTTCCTCAGCCAGCTCATCCAGTACAGCAAAGACCGTATCGAGATCGTCACGATAGAAGGCTGTGTAACTAGGCATAAAGACGCATCGCCCGCTGTCTTTGAGGGCCAGCGCCCGAAGGTGATCGCCATGCGTCAGCCAATACCTTCCCATGGCCTTCGGATCCAACCCGCCTGGTATTCCAGACTTGGTTGCGACATAGCCCTCTTCGTCTCGCCCCGTATGGAACGGGCTGCTCAAGTGGGCGAGGCAATGGTCAATGAACAGCAGCGCGTTGTTAACGTCGACGGCCGGGTTAAAGCAGAAGCCAAAGACGTACTCGTTCATCAACATGGAGATGCCCCCGCCGTCTTTGGCACCGCTTTCATCGTAGTAACCGCATCCAACACCAGAGCCATTCGGGGGCTGCGAATTGCTGAGCTGATTGATGACGAACGACGCGGCAGAGGACCGTGCGGCCGTAACTCGACGGGCAACCGTTGTATCGCCTTGCTCGGATGCGGGGTCGAGCGAAGCTTGCTCATGAAGATGCACAAATGCCTGGCCGAGGAACGCACCGACAGACACTTCACGCGCTTCAGCGAAGAAGTTCCTTCCACTCTCAATGTAAGTGCGCTTGAAGTGCGCGAAGACCTGCTGAGACAACGTCCTCATCCCCATCAGCGCCAACTGACTGACCAACCCGGACCTTGGAGCAGACATGTCCTGGTGGACGATGAGCGCAGTGTGCAGGTTGTACAACTGGCCACCGCGATCCGCTGAGCACTGCAACCTGAAGAGCATAAGGTCGTTCCAACCCAGAACGCCTCGGTCTGGGCTAGCAAGCCGCTCCAGCAGGCCTCTTCCAACGAAGGCGTGCTCGCCAAAGATGCGCCACGCGATCTCAATGACGTTCTCCGGACTGTTCACGCGTCGCCGGCCCGCAGTACGCCCCCAGCCCGCGCGATCCAACAGCCGCAATAGCGAGTAGATCGACCTCGGCCGCAGTCCACGGTCATCGTTGTCAAACGACGAGTAGCGTGGCAGGTACTCAACGAGCGTTTCGATAGCGTCTTCTGCGGTCGGGCTGGTGAAGTCGTGGGCCTGATTGACCAGTACCCGCCAGAACTGGTCGTGTGCGGTCTCCGCTCGCTCCAGTGCAAAATCAGCCTCCGCGAGAACCGAGGCAATCGACCGACCGTTTCGAACCCGATCCACGGCTGTTTGGTAGAGAACAAAGGTCTCCTGCGGCTCCGGCGTGGCAAAGCGAACGATGAGCTTCAGAAAGCCCTCCAGGTTTCTGGTATCGCCCTTGTTGAAGCACGCCCGAGACCGAAGAACGGACTCTTCAATGTTGCGCCCGTCGCCCAGCTCCAGAACCTCCACGTCAAACAACTGCTCCAGCAAGAACCTGGCAGAACCTGGATGCTCTTCCTTAACCTCTGCAAAACTTTCGGCGTTCTTGAAATCTGGTTCGTCGTACTTGCGCCGAATCGAGAAAGTACCACTACGCCCCTCTGTCTCCTCGGCGTATATGCGCCTGAACAACCCTGGATAGTTCAAGTGCAGCAGCATCAAATTGATGAGGTCACGCTTGTTAAAGTCGGTCCGGCCCAGATTGGTCTTCTCAATCTGCATGAGCAACATCGCGTTGATGAAGCGCTTGACCTTGCGCAGATCACCGAGCAAAGGCAGGTACTTGGCGGCAAGATCACCGCTCAAGATTTCAGCTAGCTCATTTAGAACGGCACCAAGCTTCAACATCGTGTCCGATGGCACGGACCCGAGCTGGCTCTCGCTCTTTTCCCAGTCGCGTTGCAAGAAGTTGCGGATGCTGGAGCTGTCCACGAACAAGCTCAGTTTGACGGTCACAAACTTCTCAAGGAACTCACGCGCCCTGGATCCTTCCTCCTTGCCACCGGCCAGCACCTCGGTGTCATAGCAAAGGACGTAGGTCGCTTGCGACAGCTTGAAGGTGCGTCGCGTTGCGAATAGGACGTTGTTGACGGTCTTCGCGTCCAGACGATCCAGGTCGTCGATGACTACGATCACACGTCGACCTATACGTCGAAGGACCTCGTCAATGTCGTCGAGCAACTCATCGACCGTTTCCTGGGAAGGCTCCAGCGAGAGCTTGAAGCCCAGGAACGAAACGTCAGCCTTACCCTTGATGAGCCGAGAGTATCGGGAGGCCGTAGGACGGAACTCGGGTGCAAAGACCTGGCTCTGAATCGCGGCGGACAGGTCGCGAATCAAGCGATCAGCGAGATCTGGCTCGGATGCGTATCGAAGGGGCTCAAACCGACAAACAATCACCTTGTCGGCGGCTTGTTCCCAGTAGCGTTCGGCAAGATTGATGAAGCTTGTCTTGCCTACGCCCCAGGGGCCATCCACACCGAACACCAATCCTGCGTGAGCGCCGCTCGCGAGGACGGTTTCCGCGAACGACTTCGCTTGTGCCTCGTTGGAGAGCAAGTCGTCCGTCTCGCGCCCGATCTCCTCGTCCACAAGGAACTGGAGCTGCGAAGCTGTCTGCCGTCCTCTCGGCCAATGCCGCTGAACGAGCGGCGATAACAGCACCGTGGCAAACAGCAGAAGAGCAAGTGGCGCCCAATGTGGGTTTGCAGCCTTCAAGGCGGCGTGAAACTTCGAGAGCCACGGCAGAGTCAACTCGTTCGACCAAGCTCCAAGACAAACAGCCATCAGTAGGTCGAGACGAACGCTTCGACCCATTTGTGCGGCGGCAGTCAATGCGCCGCGATTTGCGGCGTAGGCCACACAAATCGCCAGTCCGGCCAGAACCACGCTCCCTGTTGCCCAGACCTCCAGATGAGCCATGACAGGCGCGAACGCAGTCCCAAGGTAATAAGCTGCCCTGCCTACTTCAGCGCCAACCAAGCCAACAACGAACATCCTGGCGTAGACCAGGAGTTCCGGCATCTTCATCGTCTGCTTGGCATCTGCCATTAACCGTTCCCCTCAATGCAGCGTGCACGCTGCAACCGCCCCGTGCTGTCGGGGCGCGTTCCGCAAATCTCTTGCGCGCAACAACCCGTGCGACCGCCTGCGGCTCATCGTCGCCAGTCTCCGCTTCGGTTGCGCCCACGCTGCCACAGTGATCACCACCACAGTCGATCTCCAGCGGATCATCCTGCCCATCCAGGACACGAGCGCAAGTCTTGCAGTTCATTAGAACGCACCAAAGAAGGCGTCGTCAGTGTCTGGTCCTGGCCGAGACTGGACTTCTAGTGTCATCAGCGCGACCGGCCGCACCCGCTGCCAAACTGCCACCTACACCTGCGGCGACCACGTCCGCTCCGGATCGATAGCTCCCCGCCCAGCGGCTGGAGGCGACTGACAGCTTGCAGCCAGAAGAGCTCTCCAGCGCTGCCCCTCACCTCCCCGCCCGCGCCTCCTTGTACAGTTCGTGGCTTCGCCTCCTCACGCAGCACACGCTCATGCCCAAGACCACTCACAAGCCCTTCGTCATCGGTGTCGCTGGAGGCAGCGGCAGCGGCAAATCGACGGTGACGCGCCAGGTGCTGGCGGCCATCGGGCCGGAGAAGGTGGCGGTGGTGATGCAGGACGATTACTACCGCGACCAGTCCCACATGCCGCCGGAAGACCGGCGCAAGCAGAACTACGACCATCCCGATGCCTTTGACTGGCCACTGATGGCACAGCACTTGGCCGCGCTGCGCAAGGGGGAGGCGATCGAGATGCCGGTGTATGACTTCGCAGCCGACAACCGCTCCAGCGAAACCATCACCGTGAAGCCCGCACCGGTGATCGTGGTCGAGGGCCTGTTCGCCTTGTACGACACCAAGCTGCGCAACATGATGTCGCTGAAGATCTATGTGGACACAGCCTCGGACGTTCGGTTCATCCGTCGGCTGCAGCGCGACATCTCTGAGCGCGGCCGCAGCACCGAGTCGGTGGTGAACCAGTACCTGGAAACCGTGCGCCCCATGCACAAGCAGTTCATCGAGCCGACAAAGCGCAACGCCGATGTCATCCTTCCGCACGGTGCCAACGGCCCGGCGGTGGACATCATCACCACCAAAGTGAAGAGCCTGCTGCAGGATGACGAGCGGGGCTGACTGAGCCACAGACCCGCGTCAATCGGGACTCCCGGAGGGCGTCCATGCCCGGATGGCTGGGAGCGCATGACCTTCCTCGATGGTTCGGCGCAAGGCACGAAATGACGCGGCCCCGCGACAGCGACGTGGATCAGTTCGAGATCCTGCAGCCCCGCGCGCCGGCCCGGGTGCACAGTCCCTGCCCCTCGCCGACGCCCTGTGCAAGGCCCTCTGAAGCACTGGCCGCCGCGCCTGCACGAGGTGCGGCGTGTCGGCGGCCTGTCAGCACTTACAGATTCCCTTCCCCTCCCCCCATGCGAGCCTGCGGACCGCGGGCACGGCTGAACCTTGCCGCAGCGGCCGGGACGGCGTCCCTGCGCACGCTGGCATCAGCAGCGCACCAGTTGGTGCGTCCTGGTGTTCGTCCGCAGCGGGAACGCCTATCTACAAGACGTCTGCTGTCAACACTTGGGAGACCCACGATGAATCTCATGCAAGCCCTGTCGCTGCCTTCACGTGCCGCGCGCCGTTCGCGTCCTTCGATCGCGCATGCCACGCTGGCGGCGGCGGCCCTCGCGCTGTGCCAGGGACCTGCCGCGGCGCAAAGCATGCCCGCCGCCGCATCGCCGGCTGCCTGCAGCCTGCCGCTGAAGCCCGCCGCCACGCAGGAGGAGACCGCCTGGCAACTCTTCGTGGCCGCCCACTGCACGGTCAACACGCCCGGGGGCCAGAAGCTCAACTGGGAGACCTGGACGGAGCAGACCTGCTGGCTCAATCCCGGCGCGCCGGGCTGCAAGACCGGTGAGGAGAAGAAGCGCTTCAGCCACGCCATCAGCCTGCTGGCGACCCGCGGCAAGCTGCACACCCCTTCGGCGACCGCCGCGGCCAGCGGCCTGCCGGGCTGCCAGCCCATGACGTCCAAGTCCAGCCAGACGCCCAAGTCCCTGCTGCCCTTCGTGCCCGGCAATCTCGGTGCCAATCCGCAGTTCTGCGAGGAGGTCTACGTGAATGCCAGCGAGGCCGCCTTCGTCACCGCGCCGCCCGGCGGCAAGCCCGGGGCCACGCTGACCACCCGGACCGGGCAGGCCGACTACATCGCCACGACGGGCAAGCCGCTGGACTTCCCCAAGGAAGCCGTGGAGATCAAGGCCGACTGGATTGCCGCCAGCTCGCTCAACGCCGCCAGCTTCTTCAACTGCAGCGACAAGAAGCCGGCAGGCGTCTATGTGCAGACCATCGACGGCGTCTGCTACGCCCTGGTCGGCGTGCACATCTCGTCCAAGCTCTACCCCAACTGGCTGTGGGCCACCTTCGAGCCGCAATCGCCGGTGACCAACCCCAACCGCTGCAAGCCCTCGCTCTACTCGTCCTGCAACGATCCCTGGGGCTCCAACCCGGCGCTCAGCACGGGCCAGGCCACCGCAGCCACCAAGAACCTGACGAATCTGATGGACCAGGCCGGCCTGCCGCCCGAGTTCCGCAACTACCGCCTCGTGGGCACGCAGACGCAGTACGAGCAGCCGCTCGCCAGCAAGGGCAAGCTCGGCAATTCCTTCGTCGAGTTCAATGCCCAGGTCCTGCCGCAGCAGGCCTCCTGCATCACCTGCCACGGCTACGCCGCCATCAACGTGGCCCTGAATCCGCCGGGCACCGGCAATGGCGGCCCCATCGGCAATGGGCCGTCCATCGGCAAGCCCGTGATCCCGCCCACCATCCCGGGCCGCCACTGGGAGCCGGTGGACTTCTCGTGGATGCTGGGCTTCATGCCGGGCAAGTAAGCCTGGTGCCTTAACGAGACCTGACCCCAGCAGCCTGGCCGCGTGCGCAGGCGTCCACAACTTCTGTGGACAAGTCTGGGGACGGTCTCGGGACCGCGTGCCACAGCCCCGATGGTTACGGGGCTGTGCCTAGGGTGCTGCAAGAAGAGGCAGGCGGGCAGTTTCAAGGCGAGAGCCTATGGGGCAGACGACGCTCTCCTTTGCCAGCGCTGCCGGGCAAGGTCAGCTTCTGCGCGGACGGCGGCCGCCTGCTGAGGGTCCGTGGGGCCGATGCGGGCCGCCAGCGCCAGCACTTCAGACTCAACAGCCGGGAAAGACTCGGCCCCGAGAAGAAGCATGGCCAACTCGGCCATGACCGAAGGCGACTGACATTTCGAGGCCAGGCGCAGCCATGGAATCGCCTCGCCAGATTGATTGCGCCCCAGGCTGTAGTACCCAAGCGCCGTCGTAAAGCAGGCCACCGGGTCGCCTGCTTCGGCGCATTGCTCCATCAAGCGCAAGGCCTGCGACTCATTGTCGGCGTCGTATGCCGCCATCGCCTCCAGAAACTGAGCTGATGGTTTCATCAATCACCTGGCTGTTGAGGACCACCTCCACGACCGCGCCATCCGCCAAGTCGTAGAAGTTGATTGACGCTTGGACCACCACGGTGGAAGACAGTCCGATTGACCCGGTCGAGGAACTTCTTCTCGCCCTCGGTCAGGTCAGCGCAAGCGCACTGCATCTGCTTGCTCTGGTTGTACGCCTTCGCGCCCTCCGGCGTCAGCGGCTTCCACGTTTCCGTGGATATCCGCGCCTCGCGCCCTTCCTTGTCGAACAAGTGGACATGGGAGTTTCCCCCGGGGCCCCAGCGTGCATGCTCGATGCCCCGGCTTGCGGACCAGGGTAGGACTGCATCACGACGCCTTCACCCCGATAGATCGGGACCAACCCGTCGGGGTCAACGAAGCTCAGCGGCTTGCCTTCGACGTATGCACAGGTGTTGATGCCCCCGTCCAACCCGATGGGGTCAGATGGGGTATACCGCCCAATCTGCGCGTCGTAGTAGCGATGCCAGTTGTACCAAAGCCCCGTCCCCCCATCCAGATACTGCCCCGGGAAGCCCAGCTGGAGTCCGCCCACCGAGTCCTGGACGACCTTGCGATCCCAGGCGTTGTTCTCGGCGCGCCAGACGACCGAACCCGCACTGTTGCTCAAGGCCTCGGGGCGGCCCAGCTGATCATTGTGGGCGATGAAGAACTGGCCGTTTCGAGCCAGGCCCAGCAGCTCCGAACCCAGCCATACATAGCTGGTGGCGGTGCTGGCGGCTTCATGCAGGTGCTGGCCTGCGGCGTTGTAGGCGTAGCGGGTCGCGACACCGCCAACCGTCTTCTGGGCGCGCTGGTTCAGGCCGTTGCTGAGGTACTGGCTGGCCACGCCATTCACGATGACGCTGCTCAGCCGGTTGAAGCCGTCGTAGCCATAGCTGCGCGAGCCATCCCACCGGGACTCTGATTGCAGGTTGCCGGCCGCGCAGTCGATGAAGTTCTGGCGCCATGGCTACGCGACCAAGAAGCAAGCAGCGCAGGCCTCACCCCTGCGCCCCACCCAGCGCCCGATACAGCGCCGCATGGTTGAGCCAGGCCTGCAGCTGCAGCTGCACAAGGGACTGCTTCGCCTCCAGCAGGGCTACGCGGGCCTGCAGCCAGTCGTGGCGGCCGATGGCGCCGACTTCCAGGCGCAGCGCGGCCAGGCGCTCGTTCTCCTGGGCCTCGGCCACGCGCCGGGCCTGGGCCTCGGTCTGGCGCTGCAGCTTCTCGCGCTGAGTCCATTGGCCTTCGGCGTCGACCAGGGCCTTGTGGACCGTGTCACGCAGGCCCAGGGCGGACTGCTCCAGGGCATTGCGGGCGCCGTCGCGCTCCAGGTTGAGACGGCGCCAGTCGACCAGGGGGATCAGCAGGGAGGAGCTCAGCGCCAGCACGGGCTGGCTGAGCCAATCGCCCATCCTTGAACCGCCGGTGCCCACGGAGGCGCTGAAGCTCAGGCCGGGATAGCGGCTGGCCTCGGCCACCGAGAGCTGGGCCAGCGCGGCGTCCACCTGCAGGCGGGCCTTCTGCACGTCGGGGCGCGCACCCAGGACCTGGGCAGGCGAGCCCAGGGCCCAGGCCGGCGGACTGGTGTCCGGCAAGCGGCCGCGCGCGCCCGCCGAGGCAACCTGCTCCAACTGGTCCAGCAGCAGGGCACGCTGCTGGGCCTGCAGCTGCTGCTCGGCCTCGATGTCGGCCAGTCGATGCTGGGCGGCCAGCACGGACTGCGCGGCGCGGTCGGACTCCACCGGCAGCAGCTTGCCCTCCCGCACCCGCAGCTTGACGATGCGCAGCAGCTCCTCGGCCGCCGCCAGCTGATCGCGGGCCAGCGGGCGCAGGCGCTCCTGGGCGCCGAGCGTCCAGTAGATCTCGGCCGCGCGGGCCTCGATCACCACGCGGGCCGCGGCCACGTCGGTCTGCAGCTGCTCACGCTGGGCCAGCAGGCCGCGGTCACGCGCGGCCAGGCGGCCCCACAGGTCCAGCTCGTAGCTGGCCGAGAGCGAGGCGCTGTAGCTGTGGCTCCAGCCGACCCGTGTCTCCACCGGCACCGGCACGCCGCCCACGTCCACCGTGCGCGTGCTGCCGCCGCTGTCCAGCGGGCGATTGGCCGAGCTGCCCAGCGAAGCCGAGGGCTGCAGGCGCAGGCCCTGCTGCTCCAGCTGGCGCTGCGCGTCCTTGAGCCGCAGGGCGGCCAGGGCGATGTCACGGTTGCGGGACAGAGCCTCGCGCTGGAAGGCCCGCAGCTCCTCGTCCATCACCGCTGACCAGGCGCCGACCTGCGCCGCGGACTCGGGACTGTGCTGCCACTGGGCCGGCGGCACGGGCTCGACCGGGCGCTTCAGATCGGCTGTCGCCGCGCAGCCGCCCAGCAGGGCCAGGATCGCGGCGGCCACGGCCAGCGTGGACAGGCGCAGGCCCGGGGACTTCAGTTCATCTTTCTTCATGTCTTGCGCCTCCACTCACTCACGCGCCAGGGCATCGACCGGGCTCAGCGCCGCCGCACGGCGGGCCGGCAGCGTGCCGAAGAGCAGGCCGATGCCGCCCGAGACCGCGAAGGCCAGGGCCACGGCCTTGCCGCTGACGTCCAGCGTCACTTTGTCCTGCACGGCATTCGCGCCCTGGGCCGCCAGCCAGGACAGGCCCAGGCCCGCCAGGCCGCCCAGGCAGCACAGCATCACCGCCTCGATCAGGAACTGCATGCGCACGTCGCTCTGCCGCGCGCCCACGGCCATGCGGATGCCGATCTCCCGCGTGCGCTCCGACACCGAGACCAGCATGATGTTCATGACCCCCACGCCCCCCACCAGCAGCGCGATCGCGCCCACGCCGGTGAAGATGCCCGCGATGATGCCCATCACCTGCTGGACCTGGCGGAACATGGCGTCGCCGTTCCAGAGCCCGAAGTCCTGCTGACCATGCAGCGCCTTCAGCCGGTGCCTCACCTGGGCCTCGATGCTGGAGGGATCGAAGCCCTTGGCCACCAGTACGCGGAAGCTGCCCACCGCGGGCCGGGCGTCGATCTTGCTGAGGTAGGTGCTGACGGGCAGGTAGAGGTTGGCCGAGCGGCCGTCGTCCCCGTCGCCATCGCGCTTCTCCTTGAGGATGCCGATCACCTGCACCGGCAGCGCGGCACCGACCTGCGGCGGTGCCATCGCGCCCGGCTGGGCGCCGTCCGCAGGCCCGGGCAGGATGTCGATCAGCATCGTCGAGCCCAGGGCCGAGGCCCTGCCCTTGTACAGGTCCTGCCAGAGCCGATGGCTGATCACCACCACCTGGGCACGCGCCTGGAGGTCGGCGCTGGTGAAGTCCCGGCCCAGCTCCAGTGTCAGCTGGTAGCTCTTGAGCGTGTCGGTCGTGGCGGCCACGGTCTGGCCGTTGACCTGCTGCGTGCCGTGACGCAGGCCGCCCATCATGCGGCGCTCGCCCTGCACGTCCTGCACGCCCTCGATGGCGCGGATGGCGTCCAGCTCGTAAGGCCGGAAGTCCCGCGGCAGCGCCCCGGGTGCCAGCTTGGCCGGATCGGACCAGACCCACAGCTTGCTCGCCACGGCCGCGCCCAGATTGCCCTCGATGCCCTGCCGTGCCGCATCGCCCAGCGCCGCCGTGCAGACGACCGCGGTGATGCCGATGCAGATGCCCAGCATGGACAGGCTGGAGCGCAGCCGGTTGGCGTAGAGCGCGCCCAGCGCCGAGCTCAGCGCCTCGCGCAGCTGCCCGCGCCAGTGCGCCCAGAAGCTGCCCGGGCCCGAGGCCATGGCCAGCGCGGCCGAGGGCACGGTGTGGCCGGCGGGTGTGCCGCTGTCGCGCAGCACGCGGCCGTCGGAGAGCTCGATCACGCGCCGCGCGTGCGCCGCCACCTTGGCATCATGCGTCACCAGGATGATGGTGTGGCCAGCCGCATGCAGGGCGTCCAGCTGGCGCAGCATCTCCTGGCCGCTGGCGGAATCCAGCGCGCCCGTGGGCTCGTCGGCCAGGATGATCTGCCCTCCGTTCATCAGGGCCCGCGCGATGCTCACGCGCTGCTGCTGGCCGCCGGAGAGCTCGTTGGGCTTGTGGTGCATGCGCTCGCCCAGGCCCAGGTCCGCCAGCAGCTGCGCCGCACGGCCCATGCGCTTGCCAGTGCCGACGCCGGCGTAGACCGCGGGCAGCGAGGCGTTGGCCTGCGCGTCCATGCCCGGCAGCAAGTGGTAGCGCTGGAAGATGAAGCCGAAGCGCTCGCGCCGCAGGGCCGCGAGCTCGTCGGCGTCCAGCTCGCTGGCGTCCTGGCCGTCGATGAGGAACTGGCCTTCGCTGGGGTTGTCCAGGCAGCCCAGGATGTTCATCAGCGTGCTCTTGCCCGAGCCGGACTGGCCGATGATGGCCACGTACTCGCCGGCCTCGATGCGCAGGCTCACGCCCTGCAGCGCCGGCACGATGACGGCCTGGGGATCGTCGGCCTTGCCCATCACGTAGCGGCGGGCCACGCCGCGCAGCTCGATCAGGGGCGTGCCGTGTGGATGCGATGTGCTCATGGCGGCCTCAGTCGACGGTCACGCCGGCATCGCCATCACCTGCCTTCTTGGCCACAGGCGCCAGCAGCAGCTTCTCGCCGGGTTTGACGCCCTCCAGCACCTGGGCCTTGCCGCCGTCCTGCAGCCCGATGCGCACCTTGCGCTTCTCCGGCTTGTGGGCAGCGTCCTGCTCGCTGCCGGGCTTGTAGAGCTGCACCTCGTAGCGGCCCTGCGCATCGCGCTCGCCGAGGGCGACCATGGGCAGGGTCGGGACCTGCTTCGCGCTGCCGGTCTCGATGTTCACCTGCACCGTCATGTCGGACAGCAGCGTGCGGTCCTTGTTGTCCACCTCGAAGAGCACGTTGTAGTAGACGGCGTTGCCCATGCGCTCGGGCACCGGCTGGATCACGCGGACCCGGCCCTCGTACTGCCGGCCCTCGCCGGACAGGGTCGAGAAGCGTGCCACCTGCCCCACCTTCACCGCGGACACATCCGCCTCGGGCACGCGAGCCCGCACGGTGATGGTGTCCAGCTGCGCGAGCGTCACCATCACCGGCGTGATCTGCACGGCGATGACGGTCTGACCGGCCTGCACCGGGATGTTGACCACGGTCCCGTCCATGGGCGCCGTGATGCGGGTGTAGCCCAGGTTGAGCTGGCGCTTGGCGAGGTCCGCCTGCAGGCGCTGCATGCTGGCCTGCTGGCCGCGGTAGTCGGCCTGCAGCTTGTCCAGCTGGGCCTGGGCGTTCTCGGCCTCCTGGCCGGCGGTGGCGCTGCCCGCAAGCAGGCGCTGCTGGCGCTGGACTTCGCGCTGGGTCAGCTCGATGTCCACCCTCATGCGCTCCAGCTGCGCCTTCTGCTGGGCCACGGCGGCCTCGGCCTGGGCGAGGTCGCTGCGGGCGATCTCGGGGTCCAGGCTCACCAGCAGGTCGCCCTTCTTCACGTTCTGGCCCAGCTCCACGTGCAGGGTCTGCACTTGGCCGCTGACCTGCGCGCCCACGTCCACCTTGGTGCGGGCCTGCAGGATGCCGGAGGCCTGCACGAGCTGGGTGATGTCGGCCAGCTTGACCTCGCCCACGGGCGGCGCGGCCGGCGGCTTGGGCGGATGCGTGAGGCGCCAGCCACCCGCCGCCACGGCCAGCACGGCAAGCACAGTCAGCGGCGTGCGCCAGCGACGCCAGCGCGAGCGCACCCGCCTCGGCGCCGGTGCCGGCCCCTGCGGCTGGGAGGGCTGCTCACCGGGTTGTGCCGGCGGATCAACCGGATCGCTGGACGGCGCATCGGCAATGCGCGGGGCCGCGGGGTGGCTGCCCGGTGGGATCACCAGGGTGGTGGGGGCGCTGTCGCTCACGGTCTCTCCCGTCGTTCTTGTCCGTCCGCGGGCTCCTGTTCAGGGGCCCGGTGTGGGGCCGGAGTCTAGCGACGAGAAGACGAGGTCCGGGGTGCCGAAAGGCAGGCTCCGGACAGGCTGCCAAAAGAGAGGCGCCAAAGGTCCTGGCGGGCGATGGACGGGAGGCGATCCGGGCCGGACAAAGGGCGCAAGCCCTGACCCCACACGTACCGCTGGCGTGATTCTGAAGGCCCACCCCCTGCTCGCCAAGCCCCACGGTGCAGCGCGCCAGACCACCGGACCGCACGAGGGGCCAAGTGCCGCAGCGGCCCGACAGAGTGGCGGGCCCGCGGCCAGTCGTCCGGGGTCGCAGCTGTCAGTAGAGATCGTCGAAGTAGTCGCACTGGCTGCCAAGTCCCGGATTGAGGTCCAGTCCCCTGCGCGCCCGGGCGGCGGCGGCTAGCGAGAGGGCTTGCAGCGCCGGCAGCAGGAGGTCCAGCGTCTCGCGGCACAAGGCCGCCTGGTAGGGCAAGTCGGAATCGCGCTCGTCCACGCTGGTACCTGCCACCCGTTCCAAGGCCGCGCCGGCCGCTGACGGGTCCGCAGCAGCCAGCGCCGCAAACTCTTCGCGCAGCCGTTGATGGTGCTTGCGATTCAGCCCTTCATGGGGAATGTGACGGATGAGGGTGACTCGGTGGCGCAGGGCTGCGCAGGGCGCTTCGCGAATCACCCGCCCCATGAAGTCGTCCAGCACCCGGTCGACCATCGCCAGCGCCGGTGCATCCGGCGAGGCGAGCAAGGCCGAGTTGCGCTCCTGAAGAACGAGGTCGCCCTGGGCCGTCCAGCGGAACCAACGCCGCGAGGACTTTTGCCATGCACCGTTGTTCGCCGACCGCTCGGCCAGGCATCCCAGCAGACTGTGCAGCCACCCGTGGAGAGACTCCATCCGGGGCTTTTCCGCAAGCGCCAACCATTTGCCGGCCAAGGCCTCCAGGCGTTCAATCGCCACGCCAGCCAGCCCCGACGCGGGGGCGGCATAGGCGGCGACCAGCCCCAGCAGCCGCATGCCCAGCATCTCCTGGGCCGGATCGAGTCGAGACTGCAGCCCAAGGGCAAGAGCAGGCAGTTGGGCCCAGTAGGCTGCGTCGGGGTCACCGAATCTGAAGAGCCGCCGCAGCAATTGGCCCTGGTCTTCCAATGGCAAGGGCGGTTCGGCAAGCAGCATCGAGAACAAGTCCTCGGCCACGGCTGCCATGGACTGCCGCAGGACGGATCGCAAGGCGCCACCGGCTTCCTGCGAGTCCCGCTGGAAGGCCATGAAGAGCAGCGCCTCGCCCATGAGTTGCGCCGCGACGGTCGGCCTCTCCGGTCGCAGCAAACGAGCGACCCGGCAGAGGTTTTCCGCCGGAGGAAACAGGCTCTGAGGCTCAAGGCGGACCGCCGTGTCGTTTCGACGCCAGTGCATGTCGAGCAGCTGCAAGGCCTCCGGTGCTGCCTGCGCGAGCAGCCCTTCCAGCAGCAGCCAGGCCTGCCGATCCAGCTCATCCGGCCGTGTCGCCCTGGGCACCAGCGCCTGCGGAAGGTCGGCGCAGCGCTGAAAGGCAGCCAGGCGCGCGGCTGCCGGAGACCGCAGGTCTTCCAGGCAGGCCCGTGCAAGCCGGGTCCAGGCCTGGCTGATTGCGGACTCCCTGCCCTCCAGCTCACAGAGCGGGTCCAGTGCGCGCAGGACATACAGGGCACCGAAGAGCGTGTCACCAGGATGCTCGCGAAGTGCCGTCCAAAGCCGCCGCAGAAAGCGCTCCCTCAGCCACAGGTCTCTCCTGGCGTCCATGGCAAGCCACTGGCGGCTTTGAAGGGCCACCTGCGCGAGAAGAGGCTCGGATGTCCGGACCAGCACCCGCGGCTGACTTCGCCGATGCCAGCGCGCGATCTTCACGAGCAAGGACTGCTCCGCCGGCGAGCACAGGGCGAACAGCTGGTCGCGCCTGGCGACCCGGCGTTCTCGCTCCTCCGCGTCCAGCGGATGACAGGGAAGGAAGGCATCGAGCGGGAGCGTGGGCGAGGACATGGGCGGCTCGCATCTTAAGTCCGCGCCCTGCCCCTCAGATTCCCTCACTTCACCCGCTGCTTCTCCAGCTTCCTCGCCAGCGTGCGGCGGTGCATGCCCAGGCGGCGTGCGGTCTCGGAGATGTTGAAGCCGGTCTCGGCCAGAGTCTCGTGGATGCGTTCCCACTCCAGGGTCTTGATGGAGGTGGTGCGCTCGGTGAGCTCGACCTCGGCATCGCCCTCGGCCTTGTCGAAGGCGGCCTCGATGTCGTCGGTGTTGGCCGGCTTGGCCAGGTAGTGGCGGGCGCCCAGCTTGATGGCCTCGACCGCAGTGGCGATGCTGGCGTAGCCCGTCAGCACGACGATGACCATGGCTTCGTCGTGCGCATGCAGGGCCTGCACGCAGGCGAGGCCGGAGTCGCCGCCGGCCAGCTTGAGGTCCACCACCGCGAAGCCGGGGCGGTGCTCGGCCAGACGTGCCTGGACCTCGGCCAGGTTGGCGGCGCGCAGCACGCGATAGCCGCGCCGTTCGAAGGAGCGGATCAGGGTGCGGGCGAAGCTGTCGTCGTCCTCGACGATCAGCAGCAGGCGGTCTTCAGCGTCCACGCTTGTCCTTCAGGGATGGGCTTTGCCGCTGGACGCTGAGGCTGGACAGGGGCAGGCGCATGCCCACCTCGGCCCCGCCTTCCCAGCGGTTGCGGGCTTCGATCTTGCCACCCAGGCTGCGGGCCACATTGACTGAGAGGAACAGCCCCAGGCCGCCACCGGGCTTGCCCTTGCTGCTCTGGTAGGGCTTGCCGAAGCGCTCCAGCATCTCTGGGGCAAAACCTGGCCCCTTGTCCAGCACGGTCAGGGCGAGCACCTCGCCGTCCTGCTCGAGCTCGGCGCGCAGGGTGATCTCGCCGTCCGGACAGGCTTCGAGGGCGTTGTCCAGCACGTTGTCCACCATCTGGCGCAGGGCGAAGTCCGAGAACATGGGCAGGTCGGGAAGGTTCTGCGCCTCGAAGTGCAGGGCCTTGGCCGGACGGGTGCGGCGCCATTGGGCCACGAGCTCGTCGAGGAAGGCGTGCAGATGGGTCTGTGCGGGTGCCTCGCCGCGGGCCTCGCCGGCCGAGAGCAGGATGCCGCTGACGATGGTCTTGCAGCGCTTGAGCTGCAGCTGCATCTCCTCGATCTCCTCGCGCAGCTCGGGGTCGCCGGCAAAGGGCGCCATGCGGGCCCAGTCGCCCAGGATCACCGACAGCGTGGCCAGCGGCGTACCCAGCTCATGGGCCGCGCCCGAGGCCAGCAGGCCCATGCGCACGATGTGCTCCTCTTCCGCCGCACGCTGGCGCAGCTTGGCCAGGCTGGCGTCGCGCTGGCGCAGGTTGCGCACGATGCGGTGCATGAAGACCACCAGCAGCACCGCATTGAGCAGGAAGCACAGCAGCAGGCCGCCGATGAAATGCACGGAGAGCGCCGGCACGTCCACGTCGGGCAGCGCCACGGGCCGGTAGACATGGGTCAGCGTCATGAAGCTGACGCTGGCGATGAAGACCATGGCCCAGATGTAGGCTGGTCGCAGCAGCACCGTGCCCACCGCGATCTGCAGCAGGAAGAGGAAGCAGAAGGGATTGGTGATGCCGCCGCTGTAGTAGAGCTGGCCGCTGAGCACGGCCACGTCGATCAGCACGCCGCCGAAGAGCGCGCCGTTGCTGACGTCACGCCCGCTGCGGCTGTGCAGCCAGCTCGCCACGTTGAAGAGGGTCAGCGCCCCCAGCAGGGTCAGCATCTCGACCAGGGGCAGGCGGATGGCCAGCAGGAAGTGCACGGCCAGGATCGTGGCCAGCTGCCCTGCCACGGCCAGCCAGCGCAGCTGGATCAGCTGCAGCAGGTTGCGCCGGCCGGCCAGCGTTTCCGAGGCACGGCCCGCCGCACCGAGGTGGGCCACCTCGGCCTGCTCATGCGCTTCAAGTGTCGGATCCAACAGAGGCCGCTCCAGGGACTCGGCGCCTCTCGAAGCGCCACACAAACACCAGCGCCCCGGCCACCATGGCCGCGAGCGCAAACCAGGTCAGGGCGTACATCAGGTGATTGTTGCTGAAAGCCAGGACGGTCAGCCCGGCGCGCGGCCACTGGCCCTCGGCGCCCTCGCTGGCATCCACGAAGAACGGCGCCACTTCGCCCGGCAGTTGCTGCGCGGCGGCGATGGCCTCGACGTCGCGGGAATACCAGCGCCCCGTCCCGGCATCGTTGTGCTGCCAGAGCCGGCCTTCGGGCTCGGTCAGGCGCAGCAGGCCCAGCAGCATCACCTCGGCCTCCGGCTCGGGCCGGGTGGCGGGATCGCGGTGCTCGGCATCGACAAAGCCCCTGTTGACCAGCACCCAGCGGCCATCCGAGGTTCGCAGCGGCGTCAGCACCCACCAGCCCGTGCCCAGCACGGTGCTGGCCTGGACCCGGGTCTCGCGGCCATGATCGAAGTGGCCGGACAGCTGCAGGCGCTGGTACTCGTGCGTGTCACGCTGGACACGAGACCAGTCCTGTGGCGCCGGCAAGGGCCGGGGATCGCCGTGCTGGCTGGCCTCGATGCGGGCCAGCAGCGCCTCCTTCCAGGCCAGGCGCTGGACCTGCCAGAGGCCCAGGGCCAGGAAGACGCCGATCAGGACGAGGCCGCCCAGCGTCACCGCCAGCAGCCGCCACGAGGGGCGGTGCGGGGTGGCGAAGGTGGGCGGCTTGTTCATGGCAGCTGGATCGGCGGCATGGCTCCGATCCTCTCGCATCAGGGCAGGTTGCGCATGTCGTGCACGGGCATCATGTTGGCGTTCATGTGGTACATGACCCAGATGGAGCCCGCCAGCATGATCAGCACCAGCGCCGCGGTGAAGATCAGGGCCAGCAGGGACCAGCCGCCCTCGACCTTGCTGTTCATGTGCAGGAAATAGACCATGTGGACGACCATCTGCACAGCCGCGAAGGCGAGGATCACCAGCGCCGTGGCGTTCTTGGACGGCAGCACCTGGCCCATCACCAGCCAGAAGGGAATCGCCGTCAGCACGACGGACAGCAGGAAGCCGATCACGTAGCCCTTGACCGTGGCGTGGTAGGCCAGGTCATCGTCGGCGTGATCCGCGTGGTGATCGTGGTTGTGTTCGCTCATCTCAGTTCCTCAATCAATCTCAGGCCGGGCTTACATCGAGCCCATGAGGTACACGAAGGTGAACACGCCGATCCACACCACGTCCAGGAAGTGCCAGAACATCGACAGGCAGATCAGGCGGCGCTTGTTCTCCTTGATCAGACCATGCTTGCTCACCTGCAGCATCAGCGTGACGAGCCAGACGATGCCGAAGGTGACGTGCAGGCCGTGCGTGCCGACCAGGGTGAAGAAGGCCGAAAGGAAGGCGCTGCGCTGAGGGCCGGCGCCTTCGTGCAGCAGGTGGGCGAACTCGTAGAGCTCCAGGCCCAGGAAGGCCGCGCCGAAGAGGCCCGTCACCGCCAGCCACATCAGCAGGTGCTGCTTCTTGCCATGGTTCATGGCGATCATCGCCAGCCCATAGGTGATCGAGGAGAACAGCAGGAAGCCCGTGTTCACCGCCACCAGGGGCAGGTCGAAGAGGTCAGCCCCCGAGGGGCCGGCGGCGTAGGACTTGCCCAGCACCGCGAACACCGCGAACAGCACCGCGAAGATGAGACAGTCGCTCATCAGGTAGAGCCAGAAGCCCAGCAGGGTGCCCTGCTGCGGGTGGTGCTCGCCCTTCAGGTCATAGAAGCGCGGCGCGCCGTCGGCTTCGGTCAGGGAAATGGTGTGACTCATGATTCGGTCCTCCAGGCGATCAACGGGCCGCCAGCGTTGCCAGCTGGGCAGTGCGGGCGTCCTCGCTGCGCTTCACGGCATCGGCCTGGATGTAGTAGTCGCGCTTGTAGTTGAAGGTGTGGGCCAGGATGGCCACCAGGGTCACCAGGAAGCTCAGGCCGGCCACCAGCCACATGTGCCAGATCATGGCGAAGCCGAACAGGGTGGACAGGCCGGCGATCACCACGCCTGCGGCGGTGTTGGCGGGCATGTGGATGTCCACGAAGCCGCTGGTCGGGCGCTTCACGCCCAGCTTCTTCATGTGGTGCCAGGCGTCCAGCTCGTGCACGACGGGCGTGAAGGCGAAGTTGTAGTCCGGCGGCGGCGAGGCGGTGGACCACTCCAGCGTGCGGCCGTCCCAGGGATCACCGGTCTCGTCGCGCAGCTGGTCACGGCGCAGGTAGCTGACCACCAGCTGGATCAGGAAGCTGCCGATGCCAAGGGCGATCAGCACGGCGCCCAGGGCGGCGATCTGGAACCAGATCTGCAGCGAGGGATCCTCGAAGTGGCTCATGCGGCGGGTCACGCCCATCAGGCCCAGCACGTACAGCGGCATGAAGGCGAGGTAGAAGCCCACGAACCAGAACCAGAAGCTGCACTTGCCCCAGAACGGGTCCAGCTTGTAGCCGAAGGCCTTGGGGAACCAGAAGGTGATGCCCGCCATCAGGCCGAAGAGCACACCGCCGATGATCACGTTGTGGAAGTGGGCGATCAGGAACAGGCTGTTGTGCAGCACGAAGTCCGCCGGGGGCACGGCCAGCAGCACGCCAGTCATGCCACCGATCACGAAGGTGACCATGAAGCCCACCGTCCACAGCATGGGCACATCGAAGTTGATGCGGCCGCGGTACATGGTGAAGAGCCAGTTGAAGATCTTCGCTCCCGTCGGGATGGAGATGATCATGGTCGTGATCCCGAAGAAGGAGTTCACGCTGGCGCCCGAGCCCATGGTGAAGAAGTGGTGCAGCCACACCAGGTAGGACAGGATGGTGATCACCACCGTCGCGTACACCATGGAGGCATAGCCGAACAGCTTCTTGCGGCTGAAGGTGGACACCACCTCCGAGAAGATGCCGAAGACCGGCAGCACCAGGATGTAGACCTCGGGGTGGCCCCAGATCCAGATCAGGTTCACATAGACCATGGCATTGCCACCGAGGTCCGTCGTGAAGAAGTTGGTGCCGATGTAGCGGTCCAGCGAGAGCAGCACCAGCACGGCGGTCAGCACGGGGAACGCCGCCACGATGAGCACGTTCGTGCACAGGCTGGTCCAGGTGAAGACGGGCATCTTCATCATCGTCATGCCCGGCGCGCGCATCTTGATGATGGTCGCGATCAGGTTGATGCCCGAGAGCGTGGTGCCCACGCCCGCGATCTGCAGGGACCAGATGTAGTAGTCCACCCCCACGCCCGGGCTCGCCAGGATGCCGGACAGCGGCGGGTAGGCCAGCCAGCCGGTGCGCGCGAACTCGCCCACGAACAGCGACATCATGATCAGGATGGCGCCGCTGGCCGTCATCCAGAAGCTGAAGTTGTTCAGGAAGGGGAAGGCCACGTCACGGGCGCCGATCTGCAGCGGCACCACGTAGTTCATGAAGCCCGTCACCAGGGGCATGGCCACGAAGAAGATCATGATCACGCCGTGGGCGGTGAAGATCTGGTCGTAGTGGTGCGGCGGCAGGAAGCCGACCTGGTCCCCGAAGGAGATGGCCTGCTGGGCCCGCATCATCAGCGCGTCGGCAAAGCCGCGCAGCAGCATCACCAGGCCCAGGATGATGTACATGATGCCGATCTTCTTGTGGTCGATGCTGGTGATCCAGTCGCGCCACAGCACGCCCCACAGGCGGTACTTGGTCAGCAGGAAGAGCATGGCCAGCCCGCCCAGCACGACACCGGCGAAGGTGGCGAGCAGGATGGGTTCATGCAGGGGGATCGCATCCCACGTGAGCCGCCCGAACACGAGGCGGCTGAGGTCTTGAGCGTCAGACATCTTGGTACTTCAGCGGATCAATCTTGGCGGGCCGCGGTGGCCGCGGGGAGGAACTGCTCGGCATTGGCCGGCGTGCACTGGGCGGTCACGAAGGACTTCTCGCCCTGGCCCCAGGCCTTGCGGGACACACCGTCCACGCCGCCCTTGCCCTGGCCGCCTGCGGCGTCGATGGCCATCATCTGGCCCATGCACATCTTGGCGCTGTCCACGCAGCGGTTCAGGATGGCGTCGTACAGGCCGTCGGCCACGCGGGCGTAGCGGCGCACGGGCTCCTTCTCGCTGGGCTGTTCCAGCTGCTGGTAGACGGCGCGGCTGAGTTCGCCACCTTCCTGCTTGTTCTTCGCGACCCAGGCCTGAAAGTCGGCGTCGGAGAGGCCATGGAACTGGAAGCGCATGTGCGAGAAGCCGTCGCCGCTGAAGTTGGACGAGAAGCCCTCGTACGCGCCGGGCTTGTTGATCACGGCGTGAAGCTGGGTCTGCATGCCCGGCATGGCGTAGATCTGGCCGGCCAGTGCGGGGATGTAGAAGGCGTTCATCACCGTGGAGGCGGTGATCTTGAAACGGATGGGGCGGTCCACCGGGGCGGCCAGCTCATTGACCGTGGCAATGCCCTGCTCGGGGTAGAGGAACAGCCATTTCCAGTCCAGGGCCACCACTTCCACTTCCAGCGGCTTGACGCCTTCGGGCAGGGGGCGGGACTCGTCCAGCCGCTCCAGGGCGCGGTAGGGATCCAGCTTGTGGGTGCTGATCCAGGTGATGGCGCCCAGCGCGATGATGATCATCAGCGGCGCGCCCCAGATCACCAGCTCCAGCTTGGTGCTGTGGTCCCAGTCGGGGGTGTAGGTCGCCTCCTTGTTGGACTGGCGGTAGCGCCAGGCGAACAGCAGGGTCAGCAGGATCACCGGCACGATGATCAGCAGCATCAGCAGCGTCGAGGTGGTGACCAGGTCGGCCTGCTGGCGTGCGATGTCACCGGAAGGGTTCATCACCACCGTGTTGCAGGCGGCCAGGGGCAGGAGGGCCAGGGCCAGCACGGAGCGGCCGAGGACGGGGGCCAGGGCGGCCGGGGACAGCAGGGGTTTTCTATACATCGGGATAACCAGCGCCGGGTTAACGAGCTTGCGTTTCGGGCGCGAATGTATCCTGATTGACCCATGTCAACGATTGGACATTTTGTCCCAGGCCCCATGGTTACCAGCAGTGCCCTGCCCCTGAATTCCTTGAGCGCGATCAGCCCCGGCGGGGCGGATTCAGAGCAGCAGAACGTCGCCCCGGGCGACATCGCGGTGGGGGTCGTGATCGGCCGGGCGTCCGAGTATTTCGACTTCTTCGTCTACGGCATCGCCTCGGTGCTGGTCTTCCCGGCCCTCTTCTTCCCCTTCGCCGACCACCTCACGGGCACGCTCTACGCCTTCGCCCTCTTCGCGCTGGCCTTCGTGGTGCGCCCCATCGGCTCGCTGCTGAGCATGGCCATCCAGCGCCGCTGGGGCCGCAGCGTCAAGCTCACCGCCGCCCTCTTCCTGCTGGGCGCCTCCACCGCCGGCATGGCCATGCTGCCGGGCTACGCCAGCCTGGGCTCCACGGCCATCTGGCTGCTCGCGGCCTTCCGCCTGGGGCAAGGCCTGGCCCTCGGAGGCTCCTGGGACGGCCTGCCCTCCCTGCTGGCCCTGAACGCCCCCGAGCACAAGCGCGGCTGGTACGCCATGCTGGGCCAGCTGGGCGCGCCCCTGGGCTTCTTGGTGGCCAGCGGGCTCTTCGCCTATCTGTGGACGCACCTCAGCAGCGCGGATTTCCTCTCCTGGGGCTGGCGCTATCCCTTCTTCGCAGCCTTCGCCATCAACGTCGTCGCGCTGTTCGCCCGGTTGCGCCTGGTGGTGACGCATGAATACGAGCGCGAGCTGGAGGCCCACGAGCTGGAACCCTGCAACGAGGCCGAGCTGATGCGCCAGCAGGGCCACAACGTGCTGATCGGCGCCTTCGCTTCGCTGTCCAGCTACGCCCTCTTCCACATCGTGACGGTGTTCCCGCTGTCATGGATCCTGCTGTTCTCCAAGCAGGATGTGGGTGATTTCCTCGTGGTGCAGGTGGTGGGTGCCCTGCTGGCGGCCGCGGCCATGCCGCTGTCCGGCCTGCTGGCTGACACCTTCGGCCGGCGCCGCACCCTGGGCGCGGTGGCCATCGGCATCGGCCTCTTCGCCCTGGCGACGCCGGCCCTGCTCAAGGGCGGCGCGCTGGGTCAGGACATGTTCATCCTGGTGGGCTTCATCCTGCTGGGCCTGTCCTATGGCCAGGCCGCCGGCACGGTGACCTCCAACTTCCTGCCCCAGTTCCGCTACACCGGCGCCGCGCTGACGGCCGACCTCGCCTGGCTGCTGGGCGCCGCCTTCGCGCCGCTGGTGGCCCTGGGCCTGTCGGCGGAGTTCGGCCTGATCTCGGTGAGCCTCTACCTGCTCTCGGGCGTTGCCGCCACGCTGCTGGCGCTGCGCGTGAACCGCCGGCTGCAGACCATCAAGGACTGACCCCCGTCGCCCTCAAGGGACAACGGACGCCTCGGCGTCCGTTTTCATTGGAGCGACGCCCTGCCCTCAGCCGCGCAAGGGCAGCGCCGCCCCCAGGGCCATGAAGACCCCGCCGCAACCCTTGTTGAAGCGCCGCCCCACCCGCTGGAGCCAGGGGCTGATGCGGTGCGCGGCGCTGGCCAGCCCCCACTCGGTGAGGAACTCCACCGCGGCGAAGGTGCCGGCCAGGATGGCGAACTGCACCCACAGGCTGCGGGCCGGGTCGATGAACTGGGGCAGGAAGGCCGCAAAGAAGAGCAGGCCCTTGGGATTGGTCAGCGCCGACAGCGCGCCCTGGCGGAACAGCGACCAGCCACTGCGCGGCGCCGCCGCCTCGGGCAGATCCACTCCGATGGGCGGCGAGCGCCAGACCTGCACGCCCAGCCAGAAGAGGTAGGCCCCGCCCACCCACTTCAGCACCGTCAGCCACAGCAGCGAGCTCTTCAGCAAGGCGCCGATGCCGAACAGCGAGAGCGCGATCACCCCCACAAAGCCCAGAGCGCCGCCCAGGATGGTCCACAGCGCACGCTGGCGACCGTGCAGGGCACCGTGAGTCAGCGCGAGCAGGCCGTTGGGGCCGGGCGAGAGGGACAGGCCGGTGGCGGCCAGCAGGTACAGGAGCCAAGTGTCGAATGCCATGCGGCGACTGTCGCGGCAGGCCTGCGGGTCGTCAAGCGCCGAGGCGACAGCCCCTGCACAACAGGCCTTCAGGGCAGGCCGTTGGCGCCATGGCGCAGGAAGGCCGGCCGTTCGCAGAGCCGCGCGTGATAGGTCGCGATGGCCTCAAAGACCGGCCGCTGCTGCTGCGGCGTGCGCAGCCAGCGCTCGACCGACAGGCCCAGCACCACGTCCGCCAGGGTGAAGCGCGGCCCGGCCGCATAGGCGCCGGTGCGCTGCAGCTGCGCCTCCAGCACGGCCATCTGGGCATTCCAGCCCTGCAGCCCCTGGGCGATGAGGGCGGTGTCCTGGTGCGCCGGGCTCTGGCGGACCAAGCCCATGAAGGCATAGCGCCAGCTGTTGTTCAGCTCGGTGGCCTGCCAGTCCATCCACTGCTCCACCTGGGCGCGGCCGCCGGCATCGTCCGGCAGGAGGTCCTGGCGGCCGGCACGCTGGGCGACGTAGCGGCACAAGGTATTGGACTCCCGCAGCACCAGGTCGCCGTCGACCAGCACCGGCACCATGCCCAGCGGATTGAGGGCCAGAAACTCCGGACTCTGCAGCGAGAGCGCGCCCTCGCCCCAGGGCTCGTGCTCGTGGGGCAGCCCGGTTTCATCGAGCGTCCAGAGCACCTTGCGGACATTGATGGAGGAGGCGCGCCCCAGCAGGCGCAGTCGCTGGCTCATGAGTGTTCCGGGCCTGGCCCTGGCTGCTGTCGATGGAGAGAGGCTAGCGCAAGTCCGCCCCGGCGGAGGCCCTCATTCGCCGAGGTCGATGCGCGAGGCGAACAAGGAGGCATCCAGCCCGGCCGGCGCGGCGTAGTCGGCCATCACCCAGATCTGCCGGCACTGCCGGGCGGCGTCCTCCAGCAGTTCCAGCAGCACGCGCCGGGAGACGCCGTCCAACGCGGCAAAGGGCATGTCCAGCAGCACCAGCTCCGCCCCGCTGGCGGCGGCCGCCAGCAGGCCCAGCTTGCGCCGGCTGCCGGCGGAAAGCATGTGCATCTGCTTGACCATGTGGGGCCCCAGCTGCCAGGCCTCCTGCAGGGCCGCCGCCGCGTCAGCATGCCAGGCGGCATGCCTGGCGCGCTCCTCGGCCAGCCAGTCGGCGGCCTGCTGCGCGTCGCGCGCGGGGTCCAGCGGTTCAGGCCAGGCCTGGCTTGCCAGCAGCCGCTCCAGCCGGCCGGCATCCGGCGCCAGAAGGCCTGCGAGGAGGCGCAGCAGCGCGGTCTTGCCACGGCCCTCCCCGCCCTGCACCAGGTGCAGGCCGGGGCCCAGCTCGAAATCCAGCCCGGCCAGCAGGCGCGGCGCCCCGGCGCCCGGCGGCTGCCAGCCCAGGCCATGGGCCCGCAGATACGGCGCCGTGCCAGGCGTATGCGGGAGGTGGTCGTGTCCAGTCATGGCGGCCATGGTAGTGCCCGCCGACGCCCGGACCTGCATAGGCACTGTCGGATTTCTTGACAGACCCCAGACTTTGCGTTCGCAATTCGCCCAAGCCGTGCGGGCAAGTGCTTGATTTCCCACCATTTCGGGGGAGTGGGCACAGCCTATGCATGCTTCGGGACTGACGAGGATGGGTCGGCATGATTCGTCGCGGTCGCAGGACAGGTCCGTCAGTGGCCTCCGCCCTCGCAGGACGATCATGGACGGGAAGACTTCATGGAGTTGCCATGGGCCGCCGTCTTCGCCTCGCTTCCCCGCTGTCCTCCACCCTGCTGGTCTGCCTGGGCCTGAGTACCAGCCCGCTGGCACAGGCCGCGCCAGGCATCAACCTGAGCAGCGTCCAGTACGTGCAGTACGGAGACGGCCAGTCCTACTCCCTCCCCTTCGCCGTCATCGACCAATGCGGCGGCACCAAGGCCGGCTGCCAGTACTACGTGCCGTCAAGCCCCGGTCAGATCGACAGCCTGGTCGTGCTGGCCACGGGCACCGAGAGCGGGCCGACGACCACCAACTTCCTGGGCATGGACAACGCCTACCGCACGCCGGATGGCGCGGGCGGCGCCCCCTTCTTCCGTCCGGATGCCGGCAACTCCCGCGGCTCACAGGGGAGCATCACCGGCAACCTCTCCAACACCTGGGACGCCTCGCTGACCTCCCTCAAGTCCTTCCTGGCTTCGGACCAGATGGTCTTCTTCTTCAACAACAACCAGACCAAGAGCGGCGGCACCGCCACCGAGAGCCTGGCCGCCTGGGCGCGCGTGTGGATCACCGACGACCAGGGCATGAACCTCGGCTACTACGACTTCACCAACCGCGCCGGCCGCTACGCCCTCTTCACCGAAGGCGGCGGCGGCACCTTCTTGGGCGACGTCGGCAGCTACACCTCACTGGGCGGTGGCCCGCTGGCCGGTGACAACAGCAGCACCGATTACGTGCTGTCCGGCGGCGCCATCTGCCGCAACAACTTCGGCATCCCGGTCTCCTGCAGCACCACCAGCAACAAGCCGGTGGACCACAACCTGGGCGCCAATGAAGCGGCCTACGCCATCCTGTTCCCCGAGCTGAACGCGCAGATGAACACGCTGTTCGCGACGGTGCTGGACGACACCGTCCTGGCCAAGTACACCTTCCACGCAGACATCCGCCTGGGCTGCGATGCGGCCACCACACCGGGCAATTGCACGGGCGACCTCAAGGGCGGCGTGCCCTTCGGCCGGGACCTCAACAACGGCTACGAGCAGATCTTCATGGGCCGCGCCGCACAGTTCGCCTGCACGGCCAGCACGCCCGGCTGCTCCGAGGTGCCTGAACCGGCGTCCGTGTGGCTGGCACTGGGCGGGCTGGGCGCCCTCGGCCTGCTGACGCCTGCCGCGCTGCGCCGCCGCTCACGCGCCGCCTGATCGACGCCATCGTCCGGCGCTGGGGTGCCGCCTGCCGGGCGCCACTCCAGCGTGCCGTCCACACGCTGCGCCATTGCATCCAGCGCCCGCGCCTCCTCGGCGCACATCTTGCGCTGCGTGCGCGCCACGCGCCCCGTCACGGGGTCGCGCAGCGTCCATTGCCAGAATTGGATTTGCTTCATGGGCCCGATGCTGAGGCCCTGGTGGCTCATGGGGTGAGCCAGCCTGATCCGTTTGGGTTTGTCGAGCCACCCCGAGTGCTAGTTGTGAAGCTTCAATAGGTTGTATCCGGTGTTCATCCGGATTGGGTTTGAGAGACTGGAAGTCGCCAAACACCCAATCCACTCCAGAGCCAACACCGGATGAACAGCCATAAGCATGCC
>NZ_JBDPZC010000018.1:0-63187 GCF_039872765.1 Roseateles flavus | reverse complement strand
AGCGGGCAGCAGATCAAGTGCCTGACGGTCGTCGACGAGTTCACTCGCGAGTGCCTGGCCATCGACGTGGCGGGCTCCATTCGCTCCAAGCGCGTCATCGAGGTGCTGTCGCGGTTGGTGAGCTTGTACGGCGCGCCACTGTTCATTCGCTCGGACAACGGGCCCGAGTTCGTCAGCCTGGCCATCCTGGACTGGATCGCAAGCTCCGGCATTGCCACGGTGCTCAACGATCCCGGCAAGCCCTGGCAGAACGGCACCGATGAAAGCTTCAATGGCAAGTTCCGCGACGAGTGCCTGTCCCTCGAATGGTTCCGCTCACGTCGCGAGGCCAGCGCCGTCATCGAAGCCTGGCGCCAGCACTACAACGAGGTCCGGCCACACAGCAGCCTGCAATACTTGACCCCGGTGGAGTTCAAACAGCAACTCCGCCAAGACCTGCAACCCGCCGTCTTCTAGGAACTGCTGTCTCGATTAAGCCGGGCAGGTCAAAGGCAAAGCCCTTCGCGAAGAACAAGGCCTGTGACCTGCGTACGCAATGTGTAGCCACTCAGTCGGTGAGTCTCGGGGCGATGTCGTCGGCGTCGGGCCCTTCCCGGTCGAGCAGTTCGTCCCCCAGCTTGCCGTTGAAGCTCACCCGCTCCAGCCGCACCGTCGACCATTCACCAGAAAGGCCGCGATCGTCTGACACTTGTGCCCACACCTCGTCGGACAGCTCCTGTGATCGGCATGCCTTCGCCAAGACCTCTGCCGGGTTGAGCCCGAACAAGATCACGAGCGGATGGCATCCTTGGGCAAAACGTCTCGGCGCTGAGGCCCAAGTCACGCGGCGCCGGCCGCGGGGCCGCCCCCCACCCGGGAGGCGGCCGGCCCCGAAGCGCGATCAGGCGCGCGGGGCGCGACGGCGCATGCGGCCTGCCAGGGCCATCACGCCCAGCGCGAGCCAGGCCAGACCCGCCGGCTCGGGCAGCTCGGCGGGGGCCGGCGCGTCGAGCACGAAGGCCAGGTTGTCGGCATAGCCGTCGTTGTCCCCGCCCCCCTGGCGTTCCATGGACAGCGAGAACATCAGCCGGCTGGTGCCGACGGGCAGCCAGTTGCTCACCTCGCGGTAGAACAGGCCGGTGGCGTTGCCGCGATCCGCCGGGGTCACCGGGCCGAGTGCGGCGTGGCCGATTTCGCTGTCGCTGCGGTCAAGGAAGGACACGTACAGCAGCGCGTTGTCGCCCTGCGAAGCCCAGCCGCCCAGCCAGCCGCTGAGCTTGAAGGACAGGGGCTGGGTCAGCGTGCCGGCCAGGTCCAGCAACTGATAGCCGGCCGTACGGGCGCCATCGCCCGCGAACATGCGCTTGCCGCGGTTCGCGGGTCCAGGCTGGGTCGGCAGGACCCAGTTGGACCCGTAGTCGACGGCTTGCGGGCGGGCGTAGCCATCGAAGGCGAGCCAGCTGGTGGCCACATCGGTCTCGGCGTCGCCGTTCACGATGAGGTTGCTGCCAAACAAGGGGCCGGCCTGGGCGCCCATGGCGGCCAGCGCCAGCGCGGCGGCGCTGCAGCAGTGGCGCGCCGAGATCTTGATCGAGTTCATGAGTGCTCCGTTCACACGGTGGTGGCTTGGTCGAGCCGGGCGGCGCCTTGCAGCGCCGGGTCGCTGATGGAGGGTTTGCCGTCCTCGAGGTGGCCGGCGAAGCGGCGCAGCCAGCCGCCGAGCCCCTTCACGCGCAGGCTGAAGTCGTACCAGTTCTGGCTGGCCGCCAGCGGGATGCGCAGGCTCGTGCGGCTGCGCGCCACGACGGTGATCTCGCGCGGCGTGGCCGCCAGGTACTTGTTGGCCTGCAGCACGAAGGTGCAGGGCGCGCCGCCCACGTTGACGAGCTCGATCAGCAGCTCGCCGCTGGCACGCGCGCTGCGCAACACGAGCTCGGGCAAGGCGCTGCCAACCGGGCGCCGCACATCGCCGGCGATATGGCGGTGGAAGCCGTTGGGGCCGAGCACCCAGAGGTCATAGGCCCCGGTCGTGGTCCAACGGCCCTGAAGCTGCTTGCCGGCCTCGACGGTGTAGCGGCGCGGCATCTGGTCCAGCGCGAGCCGGTCGTAGACATGGAACACCGCGCCCTGCTCGCCCGCATTCTCAAAGATGAGCAAGACCTGACCCCCAGCCTCCGGAACCTGCGCCTGCACCTGCAGCTCATAGGGCAGCGGGCGTGCGGGGCGCACACCGGCCTGCTGCACCGGCGCGGCCAGCGTGGCGGGCGTTGCGGGCGCCTTGGTGCCCGGCAGCGCCAGCGCGCGGGCGCGGCGCTCGGCCGTGGCCGGCAGCAGCTGCAGGAAGCCTTGGTCGTCGGGGTTGGCGAAATCGAAGCAGGACTGCAGATCGCCGCAGACGGCACGCCGCCACGGGCTGATCAGCGGCTCCTGCACACCGAAGCGCGCAGCGATGAAGCGCAGCACCGAGCTGTGATCGGCCACCTGGGAGTTGACCCAGCCGCCCTTGGTCCAGGGCGAGACCACGTACATCGGCACGCGCGGGCCCAGGCCATAGGGGCGGTGGTGCGTGCGCGCGTCGGCGCCGTTGAGCACATGGTGGTATTCGCCGGTCGTGTCGACCGTCGATGCGCCGGCCAGCTGCGCCTTGACGGGGTCGGCATCGTAGGCGGCATAGGACGGCACGGCCGGCGGCGGCACATGGTCAAAGAAGCCGTCGTTCTCGTCGAAGTTGACGAACAGTACGGTCTTGCTCCAGACCTCCGGGTTGGAGGTCAGCGCGTCCAGCACGCGGGCCGTGTAGTCTGCGCCCGAGGCCGGGCTGGAGGGCCCCGGATGCTCGGAACCTTCGGCCGTCGCGACGATCCAGCTGACCTGCGGCAGGCGGTTCGCGATCACGTCGGCCTTGAGCAGGTCGAGGTCCCGCGTGCTGATGCCGCGCTCGCGCAGCGCCTGCGAGTAGCCCGCGCGCTCGTACCAGGCATCGCGGAAGGGCCGGAAGCCGGCCAGCGGGTTGTCGGTGAAGTTGTCCGACATGTTTTGGTAGACCTGCCACGAGATGCCTGCGGCCTGCAGGCGCTCGGGGTAGGTCGTCCAGCGGTAGTCCGTGCTGCGGTCGGTGTTGAACCACTCACGGCTGTTGTCCGTGCTCGGGCCACCGGCGATGCCCAGCGGATCGTTGTGCCCCGTCCAGAGGAAGAGACGGTTGGTGTTGGTGCCGGTCTGGGTCGCGCAGTGGTAGTGGTCGCACAGCGTGAACGCGCGGGCCAGTGCGAACTGGAACGGCAGGTCAGCCTCGCTGAAGTAGCCCAGCGAGTGGTTCTGCTTGGCGTTGCACCAGTCGTTCATGCGGCCGTGGTCCCAGGCGAGCTGGGCATCCAGCCAGGCGTGCGGCGTGCCGGCGACGCGCATCAGCGCGAAGTCCTGCGTCGTGTTCAGCGGGAAGGGCGCGATGGCCCGGCGCTGGCCCCAGTCCGGCCGCCCCGGCACCGGGTTGCCGCCCTGTGTGGGCTGCACGAACACGCTCTTGCGCGTGAACAGGCCCGGGCGGTCCTTGACCGGCGCGGGGAAGGGGTCGCCGAAGCCACGCACACCGGCCAGGGTGCCGAAGTAGTGGTCGAAGCTGCGGTTCTCCTGCGTCAGCACGACGATGTGCTCGACGTCCTGCAGGCTGCGCGTGCGCTGGTTGGCCGGGATCGCCAGAGCTCTCGCAATGGCGGGCGGGAAGCTGGCCAGCACGGCGCTGGCACGGAGGAAGTCGCGGCGGCTCATCGTGCAGCTCCGCGGGATGCGTTCAGGCGGCAGCGCACCTGAGTCGCGCGCTGAACCGCGACAGGCGTGGGTCGGGACATGGAGGTCTCCTGAAGGACAGAGTGAGGTGGGGCTCGGACGTCGTGCGCGGCGCCACTGTAGGCAGCGCTCGTGAAGGCGGGGTGACAGTTCCGAGACGCTGCGGTCTCCGTCGCGCCAGGACTGCATTCGGCGGGATTGCCGGCGCTCCCCCTTCAACGTCGCCGGTTCTCGACAGTCGGGCGCCCAGCTCCTGCTGTATCACCCCACCAGTCCATGCCAGCAGCCCTGGACACAGGCGGTCTGAGGGCACCGGCATGCCGCAGGCATCGCCGCCCCGCGCGCTTGCGGGCCCAGATCAGCGCGCCGGTCACGGACAGCATCGCCACGACCAGCCCCGTCGCGGCCAGGAGCAGGCGCAGTGGCAAGCCGCCCACCCGGCCCGTATGCAGCGCGGTGAGCCAGGTGGTGGCCGTGCGGGCCGCTTGCTGGCCCGTGGGCCACTGGACGGCGAGCAGGGCCCCGTTGACGGCATCGAAGAGAAGCGTCGACTGCCCCCGCTGCGGGCCGACATCGCGATCGCTGTGCACGACATAGCGCCAGGTGCCCGCCCCCCGGTCCAGCGCCAGCGATTCCTCGCGCCCCACCGCAATCCCTGCTGCCCCTGCGGCCGCGGCCATGAGCGCGCGCGCATGGGCTCGCGCCGCGGGCCAGTCCGGCTCGACGCCATCGGCAAGGCCGGCTGCCTGCGGCAGGGCCGCGGCCTCCCAGGGGCCGAGCAGGGCCGCCATCACCGGCCTGTACACGGGCGCCAGGTTGAAGGACACCCCCGACCACGCGATCACGAACAGCAAGGCCCACAGCCACAGACCGCCCGCGCGGTGCAGGTCCACCGTGCTGCGGTAGCCCGCGCCGCGGCGCACGCACCACGCCTGGCGCCAGCGAGCCCACCAGCCCCGTCCCTGCCGCACCAGAGGCCCTTCACGGCGTGGCATCCGCAGCGGCAGCGTGAGGTAGGCACCGACCAGGCAGTCCAGTGACCACAGCAGCGCCACCAGCCCCAGCACGGTCCTGCCCCAGGACGGCGCCAGCAGCGCGTAGTGGAGGCGGTAGAGAAAGGGCATCACATTGACCCGGCCCTGCGCCGGATCGCCCCACAGGCGCCCGCCGAGTTCGCGGCCGGTCCAGGGATCGACGTACAGCTCGTCGATGGCCAGGGCCGCGGCGGCGCCGGGTGCGGCCTGCACGAGGAAGGCCAGGGAGCGGCCAGGCTCGACCGACAGCGGGACCGCGTCGATGCGCAGGCCGGCGTGCCGGCGCAGCAGGCGCTCGCGGACCACCAGGGGATCGAGTGCCACCGCTCCCACGGGCTGCGGCGCCTTCAGCAGTGCTGCCGCGAAGGCCTCGTCCAGCGGCCGGTAGAAGGCCAGCAGGCTGCCCGTGAGGCCGGCCACCAGCAGGAAGCCAGCCAGCACCAGGCCGACGCAGCGGTGCAGCCACAGCCAATGAGAGCGCTTCATCGGTGCCACCTCGCCTGCGTCAATAGCTCCACTCGCCCGACAGGCGCACGGTGCGCGGCGCTCCGGCGAGCACGCCGCCATAGTTGACGTTCTCCCAGAAACGGCGGTTGTCCAGGTTCTGCACCTGCAGCCGCCACAGGAAGGAGACGCCCGCCAGCGTCGTCGCATAGCGCGCGCCGGCGTCCCAGCGCGTGTAGGCCGGCACCAGGATGGCCTGCGCCTGATCCAGTGCCCGGCTGCCGGTGTGCACGGCGCCTGCGTTGAGGCTCAGCCCCGGCACGCCGGGGATGCGGGCATCGAGCCAGGCACTGCCCTGCAGCCTGGCGACGTGGGCGGGCCGCTTGCCTTCGCGCGCATCACCGGTGCCCAGCACCCTGGCGTCGAGCCAGCTGAGGCCCGCGACCGCGGAAAGGCCCGCGGCCAGCTCGCCGTTGAGCTGCAGCTCGAGGCCCTGGTGGCGCTGACGTCCGCGCGTCTTGAACACCTGGTCGCCCGGATCCGTCGCCTGCAGGGGCTTGTCGATATGAAACAGCGCCGCATTGGCCACGAAGCCCGCCGTGGGCTGCCACTTGACCCCGGCCTCGATCTGCCGGCTGCGGATCGGGTCCAGCCGTTCACCGCGATTGGCGGCGGCATTGGGCGCATAGGCCCCCTGCTCCAGACCTTCGGTCCGGCTGGCGTAGACGCTCAGGTGCGGGGCCGGCAGCCAGACCAGGGCCAGCGACGGCACGACCACGTCGGCGCGGTAGTCCCGCTGGACGCCAGCAGCGCTGCGTGAAGCATTGCGGTAGCCGATGTAGCGCGCGCCGGCGAGCACGCGCCAGCGCTCGCCCAGCGACAGGGTGTCGCTGAGGAAGAGGCTGGGCTGGCGCGTCGTGGCCTGGTTCTTGGGCGGCGGGCTTGAGAAGTCCGGCTGCGCGCTGTAGAGCGGCGCGTGGATGTTGCCGACGGTGAGCCCGTCATTCGGGAACCAGCCCCCGTCCCAGGACTTGAGACGGCTGTCCGACACGCCCATCACCAGCGCATGCCGCAGACCGCCCGCCCGCAGGCGGCCGCTGAGGAAGCCCTGCGCGCTGACCGTGGTGAAGCGCTGGTCCGGCGAGAAGTAGTAGTCGCCGCTGCTGATGGTGCCGTCGAGCTTCACGCCGTACACATCGGGAAACGCGGCATCGCGGCGGGTGCGGCTGTAGGCCAGCTGCGCGATGAGCTGCCAGTCCGCGTCCAGGGCGTGCTCCAGGCGCAGGCCCAGATTGGAGGCGTCGCTGCGGTACTGGCCCCAGGGCTGGCCCAGCAGGGTCCGGGGATCGAGGCTGTCCGCGGGCAGCACCTGGCCGTCCTCGCGCGGGCCCAGCACCGGCTGGGCCGCCAGCTTCTTGTGCTGGAAGTCCGCGTCCAGGCGCAGCAGGGTGGCGCCGGTCAGGCGGTAGTCCACGGCCAGGCCAGCCATGCGGCGGAACAGGTCCCCGGCATGGCGGAAGTCGCCCTGCTGCTCGGCGGCGAGATTGAGTCGCCAGCCCAACGTCCGGCCTGCATCCAAGGGGCCGCCCGCGTCCGCGTGGAGATAGCGTCCGCCGAAGCTGCGCAGCTCGGCCTGGACGCTGGCGAAGGTCTCGCGCGTGGGGCGCTTCAGCACGTAGTTCACCAGCCCGCTGGGTTCGCCGACGCCGTAGAGAAAGCCGGACAGACCCCTCAGAACGTCCAGGCGTTCCATGTTCTCCAGCGGGATGTCCGCGTAGACGGTGGTCAGCAGGCCGTCACGCCGCACGCTGTTGACGGCATTGGCCGAGAAGCCGCGCACCGCGATGCCGTCATAGGCGCCGCCAAGGGACGCGGGCTGCACGCCGGGGTCGTTGCGCAGCACGTCCTGCAGCGTGCGGGCGCGCTGGTGGTCCATCAGCTCGCGGCCGTAGGAACCGATGGAGAAGGGCAGCTCCTGCAGCGCCTGCACGCCCAGGGCGCCCGCGTTGACGTCGCGGTTGAGGTAGAGGGACACGCGCTTGCCGCTGAGGAGCACCGGCTCCAGCAAGACCTGACCCTCGTCGGTGGCCTGCGCCTGCGCGAGGGCGGTGGAGCTGAGAGCGGCCAGCAGCGCGGCGTGCAGCCGCGTGCGGCTAGGGTTCTTCGTTTTCATGGAATGAGGGACCTGGGATCAATGGGCGGTGAACTGGGCAGGCTGCGGTCGCTCGAAGGCCGGGCCCTCGGGCGTGCTGAAGCTGAGCGTGGCGCGATGGACCACCCCGTCCTGGCTCGGATCGGGGGCGTCGCCCGGTGCCGGCTCGCGGGTGTCGACATCCAGCACGTAGAGGCCGCGCCAGGGCGTGTGGATGCGCACCCGGCCGCGTTCGTCGATGTCATGAACCTGCAGCCACAGGCTGGGCGCGATCACCTTCAGCGTGCCCTGGGTCAGCGGCACCCCCTTGAAATAGACAGCGAAAGTGCCGGCCTCGGCCGTGGGCACGATGTCCAGGGCCATCGCGGGTTGCGCGGCCTTCAGCGGCCAGGCCGCATGCCGCGCGTAGTAGCGGGACCGGGCCCCTGAGGCGCGGGCCTCCACCACCGTGTCTGCCTCGGCGCCGGGGCCACGCAGCACAAAGCCGTCCTCGCCCCTGCGCCAGGGCAGCGCGCCGTTGCTCCGGTCCAGAACCTGCGCCCGCTGGGGCTCCAGCGCATCGAGCTTGCCAGGGCTGCGCTCGAGCAGCCGGATCTCCGGCTCGCCATAGCGCAGGTGCAAACCGCCCGCCTCCGCCGGCTCCAGCCACAGGTTGTGCGCAGCGGCCGGCAGTGCGGCCAGGGCCGTCATGAGGGCCAGGACTGTCTTCATAGGATCTCCATGTTTGTCGTAAGGCAAATACGAATCATTCGCATTCTAGTAGTTAAAGTCCGCTGCACTCAACCACACGGGAGATTGCTGGTGAACACAGCGAGCCTTGGAACCGGGCAAGGGAGCACGGTCCACACACACGCCCTCACACCGCGGGAAGCCGCGGCCGTCGAGGCCCTGGTCGATCGCCTGGCGGCGAGCTTCGGCAGCGTGGAGACGCCGGAGTTCGCGGACGCCTGCGCGCTGGCCGCCCAGGAGCTGCCACGCGCCCTGCGCGAGCTGGCGCACCGCTTCAAGTACCTGCACCTGCCCTGCGGCGCGGTGCTGATCCGCGGCCTGCCGGTGGACGACGGGCGCATCGGCCCCTCGCCCGCGCACTGGGACGCCAGCTGGCGCAACCCGCCCAGCCTGCGCGAGGAGATCGCCCAGTGCCTGCTGACGGCGGCCCTGGGCGAGATCTTCGGCTGGCGCACGCAGGAGAACGGCCGCTTCCTGCGCCACATCGTGCCCATCGAGAAGGACCGCAAGGAGCAGCTGGGCGGCGGCAGCGAGGTGACCCTGGTCTGGCACAACGAGGAGGCCTTCCACGACCACCGCTGCGACTTCCTGTCCATCGTCTGCTATCGCAACGAGGAGCAGGCGCAGACCATCCTGGCCTGTATCGACGACTTCGACATCCCGGACGACAAATGGGCCCTGCTCAGCGCCCCGCGCTATGTGGTGCTGCCCGACACCTCGCACCTCCCGGACCAGAACATCAGCGCGCACTGGCGGCTTGACGACGGCGCCTTCGAGCGCATCCGCCGCATGTACGCCGAGCCCCAGCCTGTGCCTGCGCTGAGCGGCTCGCGCCAGCGGCCCTTCATCCAGGTCGACGAGGCCTATATGCGAGCCGTCGAGGGCGACAGCGAGGCGCAGGCCGCCTTCGACTGGCTGATCCACCGCTTCAACGCCCACACCACCGCCATCGTGATGGAGCCCGGCGACATGCTGTGGATCGACAACAAGCGCGCCGTGCACGGGCGCTCGGTCTACCAGCCGAACTACGGCCCCCGCCATCGCTGGCTGCGGCGCGTCAACGTGACCCTCAACCTGCGCGCCTCCATGCCCTACCGCGAAAGCGCGGTCGCCCGCCACATCGTCTGAAGGACATCCCATGAAGCCATCAAATGCCGCCGCGACAGGCCCCGCCCTGCGCGTGCTGTCCAGGCAAGACCTGTCGAGACTGAGCTACCGCCTGCAGGACGTGCTGGACGCAGTCCAAGGCGCCTACCGGGCCTTCGCCAGCGGCGCCAGCGCCAACCCGCCCAAGCTCAGCGTGAAGCCGCAGGATGGCCGCTCCATCGCCTACGCCATGCTGGGCCGAGACGGCGAGCGCGAGACCGTCGCGGTCAAGACCTCCTACAAGTTCGGCCATGAAGGCGAAAAGGCCGACGAGCGCTACTACACCACCTTGCTCCTGCACGACGACCGGCAGGGCGCGCCCATCGCCCTGATGGACGGCAGCCTCGTGGGCAGCCTGCGCACGCCTGCCGCCACGGCCCTGATCGCCCGCGCCTGCGCCCGCAGCGACGCCAGGACGGCGCTGGTGGTCGGCTCCGGCGTGCAGGGGCAGACCGCCCTGCCCTTCCTGGTCGAGGCCATGCCCCAGCTGCAGCGCCTGATCGTGCACGGCCACCATGGCGCCGGCATCGACGCCGTGCTGACGCGCATGCAGCAGCATCACCCGGACCGCCAGGTGGAGGTCTCGGGGAAGCTGCAGCGATCGGCGGAGGACGCCGACATCATCATCGGCGCCGCCGGCCCCTCCTCGCCGGAGTCGGTGCAGGCCGGCTGGCTGCGGCCCGGCTCCCTGGCCATTCTCGTGGGCTACGGCATCGACAAGAAGGCCCTGCATGACGCCGACTACCGCGTGGCGACCAGCGCCGAGCAGATGAAGGTGACGGGGCAAGACCTGGCCCTGGACGGTCGACTGCCTGACGTGGACGCTGAACTACCCTGTCTACTCAGCAGCCTGCAGAAAGGAAGACGCAGCGAATCGGATCGCGTGTTCGCCTACAACAGCGGCATGGTCCTCACCGACATCGCCCTGGGCCGCGTGCTGGCCGAGCAGGCGATCGCGCAGGGCCTGGGCCAGGAGGTGGCCCTGTGGTGATGCGGCCGAGCACCCCACCCCTCCCGAAGGCAGGCATCCCCAGCCTGCCTGCCCTGCGCCACGCCCTGGTGCAGCGGCTCACGACCGAGCAGGCGCCACTGCTCAGGAGCCTGCTCGATGGCCTGGGATCGCCCCTGCACCTCATGCTGCCGCAGGTCTTCGAGGCCAATGCGCGCGCCTTCCAGCAGACCCTGCGCGAAGCCGGCGTGGACGGCCAGCTGCTGTTTGCCAAGAAGGCCAACAAGGCGCGCTGCCTGGTGGAGCGCTGCCCGGGCCTGGGTCTGGGCGTCGACGCGGCCAGCGTGCCGGAGCTGGTCGCGGCGCTGGCGGCCGGCGTCCCCGGCGCGCACATCGGCATCTCCGGGCCTGCCAAGCACCCGGCGCTGCTGGCGCTGAGCCTGCACCACGACTGCCTCGTCGCGATGGACAGCCCAGAGGAACTTCTGGACTACGCGGCCCTCGCACAGAGCCTGCAGCGCCGGGCCCGCGTGCTGCTTCGCTGGCGGCCGCCGTCGCAGCCCCGCAGCCGCTTCGGCATGGACGACACGGAGCTCGCCCAGGCCCTGGCACTGTGCGTCGAGCACCGGGCGCAGCTGCAGCTGCAGGGCTTCTCCTTCCATCTGTCGGGCTATGACGCCGTGGAGCGAGCCCGCTGTGCGCAGCGGCTCGTCGAGCGCTGCACCGAGGCCCGCGGCCTGGGGCTGCCCTGCGACACCCTGGACATCGGCGGCGGCTTCGCCGTGCGCTATGTCGAGGAGGCCGCCTGGCAGGACTTCATAGCCCGGCAGTCCCCGCAGGACTACCACGCCGGCAAGACCTTCGAGGGCTTCTATCCCTATGCCAGCGCCAGCCCGGGCCCGCAGATGCTGGAGCGCATCCTGTCCCATGCCGAGGGCGGCCGCACGCTGGCCCGGCGCCTGCGCGAGGAAGGCTTGCGCCTGCTGCTGGAGCCGGGCCGCGCACTGCTGGACCAGGCGGGCTTCACGCTGTTCCGAGTGCAGGGCGTGAAGGACCGGCCGGCCGAGGGCTACGGCCTCGTCACCGTCGAGGGCATGAGCTTCAGCCTGTCGGAGCAATGGTTCAACAGCGAGTTCCTGCCCGACCCGCTGCTGCTGGGCGGCAGCGCCTCCGGCCCCTACCCCGCCGCCGTGGCCGGGGCCAGCTGCCTGGACAGCGACATGCTCAGCTGGCGCAAGCTGCCCCTGCCCAGCCGCCCGAAGCCGGGCGACGCGCTGGTCTACCTCAACACGGCCGGCTACCAGATGGACTCCAACGAGTCCCCCTTCCACGAGCTGCCGCTGCCGCGCAAGGTCTCGCTGGAAGTCGACGCGAACTCGGGGCTGCGATGGCGCCTGGATGAAGTCCCGCCCGTCACGCCCCCGCTGCCACTTTCACTTTGATCAGGGAGATCCCCTCATGGAACGTCATCCGCTGCAGACGCAGCCTCTCGTCGCGCAACGCGTCTCGGACCTCATCGGCGGCACGCCGCTGCTGGAGCTGCTCACCACCCGCTTCGGCACCCGCGTGCTGCTCAAGCTCGAACAGTTCAATCCCATGGGCACGGCCAAGATCCGCATGGCCCGCCAGATGCTGGACGAGGCCGAGGCCCAGGGCCGGCTGAAGCCCGGCGGCTGGGTCATCGAGTCGACCTCGGGCAACACCGGCATGGGCCTGGCCCTGCTGGCCGCCGAGCGGGGCTACCGCTTCACCGCGGTGGTCGATCACCACGCCTGCAAGGACAAGCTGCGCGCGATGCGGGCCTTCGGCGCCGAGCTGCTGTACGTCAACGAGGCACCCGGCGACGGCCTTGCCACCTCGGACCGCGAGGCCCTGGCCCAGCGCATTGCCGCCGAACAGGGCGCCTACTGGACCGAGCAGCACAACAACCCGGCCAATGCCAATGGCTACCGGGCCGTGGCCCGGGAGCTGATGGACACCCTGGGCCCCTGCATGACCCACCTGATGGGCGCCGTGGGCACGGGTGGCTCGCTGTTCGGCACCGCGCGCGAGTTGAAGCCCCTGCTGCCGTCGCTGCGGGTGATCGGTGTCGAGCCGGTGGGCTCCATCGCCTTCGGCGGCCCGGGCGCGCCCTATCACCAGTCGGGCACCGGCACGCCCGAGGGCGCGGAGATCGGCTCCCTGGTGGACTTCAGCCTGCTCGACGAGGGGCTCAAGGTCAGCGATGCCCAGGCCTTCAACACCGCCCGCTACCTCGCCCGCAGGCATGCCGTCCTGGTGGGCGGATCGGCGGGCGGCGTGCTGTACCAGGCCTTGCGGCGGGCGGAGGCGGCGCCACCGCACAGCACCATCGTGGTCCTGGTCTGCGACGGCGGCGAGAAGTACCTGGACACCGTGTTCGACGACGACTGGATGCGCGCCCACGAGCTGCTCGACCCCAGCGTCGACGAGGAACTGGACGCGATGTTCGAGCAGCTGGCACCAGGCCGGGTGAAGGCATGACGCGCATGGCCTGGCGCGCCGATGCCTCGCAGGTGCTCACGCTGGCGGCGCCCCTGGTGCTCACGCAACTCGCCCAGGTGGCCCAGGGCACCACCAGCATCGTGATGCTCGGGCAGCTGGACACGGTGGACCTGGCCGCCGGCGGGCTGGCCCTGTCCCTGTTCAATCTGCTGCGCACCATGGGCGTGGGGCTGATCACGCCGACCGGCAATCTGGTGGCCGAGGCCAGCGTCGATGCGCAAGGCGGCGCGTCCCGCATCCGGGCGCTGCTGTGCGCGAGCCTGGCACTGGCCACGGCGGCCGGGCTGCTGGCGGCGCTGCTCATGGTCCTCGGCGCCCCGCTGCTGCGAGGCCTGGGCCAGGACCCGCGGGTCGTCGAGCGCTGCGGGCAGTACCTCACGGCGGCGGCCCCCGGCCTGCTGCCCCTGCTCTGGTTCCAGGTCTTGCGCCAGCTCACCGTGGGGCTGGGGCGGCCGGGGCCGATGCTGGCAGTGACGCTGGCCTCGGTCGGCCTGAACGCCGTGCTGGCCTATGCGCTGATGAAGGGTGCCGGGGGCCTGCCCGCACTGGGCCTCAGCGGCGTGGCCATCGCAGGCACGGTGGTCAATGCCCTCGCGCTGGGCGCCCTGCTGTGGGTGGCCCGGCGGGACCCGGGGGTCGCGCCGCTGCTGAGCCTGAGGAACGAGACCTCCCCCTGGCCGGCCTGGCGCCGCCTGGCCAGGCTGGGCCTGCCGGTGGCCGCCAGCTATGGCAGCGAGGCGGCCTTCTTCTCGGTGCTGGGCCTGCTGGCCGGCGCCTTCGGCCCCACGGCGCTGGCGGCGCACACGGTGCTCAACCAGCTGGTCTATGTGGTCTTCATGGTGGCCGTCGGCTTGTCCCAGGCCGTGTCCCTCTGCATCAGCCGGGCCTGGGCACATCGCGACGGCGCGCGCGCGCGCCGCCTGGGCCTGACGACGCTGGGCCTGGGATGGATCGCGATGGCCGGCGTGGGCCTGCTGTACCTGGCGGCGCCCCTGGAGGTGCTCGGGCTGCTGCTGCGGCCGGGCAGCTCGGGCGAGGTCGCGGCGCAGGCCGCTGCCTTGCTGGGCATCGCGGCCGTGCTGCAGTGCTTCGACTGCAGCCAGAATCTGGCGATCGGCATGCTGCGAGGGGTCGGCGAAACCGCAAGTGCGTTCTTTCGCACGCTGCTCGGCTATTGGGGGGTGGGCCTGCCGCTGGCCTGGTGGCTGGGCTGGGTCCTGCAGCTCGGGCTGAGCGGCCTGTGGCTCGGTCTCGCCGGCGGGCTGGCCACGACGGCCGGACTGCTGCTGCTGCGCTTCGTCAAGGTCACCGCGGCGGCGCGGCATCGCTCGCCGACGGCCCTGGTGCAAGGGGGACCGGCATGAGGACTGCTGACACCCGGGGGCTGCGCCTGGACTGCAGCTCGCCGGCATCGCCCGGCGTGGGGGCGCCCGGCTACACCGTCGCCCTGGAGGCCATCGACTTCTTCAGGGCCTCGGAGGCGGTGGACCCGCAGCGCGTGCGGGAGCTGACCGACAGCATCGTCGCCAGTGGCCACTGGCTGGTGCCCATCCCGGTCGAGCACCGCACCGGGCTGGTGATGGACGGCAACCACCGCCTGCGCGCGGCCCGGCTGCTGGGGCTGCGGCGCCTGCCCTGCATCCCGCTGGACTACGGCGATGCGCGCGTGGACGTGCGCTGCTGGCGCTCCGCCGAGCCCTTCGACATCGACCGCATCCTGCAGCTCGCGGCGCGGCAGGCGGTGCTGCCCTACAAGACGACCCGCCACCGCTTCGATCCCCCCCTCCCTGGCTCGCGCATTCCCCTGGCGCTGTTGGCGCAGGAGCTGCATGCGGTGCAGGCGTGGCCCGCGTGATGCGGCGATGCGGCGATGCGGGCCCGGCCGGCTGGGAGCGGCCCCCAGGCTGGCCTTGGCCGGGCTTGGCGGAAACTGGCGGCGGTGCGCGATCCGGCAGCCACCGGGCAGCCACCGGGCAGGGGAAAACAAATAAGCGGCGCACCGGCCCAAAGTAGAGTAAAACGGTCCTCAGGCCTGATAGGCGAATTGCCTGCCCGCAGTCCAAGGACCTGCACTCGACGGCCTGCCCTCGGCACCCATCCGCCAGGCTCGGTCAGGCCGCTTGCCAGGCGACCAGCCGCGGGCGAGCACCTCCAGCGGGAACGTCACTTGCCCCTGGCCCGAGTGGTCAGACTGCACGATCCCAGTGGATCTTCCCCAAGTCCCCGGCGCCCTGTCATGCGCCAGCGCTTGGACGTCGCGCCGCCGAAAGGCAGCGTTCCCTCCACCCCTTTTCTGCGGCCCCCGCGGCCGAGGCGAGCCGGCCCATGGCAGGCCGGACGCCCCCCAACCGCCACGACCCAGGTCTGTCCACCCTTTGCAAGGAGCCATCATGCTCACCCTATCCGGTACCCGATCTCGTCTGAGCCTACTCAGGAGCGCCCTCGCCAGCAGCATGGCGTCCCTGGACCGGCGGCGCGCCGCTGACATCCCCAGCGGCTACATCGACGACTATGTCGCGCTGAACTGGCTCCGATGGGATGGCGGCCACCTGCGCCTCACCACGGTCGGCAGCAACATCCTGCAGCAGCTCACGCTGCAGATGAAGGCGGAGTGAATTCGGGCCTGTCGGCGGCCGCTCAAGGTCCGCCTGGCCGCCGCCGGGCTAAGTTCCAGCGGCGGCGCGCCCTCGACCCGGCCGCGGCCCCGTGATCGAGCAGGACCGCCCCGGGCCGCACGCGGCCACCGTCGGGCTGCCCAAGGAGTTGATCGACCACGTCCGGCCGAGCTTCGCGCGGTTCCTTCGCATCGAGGCTGCCGGGGGCGTGGTGCTGCTGCTGTGCGCGGTGGCAGCCGTCCTGCTGTCGAACTCGGACTTCGGGCAGGCGCTGTCCGCCTTCTGGGACACGTGGCTCGGCTTGCGCTTCGGGGATCTTGAAGCCGGGCGCTCGCTGAAGGCCTGGATCAACGACGGGCTGATGACGCTGTTCTTCTTCCTGGTGGCGCTGGAACTCAAGCGTGAGCTGGTCCTGGGAGAGATGCGCAAGCCGCGCATGGCGGCGCTGCCCATGGCTGCGGCCCTGGGCGGCATGGCCGGGCCGGCAGCCCTCTTCCTGGCCCTGCAATGGGGAACGCCGACACAGCGTGGCTGGGGCATCGCCATGGCGACAGACACCGCCTTCGTGATCGCCTGCCTCGCCCTGCTGGGGCGCCGCGTGCCGCAGAGCCTGCGCGTCTTCATGCTGATGCTTGCCATCGTGGATGACGTCGGGGCCATCCTGGTCGTGGCCATCGGCTACAGCAGCGGGATTGACTGGCACATGCTGACACTCGCGGCCCTGAGCGTGGTGCTGATGCGCTTCATGGCGCGCGTAGGCATCCGTCAGTTCTCGCCCTATGTGCTGAGCGGGTGCGCTCTCTGGCTGGCCATCGATGCGTCCGGACTGCACGCGACGATCGCCGGCGTGATCCTGGGCCTGATGACGCCCGCACGGCGCTGGGTCAGCGATACCCGGCTGTACGGCATCCTGCGTCAGGTTGTCGCACACCCCGCCGGGCGCGCAGGCAGCGGCAATACCCGCGACCGGAAGACCCTGCTGATCGCTGAGCTGGCCGCCCGCGAATCGCTGTCGCCGGTCGAGCGGCTGCAGATGGCACTGCATCCCTGGGTGAGCTTTTGCGTGATGCCGCTCTTCGCCCTCGCCAATGCCGGTTTGCAGCTGTCCTGGGAACACGCGCGCCAGCCGGTTGCCGTGGCGGTGTTCCTGGGCTTTGTGGTGGGCAAGCCGGCAGGCATCGTGCTGTTCAGCTGGCTGGCGCTGCGCGCCGGCCTGGCGAGCCGCGCGCCCGAGTTGGGCTGGCGGATGCTGGTGGGTGGCGGCTTTCTTGCGGGCATCGGCTTCACGATGGCCTTGCTGATTGCAGACCTCGGGCTGAACGGCCAGGTCCTGGACAGCGCGAAGATGGGCATCTTCCTGGCCTCGCTGTGCTCGGCGGGCCTGGGTCTCGCCCTGCTCCTGTGGGCGTCAAGACCGGCTGGCCGTGCGCCCGGCTGAGCGGCTCGGGCGTCGGCCGACCTGTCAGCGGCTGGCAGCGTTGGCGGCCTGCACGGCCACCGGCTCGCAGCGCATGCCCTGCCCCAGGCCGCGCAGATAGGCGCGGCGGGCCAGGCCGGCAGCGATGGCGGCCGTGACCTCGCGGTTGTAGCGCTCGGCGCCGCTGAGCTTGCGGATCCAGCCGCGGAAGGGCAGCAGGCCCTCGGTGGCGCTGCGCAGGCCGCTGACGGCGGCGTCGCCGAAGGCATCCCCGGCCTTGCCGAACCAGTCTTCCTCGCCGGGCGCACGCGGGCTGTCCAGATCCTGACCCAGCACGGCGTTGAGGCCCTGCAGCTGCACCGTCAGTGCGGAGCAGTCCGCCGGTCGCGCATAGGGCGCCTGCCGGGCCGACAGCAGCACCTCGGGGATCTTGGCGCGCACCAGGTTCAAGTCATTGAGCGGTGAGGTGGCGGCCTCGGCCAGGCGGTCGCCCGTGTCGGCCTTCTGGCCCGGCGTGTGGACGGTCTGCACCGCGCAGGCCGACAGGCCCAGGAGCAGCACCAGGGAGGCCAGCAAGGGCCGCGAGATCATGGGGCGAAGGGATGGGGTCATGCCCCTACTGTATGACAGCCCAAGCCTCCGCCCAGCGGTCCAGGTCCGGGGGGCACTGCTTCTTGTTGCCAAAGACGATGGCCTTGCCGCGGCCGCGCTCGGACTTCATGCCCTCGGCCCGGCTGGCCGGCATCACGAAGACCATGGGGTAGGCCCGCGCCTCCTCGAAGCGCTTGTAGTTGAGCAGCACGTAGAAGCGCTGGTCCATCTCGCCTTCCGGCTCCTCGTTGACCAGCCAGCGGCCGTTGTCCGGCACGCCGCGCACCACCACCTCGAGCTGCCGCCCCGCGGGCGTCTTGACCAGCAGCTCGACACCGCCGAAGCCCCCCAGCGTTGGCACCACCTGGTGGCCCAGGCGCATCAGCTGGCTCATCACAAAAAACTCTGCCGCGCGGCTCACCGCGCGCTCTTTACTGCTCCGGGACAAACAACACTCCTGCTCACTGAAATCGCGCCCCAGCCAGGGCGGCGGGGGCGCGATTGTGCAGCAATTTCGGGCGGCGCTGCCACACCGCCCGGCCCCTGCCGTTGATTCCCGTGGCAGGGGCGCCCGGGCTGTCAGGGGACGTAGTTGAGCGTCAGCTGGGCATTGCTGTAACTGGCGTAGCCGTAGACACCGATGTAGAGCCAGCCGGCGGCCGGATTGCTCAGCGTGCAGGTCTCGGCATTGGTGCTGCCCTGCTTGCGGCAGCTGTAGGTGCTGCTCGTAGGCTTGGCGCCCGAGCGGGTGAAGAGGTCCAGGTCGCCGCTGCCGCCGCTGGTGCTCACGGTCAGCGAGGTGGTGCCGGCCGGCACCGCCACCTTCCAGTAGCGCCAGCTGCCGGTGGCGCCCGCAAGACCTGTCAAGACCTGACCCTTGGTGAGCACCGGCACGCCGTCGTCGCTGAGCTGGACCAGCTTGCTGGTGCTGGCGCTCAGGCCTTCGTTGTCGGTGACGGTGAGCTGCACCGTGTAGCTGCCGGCAGCAGCGTAGGTGTGGCTGACAGGCGTCCCGCTGCCATTGCTGCCGTCGCCGAAGCTCCACTGGCGGCTGGCGATGCTGCCGTCGTCGGTGCTGCCGTCGGTGAACTGAACGGCAAGGCCATTGACGCTGTAGTCGAAAGCCGCGACGGGCGGCTGCCCGCCACCGCTGCCGCCGATGTCCAGAAAGACTGCACTGAAGGCGCCCCAGTTGCCTGCGGCGTCCCGGCCCCGCACATAGACCAGATGCCGGCCCGTGGCCAGGCCCGTGGTGTTGAGCGTGCCGCGCACGGCCTCCGCGCTGCTGTTGAAGCTGCCGTCGACAGCCGCCAGCGGCAGGGCCTGCGCCCCCGCCTGCCAGGGCGGCACGTCGAGGTAGGCCTCGGCCGCGGCGACGGCCTGCGTGGGCTCGGTGCCGTTGCTCTGGTTGTAGCGGGTGTCGTCCACCCGTGCATCCAGGGTCACGGGCGTGCCGGCCGTCACACGGCCCGCGGAGAGCGCCAGCTGGGTGATGTCCGGCCCCGCCGGTGTCTGGTAGGGCGTACGCACGACCTTGGCGGCATAGAACAGGGCCGGCATGTTCCCTGGCAGCAGGGTGTTGGTGTAGTAGCTGCACTGCTCGAAGAAGGCCGTGCCCAGCTCGAAGGTGAAGGCGGCCACGCCCAGCTCGCCGTAGCTGGGGCCGTCGCTGGTGCCGTCAGTCTCGTAGAGGTCGAGGGAGCGCTCCGGCGTGTGGCCGTTCCAGTAGGCGAACTTGCGCCCCAGGGTAGCCAGCTGCACGTCGTTGGCGGCCACCGATCCGTTCGTGCCCCAGGGCCACAGCAGCAGACGGCCGTGGCTGTGGATGTCCAGGTGGATGCCGCTGGTGTCCAGCGGGGCGGGATCGCTGCGGTTCGGCCCGCGGCGGTCCGTCCACAGGGAGCGGATGTAGGCCTCCACCGCCCGGGTCTCGGGCTCGGAGGCGGCGCTGGGGCCGCGGTAGGTCTCATTGCAGGCATTGCCGCTGGAACCCGAACCGCCCGTGCTGTTCCAGCCGAAGCCGAAATTGCGGTTCAGGTCCGCGCCACGGCTGTTGCTGGTCGCGCCGCAATAGGCAGTGTTGGTGTTCTTGCGCCACAGCAGGCCGGTCTCAGCCTTCTTGCGGCCGTCCGGGTTGGTGGCCAGCAGGAGGTGGATCTCGTGGTGATCCAGGATCCAGGTGGCGTCGGCATCGACGCCGTGGCCGTTGACCAGGCGCCGCGCGAACTCCAGCACCAGGGGCGTGGTCGCGTACTCGCGGGCATGGATGCCGGCGTTGACGAAGAGTTTGGGCTTGGGGCCGCTCACCGCGCTGTTGCTGAGCTTGAGCACCCGCAGGTCATAGCCGCCGGTGCCGCGGGTCTTCTCCCAGGAGTCGCCGATGTCGATCCAGCTGGCCAGCTGCGGCTTGGCGCTGACCATGCCCTGGGCCTCGGTGAAGACCTCCTCGACGGTGGGATAGCAGCTGTAGTTGGGGATGCCCGCCAGCGTCTGGCGCTGCCCCGCGGCCAGGGCCTGGCGGCGCCGCTCACCCGATTCCATGCGGGCCTGCTCGCGCTGCTGTGTCAGCCAGTGCGGATCGGGCTCCAGCCGGAAGCCCAGGGCGCGCAGCTCGCGCGCTTCCTCGGCATTGACCTGCACGATCACATAGCCCAGCTCATAGGGCGACGCCAGCGTCTCATAGCGGCTGTGCGCGATGGCCCGGGCCTTTCGCACATCGCTGAAGTAGGCGCGCATGGTCTGCCGCGGGTCGGACTCCCGCCCCTGGATGAGCGTGGGCTCCGGGGGCTGGGCCAGGGCGGATCCGCCGCCCGCCAGGGCCAGCGCCGAAAGCGCGCCGACGATTGCGCCAGCGACGGCGCGCGAGGGGAACTGCAACCGACTGCCTTGCTGCTTCATCTCGATCTCCTGAGATCAGGCAGGTAGCAAGACCTGGCACGTCCGACGCCACCTGGGACTGCAGCGGTGCCGGCCGCGGGGACCTGCGGCCTGCAGGGGCGCCCTCGCTGACAAGCGGGCGCGCCCCGGTTTGCACGGTGCAGGCCGTCCCGCCTGGCGGGCCCGGTCCTGCCTCACTCCGAGAGATCCCCCGCCCCGGCGGCATGCACCGGCGCATCCTTGCCTTGTTGTGCTTCAGGCCCGCCGTGGACGGAGCGCATCGCCCGGCCTCACGGCAGTGCACGGACTGAAGGCGTCATGGCCCCGGCCGAGCCCCTGCAGTATCGGCAGGCGGCCCGTCACGGGGCTCCGTGGCTTCCCGCAGCAGCCGGGCCGCGGGTGTGTCGCATCAGAACAGTCCGTGGATGCGCCCACCGTCATCCAGGCCGATGCGCTCGGCCGCAGGGGACTTGGGCAGGCCGGGCATGGTCATGATGTCGCCGCAGATGGCGGTGACGAACTCGGCGCCCGCATGCAGTCGCAGCTCGCGTACGCGCAGGCGATGGCCCTGCGGCGCGCCCAGGCGCTTGGGATCGCTGCTGAAGGAATACTGCGTCTTGGCAATGCAGACCGGCAGATGGCCATGGCCCAGGGCCGTGATCTCCTCCAGCTGGCGGAAGGCGGCTGGCTCGAAGTCGATGTCCTCGGCGCCGTAGATGCGCGTGGCCACGGCCTGCAGCTTGTGCGCCAGGCCGTCCGCGTCCTGGTACAGCAGGCCCAGGGCCGGAGCCTCGCCTTCGCAGGCCTGGACCACGGCCCGCGCCAGCGCCTCGGCGCCCGCCCCGCCCTGCGCCCAGTGGCTGGACAGCACGCAGCGCACGCCCAGGCGCTCGCAGGCGGCCTGCACGAGGGCGATCTCCTCGGGGGTGTCGCTGTCAAAGCGGTTGATGGAGACGATGGCCGGCAGCCGGTAGTGCTGCTGCACGTTGTGCACATGGCGCTCCAGATTGGGCAAGCCCAGGCGCAGGGCCTCGAGGCCGTCCGGCGCGCCCTGGCCGTGGTGCTTCAGCGCCCGGATGGTGGCCACGACCACCGCGCAGGAGGGCCGCAGGCCGGACTTGCGGCACTTGATGTCGATGAACTTCTCGGCGCCCAGGTCGGCACCGAAGCCTGCCTCGGTGACCACGTAGTCGGCCAGGCGCAGCGCCGTGCGCGTGGCCATCACCGAATTGCAGCCGTGCGCGATGTTGGCGAAGGGCCCGCCGTGGACGAAGGCCGGATTGCCTTCCAGGGTCTGGACCAGATTGGGCTGGATGGCATCCCTCAGCAGCGCCGCCATGGCGCCGTCGGCCTGCAACTCGCGGGCGGTGACGGGCTTCTTGTCAGCCGTGTAGCCCACGACGATCTGCCCGAGGCGGCGCTTGAGGTCCGCCAGCGAGTCGGCCAGACACAGGATGGCCATGACCTCGGAAGCCACCACGATGTCGAAGCCGTCCTCGCGCGGATAGCCATTGCCCGGGCCGCCCAGGCCCGCGGTGATCAGGCGCAGGGCGCGGTCGTTCATGTCCACCACGCGGCGCCAGCTGATGCGGCGCACATCCAGCCCCAGCACATTGCCGTGGTGGATGTGGTTGTCGATCATCGCGGCCAGCAGGTTGTTGGCCAGGGCGATGGCGTGGAAGTCGCCGGTGAAGTGGAGGTTGATGTCCTCCATGGGCACGACCTGCGCATGCCCGCCGCCGGCCGCCCCGCCCTTCATGCCGAAGCAGGGCCCCAGCGAGGGCTCGCGCAGGCAGATGATGGTGTTGGCGCCGATGCGGTTGAGACCGTCGCCCAGGCCCACCGTGGTGGTGGTCTTGCCCTCTCCCGGCGGCGTGGGCGTGATGGCGGTGACCAGCACCAGCTTGCCGCGCTGGGGCAGCTTCTCGAGCCGGCGCAGGGCCGCGAGGCTCAGCTTGGCCTTGTAGTGGCCGTAGGGCACGAGCTCGTCCCCGGGCAGGCCCAGGCGTTCCTGCGCCAGGGGGAGGATCTTGCGCAGCGTGGCGGCCTGGGCAATCTCGATGTCGGTGGGCATGCAGCGCTCCTGATGGGATCGACGGGCGCCGGAAAAGCGATGGCGCGTCAGGGCCGGTGGGCCCTGCGCGCCATTGTGGTGCCTGCACCCGGAGGGCGGCAAGGGTCAGGTCATGCCAGATCGCTCAGGGGATGATCCTGGACCGTCCAGGGGCTCTGGAAGAAGGCGGCCACCATCTCGGGCGTCACGTCTTCGATGCGGGCGGGGTTCCAGCGCGGGGCGTGGTCCTTGTCGACGGCCAGGGCGCGGATGCCCTCCACCGTCTCGCTGGCCGCGCCCGGGCGCAGGTGGAAGCAGCGGTGAACCAAGTCGCGCTCCATGCGGAGATCGTCGGCCAGGCTCATCTGGCGGGCGCGGCGCACCTGCTCCAGCGTCACTGCCATCATCAGCGGCGAGCGCTTGCGCAGCGTGGCCAGGGCATGGCGCGCCCATTCGCTGTCATCGCTGGCCAGCGATTCCATGATGGCCTGCACGCTGGCGGCGCCGAAGTGGCGGTCGATCTGGCGGCGCAGCTCGCGGTGGTCCGGCGTGGGGGCCAGGTCCACGCGCTCCATGACGGTGGCCACCACATGCTCAGCGCTGGTCTGCAGGCCCTGGCGCAGCGCCTGGATCAGCTCGGGCAGCACGCTGCTCTTGACGTAAACATCGCCCAGGCCCATCTCGATGGCGTCGCCCGCGGCGATGGGCTGGCCGGTCAGCGCCAGCCACTCGCCCGTGAAGCCGGGGCACTGGCCCAGGAAGAAGCCGCCGCCGACGTCCGGGAAGAGGCCGATGTTGGTCTCGGGCATGGCCAGTTTGGAATGCTCGGTCAGCACGCGCAGGCGGGCGCCCTGGCTGATGCCCATGCCGCCGCCCATCACCACCCCGTCCATCAGGGCGATATAGGGCTTGGGGAAGCGGTGGATGAGGTGGTTGAGCGCGTATTCCTCGGTGAAGAAGTCCTCCAGGGCCGAGTCCCCGGCCAGCGCGGCCTGGTGGAAGAAGCGGATGTCCCCGCCGGCGCAGAAAGCCGCCGGCTTGCCCTCGCGGCCCTGGCCCAGGACAACCACGGCCTGGATGCCGGGCTCGGCGGCCCACGCCTTCAGCAGGGTGGTCAGGTCGCGGATCATGGCCAGCGAGAGCGCATTGAGCGCCTGCGGGCGGTTCAGCGTGATCAGGCCCAGGCAGCCGTTCACCTCGGCCAGGATCTGGCCCTCGGACTGCAATTGCGGGATCAGGGGGGACGTCATGACTACTCCGTTTTATTGTTCAGGGCGCGTGGCCTTCAGCAGGCTCCTCAACGCACGCGCCGCCAGCCCAGCCATTCATTGCCGACCAGCGCGGCCAGCACCATAGCACCACCCCAGAGGGCGGAGGAAGACGGGACTTCCCCCGCGCCCCACCACGCCCACAACACCCCGAAGATCACCTCGAGCAGGCCCAGCAGGGCCACCTCGGGTGCCGGCAGCACGCGGGTGAGGCGCACGACCAGCAGGCAGGGAATGGCCAGCTGCGTCAGGCCCAGGCCGGCCAGCAGGGTCAGGTCATGCGAGGTGGCCTCGAAGGGCCAGGCCATGGGCAGCGTCATCAGGGCAGACAGCAAGGCGCCGATCAGCACCGCCGGCAGCATGTCCGGCTTCTCCGTCGAGGCGTCGCTGTGGGCAATGCGCTGCAGCAAGGTCCAGTTGGTGGCGGCCGCCAGCGGCACGGCCAGGGCCACGCCCATGCCGGCCAGGCTGGCCGCGCTGCCCTGCATCTCGTGCCCGAACATCCAGGCGATGCCCGCGCTGCCCAGCACGATGGCGATCCAGGTCCGCAGCGGCAGCCGGTGGTGCAGGAAGAGCCGCGAGAACAAGGCCGTCAACAGCGGCCCCAGCGCCATCGTGACCAGCACATTGGCGACCGTGGTCATGGTGATGGCCATCATGAAGGCCGTGAACATCACCGACCAGCACAGCCCCGAGATCCACACCGCCCGCGGCATGCGCGGCAGTTGCCGCCAGAACGCCGCACCGCGCATCCACGACAGCGCCAGCACCAGCGAGAGCGCGTTGAAGGCGCTGCGCCAGAACGTCACCTCAAAGCCTCGGGCGACCTCCAGATGCCGCGACACCACCCCTGCCGTGCTCCACAGCAGGGTCACCAGAATCATCAACAGGACAGCTCGACGATGGCTCATCACGACAAAGCGGCCCCAGCGGGGCCGCTCTCAACTATCTGGCTAGAACCCCCTCCCGGAGGGGGGCTGGGGGGAGCAACATGCCTGCGCGCAGCGCATGGCGCGCGAGGATGCAGCCTCAGGCTGCAGATTCGCGCGACATGCGCTTGCGCTCGTGCTCGACGAGGTAGCGCTTGCGCAGACGCACGCTCTTGGGCGTGATCTCGACCAGCTCGTCGTCATCGATGAAGTCCACGCCGTACTCCAGCGTGAGGTCGATCGGCGGTGTGATCTTGATCGCGTCTTCCTTGCCGCTGACACGGAAGTTGGTCAGCTGCTTGGTGCGGGTGGCGTTGACCACCAGGTCGTTCTCGCGGTTGTGGATACCGACGATCATGCCCTCGTAGACCGGATCATTGGCCTTGACGAACATGCGGCCGCGGTCGTCCAGCTTGCCCAGGGCGTAGGTGAAGATCTCACCGGCGTCCATGGAGATCAGCACGCCGTTCTTGCGGCCTCCGATCTCGCCCTTGTGCGGCTCGTAGCCATCGAAGATGGAGGAGATCAGGCCCGAACCGCGCGTCAGGTTCATGAACTCGTTGGAGAAGCCGATCAGGCCGCGGGCCGGGATGCGGTACTCGAGGCGCACACGGCCGTGGCCGTCCGGCTCCATGTTGACCAGGTCGCCCTTGCGCAGACCCAGGGCCTGCATCACGCCACCCTGGTGGATTTCTTCCACGTCGGCCGTCACCAGCTCCATGGGCTCGCACTTCACGCCGTCGATGTCCTTGAACATCACGCGGGGCTTGGACACGGCCAGCTCGTAGCCTTCACGGCGCATGTTCTCCAGCAGGATGGTCAGGTGCAGTTCGCCACGGCCGCAGACCTCAAAGACGCCGTCTTCGTCGGTTTCCTTCACGCGCAGGGCCACGTTGTGCTGCAGTTCCTTCTGCAGGCGGTCCCAGATCTGGCGGCTGGTGACGTACTTGCCTTCGCGACCGGCCAGCGGGCTGGTGTTGACGCAGAAGTTCATCGTCAGCGTCGGCTCGTCAACCTTCAGCATGGGCAGCGGCTGAGGATTGAGCGGGTCGGTGACGGTCACACCGATCCCGACTTCGTCGATGCCGTTGATCAGCACGATATTGCCCGGGCCGGCCTCGGTGACCTGCACGCGGTCCAGCCCCTGGAAGGTCAGCACCTGGTTGATACGGCCGGTGACGGTCTTGCCATCCGGGCCTTCCATCACGGCCACGTTCATGCCGGGCTTGATGGTGCCCTGGCTGATGCGGCCCACGCCGATGCGGCCGACGAAGGTCGAGAAATCCAGCGCCGAGATCTGCAGCTGCAGCGGTGCATCGGGGTCACCCTTCTGCGGCGGCACATGCTTCAGGATGGTGTTGAACAGGGCCGACATGTCGGGGCCCCACTGGGCGCCGGGCTCGCCCTCTTCCAGCGAGGTCCAGCCGTTGATGCCCGAGGCGTAGACCACGGGGAAGTCCAGCTGTTCGTCCGTGGCGCCCAGCTTGTCGAACAGGTCGAAGGCGGCGTTGATCACGGAGTCCGGCTTGGCGCCGGGCTTGTCCACCTTGTTGACCACGACGATGGGGCGCAGGCCCAGGGCCAGGGCCTTCTTGGTCACGAAACGCGTCTGGGGCATGGGGCCCTCTTGCGCATCGATCAGCAGCACCACGCCGTCCACCATGGACAGGGCGCGCTCCACTTCGCCGCCGAAGTCCGCGTGGCCCGGGGTGTCCACGATGTTGATGTGGGTGCCTTCCCAGGACACGGCGCAGTTCTTGGCCAGGATGGTGATGCCGCGCTCGCGCTCGATGGCATTGCTGTCCATCACGGTGTCGACGACCTTCTCGTGGTCGGCGAAGGTGCCGCTCTGGCGCAGGAGCTGGTCCACCATGGTGGTCTTGCCATGGTCAACGTGGGCAATGATGGCGATGTTGCGGATTTGGGTGCTCATAAATGCTCGCTAGGTAATCGTCTTGCGGCGCGGAACCGAAGTGCCGCCGCGGGGCAGTCGTTGGGCCGGTGTGGCCGAGGAATCAGCCGGATCAGGTGCCGGGCCCGGCCAGGAGGGACTGCACCTCCTGCGGACTCAGCAGCCGATCGGCGATCAGCTCGCCGGCCTTCACGTGTGCGCTGCCCAGGAATGCTTGCGGTTCAGGTCCGTAGACCCTCACCTGCCCGGCATCTGCGGCGGCAACGCGTCGCCGCAGGCCCGAGAGGAATCGCCCGGCCTCGTCGGCATCCAGCCGAAGGGCGGGCCAGTCCTGCAGCAGGCTGTCCGGCGGGCGCAAGAGCGCCAGTCGCTCGTCTTCACTCATGGCCGCCAGGGCGTCCAGGGTGATGGCATCTTCCACCCGCAGCGGACCGCTGCCGGTGCGCCGCAGCGCGCTCAGGTGCGCGCCGCAGCCCAGCCGCTCGCCGATGTCCTCGCCCAGGGTGCGGATGTAGGTGCCCTTGGTGCATCGGACGGCAATGCGGAGTTGTTGGATCTCGCCATCCTGCCAGTCGAGGATGTCGATGCGATGAATGGTGACGCGCCGCGCCGGGCGCTCGATGGTGATGCCCTGCCGTGCGTAGTCGTATAGCGCCTTGCCCTCGTGCTTGAGCGCCGAGTGCATGGGCGGGACCTGGTCTATCTCGCCCGTGAAGGCGGCGCAGGCGGCCTCGATCTGCTCGCGCGTCACGTCCACCGGGCGGCGCTGCAGGACCTCGCCCTCGGCGTCGCCGGTGCTGGTCTTGACGCCCAGTTGCAGCACGGCCTCGTAGGCCTTGTCGGCGTCCAGGCTGACCTGGCTGAACTTGGTGCCCGCGCCGAAGCACAGGGGCAGCAAGCCGGTGGCCAGCGGGTCCAGGGTGCCGGTGTGGCCGGCCTTTTCGGCACGCAGCAGCCACTTCGCCTTTTGCAATGCGTCGTTGCTGGACAGGCCCAGGGGCTTGTCCAGCAGGAGCACGCCATGCACCGGCCGGCGCTGGATGCGCTGGCGCGGGGCACGGGCCGGCGCTGCGGGCGCCTGCTCGGGGGCGAGGTCGGGGGTACGGCTCAAGAGTCTCTTCTCAGGGATGGCGAGTCGGCGCGCGGCTCAGTCCTCGCGGTCGTCGTCTTCGTCCTTCACGCGGGTGGCATTGGCCTTGGCGATCAGGCTGCTCATCTCGGCCGCGCGCTCGATGCTGCGGTCGTAATGGAAATGCAGGGTGGGGACGGTGTGGATCTGCAGACGTTTGAACAGGCCGTTGCGCAGGAAGCCGGCGGCCTCGTTCAGCGCGGCGGCCGACGCCTCCGGGTCACCGACCAGCACCGAGAAGAAGACCTTGGCGTGGGCGTAGTCCGGCGTCACCTCGACGGCATTGACCGTGGCCATGCCGACGCGGGGATCCTTCAGCTCACGGATGAGCTCGGAGAGGTCGCGCTGGATCTGGTCGGCCACACGGAAGCCGCGGTTGGGAATGGAACGCTTGTGTCGCATGGTGGATTCCTTTCAAGCACAAACCCCGCCGCATTGCTGAGGCGGGGTTTGTCGGCCGGGGCCCGCTTGCCTTGTTACAGCGTACGCGCCACTTCCTTGATTTCAAAGAACTCGAGCTGGTCGCCCTCGGCGATGTCGTTGTAGTTCTTGAGCTTGATACCGCACTCGAAGCCTTCCTTGACTTCCTTGACGTCGTCCTTCTCGCGGCGGACGGATTCGACCTCGCCCGTGTAGATGACGATGTTGTCGCGCAGCAGGCGGAACTTGGCGTTGCGGCGCACCAGGCCGGAGGTGACCATGGAGCCGGCCACCGTACCGATCTTGGAGGCCACGAAGACCACGCGGATCTCGGCCGTGCCCAGCGCTTCTTCCTTCTGCTCCGGCGCCAGCATGCCGCCCATCGCTGCCTTCACCTCATCCACGGCGTCGTAGATGATGTTGTAGTAGCGCAGGTCCACGCCGTTGTGCTCGGCCAGCTTGCGGGCACCCGCGTCAGCACGGGTGTTGAAGCCGATGATGATGGCCTTGGAGGCGATCGCCAGGTTGACGTCGGACTCGCTGATGCCACCCACGGCGGCGTGCACGATCTGCACCTTGACCTCGTCGGTCGAGAGCTTGAGCAGAGAAGCGGCCAGGGCTTCCTGCGAGCCTTGCACGTCGGCCTTGATGATCAGCGGCAGGGTCTGGACATCGCCGGCGGCCATGTCGGAGAACATGTTCTCCAGCTTGGCGGCCTGCTGCTTGGCCAGCTTGACGTCGCGGTACTTGCCCTGGCGGAAGGTGGCCACCTCACGGGCGCGGCGCTCGTCGCCCAGCACCATGAACTCGTCACCGGCCTGCGGCACTTCGGTCAGGCCCTGAATTTCCACCGGGATGGAAGGACCGGCTTCCTGGCAAGGCTTGCCGTCCTCGTCCAGCATGGCGCGCACGCGGCCGTAGGTCGAGCCGGCCAGCACCACGTCGCCGCGCTTGAGCGTACCGCTCTGCACCAGCACCGTGGCCACGGGGCCGCGGCCCTTGTCCAGCTTGGCTTCGATGACCAGGCCCTTGGCCATGGAGGCCACCGGGGCCTTGAGCTCCAGCACTTCGGCCTGCAGCAGGACTTGCTCTAGCAGGCTGTCGATGCCTTCACCGGTCTTGGCGGACACGGGCACGAAGGGCGAATCGCCGCCGAATTCTTCCGGCACGACTTCCTCGGCCACCAGTTCGCTCTTCACGCGATCCAGGTTGGCGCCGGGCTTGTCGATCTTGTTGATCGCCACGACCAGGGGCACGCCAGCCGCCTTGGCATGGTGGATGGCTTCCTTGGTCTGGGGCATGACGCCGTCATCGGCCGCAACGACCAGGATGACGATGTCAGTGGCCTTGGCACCGCGGGCACGCATGGCCGTGAAGGCCTCGTGACCCGGGGTGTCCAGGAAGCTGATCATGCCGCGCGGCGTGTCGACGTGGTAAGCGCCGATGTGCTGCGTGATGCCGCCAGCTTCGCCAGCCGCGACGCGGGCACGGCGGATGTAGTCCAGTAGCGAGGTCTTGCCGTGGTCGACGTGGCCCATGACGGTCACGACCGGTGCGCGCGGCAGCAGCTCGTGTTCCTTGTCGGCGTCGGCGCCCTCTTCTTCCAGGAAGGCATCCGGATCGTCCAGCTTGGCGGCGAACGCCTTGTGGCCCATTTCCTCGACCACGATCATGGCCGTTTCCTGGTCCAGCTGCTGGTTGATGGTGACCATCTGGCCCAGCAGCATCAGCTTCTTGATGACCTCGGACGCCTTGATGGACATCTTGTGGGCCAGGTCCGCGACCGAGATGGTCTCGGGCACGTGCACTTCCTGGATCACCGGTTCCGTCGGGGCGGCGTAGTTGCTGTTGCCACCGCGGTCATTGCGGTCGCCACGACGGCCTGCGCCACCCTTGGGCGCGCGCCAGCCCGGCGTGCTGCGAGCCGCACCTGCGGGAGCGGTGTCGCCACGGGTCTTGAGGCCGCGCTTCTTGGCGGCGTCATCGGCCCAGCTCGACGAGAGCTTCTCGCTCTTGACGGACTTCTTGTCACCCGGCTTGGCGCCGGCACCGGCATTGGCCGTGGCAGGCGTGGCAGCGCCCGGAGCGCCCGGCTTCTTGTGGATGGTGCCCTTGATTTCCTTGGCAGGCTCGGCGGGCTTGGGCTCTTCCTTCTTCGCGACCAGCACCTTCTTGGGTGCGTTCATCATCGCGCGGATGGCGGCGGCCTCGGCCTCGGCGGCCTTGCGGCGGCGTTCCAGGTCGGCCTGGCGCTGCTTTTCGTCGGCGGCACTGTCACCGGCCTTGACGACGCGCAGCTGGGGCTTGGGCGGTTCGGCCGGTGCGGCGGCGGCGGCCACGGGCGCAGGCGCCGGGGCGGCCACGGGCGCGGGAGCCGGCGCAGCGGGTGCGGGCGCGGGCTTGCCTTCGGCGGCGGCCTTGGAGGCGGCTTCGGCGGCGGCCTTGGCGGCGGCTTCGGCGGCGGCCTTGGCGGCGGCTTCGGCAGCGGCCTTGGCTTCGGCTTCGGCGGCCATGCGAGCTTCCTCGTCGCGGCGGCGCTGTTCCTCTGCTTCGCGGGCACGGCGCTCGGCTTCCTCACGCTCGCGCATGCGGGTCGCCAGCTCCTCTTCCTGCTTGCGCAGGGCGTCGGCCTGGGCGCGGGCTTCTTCCTCGCGGCGCTGCAGCTCGGCTTCCTGCTCGGCCTGCAGATTGGATTCGTCCACGCCGGAAGCATCGTCACGCTTGACGAACACGCGCTTCTTGCGCACTTCGACCTGGATGGTGCGGGCCTTGCCGCTGGCATCGGCCTGCTTGATCTCGCTGGTCGACTTGCGGGTCAGCGTGATCTTCTTGCGTTCGGCGCTGCTGGTGCCATGCGCGGTGCGCAGGTAGTCCAGCAGACGCTCCTTGTCGGCTTCGTTGAGCGCATCTTCGGCAGACGCCTTCTTGACGCCGGCAGCCTGAAGCTGCTCAAGCAGCGTGCTGGCAGGCCTGTTCAGCTCTGCAGCAAACTGGGCGACGGTGGTCACAGCCATGTGGGGATCCTTCTGGGTAATCTGGGTGCGAATGGTTGCGTGCCTGCGGATCAGGCGTTGAACCAGTGTTCGCGGGCCTTCATGATCATGGCGCGGGCCTGAGCCTCGTCCATGCCGGCCAGTTCAACGAGTTCATCGACGGCCAGGTCGGCCAGGTCGTCGCGGGTATGGATGTCACCGTCGGCGAGCTTGGCGATCAGGTCGGGCGTCACGCCCTCCAGATCGCGCAGGTCTTGGGACACTTCCTCGACCTTTTCCTCGCGGGCAATTTCCATGGTCAGCAGCGCATCCTTGGCACGGGCGCGCAACTCGTTGACTGTGTCCTCGTCGAAGGCCTCGACTTCCAGCATTTCCTGCATGGGCACATAGGCCACTTCTTCCAGGCTGGTGAACCCTTCGGCGATCAGGATATCGGCCACTTCCTCGTCCACATCGAGCTTGTCGACGAAGAGCTTGCGGACCGATTCCGACTCCTGAGCTTGCTTGGCGGCCGATTCCTCGGCCGTCATGATGTTGATGCGCCAGCCCGTCAGCTCAGAGGCCAGGCGCACGTTCTGACCACCGCGACCGATCGCGATGGCCAGATTCTCTTCGTCCACGACCACATCCATGGCGTGGCGCTCCTCGTCCACCACGATGGACTGGACGTTGGCCGGCGCCAGGGCGCCGATCACGAACTGGGCAGGGTCTTCCGACCACAGCACGATGTCCACGCGCTCGCCGGCCAGCTCATTGGTCACGCCGTTGACGCGCGAACCGCGCACTCCCACGCAGGTGCCGATGGGGTCGACGCGCTTGTCGTGCGACAGCACGGCGATCTTGGCGCGCGAGCCGGAGTCACGGGCGCAGCTCTTGATCTCCAGCAGGCCCTGCTCGATCTCGGGCACTTCCTGGGCGAACAGCTCCTTCATGAATTCGGGGCTGGAGCGCGAGAGCATGATCTGCGGGCCACGCTGGGTGGGGTCCACGCCGAGGATCACGGCACGCACGCGGTCACCGGTGCGCAGGTTTTCCTTGGGGATCATCTCGTTGCGGCGCAGGCGCGCTTCCACGCGGCCAGACTCGGCAATGATGTCGCCCTTGTCCAGGCGCTTGACAGTGCCGATGAAGATCTTCTCGCCGCGCGAGAGGAAGTCGTTCAGCAGCTGCTCGCGCTCGGCGTCACGGATCTTCTGCAGGATGACCTGCTTGGCGGCCTGCGCGCCGATACGGCCGATGGGCACGGATTCGACGGGCTCTTCGATGTGGTCATCAATCTCGATGTCGGGGATCTGCTCCTGGGCTTCGAAGAGCAGGATCTCGGCGTCGGCGTTCTGCAGGCCGGCCTCGTTGGGCACGACGTGCCAGCGGCGGAAGGTCTCGTACTCGCCGGAGTCACGGTCGATGGCCACACGGATGTCGACCTCACCGCCATACAACTTCTTGGTGGCCGAAGCCAGGGCCGCTTCCACGGCACCAAACACCACATCACGCTCCACGCTCTTCTCGCGGGAAATGGCGTCCACCAGCATCAACAGTTCGCGGTTCATTGATCGAGACCTCCGTCAACCTTGTCATCCTGATCGGCAGTCTCGACAGACTGCCGGGCCTTGGCGTTGCTCTGCTTCTTCTTCGCAGGTTTCGCGGCCTTGGCCTTCATTGCTGCGGCCTGCCCGGGAGTGGCAGCGCCCTTGGGGGCGGCATTGCGCCCCTTGAAAGTGATTTCCGGCACCAGCTTGGCGCTGCGGACCTCGTCCAGCGCGAAGTCCAGGGCCTGATCGCCCTTGCCGTCATTGAAGACCACGCGCCAGCCCTCGCCCTCGGCAGACAGGACACCGCGGTACTTCTTGCGGCCCTGGAAGGCCTCACGCAGGGTGATCTCGACCTCGTGGCCGGCAAAGCGCTGGTAATCAGCCAGCTTGTTGAGCGGACGATCCACCCCCGGCGAGGACACCTCGAGCCGGGCGTAATCTGCACCTTCCACCTCCAGCACGTACTGCAGCTGGCGCGTCACGCGCTCGCAGTCGTCCACCGTGATCACCTCACCGGCCAGCGCCTGCTCAGGCAGCTTGTCGATGTAGACGCGCAGCAAACCGCCGGCACTGCGCTCGCAGTCCACCAGCTCGTAACCCAGACCGGTCACGGTTTTCTCTACAGCAGCTTGCCAATTCGTCATGCGTTCGGTGTGGGCTTCTAGTCTCTCGAGGAGCAAAAAACAGCAGTCAAAAAGCGCCTGAAGCTCTGCCGCACGGGCACGTTGACTCGGCTTTCGCCGGGCCAGCGCGGACTCCCGCACCGCAGAGCACTCAAGCGGTCGCTCGACCGATGACCCGCGCCTCAAGGACTCAGGTCACCCATCAAACAGAAAACTTCAGAACAAAAGTTCCATCGCCAGATCAAGCAAAAAAAATGGGCTGGAAAAATCCGCCCACATCTGAGTGCCATTCAAGTTCATGAAAGCACCCTCTGCCAGACATGCACCTGGGTGCATGTCGCCTGAAGCTTCTCGCGCTGTGCCTTGAACCAACCGGCACCGCCGCCAATCAAACCAACAGGCGCTTCACTTATTCAGCGAAGCCAGGATTGTACTATGCAAGCACCATGCCCGCAAGAACCCGGCTTGCCCTGAAACGAGGCCGTGCGAGAATCCCGCGCTGATTTGAACATTGATACCAAGGAGCAGACATGGGATTTCTCGCCGGCAAGCGCCTGCTGATCACGGGCGTCCTTTCGAACCGGTCGATTGCCTATGGCATTGCCAAGGCCTGCCACCGCGAAGGCGCCGAGCTGGCCTTCAGCTACGTGGGCGAGCGCTTCAAGGACCGCATCACCGAATTCGCCGCCGAATTCGACTCCAAGCTGGTCTTCGAATGCGACGTCTCCAGCGACGAGCAGATCGACAGCCTTTTCGCCCAGCTGGGCGAGGTCTGGCCCGAGTTTGACGGCTTCGTGCATTCCATCGGTTTCGCCCCCCGCGAGGCCATTGCCGGCAATTTCCTGGACGGCCTGACCCGCGAGAATTTCCGCATCGCCCACGACATCTCGGCCTACAGCTTCCCGGCCATGGCCAAGGCCGCCGCGCCGCGCCTGCGTTCGGGCGCCTCGCTGCTGACCCTGTCCTACCTGGGTGCAGACCGCTACGTGCCGAACTACAACACCATGGGCCTGGCCAAGGCTTCGCTGGAGTCCAGCGTGCGCTACCTGGCCTATGCCCTGGGCGAGCGCAACATCCGCGTCAACGGCATCTCCGCCGGCCCCATCAAGACCCTGGCCGCCTCGGGCATCAAGGATTTCGGCAAGCTGCTGACCCAGTTCGCCGCCACCACGCCCATCCGCCGCAATGTGACCATCGAGGATGTGGGCAACACCGCCGCCTTCCTCTTCTCCGACCTCTCGGGCGGCATCAGCTCGGAAGTGATCTACGTCGACGGCGGCTTCAGCCACGTGGCCCTCAGCGGGGAGTAACCCCCCTACCGCCTTCGCTGAGGAACAAAACGGGACCTGCTTCGGGTCCCGTTTTGTTTTTCAAGGCACACGCTTTGCCCGCAAATGCGGCGGCTCGATAGCGGTCAGCGGCCGTCCTTTTAGGGCAGCGAGTTTCATGTCGACAAAACAAAACGGGACCCTCGAGTCCCGTTTTGTTTTTCAGGCACGGAGCTTGGGGATCCGGCTCTGCCGGGCCTTCAAGCTCGCCCCCCTGGGGGGCCGGCGAAGCCGGTAGGGGGGAGTCAATTCTTGACGCAGTCGACGTAGTAGTGCGTCTTGCCGTTCTCGTCCTTCTCCGCCACCAGGCCGTGCACATCGGTCGCGAAGCCGGGGAACTTGACGTTGAACTCGCGGGTGAACTTGAGGTACTCGACGATCTTCTTGTTGAAGCGCTCGCCCGGGATCAGCAGGGGGATGCCGGGCGGGTAAGGCGTCAGCAGGGAAGTCGTGACGCGGCCTTCGAGCTTGTCGATCTCGACGCGCTCGGTGCGGCGATGCGCGATGTGCGCGTAGGCATCACTGGGCTTCATGGCGGGCTCGAGATCCGAGAGGTAGACCTCCGTCGTCAGGCGGGCAATGTCACCCTGGGCATAGGCCTCGTGGATGCTCTGGCACAGGTCGCGCAGGCCCATGCGCTCGTAGCGCGGCTGGGCCGCACAGAACTCCGGCATGATGCGCCACAGCGGCGCGTTGCGGTCGTAGTCGTCCTTGAACTGCTGCAGCGCGGTCAGCAGCGTGTTCCAGCGGCCCTTGGTGATGCCGATGGTGAACAGGATGAAGAAGGAGTACAGCCCCGTCTTCTCCACCACCACGCCATGCTCGGCCAGGAACTTGGTGACGATGCTGGCGGGGATGCCGGTCTTGGCGAACTTGCCGCTCATGTCCAGCCCCGGCGTGATCACTGTGGACTTGATCGGGTCCAGCATGTTGAAGCCGGCGGCCAGGTTGCCGAATCCATGCCACTTCTGGTTGGCCTTGAGCATCCAGTCCGCGGGCTTGCCGATGCCTTCATCGACCAGCTTGTCCGGCCCCCAGACCTTGAACCACCAGTCCTTGCCGTAATCGGCCTCGACCTTGCGCATGGCGCGGCGGAAGTCCAGGGCCTCGGCGATGCTCTCCTCCACCAGGGCCGGGCCGCCCGGCGCGTCCATCATGGCCGCAGCCACATCGCAGCTGGCGATGATGGAGTACTGCGGGCTGGTCGAGGTGTGCATCAGGTACGCCTCGTTGAACAGGTGCTTGTCCAGCTTGACGTTCTGCGCGTCCTGCACGAGCACCTGCGAGGCCTGACTGATGCCGGCCAGCAGCTTGTGCGTGGACTGCGTGGCATAGACCATGGCCTCCTTCGGACGCGCGCGGTTCTTGCCCATCGCGTGGTAGGAGCCGTAGAAGGTGTGGAAGGCGGCGTGCGGCAGCCAGGCTTCGTCGAAGTGAAGCGTGTCGATCCAGCCGTCCAGCTTCTGCTTGATGGTCTCGGTGTTGTAGAGCACGCCGTCGTAGGTGCTCTGGGTCAGCGTCATGATGCGCGGCTTGACCTTCTTGGCGTCCACGCCCTTGAGCAGCGGGTTCTTGGCGATCTTCTTGCGGATGTTCTCCGGGGCGAACTCGCTCTCGGGGATGGGGCCGATGATGCCGTAGTGGTTGCGCGTGGGCGTCATGAAGACCGGCACCGCGCCGGTCATGATGATGCTGTGCAGGATGCTCTTGTGGCAGTTGCGGTCCACCACCACCACGTCGCCCGGGGCCACCGTGTGGTGCCACACCATCTTGTTGGACGTGGACGTGCCGTTGGTGACGAAGAAGCAGTGGTCGGCATTGAAGATGCGCGCGGCGTTCTTCTCCGACTCCGCCACCGGGCCCGTGTGATCCAGCAGCTGGCCCAGCTCCTCCACGGCATTGCAGACGTCGGCGCGCAGCATGTTCTCGCCGAAGAACTGGTGGAACATCTGGCCCACCGGGCTCTTCAGGAAGGCCACGCCACCCGAGTGGCCGGGGCAGTGCCAGGAGTAGGAGCCGTCCTGGGCATAGTCCATCAGCGCCTTGAAGAAGGGGGGCGCCAGGCCGTCCAGATAGCTCTTGGCCTCGCGGATGATGTGGCGGGCCACGAACTCCGGCGTGTCCTCGAACATGTGAATGAAGCCATGCAGCTCGCGCAGCACGTCGTTGGGCAAGTGCTGCGAGGTGCGAGTCTCGCCGTAGACGTAGATGGGAATGTCCGCATTCTTGAAGCGGATCTCCTCGATGAACTTGCGCAGGTTCAGCACCGCCGGATCCAGCTCGGGGCCGGGAGTGAACTCCTCGTCATCGATGGACAGGATGAAGGCGCTGGCCCGGCTCTGCTGCTGGGCGAACTGCGACAAGTCGCCGTAGCTGGTCACGCCCAGCACCTCGAAGCCTTCCTTCTGGATGGCGTCGGCGAGGGCACGGATGCCCAGACCCGAGGTGTTCTCGGAGCGGTAGTCCTCGTCAATGATGACGATGGGGAAACGGAAACGCAGCATTTCAGGGCCCTCCGGGAACACGGGCGAAAAATCAAAGGCGCGAAGTGTAGGGCTAGCAGCTGACAGCGCAAGATCCAATTTCGCTTTGTCGCACAAACAGAACGGCAAGCCGGCAAAAGCCGGGCGATACACTCAGTTCACATCATGAAATAAAGGAGGACGAGATGGGATTCGACGCTTCGACCTGGTGGTGGATTGCCACCGGCATCCTGGTCGCCACGGAGCTCTACACGGGCACCTTCTACCTGCTGATGCTGGCTATCGGTACGGCCTGCGCAGCCCTTTCGGCCCATGCCGGCCTGGCCAGCGTGGGGCAGATGATCACCGCAGCCCTCGTGGGCGGCCTGGCCGTCACGCTGTGGCACCGCCGCCAGCTGGCGCGCCGCAGCCAAGAGCCGCAAGCCCCGGCAGGCCACAACCCGGACGTGCTGCTGGACATCGGCCAGCAGGTGCAGGTGGACGCCTGGCAGCCCGGCGGCCATGCCACCGTGCGCTACCGCGGCGCCAGCTGGCAGGCCCGCTACGCCGGCAGCGCCACACCGCAGTCCGGCGTGCACACCATCCGCGGCGTCGACGGCAGCACACTGCTGCTGGACGCCTGAAGCCCTGCCCTGCCCCGCTCCATTCATCAAGAACCCCAAGGAGGATTCATGGAACTCATCGCGCTGGTGATCCTCATCGCCGCAGCCATCTTCGTCATCCAGTCCGTCAAGGTCGTGCCCCAGCAGAACGCCTGGGTGGTCGAGCGCCTGGGCAAGTACCACGCCACCCTCACCCCGGGTCTGAGCTTTCTGGTGCCCTTCGTGGACCGCCTGGCCTACCGCCACTCGCTGAAGGAGATCCCGCTGGACGTGCCCAGCCAGATCTGCATCACCAAGGACAACACCCAGCTGACGGTGGACGGCATCCTGTACTTCCAGGTCACCGACCCCATGCGTGCGAGCTACGGCTCCAGCAACTACATCATCGCCATCACCCAGCTGGCGCAGACCACGCTGCGTTCGGTGATCGGCCGCATGGAGCTGGACAAGACCTTCGAGGAGCGCGAGATCATCAACAGTGCCGTGGTGCAGGCCCTGGACGAGGCCGCACTCAACTGGGGCGTCAAGGTGCTGCGCTACGAGATCAAGGACCTGACCCCGCCGGCCGAGATCCTGCGCGCCATGCAGGCCCAGATCACCGCCGAGCGTGACAAGCGTGCCCTGATCGCCGCCTCGGAAGGCCGCCGCCAGGAGCAGATCAACATCGCCACCGGCGAGCGCGAAGCCTCCATCGCCCGCTCCGAAGGCGAGAAGCAGGCCGAGATCAACAAGGCCGAGGGCGAGGCCGCCGCCATCCTGGCCGTGGCCGGCGCCAGCGCCGAGGCCATCCGCCAGATCGCAGCGGCCATCCAGTCCCCCGGCGGCGAGCAGGCCGTGCAGCTGAAGGTGGCCGAGAAGGCGGTCGAGGCCTATGCCCAGCTGGCCCAGAAGAACAACACCATGATCGTGCCCAACAACATGGGCGAGGTCTCCGGCCTGATCGGCACGGCGATGGCCCTGATCAAGGGCGGCAAGGCCTGAACTCCGCCCCGGCCGCCGGCCCCGCGGGAAGCCTCCGCAGAAAATATTCAAAAATTTACCGAAGTTTCCTGGCGGCCCAAAAAACTGCGCTATGATGGCGGGCTTCGGAGAGATGGATGAGTGGTTTAAGTCGCACGCCTGGAAAGCGTGTGTGGGTTAACAGCCCACCGCGGGTTCGAATCCCGCTCTCTCCGCCACTACACCCCATGAAAAGCCGCTTCTAGCGGCTTTTTTCATTTCTACCCACAAATCAACCCACAACTGAGCTTGAGATGCGGTGAGCATCTTTGGGTTGCGTTGAGCGTCAAGTTTGTGACCAAGGCCACAAAAGACTGCACTGGCATGCGCCAGCGGCACGCGCGTTGGCTCAGACCTCATTGGCGTTGTTAGTCTTTGAGGATGAGCACAGCAACCACAAAGAACCGCCCCACGGGAATCGACGTACAAGAGTACAAAGGCTACGAGAAGTGGACCTTCAAGCGATGGGCATGGGAATTCCTGCGCCGCAATCCCGACTTCGCCAAGCAATGCACAGCGGCAGGCGATGACGCGACGGCTCAACAAGCGGTCGCGAACGAGTTCGGCTTGAAGCGCTTCAAGCACTACAAGTCTGCATACGGCCATGCCCCAAAGCCCAGCTTTAGCGATGCGGCGGTCACGAGCTGGTCTTGGCAGCAAGATCAGCCTCGCAAGCCCAAGCCGCGACTCTCACGTGGGCAAGTCGTCATCCGCTTCGACCTGTCCGCGACGACCAAGGACGTGGCCGCACTGGAAGCGCAACTTCGCAACGCCAAATCGCTTCTGACGAAGAGGCAACGCACCTACCTTCAGGAGATTGGTGCGCCGGAGCCCAAGGCCCATAGGAACAAGCCGATGTTCTTCCTCCAGAGCCTTCGCCTACTGGACCTCATGAACTATGGCGCAAAGCACAAGGTCACAGATGCGCAGGCTTGGATGATCGTGAATTCCGGACTAGCCCTTCATGAGGCCCGAACCAGGACAGATGCTCTGACATCCCAAGAGGTGGCCAAACCCCGCGCACTTGCACGGGAAATGGCCGCCAGCGGATACAGGCACTTGGCAAATCGGAGCGGCAGTCCGAATCCGAAAGAATTCGCCGGCAATGGCAGGCGAGATGGCTCAGCCTAACTTGCCTCAGCATGACTACCCGGAGCGGCGGGAAGCGACGGCGGCGATGAGCTCGGTCCACTTGACTGCGGGCGCCGGCTAGGATTGAACGGCGCGCTTGCAAGCCCTGACCGCCGAACGGTCCTGGCCGAATGGTGGCTCTGCAGCGTTGGCTGCCACTCAACCAGCCCACCGCCAGGGTCCGCTGTCGGCCACAACCGGTCGTTTGCTTGCGGCGGCTATCGGGTAGGCTGTCGGAAAAAGGAAACAGGACAATGGCACAAGACGCACTTCGGCTCGCGGTACTCATCGACGCGGACAACGCCAGCGCAGCGGTTATCAAGGAGCTGCTGGAAGAGGTCGCGAAGTACGGGGGCGCGACCGTGAAGCGCGCCTACGGTGACTGGACTACGCAAAACCTGGTGGCTTGGAAGGATCACCTCCACCGCCATGCAATCCAACCGATGCAGCAGTTCGCATACACCAAGGGCAAGAACAGCACGGACAGCGCCTGCATCATCGACGCCATGGACTTGTTGTACGGAGGCAATGTAGATGGCTTCTGTCTCGTCAGCAGCGACAGCGATTTCACTCGACTTGCCACTCGCCTGCGGGAGGCCGGCAAGGTCGTTTATGGGTTCGGGGAACGTAAGACTCCAGACGCTTTCATCGCGGCTTGCGATAAGTTCGTCTTCGTTGAGGTGTTGAAACAACCTGCCTCGGGCGTAGAACCTGGGTTGTCTGTACAGGTGAAAGACGTTCCGGCCCTGCATGGTCTGCTGTCGCACGCCGTGAAAGAGACACAGCGTGACACGGGCTGGTCGTCGCTCTCAGCCGTAGGCGCCTTCATCAGCAAAAACCACGCATCCTTTGATCCGCGGAACTACGGCTTTAGCAAGCTCAGCGACCTGGTGCGCAAGCAACACCACTACTTGGAAGTCAAGGAGACCACTGATGCTGCGGGCTTCAATCACTTGCACATCAAGCTGAAGTAGTCCCGTTCGGCTGTCCCAGCCTCCTCGTACGCGCATGACTGCTACGGAAAGTCAAATCATGCAACTTGCTGGCGGCATTGGGTCGGTAGCTGCCCGCCAACACTAGCCTGCGGGAGGTCGGCATTCAGCCTGAACCTGCCGCTCGTTGATGGAAGGCAGCAAGGCAGCGGGAGCAGCCGGTGGCCGCCGGCGAGCGTATTCACGCTGATTGGTACCAAGCGGTCATCGACCTCGATGGAATTGCGCAGCGTTCTCGTCAAGTCTGACAGGTGTGTCGGTTCGACTTCTTGAGCGAACCTAGTCGTCTCGCATCACCTTGTCGAAGACGTGTGCGTGGTAGCCGCAAAGGCCACCGTTCCACTGGTCACCTTGCCCAAGCGATTCTTCACAGACTGAGCATTCCTTGTAGTCGAGTTCAGCGCCGCACCAAAGGCAATGCTGCTCATGGATGAGGAAGGTAGATCGGTCACACTCATTGCAGCCCTCGACACCGGGCTCGCCTCCATCGCGGGGGTCATAGTCGTCGGCGTCGTTGAGTGCCTTAATCATCAGCGGAGCTATCAGGTCCGAGTGGCCGCAAGCGACGCAGACGTAATCGAACGACTTGTCCTGGCTCTCAACGCTGGCCCCGTCCTCAATGTCGTCCTGGCTAGGACGGAGCAGGGAAGATCCGCATTTCTCGCACTGACACTGATCTAGCCACGGCTTCATCAACTCAGGGACGCCCGCGTCGTCCCAAGCAGCCGCGCATGTCGCCATTGTGTTGGTGAAGAACTCGTGGTGCGCGAGCATGACGGGCCATGCATTGGCCAGTACTTCGGCCGGCTGCTCGTTCAGTTGCGTCTGAATGAACTCGCGCAGCACGGGGAACAGGTCGGCCACGAAGCCCGCCACCTCGCCCAGCGTATTGGCCGGGTGCAAGTGCTCCAGGTGATTGCGGCACTCCTGCATCTTCTCGATGGCCTGCCAGTCGACATCAATATCGAACCCCTCGAAGCGCTTCTTGATGGTCGCGACATCGATGGTCGTCTTTCTGAACTTCCCAACAGGCTTCCACTCGACGCCACCGTTGCCGTCAGCTTGCGGCAAGACCTCTGGAGGGTTGAAGATCAGGGCCTGCGCATCGTCAGGATCATCGACCGAAACCGCAATCTTGTACTTGAACAGAAGCAGGATGCCTGCGAAGAGGTTCCGCACAGCTGAGAGCGCACGGGCCGGATCGCCCCCCTGCTCCTTCGCCTGCTTGGCGCGCTGGAAGTCCTCAATGCCAAGGCGGATCGAGGTCAGCGCGTTCTCCTTTAACTTCTCTGCATCCAGTTCTGCCATTGCTGTTCGTTGATTGTGAAAGTTGCCACCTCAGTTCGCTGATACCGCGTCCCGGTGGGCCTTATAAAACAGCTGCCCTAAGCGCCGCCAGATGCTCGGGATCTGAGGATTGAAGGTGATCCATGAGGTCGCCGACGGCCGCCTCGATGTCGCACATGAGATCGTTGTTCTCCGACATCCGCTCGATGTTGTTGGCGTGGCTGAAATAGTGCAGCGTCTTCAAGATCCGCTTGGCCTTTTCGCCGCCGAAAACGCGCTCGGCCCGGGTGTCGACCGGGGACATGCGGCGGTCTGGATACTTTGAATACGTGTAGAGCTCGACGAACCTGCGCACAGCGTTAGGCAGCAGCATGAGCACCTTCAAATCGGTCTTGTCGGCCGACTTGTGGAAGTCATCGAGCACATGAAAGAGGAAGTGATACTCCGAATCGTATCGGTGCATCGACTCCGGCATGTTCGACAGAGCGGACGTCTTTGGCCCCACTCGCTTGACCAAGTAGAGCGCCGCCCCGGCCTTTCCCTCCGGCTTGAGCTCGCGCAAGAGCGAGAAGAATTCAAAGTTGTGGGTCGAGAAGAAGACTTGCTTGCAACGCGTAGTCCACGGGGCGTTGGGGGCGGGCTGGTAGAAAAACGTCTCCTTGATGATCGCGGCGACTTGAAAGATGTGGTTGCTGTCAAGGCTCGAGATCGGATCGTCGATGTAGACGATGGCCTTGTCGAACTCCTTAATTTCCCGAAGCTTGGTCAGGAAGAACGAGAAGGCGATGGCTGTCTTCTCTCCTTCGCTCAGATGCCGCGCCGGCTTGCCGTCACGTCGAACAAGTTGGAACCGCTCGCCTTCCGGGGTGGGGACCACCGCGATCTGGACGCTCTCGCCGCCGAGCAGGCTCTCAATGCGCTTGTTGATCTCCTCGCGCCCAAGCTGGGCTTGGCTAATGACGGCTTTCAATCGGTCAATCTCGGTTCTCAGCTTTGCCGCGCAGCTCTCGTAGCGAAGACGACGGCGCTCGCGCCGAGCTTGATCATCCTGGAACCTATCCAAGTCCTGCGCCACCATGAATTCATGGGCGAAATGCTGCTTCAATCTGCTGATTGCCGCTTCCTTTTCTGCAGGGAAGTTGTCTTTGACCTCGTTGTGGCTCTTGAAGACAGCATTCAGCGCCGCAAGCGCCGCCTCGAGGGCTTCCGTTGCCTTGCCGTCGGATGCGTTGTAGTCAATGACCACGAACGGTGCGGCCAACTTCGAATCCAGGTTAGCGCTGAGCGCTTCGAGTTCAGCGTTGTAAATGCCGATAGTCTGTTGAACGTCCGCATTGGCTTTGACGAACTGCTCCCTGAATTGCGCGTTGAGTTCCACCTCCTTGCGCTCAGCGACCGTCAACTTCGCAACGGCCACATCCTTAACCAACTGCTCTAAGGCTCGCTTGTGGTCCTCGAGATCCTTGGAGAAGTGCTCACTGAGTGCCTTGAAGCGTTCGGCGGCCAAATCGCCTCCGCAGAATTCGCAAGCCGTTTTCCCTTGATGCAGGTTCAGGCCCGTCTGCACCCATGTCTCCAGGGGTGGGTTATCAACGAGATGAGCGATCGTGTTTGCGAGGTCGGGCTTCTTGGTTAGCAGCGTCGAAGCCCGCTTCGACAAATCCGCCAAAGACATCTTCACCTCCACCGCTGGGATAGCCGGAAGGCTCTCCTTGGCGGAAGCGTGGGCCAACTTGATGTCGGCGTCAAAGGCATCAGCGCCCAAGGCATAGTCCTTTAACCCGAGGCCGACGATCCGAAGCTCGGCATCGAGCTGAGTCGAGCCGAACGCCGCCACCAGGCCGATCGTCTTCTTGATCGTCGCTGACGTAGCTGTCTTGGCTGCGCTCAACGCTTTTGTCGCCGCTGCAGCCTCCTTGGATTGCTCAGCAGCGCCATCGGCGGCTCGCTTGTGCATCGCCTCGCATCGCTCGATCTCCTTCTGTGCAGCTTCCGATTCCGACCCGAGTAGCAGAATCGGCTTGAAATGACTGCCCGCAAAATTCAGGTTGTCAGCAATGAAGTCGGAGTTGAAGACGCGAACGACATGCGACGTCGATTTGAAGTTCGCCTCTGTGACATTGCCCGCGTCGGTCGAGATCGTGAACGTGCACTGCGGAAGCTCTGGATTGAGGGCCTTCGACTCCAACATCGCGACGAGCCGCGACAGCGTCGTCTTGCCTGAGTAGTTCCATCCGTAGATGAGGTTCTTGACTCCAAATTCGGCGGTGCCCGCGGGCGGCGTGTAGTCAGCGAATACGCCTAGCCCCTTGATGCGCTGAAAGCCCTTCAGCATGACAGTCCCCCTGAATCTTCTAGTGTCATGCAGACCGCAACAGTCCCAGTTGGCAATCGCGAAGTGTCGATTTCCACATGTCTGCACAGGCCATTTCCCGTTTGCGTCTTTCAGACTGCAACAGTTTGATGTTCGCACAGGCTAGCGGTGTCCTGTCGACGGCTCGTCGCTATCCGAGCAACGGCCCAGTGTCCGATGACGAGCGGAAGCGACCGCTCGGCCCGCCGAACGCGAATGACTCAGATCAGCCTCAATCCGACATCTCTGCCCGACTGGCAATCGCCGACGAATGCCTCTGCCCGCCCGTCCCCATAGGCGCCTCCGCTTCCGGCCTGTCCGCGCCAAGACTGGCCGAGCGCGATCAAGTCATTGATTCCTGAAGTCATGTGGGCGAGGCTCAGCCGCTCAGGACTTGAGCGTGCACTTCCCCCCGCACTTGCCCCTCTGATCAGGGGGGCAAGCCTCTTTGCTGTTACGCCTCCTGTTGTCTGCAACAACTGGTTTCCCTGAGAAGCATCTCCTTGCGGACGATGGCCAGGCTGCTTGCAAGAATCGGCCGGCTTCCAGGAGAGGGCCTTGGCGTTGCCGCAGGCCTGTCCCAGCGAAGCACACACAACGCAGCGCCTCCCCGAGCGCGCTGCCCAGCCAGTCCGGTTCTGTGAGCCCGTCCTGGCGCAGGGAGGAAAGCCATGTCATCACAAGCGCTGAGCGAAGCCAGCGGCGCGCTGCTGCAATTCATCCGGGGCCAACGCCAGAACGCGCGGCTGCTGCAGCTGCACTTCCCGCGGGAGGACGGGCCGGACGCGCTGATGGTGGCCAACCGCCTGGACGCCACCGAGGGCCTGTCCCGCGACTTCCACTTCGTGGTGGAGGTGCTGTCGGACCAGCCGGACATCGCGCTGAAGGACGTGCTGGGCAAGATGGTGAGCATCGAGCTGCTGCGGGACGACGGCAGCGCGCGCTTCTTCAACGGCCATGTCTTCGAATTCCGCTTCGTCAAGAACGAGGGCGGCTTCGCGTACTACGACATGGTGCTCCTGCCCTGGCTCGCCTTCCTGCGCCTGACGCGCAACAACCGGCTCTTCCACTTCAAGACGGTGGAGCAGCAGACCGCGCAGCTGCTGGGCGAATGCCCGCACGCCGACTGGCGCAGCCAGCAGCTGGGCAGCGACCCGGTGATGACGGACGCCTGCCAGTTCGACGAGAGCAACTACAACTACCTGCACCGCCGCTGGGAGGCCCTGGGCTGGCACTACTGGTACGAGCACAGCAAGGCCGGCCACACGCTCGTGATCAGCGGTGACTCGACAGCCTGCGAGCCCCTGGACGGCGGCGCGGCCGTGCCTTGGAAGGGTGACGCCGGCGTGCGCGAGCCCGGCGTGCAAGGCCTGACCCCCGTGCGCAATGTGGCCAGCACGTCCTTCAGCGCGTCCAGCTTCGACTTCAAGCGCCCGCGCCCGCAGATGGCGGACACGCCCACGCTGAACCAGCAGGGGGACATCCCCCCGCTCGAGGTCTACGAGTACGCCGGTGCCTACGGCTATGCCGACGCCGGCGCGGGCCGCGACTACGTGCGCCGCCGCATGGAAGAGATCGAGGCCGCGGCCAAGCACTTCGTGGCCGTGTCCGACTACCGCGGCATGCAGCCCGGCCGCTACTTCCAGCTCACCGGCCACGTGATGAGCGAGAGCTTCGGCCTGGTGGACGACGGCGACGACACCAGCTTCCTCGTGCTGGAGGTGCGCCACAGCGCGAGCAACAACTTCGAGACCCAGCAGGGTCAGGTCTCGCACTACCAGGCCCAGCTGAGCTGCCTGCGCAAGAAGGTGCCCTGGCGCCCGGGGCGCAGCCACAACTCCATCGAGCCCAAGATCTACGGCCTGCAGACCGCCATCGTGGTGGGCCCCGCGGGCGAGGAGATCCACACCGACGAATACGGCCGCGTGCGCGTGCAGTTCCACTGGGACCGCGAGGGCACGTTTGACGACAAGAGCAGCGCCTGGGTGCGCGTGGCCTCGACCTGGGCGGGCAGCAACTTCGGCTTCGTGGCGATCCCGCGCATCGGGCAGGAGGTGCTGGTGCAGTTCCTGGACGGCAGCCCGGACCGCCCGCTGATCACGGGTCGCGTCTACAACCAGGACAATATGCCGCCCTGGGAGCTGCCGGCCAACAAGACGCAGACCGGCATGCTCAGCCGCTCCAGCAAGGGCGGCGGCTACGAGAACGCCAACGCCATCCGCTTCGAGGACAAGAAGGGCCAGGAAGAGGTCTGGCTGCACGCCGAGAAGGACCAGCGCATCGAGGTCGAGCACGACGAGAGCCACTGGGTGGGCCACGACCGCAGCAAGACCATCGACCACGACGAGACGGTGCACGTCAAGCACGACCGCACCGAGACCGTGGACCACGACGAGACGATCACGGTGCACAACGACCGCAAGGAGCGGGTGGACCACAACGAGACGATCAGCGTGGGAGACAACCGCACGGAGGACGTGGGGCAGAACGAGACCATCACCGTCGGGCAGAACCAGACGGTGAGCATTGGGTCGAATCGCAGTGTGACGATCGGCGGCATGAAGACCGAGACGATCACGCTGGCGAAGGCGGAGACGATCGGGCTGGCCAAGGCGCTGACGGTGGGTGGGGCCTACCAGACGACCGTGGGTGGGCTGATGAACACCACCGTGGCGCTGCAGCAGATGGAGCAGGTGGGGCTGAGCAAGACCAGTGATGTGGGCCAGCAATACAAGATCACCGCTGGCGAGGAGCTGTCCATCACGGTGGGCAAGGCCGAGTTGGTGATGAAGGCCGACGGAACTGTGCTGATCAACGGCACGCGATTCAACTTCTCCGCCAGCGGTCCGGTTGCCATCAACGGCAAAGACGTGGACATCAACTGAGCCACGTCATGGAATTCGAGAACCAGACGCCCTTCCCGGCGTTGGCATTCCAGGGCATCGACCAGCACCAGCAAGGCTTTCATGTGGTGGTGCTGAGGCAGACGCTGAGCTGGCAGCGCGCAGGGATGCTTGAGTTTGCCGACGAGCAGGAAGCGCTGTGCGAGGAGGATGAACACCTCGCGCCCGAGGACGGCGGCGCCGTGGTGCAGGAGTCGGACCTGTGCCATTTCAAGCCCCGCTGCGACGTCATCGTCAAAGGCCTGGCCTATCCACCTGCAGACGAGGCGTCACGCATGAGCAGCTTCCCTGTGCGCCTGACACTGAGCAAGCCGGCCGCCGAGTTGGTACTGCCACCCCGGCCCCGAGGACTCAATCCCTTCATGGCGCCCAGCCCCGAAGCCCTGCGCGACTGGGAACGTGCCTGCGAGGCCGCCCGGGCGCGCACGCCTGAAGGCGAGAAGCTGGTGAGCAAGTCCCTTCTCGTGCATGGACCTCGCGCCTTCGTTCGCCCTCGCGCGCCAGTACGCCTGGTGGGCGCCTTGCTGCGCGTGGGCTCATTGGGGCTGCTACGTTGGCCTCGCTGGCGGCTGGTGTCGAGCGCTGCGACCACGCCCGTTCCCTTGGACCTGGGACAGTCCTGGGGAGGACTCAACCGCATCCTGGCGGGCACGCCGGCAGCGAGATCATTGAAGCAACGTGGCACCCGCGCCAGTGGCGCGCCCGGCTCCGCCTCCCAAGTGCTGCGCGTCGAGGCCTGTGCCGCGAATCCCGCGGGCAAGGGCTTTGCACGATCGTGGTTTGTCAGGGCCGAGCGGCTCAGCCGGATCGCAGCACCCCGCCTGGAAAGTCCCTCACGGCCGGTAAGTGCCCGGGACCTGGAACGCGTGATGCACGGCAACAAGGGCGATGGTTCTGAGCTTGTTGCCGGCTTGGGCGTGCGGCCCAAGGGGCATCCCGAGCGGGCGAAGCTGGCCGGCACCGTTGACGAGCGCTTTGCAGCCAGCGAAGAGGTGCTGCCGCAGGACTTCGACTTTGCCGTGTGGAACGCCGCATGGCCGGATCAGCAGACCGAGCACCTGGCAGGGGATGAGCGCCTGGAGCTGCTCAACCTCTGCCCGACCGACCAGCCCGCAGCGGACGCCCTGGCCCAGGGCACGCGCTTGCGCCTTGCGCTGCCTGGGCACCAGATCGCCCTGACGGTGCGCATGGCGTCCGGGGAACTGTTCTACCACCAGGCCAGCCTGGACACACTCGTCGTCGACACCGAGAAGTGCACGGTGTCGCTGGTCTGGCGTGCCATCCTGGCCAAGGACGAGGAGGACCCGATCCGCAAGGTCGAGGCCCGTAGCTACGCCCCCGCCCAGTGGCAGCAGCTGATGCGGGACACCCAGGCCTGGCGCGAGTTCCTGGCGTCGGCGCCGGACGGCGAAGCTGAACGGGAGGTCCTCCATGGCTAGCATGCTGGGCGCTCGCAAGGACACGGTGATCAAGGCGGTGTCCACCGCACCGTCCTTCAACAAGACGCCGGTGGGGAGTTCGACGCCGCCCTTGCCCTATCCCACGGTGGCGGCGCTGGACAACAGCACGGCCACCGTGCCGAGCGTGCGTCTCAATGGCAAGCCGGCGTATGTGCTGAACCAGACCACGCAGCCCACTTGCAAGGGCGACAGCCCGGGCGTGGCCAAGGGCGTCAAGAGCGGCACCGTCAGCGGTGAAGTCAAGCCGGGCAAGGGTTCCACGACGGTCAAGGTGGGCGGCAAGCCGGTGATCCGGGCAGGGGATCCGTGCACGATGAACGGGGGCAACAATCCGGGCGTCTATGTCGCGGTGGCGGCCACGGCTGGCGTGGTTCCCAAGCTGTCCGGCACGACGGGCTCGGCCACGCGGGCGCAGACGTCGGAGGAGCACAGCTTCTGGGAGGATGCGCTGCAGTCCGCCAAGGCCAAGGCCAGGGAACTGGCGCAGGACTACAAGGACAAGCTGTCAGCCCCGCTTCACCAGTTCGCGGGCGATGCGATGGACACCGGAGGCACGATTGCCACGGCGGGCGGCGGCACCATGGCCGTGGGCGGGGGCATGGTGGCTTCGGGCATTCTGGCGGCGCCGGGGGGACTGATGGTCGCCGGTGGCGGGGCCACGGCCGCGGTCGGCGGCGGCGTGTCGGCCGTGGGCGGCGCGGCGGAGACGGGCGCCACTGCGCTGGATGCCGCGGCGGAGTTCGTGCTGACGGGCAAGACGCCGGATGCCATGGCACTGGGGATGGCCTATGCCGAGCGGATGGTCATGTCCAAGCTGGACAAGATCACGCGGCTGCTGCCGGGGAAGAAGCGCAAGGCGAAGGATCAGGGGAAGAAAGAGGAGTCCGGGAAGAAGGGCAAGCCGGAATCACCCAGCGGGGGCGGGGACGGGTTTCATGTGCAGGGGAGTGGCTCCGGCGGAGACGCGGGCTGCGGCATCAAACCGTACAAGGACCAGAAGTGCCCCGCCGGCCAGCAAGCTCACCACATCGTTCCTGACTACGCGCTGCGGTATGGATCCCGCGGCAAGGGCGCGAAGGGTCAGGACCGGATCCCGGGCATGCCCAGCCTGGCTGACGGTCCCTCTATCTGCCTGAGCGGAGGGTCCAAGGCCGTGGGCAGTGAGCACAACCAGGCCCACGAGGGGACAGACCCGCGCGTGGCCGCAGCCGGCAAGCGAACTGACAATGGCCCGCTGGGCACAGCGCCGTTGAGCGAGATCCTGGACATTTCCGTTGAGGAGGTCTCCAAGGTCAAGCCTCATTGCGGCGACGAGGTCAAGAACAAGGTCGATGAGGCCTTCAAGGGTGTGGATCGGTCCCAGTATGGCCGAACGACGCAGCAGCCGCCGTCGAAGGACAGTCAGGCGCGGGCGACGCTGGAGCGAGGCGACACACATAAGGCTGGCCGCAAGACGCGCGGTCGGTAGGTAGGGATTTTGAAATGAAGCCAGTCACCACTTTTCGGACCGGTAGGGCGATGACGTCCGACTACATCGCCCTATCTGGCGCTATGGACAACTTGTCGTCCCACTACCCTTACACAAGAGTGGTTCTCTACGACGAGCAAGGAGAGCATCTCTGGTCGTTTTTCGAAGAGGACTACGTCGTAGTTGCAATTGCGGTATGGAGACGTTCGACTGATGGACTCAGGTACTTCGCAGCACTTTCAGATGAAGGCAACTTGGTGCTGACGGATGACGATGAGAATCTTGAAAAAATCCCCGGCGCGGGCGTGAACTCTCCCGATGCAACTGGCTGGGGGTACATGAGCGATCTGCGGCAGATCGGCGAGCACCTCTACGCCTGCGGCGGCGCCGGACAGGTCTACAAGCGGGTGGCGCCGAACCAGTGGGAGCACATGGACCAGGGCTTGCTGCAGGCACCAGATGTCTCGGAGCGCATCCTCCCCCGGGCCATCCATGGCCCCGATGAATCGGACATCTACCTGGTGGGCTGCCTGTCGGCCAGTGGGCTGCCGCCCCTCGTGTATCACTGGGACGGCTCGCGATGGCTGCGGCTGCCTCTGCCCGAAGTGGCCGAGCGCATCACCAACATTCACGTCGAATCCAAGGACCGCATCTGGCTGTGCGGCTCCAACGGCACACTGCTGCTGGGCAATGCGCGGGACGGCTTCCGCAGCCTCTCCACGGTGGATGACAACCAGCTCTTCCTGAGCGTGACGCTCTTCGAGGGCCGGGCCTACCTGGGATCGAACCTGGGGCTGTTCGTGTACGACCCGGCCGATGCAGCCGCAGGGATCCGGCCGGTGGTGACCGGCCTGGTGCCGGAGCTGCAGGACGCCAACATCGTGGACAGCGTGGAGGGGGTGCTGTGGTCCATCGGGCCCAAGGACATCGCGCGCTTTGACGGGCAGTCGTGGACCCGCATCCACCATCCAGACAATCCGCCCATTGGCGGACCCATCGCTGGCGCCACCCCGTGACGGCACTTCAGCAAGGCTTGAACGCGGAACAGGCGGATGCGCTCTGTCATGCCGTGTGGCGGCGTGGCGTGGCTGCCCTTCTGGGCTTGTGCTGCCACGCCTTGGGGCAGGAAGCGCACGTCCTGATGCCGGAGCCACCGACGTCGGTTCACCATGAGCATCTCGGCCTGAGTCTGCAGCTGGTGCACCCGCATGCGGGAGAGGTCGCCGTGGGAGACGTGGATCGGTGGCTGATCCGCAGCCTCCAGTGGAGGGCTGACGTTGTGAGCGGGCTCTGGACGCATGCGCTGCCCTTTGGACTGGATCCTGCCAACGAGACGCCCGCATCGGCCGCACAGAAGCTGCAGGTGGGAGGCCTGGGCCTGGATCCAGCTGCAGTCGCCGCAGGGGATCGCCGGCAGACGTTCTTCCTGGAGGAGGGCTTGGTGCTGGAGCTGCTGTGGCGCGAGTGTCTGGCTGGGCTGGAGCAGGTGCGCGCTGTGCGGCTGGGGAGTGAACTGCTGGTGTGAATCGGCAGCAGGGGCTTGGGTCTTGCGCGACCAGGGAGAGAGCTGGGGCGCTTGCCCATTGATTGGATTGCCGGCGGTGGGATGGCCCGACTGGCCGGTGTGCGGCAAATGCGCGATGGGCAGCAATGCAGCGTTTGCAGTCCTACCTAGAAGCAGCCCGTACTGCCGCTTATGACCAGGACCGGTAGCTCACGTCGGTCAGCTTGCCGGGCGGTAATCTAGCTGCCCGACTGCCACGCTCCGGCCATTAAAGCCGCGGGCACCTTTTCTGAGCTGCATCTATTCGGCATCGGCGCCGTCCCATTCGCCGATGTCATTGGGCTCTTCATCGTCCCAGCTGCCGAAGGGCCTGATCAAGCCGGCTTTGTAGAGCCCCGCTTCATAGGTGCGCGTCTTCAGACCCTCCAAGGCACTCCGCATGCCGATCACGGTACAGCTGATGTGCAGCTTGCCCCCGTCCCCACGCTTTAACGTCTTGACCTGCACGAGGCTGCCGATGTCTTGCGCACCGCGCAGCCAGCCGGTCCACGCCGAATTGGAGGTTGCTTCTCGGCGGTCGAAGTCGAAGGTGATCTCCACGCGGTTGGCTGATCGCCGGGCGCGGACAGCCTGCATGCTCGCTGGCGCTTGCGGAATGTCTTCGAAAATGTGGCGACCCTGAACATAGACAAGGTCGCCCGGCAGCATGGCTGCCCTCAAGGGACCACGATCCAGATCGTCGGAAATGTTCCTGACTGCCGTACGGCTTAGCAGTTCATAGAGCATCGCCTTGGCGTACCGATAGAGTGCCATGCAATGCGAGCCGTCGTAGATATAGCCGCCGTCTGGCGCTGTCGCAGTTATGTCGCCATCCTCGTTGCACACGCCAGCACGCTCGGCTTGTACTCGCCCCGGCAAGCTGGCGAGATCAACACCGTTTGCACGCGCAAGCTCGGCCAAACGCAGGTGATTGAAGTAGTTCCACTGATCAGACTGCAGCTGAGTGCCCATCTGGATCGCTTGTGCGTCGTCTCGCCCAGCCTGTTCTTCCCAACGCCGCTTGAAGTCGCGCAGCCGAGCCGCCGTCAGTGAGATCTGTAGGTCGTGCGTCGAGTGGGCTTCACCGTGGTGCTCGGCGCACAACACGGCCAGGTTCCCCGCCGTGTGGTCACGAGTCTTCGCCCAAGGCTCGATATGGTGCACGATGACTGGCCGACCTGGGGTTCGGCAGACACAGCAGGCCCAACGGTTTGCATACAGCACCTGATTCAGGATGTTGGACGGGATCGCGGGCCTGGCCCCTGCGCGCAGATTTCTCATGACCGCCTCGGAAATGCCCAGTGCGCTCAGTTCTGCATCCTTCGCGGTTTTGAGCTTGGCAGCAGTCCAACCACGAGCGCGCAAGTGAGCGGCCTGGTCGCTTGGCATGCCGCGCGCGATCAGCGCTATCTCGATCCGGTTTCCATTCATGCGTAGAACTATATGAGAGTCGATGTGCGCTGCCCCCCCTCCAGCCCTACCAAAGCACTATGGCCGCAAGCCGAGGCAGAAATGAGCGGCCGGTTCCGGCGGCCACCGACACTAGCCGTTGTGAAGCGAATGACTGACCCCATCCTAGTCCGGCCCGTCCTGAAGCGGCAAACTTGAACCGGCACGGGTAGTCAAGTCGACCGGAATTTGCACCTAACAAAGCGCAATGGGTCTAAGCCTCATGTCTACATCCGCGATGTGTTGGAGTGACTTACCGGCCATATGGGCACTAGCATTGCCGAGCTGCTGCAACGGCAGAGACACAGCAGTGCTGCGACACTTGGCTGATGAGCACCAAGTTCCAGCGCGCCAAGCCCCAATTCGCTTACCAACTGCGCATCGAGCTGCAGCACATCGAGCCACTGATCTGGCGGCGCATCCTCGTGCCCGACACCGTCAAACTCGCCAAGTTGGACCGCCTCGTCCAGGCGGCCATGGGCTGGACCAACAGCCACCTGCACGAATGGCAGATCGAGCAGCGACGCTATGGCATGCCCAATGACGACTGGGGCAGCAGTGACGTCCTTGACGAGCGCAAGTTCACCGTCGGTGCTGTGCTCGGCGAGCAGGTCAGCGAGTTCCTCTACAGCTACGACTTCGGCGATGGCTGGGATCACCGCATCACGGTCGAGGAGCGGCTACCGATCCAGGACGGCCACAACGACTGGGCCATGTGCCTGGCTGGCGAGAACGCCTGCCCGCCGGAGGATGTGGGCGGGCCGCCGGGCTACATGGACTTCCTTGAGGCCATGCACAACACGCGGCATGAGCAGCATTCGGACTATTGGCGTTGGTGGGGCGGGCCCTTCGACGCCAGGGCCTTCAGCATCAATGCCGCCAATATGGCGATCCGCAAGCTTCGTTGAGCCTAGCGAAGTCATGAGGGGCTGGCTGGACGTTCGTCTTGAGCATACGGATCACCCGCTCGACCAGGCCGTTCGGGCGATCTAGCGAACGCGACTCTTTCGGAATGAGCCTTGCCTATCCGCGGGTGCGCGATGCATCAGCCCTGATCAAATGAGCATGTCGGTGGGCGCACGGGCCCACCGACCGCCATCAATCGCGCAACTTCACCCCTTTGAAGCAGTTGTGATGCTTGGTCCTATCGTGGGCATAGCCCTTGTCGGCCATAGCCGAACGGAACTTCTGGACCGCCATGGGTTGCACGCCGTTCAACTTGCAGAGCTTCCGGTAAGACTCGTATCCGAGACTGGATTGCAAGCGCGCATCGGCGTCAACGATGCAACTCTCGTCGATCCAGGCCTTCACCGAGTCCCCGGCACCCCTCGCGCGCTGGGTCGCCCTCTCCACCACCTTGCAATTGCCGAGCCCTTCACTGGCATAGGTCTTGGCACCTTCGACCAGCCAGTTCAAGATGCCCGACGCTTCCTCTTGAAGAGCGTTCTCAAAGCCTTCAACCCTCGATTCAACCGTTCCTTCGAAGGGAAGCAACCGGTACCGCTCCCACATGGCGTCGTCCTGGGCAGGAACGTCAGGCAAGTGGTTAGCCGAAATCCAGAACTTGCCGATCGCGGTGAACTGCACTTGCTCGCCAAAGTTGGGGCGGGCGGTCAGCAGATCATTGCCCGCGACTTGCTTCATGAACGCGGTATCGAAGCGATGCCGCTCTTCGCCTTCGCTGCACTGGAACATGCGCCCGCCATGCAGGGCCATGATGGCCGGCGTGGGACCGTTGGGATTGCCGGAGTACGCCTTGCTCAGCAAGTTCGGCGACACCGCCGTGATGAAGTCCCCCAAGACCGCCATGAGGATGCGAAACAGCGTGCCTTTGCCGTTGCGCGTGCGGCCAAAGACCACGAAGAACACGTGCTCGTTCGCATGGCCGAAGAGCGTATACCCGAGGGCACGCTGCAAGAACCTCGCATAGAGCTTGCGTTCGCGGGTCACAAAACGGATGAACGCCTCGAAGCGCGGGCAAGGCGCGGCAGGGTCGTACGCGGTCGGTGCGCGGCGGATCAGCCGATCCTGCGGCAGCCCCGGGCGAAACGTCCCAGTGCGCAAGTCGATCACGCCATTGGCAACGGCGAGCAAGTACTGCGAGGTGTCGAATTCAGTGCGATGAATGTTGAGAGCAGGCTTGTCGGCCGCATCGCTCAGCAGACGACGCACACCGCTGGGGTTGGCGAATCGCTTGACGAGTTGCTGGACGACCGGGTTGCCGGAGCCCTTGGCTTCACGGCTCAGGGCCTCAACAACGGTCTGCGCACCGGCATTGACTCGAGCATCGTCAATGAGCCAGGTCGGCTGCTCGAACACCATCCACTTCTTGCAGGTCGGGTCGTAACAGAGCTTGTCGCTGATCCGCCTGGAAAACTCTTCCACCAAGCCAAACTCGTCGGTGGGCAAGGACTCGGGCTCGGTATGCTGCCACCCATGCTCACGGGCCATGGCGAACAACGTGGACTTCGAAACACCACCGCCACGCCGGAAGCTCTTCCAGTTCTTGATTTGATCTGCCTCGTCAAATTTGCTCGACTTGCGGCTCCAGTCCGTCCACAGCTTCAGGCCCTCCTGATTCGGCAGCGCGTCGTGGATCGCCATTCCCAGATTCAGCCAGGTCGGGCGATCATCCGCGACCGGAATGGCGGAAAGGGCATGACGGACTTCTTCGACGACGTCCATATTGGGTTGCACCGAGGACTTGTCTTTCGTGGCAACTTCTTGAGGCACGCTGTCCAACTTCAGCTCGAAGGACTCAACAAGTTCCGCAACAGTCAGCGGCTTGGCCGCCTTGTCAATGTGCCGCAACTTGACAAGCACAGGTTTGGTCTTGAAGTGCAGCGTGCCGGGAACCCGCATGACGCGCGCCACGTCGACGACGCTGGCGTCAGTATTGAATCGTTGTGCCAACGCCTTTTGTACGGCCGTGAACTCCTCGACTCGCATGTCCTTGACCTTCCAGTACGCGTGATAGCGCTTGCGGGAGGATTGGACGATGGCGTGGGGCTGCGGATTCAATGCCTGGATGTCCCCATAAGTCATGGTCCCATCGATGTCGATGAACACGGCGTTGACCGCGGTGGCGCTCTCATTGTTTCGGGCATTGCCGGTCAGCGTATTGACGGTCATGAAGATGCCTGCGCCCTTCCTATTGGCAGCCAGCAGTGCAGCGCGATGCTTGCGCAGGATGCCGAAAGCATTGCGCGGCTTTTCCTTGGTCACGCCCTTGCGTTCCGGCAACGTCAGGAACCAGGTCGGGGCATTGCCATGGAGCCAACGCTTGAAGTTCAGCATCTGCTCGCTGTCAGGATCAGGACTATTGTTTGTCAGGGTCTTGGTCTTGCTCATGGGAGTACGAAAGTAAAAGTATGAAGTGCTGGGCGCGCCCCCCTCGACAGGTGGAAGAGGTGGAGGAGGTTTTGGTGTGGTGTGCGGTGAAGTCTTTCTTTTTGTTCTTAGAACCAGAGAAAGAAGAGCACCTGCAGCACCAAGTCTTCGACTTGCCTTCCACCCCCTCCACCGGTCGAGGGGGGGATGCGCGATCAGCCTTGCTAGGTGTTGGATAAGGTCATCGCTCAGGCCTCACGCTTGGCTCATGCTTCATGACCCCACACCGGCGGCTCACCTGAGTGGTGATTGGCGGGTGGTATGGGATTTAAGCCGTCAGCGTGGCGGCCCTTTCGTCAAGCCTGCGGGCGGCTTTGCAGCCAGGCGACGATGCTGGATTGAAACCAGCCGACCGTATTCGGCCCGAGGCGGATGCCTTTCGGAGCCAGGCCTTGCTTGACGTAACGCAGCCAAGTGCTTTGCGCACAACCAGTCAATTCCAGGACCTTAGGGAGACGCAAGACCGGATCGAGGAGCGCTGCAGCTTGGGCCGTGACCGGATGCTCGGCATTGCACAGGTTCACCGGCGTGAGCTGGCGGCTGACCACCGGCTTGGCCGGTGCCTTGCGGCGCACAGGCACGCTACGAGAAGGAGCCGGCAGATGCTGACTGGAAGCCAGCGACCGCTGCGGAGGAGGCAAAAAGATGGAACTCATAGGCATTCACGGAAGTTGTTGAAAAGGGCTCGCGAGTGCCTTCATGATCCCGCCAAGGGCCTGCCAAGTCTTGGCAGATGCAGGTGCAGGGAATGTTCCAAAGCGCCAATCCGCCGCGAGCCGTGGAACTTAGGGCCTTGTCCAATCTTCCAACGTGCGCCCAGCCGGCGGCAGCCCGATCAATTCAACATAGACGACTACCCCATGCAGCGGTGCATGGGGTAGCTGGCCATGTGCCATTTGGCCAGGTCCCCCAATGCTCACTGCGTCAGCAGACCGCCGTACAAGGTCGAGAAGCTCTTGCCATGCCCCACCCCTTGCAACAGAGTGCCCACCGACGCCTTGCCGTTCTTCGCTATCCATGCCGCCACCTCCGCCCTCGCCTGGCAATAGGTCGGCGTGAACTTCGCCGGATTTCCTGTGTACGCCACCCATGTGGATTCGAGGTCCAGGGTGCGCAAGTCGGCAACGCCCTTGGCAGACACACCACTGCAATCCGGCTCGCCGCCGATATAGGTTGCCAGCCCCTCGTCAAACCATGCTGGCACGTGCTGCGCCCCGATTCGAGCATTCACCTCGACATGGGACAGTTCGTGCGACAGCACTGCCTGATTCCGATTCCAGGTCGCCGAGGTCAGCACCACGGTCATGCGTGGAGTGACGTACTGCCCCGCATAAGTGTTCGGCGGCAGCGTGGTGTTGCGGTGGCTGGGGCCCGCAAAATAGTCAGCGCATGGATTGCTGTCGCAAACCACCAGGTCAGACAGAGCGGCTACCAGGCTGCCGTATGCGGCCTTGTTGGCATCCCTCGCGGAGGTCATCAGGGCCACGAGGCCGGGGTACAGGTTCTTTGGCACGACAGGGTCAATGAAGACGTTGCCACACGCCGCGACCAACTTGCTCCCACCGTAGGCTGGCGCTTCGTTGGTGGTGGCCGTTGGGCAGTCGAGTGGCCTGACGGTGAAGCTGCCGAGGGTCACATTGGATGCGAAGGCATTGCCCGCCATGTCCTTCGTGCCAGGACCATTCAAGGTGGCCGTGCACTGCGCGCTGGCCACCAGTCCGGGAGCGGTCGGCGTGAATGTCGCCACTGCCCCGGCGATCACTGTTTTGCCGGGGACGGCTGCGCCATCGCAGCGCAGCTGAATGTCGGCAGAGGACAGCGCCTCGCTGGCCGAGAAGCTCACCGTGGCGGCATAGGCCACGCCGGTCGCGCCAGGCGTTGGCGTGATCTGAGCATTCGCCGCTAGCGTTGGCGGCGTTGTGTCCACAGGTACGGTCGCCGGCGCACCGCTCCCCCCTCCCCCGCCGCCTCCACCACAGCCAGCCAACGCGGCTGCGAAGGCCATGGCTGCGGCCAGCCCGTAGGGGTGCGAACTGGATTTCGCGTTCTTCATCTTGTTCTCTCCTGAGTCGCCAGGTCAAACGGCAAATCGCCCCCTCTGCCTGGCGCAGCGAGGGCAAGAGTTCCGGGATTGCTGCGGACAAGTGCAGCGAAAGGTCAGGCCTACGTCGGCCGATCGATGGCGCTGGGCCCTATCAGCAGGACCATGTGGGGCTCCCTTGCGTTGACCAAGGGCGCCAAGGTCAAGCCATGAGAGGCCACGACGTTCAGGTTCAGGAGGCCCATCGAGCGCAAGCGCATCACGACGCGCCTGTAGCCCGCGAGACCCAGGTGTGCTGACGGGAAGACCACGGCAGGCCCCAAGGCCGTTCGATCGGCAGGTAGGCCGAGCTCATTGAACAGGTCATCCAAGCCTTGCAGGTCCGCGGTGAGGCACATCGCCGGCGCCAATGGGGTTCCCAGTGCGGCCTTGACTTCCTCGGCGGCCACACACTCGACAAGTCCCGGCGCTCCGAGCTGGGTCAAGCCTGCATGCAACTGCGCCGCGCCAAGTTCGGACGGCCCCTGTGCGGGTCTGACAAAGCCAAGAGAGCAGCTCAATGAGGCCCAATCTGCTGGCCGATCCGCCACCGCAGCCCAAACGCCCATGCGATGAATTCCTTGCCGCGTGAGCAGGGAATGAAGTTGCTCTACCTGTTCCCGGACCTCATCACAGAACTCGGGCAGTCCCATCACGATGTCGGCAAAGGCTGGGGGTCGCTGGTGGATGACGTCAGCTGCCGCGGCAGCCCATTCCTTGCCCTCTATCGCTTGGATGTGACAGCGGGCACCAACATATCGGGCAGACTCGGAACGAATCTGCCGTCGGACCGCTTCGCCAGGTGCGATCAGGACGAGCACGCAAACACTGCGCTCGCGCTCGGCGCAGGCGCCTCCTGTCGGGTCCGGATATTCCAGCTCCGATTCAACGATGAACAGCTCCACCCCACCCGCGAGAGGTGGCAGCGGATCCGGGCAAAGCCTGGCTATCGCACTGCGGGACACGACGACTCACCTGCCCCGTTGCAAGGTTGCACTGAAGCCGCAAGCGGCACCATGGAAGGCGTTGCAGCCTTCCCCTTCGACCAGCTCAATGGTCTGCCCGACGCGCTTGGCTACGGCCTGGCAGGACAGATTCCCGTCGATGGCCTTGATATGCAATTCCGTGCCCACCACCTGAGCACTACCGACGGCAGCTCCGCCGCACCCACCGCCGGCCTGCCCGGTCGAAGTGCTCAGACTGACCGGGTAGCTCCCGTCTGCTTTGGCGGTACCAACTTCCAGACCGACGTCACCATCGCCTCGGCCGACGTAGCGTCCAGTCCATCCCTGAGCCGCGGCACCATCACTTACCAATGGGCGAGACGGCGCCCCTCGGGAGAGTCGGACCTGGCACGAGCGCAGGCGCAATCCGGAGAGTCCATCAAACAGATCCTTGATCTCTCCAGCCCCGGTCAGTACGCCATCCGTAGAGGCGCCTGACAAGGTCAACCTCACAGGATTCGCCTTGCCCGAGGTGGCATCGTTACCCAGCGAGAACGTCCGCTCTGCCTCGTTCACCCGCCCGATCAACTCATTGATGCCGTAGCGCCCTGCGAGAGGCACATGGAGCAGCCCATCGCGGAACTCACCGGCGACCTGCTCGGTGAACGCCTCGGGCCCCGCATCGGTCGAACGCACACTTGCGGAGCACGCGAGTTCGCCAGACCAGGTGCCGCTCCAACGCTGCTGGCTGACGGTCTGGTCAATGGCATACCGCACCATCATCTGGATCCCGCCGACATCCTCCACGGCAAGGACGAACCTGCTCTTGTCGTCCACCGTCCGCTGGGTTGAGTACTGGATCAGCTGCTCGAACTGCTTGCCGTTTGCCAGGGAGAGGCCCAGCTTGGCGCGACAAGTCTGCTTTTGAGCGTCACGTTGATAGCCCTCAGACACGACCTCCGTCAAATCGATCTTGGTTGCTCTGCGGCTAGCCTCCACCAGCGGGTCCGGACTGCTCTCGCCAAGCAGCAGGTCCCTCATCGTCGCAGTCACTTCCGCATCTGCACAACCGGGCGGCTTTGCACCGCAGCCAGAGAGCAGGATCAACGCAAGCGCACCAATGGCCGCTGCGGCATTCACTTTCATCAGTTTCATAAGGATCCTCCTATTTAAAGGGCTTCAAACACCGTGGATTCAAACGCATCGCCTGCTGACGATGCCGGCAATGCCAAAGGCTGCCAATGACCGGTCAGGTCTTCCTCTTCGTCTTGTCTTCGCCAGGAATATTCGGATGGCGCGGATCGACTGCGGCCTGTCGCAGGAGGCACTCGCTCACCTGGCCGGCCTGGACCGCGCATTCGTGGGAACGCTGGAGCGAGGCACCCGAAACATCAGCATCGACAACATCGAGCGCCTAGCAGTCGTGGTGGGCATTCCAGCCCATGAACTGCTTGACCCTCAGTTGGCTGAGAACCGTGGGTACGACCCTACGTTGACCCGCGCACCCCGCACCGCCCGCCCCTACCCCACGGCGCGGAAGAAGAACTCCGCACCGGCAAAGAAGGCCCATCGCTGATTGCTGAGCAAGCTCTGCGGCCCCTCACCTGCGGATCAAAACCACCCACCGTTAGCTCCGCCTGAGCCGGCTCCACAGATCCACTACTGGACGAGCGCGATCACGTTCCGGTTCTTTGTAGTCACGGAAACGCGGATCCACTGATCACCCGAGGCTGGCCATCACGCCACCACGCGCGGGCCTTTTCGAGCGTTTCACGGCGGGGCCACTCAACGAAGCCATCAGCGTGGCCATGGTTGGATCGAACCACTCTATGCGCTGATACTTGGGCAGCAGGCCCAAGGTACGCAGCGTTGCGTATACCCGCTCACCAAAGGGAGCCAGGTCCACATCCGGGTCATCCCATTCTTCCCACGCATGCAAGGCAACGGGCGGACCTTCTTCGCGATGGTGGGCCAGACTTGCGACGGCAATAAGCCAGGTATCGGCGAGGTGTTCGAGCTTGCCGGGATCACCGCCGTCGTCAACCCGACGCCCCCATACGCTGACCAGCAGCTGATCGCCCATGACATGCAACTGGGCAGAAGGCTCCAGCACGGACATGCCCATGAACTCGATTGGCAAGCCCTGGCCATCGACCACGACGCTTGCCAGGTTCTGCTCGCGGCAAAGCGATGCCAGAACGCGCAGGCGGTCAACAAGTCGCTTGGTGAGCTTGATGGCCAGGAACTGTGGATCGGGGCAAGGGGCGGCAAAGCCAGGGGTGGCCAATTCAAAGAACACGATTGGCGTAAGGGCCATGGCAGGGACTCCCCTCAGCTTTGCCGGCTTGCTCGCTTCTTGGTCTCGGCTCTGTCCGTACCGTGCTCTCCGAAGAGCTCGGCCAGCTTGGTCCACGACAGCTTCTTTCCGTAGGAGACCCCGGAGCGATACCAGACTGCGGCGCCGCTTGAGATGCGAAGCTCGCCCAGCTTTTGCCCGTCCTGAACGACTTCGAAGACAAAGTCGGTCTTGCCGAGGGTGAGTGCGGGCGTAGTGACAGTGACCGCATGAACCGGCATTTGATACCCCTTTTTGTTGAAATTTTCTGCAGGGTACCAAAAGCATCATTTATTGGCGAGTGACTCCTGTGCGGCATGGTGACTCCTAGTCAATCAACTGGCCTGCACATCGATGGCATCCAGCCCGTTCACAACCAGCACGCTGGTGATGTGAGCCTGCTTCAAGCCTCCAGCGATGTCTCGATAGCTGTAGAGCTTCCGGCCTTTCGCAGGTTGACGCTCCTTGCTCAGGTCCAGCCAGGCATTGGCAAAGCCGCCCCGCGGCTCGCACTTCGAAGGATCGAGACATAGCAAGGCACTCGGTTGCCCGGCACGCATCTCGCAGCCAACGGCCACACTCCAATGCGATATCGACGGTCCGTCGAGGCCGAGCAGCGGCACGCCCCCAGCCTCGATGGCGTCCAGGCAGACGCGGTAAGCCTTCTGCACTGAGCCCGGTCGATAGGTTCGCGTCCGGACGTTCTTCAGCTCAGCCGCACAGCCTTGCAGGTCGCGGGGGGACGCCCCGTCAAAGTACAGGCGCTTCGCCTTCTGAAAGAACGCATGCCACTGCCCACGCGTGACCTCGGACAATTTCTCCAACTGCGCACGAGGTACCCCCGTTGTCAGAGAAACGGCGACAAGCAAGGCATGCACGCCGCAAGCGCCATCGAGTGGGCTTTGCTGCAGGTGCAGAGGTGTCCATTGCCGACGCTTGCCGCTGCGAGATTCGTACTGCAGCTGCCCCTCAGCACGAAGGTTGGGCACGTAGACCTGGGTGATCGTCATCGGACCTTCTCCTGCGCACCGCCCCGCCGCAGCGACTCTGCCGAGTACTGCCCCACATCCTCAAAGCCCGCATCCTTCATTCGGCGCTTGATGATCTGGGAGAGCCAGGCGGAGTCCAAACGAGCCTCAGGCATGGGGTCACATCCGCGGTCGAAGCGGCAGAACAGCGGGCCAGTGGATTGACGCCTGTCCAGGTGGTCCAGCCATGTTGGCGCCGACTGAAATTTGACCCACCCGTGAGGGCCCTGCCGATCCAAATTTGACCCAGGTGTTCAACCTACCCTGCCCGAGATATCCACAGCTGGGCGGGGGTGTGAGGAGTGATCACC
>NZ_JBDPZC010000017.1:0-72668 GCF_039872765.1 Roseateles flavus | reverse complement strand
TGGAACTTGGGTATTCTTGTCCATGGACTTCCCCTTTCAACATGGCTGCAGATTGATGATCGACACCACCAATCTTGGCGCTTTGACGCCGTTGCCTGAAGGTGGGAAGTCCCTTCGTATTCCTTAAGGGGGAGATCGGTATCGGGCCGGTATCACTCGCTGAAATCAGGCAGGGCGGCACGCCGCAATTGCTGCCGGGCCTGCTCGTAGTCGGGCAGCACGGCGCCCACCACGGCCCAGAAGCGAGGGCTGTGGTTCATCTCGTGCAGATGGGCCAGTTCATGCACCACGACGTAGTCAATGGTGGCGGGCTCGAAATGGATCAGCCGCCAGTTGAGGCGCACCGAGCCGTCGATGCTGGCGCTGCCCCAGCGGGTCTGGGCCGAGGACAGGCGCAGGCGGCTGATGCGCACGCCCATCTGCGCCGCGAAATGCGCACAGCGCTGGGTGAAGAGGCTGCGCGCCTGGGCCTGCAGCCAGCTCAGCACGGCGTCGCGGATCTGTGCCGGCGCGGCCTCCTGGGGCAGGCCCAGGTAGAGGGTCTGGCGCGGCACGCTGGCCAGGCTGGGCTGGGGATCTGCCAGGCCGGAATCCAGCCGGGCCTTGAGCGGCAGGCGGGCGGCCGAAGGGTCCAGCACGATGATGAGATCCTGGCCCAGATAGGGCACCACGCAGCCGTCGGCCCAGCGGATCTGGGCGGCCGCCAGGCGCTCACTGCGGTCCTGCTGCTCCTGCAGCTTGCGCAGGATCCAGCCGGCCTTGTGCTGCAGGGCGCGCTCGATCTCGCCCACGGGCACCCACTTGGGCGCGCTGACCCGCAGGCCGGCCTCGCTGATCGTGAAGCCGATGCTGCGGCGCCGCGCCCGGCGCAGCTCATAGGCGACCTGCGCCGTGCCCAGTTGCACGCTGCGTGCGGGCGCGCAGGGGGTGGCGGGCGCAGGAGGCGGGGACTGCAAGGGCGAAGGCGGCATGCTGGAGCGGCGCGGCGGCCTGCGCACGGGCGGCGCCGGCTCCTGGGGCGCCGACGCGGAAGGCGGTTCAGGCTCCCGCTCGAACAGCGAGAGCTGGACGTACTGAAAGAGGCCAGCCAGGCGATGCAGCATGGCCGCCAAGTTTACGGGCGGAACGCCGGCCCGGCGAGTGCCATCAGGGCGTCGGGGTCGGGTCTTGATAGGCCTCGGGATCCAGGCGGCGCATCTCCGACTCGATCCAGTCCTCGACCTGCTTCATCAGCTCGACAGGCTCGCGTCCCACCGAAGGGATGGGCTGGCCGATGGAGATGTCCACCACGCCGGGGCGCAGCAGGAAGCTCTTGCGCGGCCAGCAGCGGGCCGAGGTGGCGGCGATGGGCACGACCGGCACGCCGGTGGCCACGGCCAGGCGGGTGCCGCCGCTCTTGTACTCGCCCTTCTGGCCGCGGGCGATGCGGGTGCCCTCGGGGAACATGATCACCCAGTTGCCCAGCTCGGCCATGCGCTTGCCCTGCTTGAGCACCTTGGCCCAGGCCTCGGAGCGGCGACCGCGGTCGATGTGGATCATGTCCATGGCTGCCATGGCCCAGCCGAAGAAGGGCACGTAGAGCAGCTCGCGCTTGAACACATACGCCATGGGGTGGGTCATGATGGCCGGGTAGGCGAAGGTCTCCCAGGTGCTCTGGTGCTTGGACAGCAGGATCACCGCGCTGCGGCGGTCGGCACGGCTGGGCAGGTGCTCCATGCCCTGCACGCGGTACTTGACGCCGCAGATCACCTTGGCGCCCCAGATGGCCAGTGCCAGCCAGCGCGCGCAGGTCCAGTAGACCTTGTCACCCCTCACGAACAGGGACAGCAGGACCGCGAACAGGGCCCAGGGGATGACGGTGACGATCAGGAAGAGGACAAAGATCAGCGAGCGGATCGCCGACAGCAGCAGGCTCAATTCAAGTCTCCGGGGACGGTGTTGGGGGACAGCTGCTCACCGCGGGCATCGGCCCGCGCGCGCCGTTCTTCTTGGATCAGGTGGTCGGCGAAGCTCGCCAGGGTGTCATGCAGCCGTGCGCCCGGCACCTGGGCCAGCTGGGTCTGGATCTGGCCTTCGTCAGCCAGACCCAGGCGCTCGCCGCGCAGCAGGTGGGGGATGCAGCCGGCAGCCTGCGCCGTCTGCAGGTCCTTGAGGCTGGCGCCCACCATGTGCACCTGGGCCAGGTCCACATTGAAGCGCTCGGCGATCTGGGTCACCAGGCCCGGCAGGGGCTTGCGGCAGGTGCAGCCCTCATCGGGCGCATGGGGGCAGAAGAAGACGGCGTCCAGGCGGCCGCCCTTCTCCGCCAGCAGCTGGTTGAGACGCAGGTGCACGGCATTGAGCGAGGCCATGTCCAGCAGGCCGCGGCCGATGCCTGGCTGATTGGTGGCCATCACCGTGTGCCAGCCCGCATGGTTGAGCCGCGCCACCGCCTCCAGGGCCCCGGGCAGGGGCTCGAGCTCGTCGACCGACTTGACGTGGTCGTCGCGGAAGCGGTTGATCGTCCCGTCTCGCCCCAGGATGACGAGTTTCATGCTGTGGCTGTGATCGGAACGGGCGGGCATGGCGTGCTCCTCAGGAAGCCAGACGGGAGAGATCGGCCACGCGGTTCATGGCCCCGTGCAGGCGGTTCAGCAATGCCTGGCGGTTGGCGCGCAGGGCGGCATCCTCGGCATTGACCATCACGCCGTCGAAGAAGGCGTCGACCGGGCCTTTCAGCGCGGCCAGGGCCTTCAGCGAGCCGGCGTAGTCGTGCTGCTCGAACAGGGTGTCAGCCTGCGGCTGGACCTCGGCCAGCGCGGCGGCCAGGGCCTGCTCGGCGGGCTCCTTCAGCAGGGCGGCGTCCACGGCCGTGGGCAGCTCACCCTCGATCTTCTTGAGGATGTTGCTGACGCGCTTGTTGGCAGCGGCCAGCGAGGCGGCCTCGGGCAGCGCGGCGAAGGCGCGCACGGCCTCCAGGCGGCGGGGCACGTCGCCCAGGCGGCTGGGGTTCAGGGCCAGCACGGCGTCCACTTCCTGGGCGCTGTAGCCCTGGTCGCGCAGCGAGACGGCCACGCGGTCCGCGAAGAAGCCGAGCAGGGCCTCGCGCGGGTTGGTGATCAGCTCGCCAAAGGCCGGCACGGCGGTGTCGATCAGCGCGGGCAGATCCAGCGGCAGGTTCTTCTCGACCAGGATGCGGATCACGCCCAGCGCATGGCGGCGCAGTGCGAAGGGGTCCTTGTCGCCCGTGGGCAGCTGGCCGATGCCGAAGAGGCCCACCAGGGTCTCGAGCTTGTCGGCCAGGGCGAGCACGGTGCCGGTGTGGTTGCGCGGCAGGGCGTCGCCGGCGAAGCGCGGCTTGTAGTGGTCCTCGATGGCGATGGCCACGCCGTCACGCAGGCCCTCGTGGCGCGCGTAGTAGGCGCCCATGATGCCCTGCAGCTCGGGGAACTCGCCGACCATGTCGGTCAGCAGGTCGGCCTTGGCCAGCATCGCGGCCTGCTGCACCTTGCTGTCCAGCACCTCGAACTCGTCGCGGGCCTCCACCGTGTAGGGCACGGTCGCCATGCGCAGCATGTTGACGATGCCGTGGGCGATGGCGCGCACGCGCTCGGCGCGGTCGCCCTGGCTGCCCAGCTTGCCGTGGTAGACCACCTTGGCAAGACCTGGCACCCGCTCGGCCAGGGTCTTCTTTCGGTCCTGGTCGTAGAAGAACTTGGCGTCCGAGAGGCGCGGCCGCACCACGCGCTCGTTGCCGCCGATCACCGCGCTGGCGTCGGCCGGGCGGATGTTGGAGACGACGAGGAACTTGTGCGTCAGCTTGCCCGCGGCATCCAGCAGCGGGAAGTACTTCTGGTTGGCCTTCATCGTCAGGATGAGGCATTCCTGCGGCACGGCCAGGAACTCGGGCTCGAACTGGCAGGTGAGCACATTGGGGCGCTCGACCAGGGCGGTGACTTCGTCCAGCAGGGCCTCGTCTTCGATGGGCTTGAGGCCTTCCTTGGCCGCGGCAGCGTTGAGCTGGGCCAGGATCTCGGCCCGGCGCTCGGTGAAGCTGGCGATGACGGCGCCCTGCTCGCGCAGTTGTTGACCATAGCTGTCGGCGCTCTCGACGGACAGGCGCGGCTGCGCGGCCTCGAAGCGGTGGCCCAGGGTCTCGCGGCCGGACGTCAGGCCCAGCGTGGCCACCGGCACCACGGTCGTGCCGTGCAGCGCGACCAGGCCGTGGGCCGGGCGCACGAAGTTGACGCTGCTCCAGCCGTCAGCCAGCTGGTAGCTCATCACCTTGGGGATGGGCAGCTTGGCCAGGGCCTCGTCCAGGGCTTTCTGCAGGCCTTCGGCCAGAGTGGCGCCAGCAACCATGGAGTCCAGGAACAGGGCTTCGGCCTTGCCGTCCGGCAGGCGCTTGAGCTGGGGCACGACGCTGGCATCGGCACCGAGGCTGGCCAGCTTCTTCAGCAGGGCCGGCGTGGGCTGGCCGTCGGCGGCCAGGGCCACGGCGACGGGCATGAGCTTTTGCTGGACGGCGCGGTCGGCGGCCTTGGCGGCCACGCCCGTCACGTGCACGGCGAGGCGGCGCGGCGAGGCGAAGGGCGTGACAGCGGCATCAGCGCCCGCCAGGCCCTGAGCCTGGAGGCTGTCCGCCAGCACGGTGGCGAAGGACTCGCCCAGCTTCTTGAGCGCCTTGGGCGGCAGCTCTTCGACAAACAGTTCGACGAGGAGGTTCTGCGGAGTGCTCATACGGTTCAGGCCGCCTTCTTTGCGTTCTTTTCAGCTTGCTTGGCGAGGTTCGCCAGCACTTCCTCGCTCCAGGCCTTGGGCGCCATGGGGAAGCCCAGGCGGGCCCGGCTGTCCACATAGGCCTGCGCCACGGCACGGGCCAGGTTGCGGATGCGGCCGATGTAGGCAGCGCGCTCCGTCACCGAGATCGCGCCGCGGGCGTCCAGCAGGTTGAAGGTGTGGCCGGCCTTGAGCAGCTGCTCGTAGGCCGGCAGCGCCAGCTGCTGCGTCATCAGGTGCTGGGACTGCTTCTCGTGCGCGGCGAAGGCCTGCAGCAGGAAGTCGACGTCGCTGTGCTCGAAGTTGTAGGTCGACTGCTCGACCTCGTTCTGGTGGAACACGTCCCCGTACTTGATGTCGGGAGCCCCGTTCTTGCCCTCGACATAGACCAGGTCGTACACCGACTCCTTGCCCTGCAGATACATGGCCAGGCGCTCCAGGCCGTAGGTGATCTCGCCGGTGATGGGCTTGCAGTCGATGCCGCCGACTTGCTGGAAGTAGGTGAACTGCGTCACCTCCATGCCATTGAGCCAGACCTCCCAGCCCAGGCCCCAGCAGCCGAGGGTGGGGTTCTCCCAGTCGTCCTCGACGAAGCGGACGTCGTTCTTCTTCAGGTCGAAGCCCAGGGCCTCCAGGGAGCCGAGGTAGAGCTCAAGGATGTTGGCCGGCGCGGGCTTCAGGACCACCTGGAACTGGTAGTAGTGCTGCAGGCGGTTGGGGTTCTCGCCATAGCGGCCGTCCTTGGGACGGCGGCTGGGCTGCACATACGCCGCATTCCAGGGCTCTGGGCCCAGGGCGCGCAGGAAGGTGGCGGTGTGGCTGGTGCCGGCGCCGACCTCCATGTCATAGGGCTGCAGCAGGGCGCAGCCTTGGGCGGACCAGTATTCCTGAAGTTTCAGAATGATTTGCTGGAAGCTCAGCATGGTGGTGTACGGCGGTAAGGCCCGTTTGCAGCCGCGACGGCGGCACGGGCGTTGAAGGAAGCGGCCCATTCTACGGGTGCCCATGGCGGGCACCGGCCGCGGTGGATCAAGCGCGCCGCACAGGCCGGCGCAGGGCCAGCACGGCGGCAAGGGCCAGGCCCCAGGCGGGCCACAGCCCCAGAGCGGCCAGCCAGCGCGCATAGGGCGTGGCGCCGGTCCGCCCCTGGACCTGCACCTCCAGCACGCCAGGCACCTCGGCGGGCAGGCGGGCGGTCACGCGGCCTTGATGGTCGATGGCGGCGGTGGCGCCGGTGTTGGTGGAACGCACCAGGGGGCGCTGGAACTCCAGCGAGCGCATCTGCGAGAACTGCAGGTGCTGGTCCTGCACCATGCGCGGGCCGAACCAGGCCAGGTTGCTGACATTGGCCAGCACCGTGGCGGCCTCGGGGCCCACGAGGCTCTGGGCGAAGTCCTCGCCGAAGAGGTCCTCGTAGCAGATCAGGGGGCGGATGCGCTGCCCGCCCAGCACCAGGGCGCGCTGGTGCGTGCCGGTGGCCTGGTCGTCCAGGGGAATGCGCAGGGCCTGCACGAACCAGTGGAAGCCGGGCGGGATGAACTCGCCGAAGGGCAGCAGGTGGCGCTTGCCGTAGCTGTAGGCATTGCCATCGGGCTGGACCGGCGCGCCGACGGCCACCAGAGAGTTGATGAAGCCGGTCCTGTTGTCCCCCAGGAAGCTGCCCAGCAGCAGCGGGCGCTCCTTGCCGATGGCAGCGATGCGCTGCACCACCTCGGGCTCCAGGTAGGCCAGGGGCAGGGGCACGACGGATTCCGGCGTCAGCACCAGCTGGCCGCGGGCACTCTCGGCCTGCCTGAGCAGGGCGTCGAGGTTGCGATCCCAGAGCTCGCGATCGAATTTCTGGTCCTGGGCCACATCGGGCTGCAGGAGCGACAGGTGGATCTCGCCGCTGGCCTGGGTAAAGGAAGACGGCAGCAGGGCCGGCAGCCCGGCCAGCAGCAGCACCGCCACCAGCGGAGCCCAGGCCCGCGCCAGCGCCAGCGCCGCCAGTGCCGCCGCCAGGCCTGCCGCCAGGGCCGTGATGCCGTAGACACCGATCCAGGGTGCCCAGCCCGCCAGCGGACCGACGGCATGCGCGTAGCCACTGGCGATCCAGGGAAAGCCGGTCAGCCACTGCGCCCGGGCCAGCTCGGCCATCAGCCACAGCGCCGCGAACAAGCCCACCCGGGCGGCCGCCCCGGGCCGACGCCAGCGGGCAAAGGCCCACAAGGAGCCAGCGTAGTAGAGGGAGAGAAAGGCCGCGAGCAGCAGCACCGCCGCGACGGCGAAGGGCGCCGCCAGATGGCCGTAGTCATGCAGGCTGATGTAGAGCCACCACAGGCCGCTGGCCAGCCAGCCCAGGCCGAAGAAGAAGCCGGCCCAGGCCGCGCGGCGCGGCGACGCCTCCCAGGCCAGGGCCACCAGCAGGGCCAGGGCCAGGGGCTGGAGCCACCAGGCCTCAGTAGGGGCGAAGGCGGCCGTCTGCAGCGCGCCGGCCCCCACGGCCAGCAGCAGCACGGCGCCCGGGACCAGCCGCTCCATCCAGCGGGCCAGGCGCGTCACAGGCCTCATTCAGACGGCTCGGCCGTCGTCGCGGCAGGCAGCCGGGTGACCTTGAACCAGCGCACCGAACCGCCCCGCGTCAGCATCACGCTGAAGCTCAGGCCGCCCAGCTCCACCACCTCGCCGCGGCGCGGCACACGGCCGTGCTCGTGGGCCAGCAGGCCGCCGATGGTGTCGAAGTCCTCGCTGGCCAGGTGCAGGCCGAAGGCCTCGTTGACGGCTTCGATGTGGGTGTCGCCGGCGACGCGCTGGCTGCCGTCGGCCAGGGTGTAGATGCCGGCGTCACTGGCTTCGTCCACGTCGAACTCGTCCTCGATTTCGCCGACGATCTCTTCCAGCACATCCTCGATGGTGATCAGGCCGGCCGTGTTGCCGAACTCGTCGATCACGATGGCCAGGTGGCTGCGGTTGGCACGGAAGTCGCGCAGCAGCTCGTTCAGGCCCTTGCTTTCCGGCACGAAGACGGCCGGTCGCAGCAGGGTGCGCAGATTGAGCTCGGGCGCCCGCTGCAGCTTGAGCAGGTCCTTGGCCATGAGGATGCCGATGATGTTGTCGCGCTGACCCTCGTAGACCGGGAAGCGCGAGTGGCCGGTGCCGATCACCATGGCCAGCAGCTCCTCATAGCTCGCGTCGATGGAGAGCAGGTCCATGCGCGGCGCGGCCACCATGACGTCGCCCGCGCTGAGCTCGGCCATGCGCAGCACGCCTTCCAGCATCTGGCGCGACTCGGGGGCGATCAGGGCGCGCTCTTCGGCATCCGCCAGGGTCTCGATCAGCTCGCGGGTGGAGTCCGGCCCGGGGTGGAGGAATTCCAGCAGGCGTTCGAGCAGATTTCTCTTGGCCGCGGGCGATTCCGCTCCGGGCCTCGTACCCCCACTCTTGGCATGGGGGTATCGACTAGGCTGTGGTTCAGACACAGGCACTCGTGTCGTAGTTGGGGGACGCAAAGAATAACCGATTGACTTTGACAGGGACTTGAAAGACAGTCGGCCGCCTCCATTTGTTGGGGCCTCTGTCTATTTTTCTCCGGGCGGCTGCCGTCGCCTGCGCCAGCCATGTCTCAAGGTAACTCCCCTGGTTTGATCCCCGCCACCATCCTCACCGGCTTCCTGGGCTCGGGCAAGACCACCCTGCTCAAGCGCGTGCTGTCGGAGGCCCATGGGCAGAAGATCGCCGTGATCGAGAACGAGTTCGGCGAGGAGAACATCGACAACGACATCCTGCTCACCGAGACCAAGGAGCAGATCATCCAGATGAGCAACGGCTGCGTCTGCTGCACCATCCGCGAGGACCTGCGCACGACGCTGTCGGACCTGGCGGCCAAGCGCCGCAAGGGCGAGGTCGAGTTCGACCGGGTGGTCATCGAGACCACCGGCCTGGCCGACCCCGGCCCCGTCGCCCAGACCTTCTTCATGGACGACGAGATCGCCGAGAGCTACCTGCTGGATTCCGTCCTGACCCTGGTGGACGCCAAGCATGCCGAGGAGCAGCTCAACACCCGCCAGGAGGCGCGCCGCCAGATCGGCTTCGCGGACCAGATCTTCCTGTCCAAGACCGACCTCTGCGACCCCGCCGCCGTGGACGCCCTGGCCCACCGCATCAAGCACATGAACCCGCGCGCGCCGCAGCAGCGCGTGCATTTCGGCGAGGTGGAGCTGGCCCGCGTCTTCGACCTGCGCGGCTTCAACCTGAATGCCAAGCTGGAGATCGACCCGGATTTCCTCAAGGCCGACGACCACGACCACCACCATCATCACCATGATCACGACCATGAGCATGGCGAGCACTGCGACCATCCGCACCACCACGCCCATGACGATGACGTGAAGTCCTTCGTCTACCGTGCCGAGAAGCCCTTCAACCCGGCCAAGCTGGAGGAGTTCCTGGGCGCCATCGTGCAGGTCTACGGCCCCAAGATGCTGCGCTACAAAGGCGTGCTCTACATGAAGGGCACCGACAAGAAGGTGATCTTCCAGGGCGTGCACCAGCTGATGGGCTCGGATCTGGGCCCGCGCTGGATGCCCGGCGAGAAGAAGCAGAGCAAGATGGTCTTCATCGGCATCGACCTGCCCAAGGAGATCCTGCTGCAGGGACTGGAAGGCTGTCTCGCCTAGTGACACACTCTGTCAGTTGGGTGCCACTCCCTATGGCTACAATCCGCGGCGCCCAAAACTGACAGAAGCGCTGGCTCAGGGGATGACCTCCCGTCACCCCCTGGCACCGGCCCTGATCCCCCAGGGGATCGCCCTGCCCCACAAAGGCAGGACAGCAGGGTTGGCAAAAGTTTGGCGAAGCTGGTCCCCAGAACTGGTCCCGTTGGCGAAAGTGCCCTTTGAAGCAGGTATAAACACCCTGCGAGGAGACTGAAAGTGAGCAAGACCCAGGCCCCGAAATCCACCGCTGCCCCGGCTCCGGCCGCTGCGCGGTCGGCACCCAAGGCCAGCAAATCTGCCGCCAAGGCCAGTGCCGCCCCTTCCGGCGATGCCGACACCGTGGTGACGGAGGCTCCGGCCGCCGCCAGCCGCTTTGCCGATCGCTTCGCCCCCCCCAAGCCGCCTGCGCGGTCCTCGAGTAGTCCCTTGATTGAAACGCCCCGCCCTGCCGTGAAAGCCGACCCCAAGCTCGCGAACGCCTGGAAATCCAAGCCTGGCAACGAACTGACCGACGCCGAAGTCCTGGCCATGCCGGACAGCGAGTACATGAACGACAAGCAGATTGAGTTCTTCCGCGCCAAGCTGAACGAACTCAAGGAGAGCCTGCTCTCCAATGCCGGAGAAACCACCGAGCATCTGCGCGAAGACACCTCCATCGTCCCCGATCCGGCCGACCGCGCCACCATCGAGGAAGAGCACGCCCTGGAACTGCGCACCCGTGACCGCGAGCGCAAGCTGCTGAAGAAGATCATGCAGTCGCTGCAGCGCCTGGACAGCGGCGAGTACGGCTATTGCGACGAGACCGGCGAGCCCATCGGCCTCGGCCGCCTGATCGCCCGCCCGACGGCCACGCTGTCGCTGGAAGCCCAGCAGCGCCGCGAGCTGAAACAGAAGATGTTCGGCGACTGAGTCGCCGCGACCCGCCCTTGCCGGCCCCCCGTCCCAGCCCATCAGGAACCGCATGACCGACCCCAAGGACAGCGAGAGCTTCTTCCGCAAGGTCGCGCGCTTTGTCGCCAACCCGACCACCGACTGGGCTGAGATCAATTCGCGCCAGGACGACCCGCAGGCCGACGCCGCCAAGGCCGAGTTGCGGGCCATGGTGGAGCGCAAGCGGCGCAATGACTTCGTCCGCAAGCGCGAGCTGGACATGCTGCGCCGCATCCGCCGCGAGGGCCTCTCGCCCGAGCAGCTGGCCGCCCTGGGCGCCTCCTCGTCACGCATGGACGAGGTCGAGCGCATGAACAGCGACATGGGCCAGCGGGTGGACCTGCAGGTCAAGGCCAAGATCGACGAGATCGAGCAGCAGATGGTGGGCGAGAGCTTCGCCCGTGCGCCCTCGCCGCCCTCTTCCGGCTTCTTCGAGACCAGCACCCGCGCGGCGGCCTTCGCGCCGACCATGCCTGCGGTCCCCAACACCGAGATTCCCAGAGGCGGCGCCCCCGCGCCCACCTCGGCCGCACCGGCGCCTGGCCGCGAGCGGCCCAGCAATGCGCCGGTCCCCGCGGCCGCCGTGGTCGACACCAAGCTTCCACCGCCCGCCGAAGGCGCGCCCAGCGAGCTGCCCGAGCTGATGCCCATGAACCCGGGCCTCAGCTTCCGCATGACGGAGAGCGCAGCCATCGAGGTGAACGAGGTCGTGCACGACGCCGAGCTGGACGAGGCCGTGATCGCCTTCGCCAACGCGGACAACGAAAGCTGCGAGCGCAGCCTCACCGAGCTCACCCAGCCCGGCGGCAGCCGCAATCTGCATGCCGAGACCTGGCTGGTGCTCTTCGACTTCTACCGCGCCACCGGCCAGCAGAGCAAGTTCGAGGCCCTGGCGCTGGAGTACGCGCAGCAGTTCGGGCTGTCGGCGCCGCAGTGGTTCTCCATGCCCAAGATGGTGGCCGAGCAGCAGCGCAAGGTGCGCCCGCCCAAGGGCAGCCCGGGCGCCGTCTGCTGGTCCGCCCCGGCCTACCTTGACGCCGAGGCCGTGCAGCAGATGCGCTCGCGCTGCGAGTCCTCGCCCATGCCCTGGGTGCTGGACTGGAAGGACCTCCAGCAGCTGGACACCGAAGGCTGCGCCAAGCTGCAGTCCGTGTTCAAGGACTGGTCCAAGCAGGTGCTGGACATCCGCTGGCTGGCCGGCGACCAGTTCCTGCAGGTGATCAAGGACATGGCGCCCGTGGGCGTCCGCGATGTCGATCCGGCCCTCTGGATGCTGCGCATGGAAGCGCTGCGCCTGGTCAACCGGCCGGACCAGTTCGACGAAGCCGCCATCGACTACTGCGTCACCTACGAGGTCTCGCCGCCGTCCTGGGAGAAGGCCAAGTGCCTGGTGCGGGTCAGCGGCAACAGCCTGTCCACGCAGGGCCCCACCTCCACCACGCAGCAGCAGGCCCTGGACGCGCAGAGCACCTTCCTCGAGACCAGCCTGGGCGAACAGACCAAGCTGGGCCAGGCCGTGCAGCTGGAGCTCAGCGGCCAGCTGCATGGCGACATCAGCGAGACGCTCAATCTGATGAGCGGCGAGCTGGGCGCGGCCTCATTGATCGAGGTGTCCTGCCCGGCCCTGATCCGCCTGGACTTCCTCGCCGCCGGCGACCTGCTCAACTGGGTGCTCAGCCGCCGCAGCGAGAACCGCAACGTCGTCTTCAAGGACACCCACCGCCTGGTGGCCCTGTTCTTCGGTGCGATGGGCATCAACGAGCACGCACGGGTCAAAGTCAGAACGGTCTGATTGACCACCCCCTACCGGCTTCGCCGGCCCCCTCAAGGGGGCACCACCGACCGCCCGGCAAAGCCGGATCGGCGGTGTTCGTGCGGGGCGAGCACCGGCTGCGCCGAGTGCTCTTTGTCTGGGGGGTGCCGTGAGCGGCGCGTGATGCTCCGTCGCTGGGCCTTCAAGGCCCTAGGCGCTGAAAGGGTCCGATGAGGGCTCACAGCATCGCGACACTGTTTCCTGAGGCGGGATGCTCCGCCTGGCGCATGCAGGGCCGTCAGATCGCATAGCCAGCAGCCACATATGGTCCCTGCAAGCAAGCTGCGCCGCCCTCCCCCTTCCCCTGAGCTCAAGCACTGACGGACCTGGGGGCATCGGCTTGAAAATGCCCTTCCCGCCCTCAGCTGGAATGGCTATGACTGCATCCGCTTCCCAAGATCCGGTGTTCCATGGGACCACCATCGTCAGCGTGCGCCGCAACGGCCAGGTCGCCATCGGGGGTGACGGCCAGGTGACGCTGGGCCATATCGTCGTGAAGGCGAGCGCGCGCAAGGTGCGCAAGCTCTACAAGGAGCGCGTGCTGGCAGGCTTTGCCGGCGCCACGGCTGACGCCTTCACCCTCTTCGAGCGCTTCGAGTCCAAGCTGGAGAAGCACCAGGGGCACCTGGTGCGGGCCGCCGTGGAGCTCACGCGGGACTGGCGCACGGACCGGGTGCTGCGCCGCCTGGAGGCCATGCTGGCCGTGGCGGACGCCGAGACCTCGCTGATCATCTCCGGCAATGGCGACGTGCTGGAGCCCGAGCTGGGCATCGTGGCCATCGGCTCGGGCGGTGCCTATGCGCAGGCCGCCGCGCGCGCCCTGCTGCAGCACAGCGAGCTGGGCGCGGCGGACATCGTCAAGCGATCCCTGGAGATCGCCGGCGACCTCTGCATCTACACCAACCAGAACCACACCCTCGAGACGCTGGACGGCGTCGCCCGCGCCTGAGCGCACGCCATCGCACCGAACGAGGACGCCCCATGTCCATGACCCCGCAAGAAATCGTTTCCGAACTCGACCGCCACATCGTGGGCCAGCAGGAGGCCAAGCGCGCCGTGGCCATCGCCATGCGCAACCGCTGGCGCCGCCAGCAGGTCGAGGAGAAGCTGCGCGGCGAGATCACGCCCAAGAACATCCTGATGATCGGCCCCACCGGCGTGGGCAAGACCGAGATCGCCCGACGCCTGGCCAAGCTCAGCGACGCGCCCTTCATCAAGGTCGAGGCCACCAAGTTCACCGAGGTGGGCTATGTGGGCAAGGACGTGGACAGCATCGTGCGCGACCTGGTCGAGATCGCCGTCAAGCAGGAGCGTGAGCTGCAGATGCGCCGCCTGCGCACCCGCGCCGAGGACGCCGCCGAGGAGCGCATCCTCGACGCGCTCGTGCCACCGCCCCGCTCCGCCAGCGGCAGCGAGTTCGGCTTCACTGCCACGCCCAGCGCCCCTGCGCCGGACAACACCGCCCGCCAGGTCATGCGCAAGCGCCTGCGCGAAGGTCAGCTGGACGACAAGGAGATCGAGCTGGAACTGGCCGAGCCCAAGCCCAGCATGGAGATCCTCGGCCCCCAGGGCATGGAGGAGATGACGGAGCAGTTGAAGGGCCTGTTCTCGCAGATGGGCGCCGGCAGGAAGCGCAGCCGCAAGCTCAGGATCGGCGAGGCCATGAAGCTGCTGGTCGAGGAGGAAGCGGCCAGGCTGGTCAACGAGGAAGAGATCCGCGCCGCGGCCCTGCTCAATGCGCAGGAGAACGGCATCGTCTTCATCGACGAGATCGACAAGGTGACCAGCCGCTCCGAGGGCAGTGGCGCCGAGGTCTCGCGTCAGGGGGTGCAGCGTGACCTCCTGCCCCTCGTGGAAGGCAGCACCGTCTCCACCAAGTACGGCATGGTCAAGACCGACCACATGCTCTTCATCGCCTCGGGCGCCTTCCACCTGGCCAAGCCCAGCGATCTCATCCCCGAGCTGCAGGGCCGCTTCCCCATTCGCGTGGAACTGAGCTCGCTGAGCGTGGATGACTTCGAAGCCATCCTCTCCAGCACCCACGCCAGCCTGGTCAAGCAGTACCAGGCCCTGCTGGCCACCGAGGGCGTGACGTTGGAGCTCCTGCCCGACGGCATCCGCCGCCTCGCCCAGATCGCCTGCGAGGTCAACGAGCGCACCGAGAACATCGGCGCCCGCCGTCTGGCCACGGTGATGGAGCGCCTGCTGGATCCGATCAGCTTCGACGCCCCCAACATGAGCGGACAGACCGTGCGCATCGACGCGGCGGCCGTGGACGAGCGCCTGGCGGCGCTGGCGGCCAACGAGGACCTGTCGCGCTTCATCCTCTGAGGCCGACTGCTTGACGGACATCAAGCCGGCAAGACCTGGCACGGCTTAGGCTTGCCGGATGCCGCATCGCATCAGCACCCGCAGCTGGGGCCTCTCCCGGCCCAGCCAGCTCAACACCGCCGCCACGCACGCGGAGCAGCGCTGGCGCTGGCCGGTGCTGGTCGCCCTGCTGTGCACCATCCCGGCCTTCTACATCGAACTGATCGAGAGCCTGCCCACGCCGCTGGCCATCGCCATCTACCTGGCGGCGGCGGGCCTCGTGGGCCTGTCGCTGTGGCGCGTAGGAAGGCTGTGCTCGCATCCGCAGCAGTACTGGCGCAGCAATATGCTGGACCTGGTGCTGATGGCCGGCCTGCTGGCCTCCGCGCTGCTGCCGCCTAGCGCCGAGTCGGGCCTGGCGCTGGCGGGGCGGCTCTTCGTCTCGCTGCTGACCCTGCTGAGGATGGTCTGGGCCATCAAGAGCTGGGTCACGCGTGGCGGCCTGGGCTACCTCCTGCTGCTGGCCCTGATGGTGCTGCTGTTCTGCGGCGTGGGCTTCTGGGTGCTGGAGCCGCGCGTGAAGACGCCGGCCGACGGCATGTGGCTGGCCTTCACTACCGCCGCCACCGTGGGCTATGGCGACATCGTGCCCACCACGGCTGCCGCCAAGATCTTCTCGGTCTTCGTGGTGCTGCTGGGCTATGCGGTGCTCTCCCTGGTCACCGCCGCCATCGCGGCCATGTGGGTGGAAAACACTGAACGGGAGGTCGAGAAGGACATCCTGCGCGACCTGCACGCCCAGCTGCGCTCCGTGCATGAGGAGCTCGGCGCCGTGCGCGAGGAGCTCCGCCAGCTCAAGCGTCCGGACTAGGCGCGCGCCGCGCGTCGCCACGCCCCACGCTTCTCACGCCACGGCCATGGCTGCGCCGGTGCAGCCTGTCCGCCCGCCGCGCCACTCTGTCTGAATCCCCGTGCCCCGCCGGGGTCGCCTCGCTACGCTGCGCGCCAGATTCATGAGGAGGCGGCATGCTGAGCATTCAAGACCTGGTCAAGACATTCGGAGACCACCGGGCCATCGATGGCCTCAACCTGGAACTGGGCGCCGGCCTGGTGGGCCTGGTCGGCCATAACGGTGCGGGCAAGACCACGCTGATGCAGATGCTGGCCACGCTCAGCCGGCCGAGCCAGGGGCGCATCCTGCTGGACGGCCAGGACATCGTCGCCCGCCCCGAGCTGATGCGCCGCCGCCTGGGCTACCTGCCGCAGGACTTCGGCGTCTACCCGCAGCTGACGGCACGCGAGTTCCTGCAGTACTTTGCCGCGCTCAAGGGCGTGCGCGATGGCCGCCGCATCCAGCAGCTGCTGGAGCTGGTCAACCTTCACGAGCAGGCCGACCGCCTGGCCGCCGGCTTCTCGGGCGGCATGCGCCAGCGCCTGGGCATCGCGCAGGCCCTGCTCAACGACCCGGACGTGCTGATCGTCGACGAGCCCACCGCCGGCCTGGACCCCGAGGAGCGCCTGCGCTTCCGCCAGCTGCTGTCCGAGCTGGGCTTCTCGCGCCTGGTGATCGTCTCCACCCACATCGTCTCGGACATCGAGAACATGGCCACCCACCTGGCCATCCTGCGCCGCGGCCGCCTGCTGGCCTTCAGCAGCCCCGAGGCGCTGATGGCACGGGCCGAGGGTCAGGTCTGGACCGCCCTGCTGGAGCCCGGCCACTACGAGGCCCTGCGCCAGCAGGTGCATGTGCTGCAGGCCCAACGCCAGGGTGGCCTGATCCAGGTCCGCATGGCCCACACGGAACGCCCCTGCGCCGAGGCCCAGGCCGCCCTGCCCAGCCTCGAGGAGGCCCTGATGGCGCAGCGTTATGCGGACACGCAGGGCCTGGGGATGGCAGCATGAGCGCCCGCCACGGCATCGTCGGCGGGAAGCTCGGCCTCGTGCTCACGCTCGCGCGCCACGAGTGGCTGCTGCGGGCGCGCCGCAGCTCCAGCCTGCTCATCCTTGGGCTGGTGATCGCCGCCAGCTGGCTCATGATTCCCGACAACACCGGCGAGGTGACCCTGTTCGCCGTCAAGGACCAGCGCATGCTCTATGACAGCCACACGCTGTCGGTCGGCGGCGGCATGATGGGCAACCTGCTCTTCGGCCTGCTGGGCTTCTTCCTGGTCCGCGGGCGCACGCAGCAGGACCTGCAGCATGGGGCGGCCGCCCTGCTGGCGACGGCGCCGGCATCGGCCTTCGGACTGTTGCTGAGCCGATGGCTCGGCGCCGTGGCCTTCCTGATGACGCTGGCCGGCGTCGACCTCCTCACGGTGATGTTGCTGCAGCTGATGCACGGCGAGGCCCCGCTGCAGCTGGGCCCCTACCTGGCCATGTGGCTGCTGGGCATGGGCCCGCCGCTGCTGCTGTGTGCCAGCGTGGCCCTGCTGTGCGACGCCTGGGCCCCCCTGATGCGACGCCGGGGCGACCTGTTCTTCTTCGCCTGCTGGGTGGGCCAGTTCGCGGCCCTGCCCTTCACTCTCGAGGAGGGCCAGCATGCGCTGCGCCCGCTGCTGGCCCTGGACCTGTCGGGCATGTCGGCGCTGGCGCTTCGCCTGGGCCAGCTGACGGGCACGGACAGCGTGAGCATCGGCGTCTCCAGTTTCGATCCGGCCTTGGGCGTGGGCCAGCTCCCCGAAGGCGTGTGGTCCTGGCCGCTGGTCGCCCTGCGGCTGGCCTCGGCCGGGCTGGCCCTTTTGCCGCTGCTGCCGGCCCTCTGGCTCTTCCACCGCTACGACCCGGACCGCGTCCGGCCCGCGGCGGCAAAGACGGGCTCTCGCTGGCGCACGGCGCTGGTCACCGCCCAGCAGCCCTTGGCTCGCCTGGCGGGCCGCCTGCTGCCGCTGTGCGCCCGGGTGCCCGGTTGGCCCGGCCAGGTGCTGGCCCATGTCTGCCTGGCCCTGGTCGGCCAGCCCTGGGCGCTGCTGGCCCTGCCCCTGATGATGGTCCTGGGCCTCAGCCTTCCCCTGGCTTCGCTCGGGCCGGTGGTGCTGGTCTCCACGGCCTGCTGGGGCGTGATGGTCTGCGGCCTGGGCGCGCAGGACCACCAGGTACGCACGCTGGCGCTGGCCGCCGTGGCGCCGGGCGGCCCCGAGCGCAGGCGGCTGATCCCCTTTGCCAGCGCGGCGCTGCTGGGGCTGCTGTTCCATGCGCCGGTCCTGCTGCGCTGGGGGATGCAGGCGCCCCTGCAGGCGCTGGCTCTGCTCAGCGGCCTGCTGCTGCTGAGCAGCCTCAGCGCCCTGCTGGGTCACTGGACCGCCGGTTCGCGCACCTTCCTGGCCCTGTTCCTGTTCTGGCTCTATGCCGCCACCCAGGCCTCGATCTTTCCCTGGCTTGACCTGATGGGTTTCAATGGCCGCGCTCTGCCGCTGACGGCCGGCGTCTATGCCCTGGTCGGCCTGACAAGCCTCGGGCTGCTGGCCCTGCGGCGCGGCCGGGCCTAGCCCCGCCGGGGCGGTGCGGCGCTCAGAGCGCCAGGCGATGCGCCTGCAGCGCCAGGATGCCGTCGAAGAGCAGGCTCTCGACCAGCTCGTGGCGCACCTCCAGGGCCGGCGCGACCTTCCAGCCCGCGCCGCCCGTCATCAGGGTCAGGGGCTCATGGCCGGCACGCTGACCCAGGTGGCGGTGCATGCGCTCGATGGCGCCGGTGATGGCATAGGTGCCACCGCTGGTCAGGGCGTCCGAGGTGTTGGTGGGGAAGGCGCGCACCTCGCCGGTGGGCACGCGCAGGCCGGCCGTGCCGCTCTCCAGGGCGCGCAGCATGATGCCGTGGCCGGGCAGGATGAGGCCGCCGAGGAAGTTGCCCTCGGCGTCGACGGCATCCACCGTCACGGCCGTGCCCACCATCACCACCAGCACGGCCCGCGGTGCGCCGCGCTGCATCACGTGGGAGCGGGCCCCGACCAGGGCCACGAAGCGGTCTGCGCCCAGCCGCCCCGGGTGGTCGTAGCCGTTGATGATGCCGCCGGCCTGGTGCGAGGAATGGACCCAGCGCGGTTCCAGGTCCCAGGACTCCATCTGCTCGATCTGCTCCTCGACCCGGTGCCGCACGGCATCGCCGGCCACATTGCAGCCCAGCATGCTGCGGGGCGCGGGCAGGCGCCGCCATTCGTCCTCCGCGAGGCGCTCGATGTTCTCCAGGAACACGGCGCCATGGGCCAGCACCACCGCGCCCGGCTGGGGCGATGCGTAGAGCGCCCATTTGAGGCGGGTGTTGCCGATGTCGATGGCCAGAAAGCTCATGGGAGGGAGGCTGCGCTGGAAACAGCGGGAGCCTACCAGCGTTCCCGACGCGGCCGTAGCGGAAATGCCTCAGATCCCGCCAGGGAATGCTACCGGTGCGGGCGCGTCTGAATCATCATCGGCACGCGGGCGGCATCCGACGCCCGAGCAAGCCAACAAGATTCAGTGGAGACGCCCATGAAGCATCTGTCGATTGCGACGCGCCTGTGGCTGCCGGTGATCGCGCTCACCGTGGTCACCGTGCTGATGACGGCCGGCGCGGCCCTGCGCACCTCGCACCTGCTGCAGGAGGCGATGAAGGCGCAGCAGGACCAGCAGCTCAAGCTGAGCCATTCGCTGCGCTGGCGGGGCATGACCGAGACCAATGCGACGCGAGTGATCCTGGGCCTGGCCGCGCCCGACGACTCGGTGAGCAAGCTGGCCAAGCCGATGATCGAGGCCACCACACAGCAGATCAGCGGTTTGCAGAAGCAGCTGGAGGAGCTGGCCAGCTCCGACGAGGAGAAGCGCGCGATGCAGCGCATCGCCGAGCAGCGCCAGGCCTACATCGGCCTGCGCAATGAAGTCGGCAAGCTCAAGGCCGCCGGTGACGCCGACGGCGTGCGCAGCGGCCTGGGCCGCATCCAGCAGGCCGTGGACAGCTACCTCGAAGCCCAGCAGGCCTTTGTGCAGATCCAGGCCGACAAGGCCCAGGCCATGCAGCAGCGGGCGGGCGACGAGCGCATGCGCACGGTGTGGAGCGTGGCCGCACTGATGGGCGTCATCGTGCTGGCCCTGGGGCTGGGCACCTGGTCCCTGGTGCGCTCCATCGCGAACCCGCTCAAGGCCCTGGTGGGCGAGGCCGAACGCATCGGCAATGGCGACCTCAGCGGCCGCCTGGACAGCAGCCGCCAGGACGAGATCGGCGAGGTGCAGCGCGCCCTCTCCCGCATGAAGGAGGCGCTGAACCGCATCGTCAGCGAGGTGCGCGAGAGCACCGAGAACATCCAGACGGCCAGCGCCGAGATCGCCTCGGGCAATCTGGACCTGAGCCATCGCACGGAGCAGACGGCCTCCAACCTGCAGCAGGCCGCCGGCGCCACCGGCCAGCTGACCGGCACCGTCAGCCACAGCGCCGACAGCGCGGCCACGGCCAACCAGCTGGCTGGCAGCGCGGCCGAGGTGGCCCAGCGCGGCGGCGCCGTCGTGGGGCAGGTGGTCAGCACCATGGAGGAGATCAATGCCAGCTCGCGCCGCATCAGCGACATCATCGGCGTGATCGATGGCATCGCCTTCCAGACCAACATCCTGGCGCTCAATGCGGCCGTGGAGGCGGCGCGCGCGGGCGAGCAGGGCCGCGGCTTCGCGGTGGTGGCCGCCGAGGTGCGCAGCCTGGCCCAGCGCAGCGCCGAAGCAGCCAAGGAGATCAAGAGCCTGATCGGCGCCAGCGTGGAGCGGGTCGAAGTGGGCTCGCGCCTGGTGCAGCAGGCCGGCAGCACCATGGACGAGATCGTGGCCAGCGTGAACCGGGTCAGCGACATCATCGGCGAGATCTCGGCCAGCACGGTGGAGCAGCGCGACGGCATCGGCGCCGTCAACCAGGCCGTCACCCAGCTGGACCAGGCCACCCAGCAGAACGCCGCGCTGGTGGAGCAGAGTGCGGCGGCCGCCGAGTCGCTGAAGGAGCAGGCCAGCCGCCTGGCGGAGCTGGTCAGCGGCTTCCGCCTGGCCGGCAGCGGCCGCTGACCTCACGCAGGGCGCCCGCCCGCCCCGCCGGTCTGTGGCAGATTGCCCACCGGCCGGGCCGGCATGGGGTCCGTCCGGGCGGCGGGTCATGTCAGGCCGAAGGCAGGCATGCACAATGGACCCGGCACGGGCGCCGTCGCGCGCCCGGCGAATTCGCAGCAGGGAGCGGCGATGAGAAGCCCACAGGGCCCGGGCCTGGCAACGACACGACCCCCCGATCTCTCCGGGCGCTGGCATGGCGCCTGGCAGCTGCTGTCGCGCCTGGAGTCCAACGAGGGCCTCGTGCCCCAGGCCTTTGCCCGCCGCCGCGAGCATGTGCTGCGAGTGATGGCCTGGCTGACCATCCTCGGTTCGCTGCCCTGGGCCGCCCACTTCCTCTCCATCGGCAGGCCCTGGGTGGCCGCCATGCCGGGCATGGCCGTCGCCGGCTCCGCCTTCACGCTGCTGCTGCTGAAGCACAGGCTGCCGCGCACGGCCTCGGTGTTCTACTGCTTCTGCGCCTGGCTGGTGGTGCTGGCCCTGAGCCTGCTGGCGGACCTGCCCTCAGGCGGCGTGCCGCGCAGCACCCAGCTCTACCTGATCCCGCTCTTCGTCTGCAGCTACTTCCTGCTGCAGTACCGCCCGGGCTGGCTGCTGAGCGTGATGTCCGTGCTGATCCTCGGCGCCTTCGTCGCGCTGCAGACCTTCGAGCTGCGCTTCGTGGAGACGCCCACGGTGCCGCTGCAGACGCGCCAGGTCGGCGTGGGCCTGGTCGCCGTGCTGACGGCCCTGTTGATCTATGCCTGCATCGTCACCATGCTGCGCGACGCGCGCCAGGCCTCGGCCCAGGAGCTGGACTTCGCGCGGGGCATCGCGGCCGGCGAGATCGAGCCCTTCTTCCAGGCCCAGTGCAATGCCGAGGGCGAGCTGATCGGCGCCGAGGTGCTGATGCGCTGGCGCCACCCCAAGCGCGGCCTGGTGTCGCCCGCCGAGTTCGTGCCCATCGCCGAAGCCACCGGGCTGATCGAGCCGGCCGGGCAGCGCCTGCTGGAACAGGTCTGCCGCCTGCTGGTCGCCTGGCAGGACGGCGGACCGCTGCATGGCATCCCCATCTCCATCAATGTCAGCTCCATCCAGCTGCAGTCCGAGAGCGCCACCGAGAAGCTCATCGCCACCGTGCCGACCGCCCTGGCCCAGGCCGGGCTGCTGAAGTTCGAGCTGACCGAGTCCGCCTACTCCGACAACTTCGAGCAGCTCCAGGAGCGCATGCAGCGCATGCGCGAACGCGGCATCCGCCTGGCCCTGGACGACTTCGGCACCGGCTTCTCCTCGCTGAGCCGCCTGCGTGGCCTGCCCCTGGACCAGCTCAAGGTCGACCAGTCCTTCGTGCATGACCTGCCCGACGACGCCGACGCCTGCCGCATCGCCGAGACCATCGTGCACCTGGGCCTGGACATGGGCCTGGAGGTGGTGGCCGAAGGCGTGGAGAACGTGCGCCAGCTGGACTGCCTGCGCAGCATGGGCTGCATGGGCTACCAGGGCCACTGGTTTTCGCGGCCGGTCTCCGCCGCCCGCTTCATGGCCCTGGCCGAGAAGTGGCAGCTGCGCGAGCCCGGCCAGCAGCGCTTCATGCAGACGGCGCCCGCCTCGCTGCAAAGCCTGTGACCGTGCAGCCTCCCCGCCTTGCCACCCTCGCCGGTCCAGCCTCGCCGGAACGCGAAGGATTGACGTTTACGTAAACGTCAAGTCGCACCTAGAATCGGGCCCTTGTTGCTGATAGAACCGGGCCCATGCCGTCACCCCGGCCGGCCCAGCAGGAGACCCGCGATGACCGACTTGTCCGCCGAATTCAAGGCCCTCGCCGACTACCGTCCCACCCACAAGGTGCGTTTCGTGACGGCCGCCAGCCTCTTCGATGGCCACGATGCCGCGATCAACATCATGCGCCGCATCCTGCAGGGCATGGGTGCCGAGGTGATCCACCTCGGCCACAACCGCTCGGTGGACGAGGTCGTCACCGCCGCGCTGCAGGAAGATGCCCAGGGCATTGCCATCTCCTCCTACCAGGGCGGGCACGTCGAGTATTTCAAGTACATGGTGCAGCTGCTGAAGGAGCGCGGCGGCGAGCACATCCAGGTCTATGGCGGCGGTGGCGGCGTGATCGTGCCGGCCGAGATCCGCGACCTGGCCGAGCACGGCGTGCGCATCTTCAGCCCCGAGGACGGCCAGCGCATGGGTCTGCAGGGCATGATCGGCGAGATGGTGATGCGCTGCGACAAGGACATCAGCGGCTTCGCCCCCACCGACATCGCCGCCATCCAGGGCCAGACCGAAGGCGCCTGGCGCGCCCTGGCCCAGCTCATGACGGCCCTGGAGAACGAGAAGGCGGACGCCGGCCTCGTCCAGGCCCTGCGCGGGCAGGCGGCCGGCCTCAAGACCCCCGTGCTGGGCATCACCGGCACCGGCGGCGCCGGCAAGTCCAGCCTGACCGACGAGCTCATCCGCCGCCTGCGCCTGGACCAGGACGACCGCCTGCGCGTGGCCCTCATCTCCATCGACCCCTCGCGCCGCAAGAGCGGCGGCGCCCTGCTGGGCGACCGCATCCGCATGAACGCCATCTCGCCCTGGAGCCAGGGCTCGCGCGTGTTCATGCGCTCGCTGGCCACGCGGGACTTCGGCAGCGAGATCTCCAAGGCCCTGCCCGATGTGATCGCGGCGGCCAAGGTGGCCGGCTTCGACCTGGTCATCGTCGAGACCTCCGGCATCGGCCAGGGTGACGCCGCCATCGTTCCGCACGTGGACATCCCCATGTACGTGATGACGCCCGAGTTCGGTGCGGCCAGCCAGCTCGAGAAGATCGACATGCTGGACTTCGCCGAGTTCGTCGCCATCAACAAGTTCGACCGCAAGGGCGCGGCCGATGCCTGGCGCGACGTCGCCAAGCAGGTCCAGCGCAACAAGGAAGCCTGGGGCAAGAAAGCCGAGGACATGCCCGTCTTCGGCACCATGGCCAGCCGCTTCAACGACGACGGCGTGACCGCCCTGTACCAGGCCCTCAAGCCGCGTCTGGCCGCCCTGGGCCTGCAGCTGAACGACGGCCGCCTGCCCCTGGTCAGCACCCGCTTCAGCACGCACCAGACGCCCATCGTGCCGCCGGCCCGCGTGCGCTACCTGGCCGAGATCAGCGACAGCGTGCGCGGCTACAAGAAGCGCGCCCGCCAGCAGTCGCTGCTCGCCCGCGAGATCCAGCAGCTGCACGGCGCCAGCCGCATGCTGCTGGAGGCCAACCCCGAGAAGCAGAACGCCCGCGGCGCGCTCGCCGAGCTGGCCACCGCGCGTGAAGCCCGCCAGGACGCCGATGCCCGCCAGCTGCTGGCCCAGTGGCCGGACATGCAGAAGGCCTATGCCGGCGACGAATACGTGGTGAAGATCCGCGACAAGGAGATCCGCACCAGCCTCGTCTCGACGAGCCTCTCCGGCACCAAGATCAAGAAGGTCGTGCTGCCGCACTACGAGGACCACGGCGAACTGCTCAAGTGGCTGATGCTGGAGAACGTGCCCGGCTCCTTCCCCTACACCGCGGGCGTCTTCGCCTTCAAGCGCGAGGGCGAGGACCCCACCCGCATGTTCGCCGGCGAGGGCGACGCCTTCCGCACCAACCGCCGCTTCAAGCTCGTCTCGGAGGGCATGCCCGCCAAGCGCCTGTCCACCGCCTTCGACTCCGTCACGCTCTACGGCGCCGACCCGGCCCCGCGGCCCGACATCTACGGCAAGGTGGGCAACTCCGGCGTCAGCATTGCGACGCTGGACGACATGAAGGTGCTCTACGACGGCTTCGACCTCTGCAGCCCGACCACCAGCGTTTCCATGACCATCAACGGCCCGGCGCCGTCCATCCTGGCCATGTTCATGAACACGGCCATCGACCAGCAGATCGCCAAGTTCAAGGCGGACAACGGCCGCGAGCCGACCGCCGACGAGGCCGCCAAGATCAAGGACTGGGTGCTGGCCAATGTGCGCGGCACCGTGCAGGCCGACATCCTGAAGGAAGACCAGGGCCAGAACACCTGCATCTTCTCGACCGAGTTCTCGCTGAAGGTGATGGGCGACATCGCCGAGTACTTCGTGCACCACAACGTGCGCAACTTCTACTCGGTGTCGATCTCCGGCTATCACATCGCCGAGGCCGGCGCGAACCCCATCTCGCAGCTGGCGCTGACGCTCTCCAACGGCTTCACCTTCGTCGAAGCCTACCTGGCGCGCGGCATGCACATCGACGACTTCGCGCCCAACCTGAGCTTCTTCTTCAGCAACGGCATGGACCCCGAGTACACCGTGCTGGGCCGTGTGGCGCGCCGCATCTGGGCCGTCGCCATGCGCGACAAGTACGGCGCCAACGAGCGCAGCCAGAAGCTCAAGTACCACATCCAGACCTCGGGCCGCTCTCTGCACGCGCAGGAGATCGCCTTCAACGACATCCGCACCACGCTGCAGGCGCTGATCGCGATCTACGACAACTGCAACTCGCTGCACACCAACGCCTACGACGAGGCCATCACCACCCCCACGGAAGAGAGCGTGCGCCGCGCCATGGCCATCCAGCTGATCATCAACCGCGAGTGGGGCCTGGCCAAGAACGAGAACCCCTCCCAGGGTGCCTTCATCATCGAGGAGCTGACCGAGCTGGTGGAAGAAGCCGTGCTGGCCGAGTTCGAGAAGATCGCCGAGCGCGGCGGCGTGCTGGGCGCGATGGAGACGGGCTACCAGCGCAGCAAGATCCAGGAGGAGTCGCTGCACTACGAGATGCTCAAGCACACCGGCGAGTACCCCATCATCGGCGTCAACACCTTCCGCAACCCGCATGGCGAGCCGGTGCCCGAGCACATCGAGCTGGCCCGCTCGACGGACGAGGAAAAGCAGAGCCAACTCTCGCGCCTGGCCGCCTTCCACCAGCGCCATGCCGCGCAGTCGCCCGCCATGCTGCAGCGCCTTCAGCAGGCCGTGATCGACAACAAGAACGTCTTCGAGGTGCTGATGGACGCCGTGCGCGTCTGCTCGCTGGGCCAGATCACCTCGGCGCTGTTCGAGGTGGGTGGCCAGTACCGCCGCAGCATGTGATCCCGGCCTCGCCGGCTCACCAGAAGGCCTCCCGCGTGGAGGCCTTTTTTCATGCTCAGAAGGTCGGGCATCCGTTGGTGGCCAGCAGCAGGCTGTAGACCGAGCTGCTGGCACAGATGAACAGGCGATTGCGCCGCAGCCCGCCGAACACCAGGTTGGAGACCCGTTCGGGCATGGGAATGCGGCCGATCAGCGTCCCGTCTGCCCGGTAGCAGTGCACGGCCCGGCCGGCGCTGGTCCAGAGGCGCCCCGCCTCGTCACAGCGAAAGCCGTCGAAGAAGCCCGTGTCGCAGCGCAGGAAGGGCTCACCTGGGCCCAGCTGCCCGTCCGGCCCGACCGCATGCCGGCGCATGCAGCCCTCCTCCTGGCCCGTGTCGGCGACGTACAGCCAGCGCTCGTCGGGCGAGAACGCCAGCCCGTTGGGGCAGCGCATGTCCCGGATCACGGCCTGCACGCTGCCGTCGACGGGGTCCCATCGATAGACATGGCAGCCCGCCTGCTCCTGTGGTGCGCGAATGCCTTCGTAGTCCGATTCGATGCCATAGGGCGGGTCGCTGAACCAGACGGAGCCGTCTGAGTGGACCACCACGTCATTGGGGCTGTTGAGGCGTCGCCCTTCGAAATGCGAGGCCAGCACGGTGAGGCGGCCGTCGTGCTCCGTGCGGACCACGCGCCGGCCGCTGTGCTCGCAGCTGATCAGGCGGCCCTGCCGGTCCACCGTATTGCCATTGGCATGGCCGCAAGGCGCCCGCAGGACCGAGACGCGGCCCGAACCCTCGTCCCATCGAAGCATGCGGTCGTTGGGGATGTCACTCCAGACCAGGCTTCGCAAGGCCGGAAAGTAGGCGGGGCCCTCGGCCCAGCGACAGTGGCTGGCCAGGCGCTCCAGCCGGGCGCTGTGACGGATCAGGTCCTCGAACTCGGGGGTCAGCACTTCAAAGGCGACGGGGCTGCTTTCTGGCGGGGAAAGGTCATGCATCTCGGGATTGCTCCGCTGGTGAAGGAGGTCCACAGCATCCCTGCACAGCCGGGTCGTCCGGCGGCAATCTCGGTGCGAAACACGCCGCCCCGCGGCCTTTTGACGCCGGCAGGCTCAGCCGTCCGCCAGGAGGGGCCGCCCCAGGGGCAGCGCGGCGCCGCGCTTGCACTCCTGCAACACGAAGGTGCTGCGGAACTTGCGGATATTGGGCTGGTCGAAGAAAAGCTCGCGACTCAGGCGCTCGAAGTGGCCGGTGTCCTCGCAGCGCAGCAGCAGCAGGAAGTCGAAGGGCCCCGCCACGTAGAAGCACTGCTGCACCTCGGGGACCTGGCTCATGCGCGCAGCGAAGCCGTCGACCAGCTGCTGCTGGCTGGCCACTGCCAGCTGCACCTCGACCCAGACGGACACCCCCAGGCCCAGCGCAAGGGGGTCCAGCACGGCCACCTCGCGCTCGATGACGCCGGCCTCGCGCAGGCGCCGCAAACGGCGTTGCACCGCCGTAGCCGACAGGCCGATCTGCGCCGCCAGCGTCTCGGCGGCGACCCGGCAGTCCTGCTGGACCCAAGCCAGGATCTGCCGATCGAACTTGTCCAGCGCTGCCGGGATACCTGCCATGCGGACCAGTGTAGCCAAAGGCCCGGACACGCCCGACTGGCAGGGCGCGACCGCTCGCATCGAGGTCCTATTTCATGGCAGCTCCTGTTCGTCGCCGTCGCAACTCGCCCCGACTTGATATTTCTCAAAGCCACACTTGCCGTGGCCCACGAACCTTGAGCCTTGTCCAGAAGACGGCCCCAGGCCGCGCCCATCCCGGAGGGAACAAAGGGAGTTGAACAAGATGGAAAGCCTCAGGAGTTTGAGGATTGGCCCGCGCCTGGGCCTGGCTTTTGGTGTGGTGCTGGTGCTGATGCTGCTGCTGGGCATCCTGGGCTGGCAGAGCAGCCACCGCATGGGCGAGCAGGCCCGCGCGCTGCATCAGCAGCGCCTGCTGCCCATCCAGCAGATCGGCGCCATCGACGCCCTGATGCTGCGCAATCGGATCCTGGTGATGGAGATGCTGCGCGACCCGCAGCCGGCCAAGGTCGAGGCCCTGGACCAGCAGCTGCGCGCCAATGTGGCTGAGGTCACCGAGACCTGGAAGCGCTATACCCAGGGTCCGCTGGGTGCCGAGGAAAAGGCGCTGGCCGACCGTTTTGCCGAGACACGGGGGGCCTACGTCAAGCAAGGGCTGCTGGCGGCGCGGGACCTGCTCAAGCAAGGGGAAAGCGCCAGTGCCGAGCTGATCTACGGTCAGAAGATCCAGCCCCTGGGTGTGCAGGCCAAGGCCGCCATCGACCAGCTCATTGCCCTGCAGAGCAAGGAGGCGCAGGCCAGCTTTGCCGAGCTGGAACGGCTGGAGGCACGCGTCAAGCTGTGGTCCGTGCTGCTGTCGGCCGCAGCGACCCTGCTGACAGTCGTCGCGGCCCTGTGCTGCACGCGATCCATCGTCCAGCCCCTGCACCAGGCCGTGCAGCTGGCCCGCCGGGTGGCGGACGGCGACCTGCGCGAGCAGGTGCACACGCGCGGTCGCGACGAAGCCCATGAGCTGCTCGAAGCGCTCAACACCATGTCGGCCAGCCTGTCGACCATGGTGCAGCGGGTGCGCGAGAGCAGCGACACCATCGCCACCGGTTCCTCCGAGATCGCCACCGGCACGGCCGACCTCAGCCAGCGCACCGAGGAGCAGGCCAGCAACCTCCAGCAGACGGCGGCCTCCATGGAGCAGCTGGCCGGCACCGTCACCAACAATGCAGACACCGCCGCGCAGGCCGATCGCCTGGCGCGCGAGGCCTCCTCGGCCGCGGGCCAGGGCGGCGCGCTGGTGGGTCAGGTGGTGAACACCATGCAGGGCATCGCCGACTCCTCGCGCCGCATCGCCGACATCATCGGCACCATCGACGGCATCGCCTTCCAGACCAATATCCTGGCCCTCAACGCGGCCGTGGAGGCGGCCCGGGCCGGCGAGCAGGGCCGCGGCTTCGCCGTGGTGGCCGGCGAAGTGCGGGCCCTGGCCCAGCGCTCGGCGCAGGCGGCGCGCGAGATCAAGAGCCTCATCAGCCAGAGCGTCGAGCAGGTCGACCATGGCAACCGCCTGGTCGAGGAGGCAGGGCAGTCCATGAGCGGCATCGTCTCCCAGGTGCAGCGGGTGAGCGACCTGATCGGCGAGATCGCCACGGCCAGCCAGGAGCAGTCACGCGGCATCGCCCAGGTGGGCTCGGCGGTGACGCAGCTGGACCAGGTCACGCAGCAGAACGCGGCCCTGGTCGAGCAGAGCACGGCGGCGGCGGAAAGCCTGCAGCACCAGGCCTCGCGTCTGGCGGAGATGGTCAGCGCCTTCCGGACCAGCCACTGAGACCGCCCCAGGCAAGACCTGACCCCGCGGTGCGTCGATTCACAGCTGGAAGCGCTGCACGCATTCGACCAGCCGCCCGGACTGCCGCGACAGGCTCTCCGCCGCCGCGGCGCTCTGCTCCACGAGCGCGGCGTTCTGCTGCGTCATGCCGTCCAGCTGCGCCACCGAGCCGTTGATCTGGCTGATGCCCTGTGACTGCTCGCTGTTGGCATGGCTCAGGCGGTCGATCAGGTCGCGCAGGCGCTGCATCTGCGCCACCAGTTCGCCCATGGTCTGGCCCGCCTCGCCGACCAGGGCATTGCCGCGTTCCACGCGTGCCATGCTGTCCTGGATCAGATGGGCGATCTCCTTGGCCGCGCCAGCACTGCGCTGAGCCAGGGCCCGCACTTCGCTGGCCACCACGGCGAAGCCGCGGCCCTGTTCGCCCGCCCGGGCCGCCTCCACGGCCGCATTGAGGGCCAGGATATTGGTCTGGAAGGCAATGCTGTCGATCACACCGATGATCTCGCCGATGCGCTCGCTGGCGCCATGGATGCCCTGCATGGTCTGCACCACCCGCTGCACGGTGCCGCCGCCGCGTTCAGCCACCTGATGCACCTCGCGCGCCATGCTCGCGGCCTGGCCGGCGGTCTCGGCGTTGTCGCGCATGGTGCTGCTGAGCTGCTCCAGCGCGGACGCCGTGCGCTCCAGGTTGGACGCCTGGTTCTCGGTGCGGTGGCTGAGGTCGGCATTGCCCGTGGCGATCTCGCCGATGCCCTGGGCCATGTCGTCGGCGCTGGCCCGCACATGGCTGACCAGAGACGAGAGGTTCTGGTTCATCTGGCTCAGGGCCTGCAGCAGTTGCACCGTCTCTCGCGGGCCCTCGACCTGGATGCGCGAGGAGAGGATGCCCTGGGCCACGGCCTCAGCCACGCTGACGGCCCGGCGGATGGGCTTGCAGATGCGCTGCCCCATGAGGCGACCGAAGAGCAGCAGCAGGGCCATCGCCAGCACGGTCAGCAGCGCCTGGCTGCCGATCAGACGCCGGCCGGTGGCGTCGAACTCCGCCACCGAGCTCTCGGCGAAGCGGTTGGCAGCCTGCACCGTCACGTCCACGCCGGCGCGGTGCTCCAGGTACTGGGCATGGGCGCGGGCGAGGGCAGCCTTGCGCTGCTCGGCATCCACGTCCGCCGGCAAGGCCAGCAGCTGCTGGGCGCCGTCAAAGAAGCGCTCGGCGGCCTGGTGCTGCGCGCCCAGCAGCTGCACCTCCAGCCCATGCGGCGGATTGGCCTTCCAGTAGGCGATGCGGGCGTCGTACTCCGTGCGCAGCCGGCCGAGCTCGGCCGTCGCCTGCTCGCGGCTCAGCAGGCCTTCCTGGGCCTGCGAAAGCACCAGGCGCAGCTCGATCAGGTACAGCGGCGGCGGCAGGATGTCGGCGGCGACGTCCTTGGCGTCGAAGGTCTGGCGGGCAATGGCCTCGCTGTGCCGCACGCCCCATAGCGAGGCGCCCAGCAGGATGGCCATGGTCAGCAGCGCGGACACGCTCAGCGCGGTCAGCATGCGCGTGATGGTGTTCAGCATGGGCGGCCCCTTCCATACGTCCTGGGACAGTCCCAGGACTCGGCGTGGCTCCCTGCCGGCTGCCATGCGGGCGGGCACGTCAGTACCGCCTCGTGGCTTCCATCAAGACCTGTCGGCCTCTGCCTTCTGAGTGTCTATTGGCTGCCTGCCAGGCCCGGCCGTCAAGCCCCGGAGCGGCGGCTCTCGACGCGGGCCGGCCTCAGGCGGCGGGCGCCCGGCTGGCCTCGTCTCCCGCATCGGCAGGGCCGGCAATGGGGATCCACACGCTGAAGCAGCTGCCCTCGCCCTGGCGGGACTCCACCTCGATCCGCCCGCCATGCTTCTTCACGATGGAGAAGGACAGCGATAGGCCAAGCCCGGTGCCCCGCCCCACGGGCTTGGTCGTGAAGAAGGGCTCGAAGATGCGGCGCTGAGTGGCCTCGCTCATGCCGGAGCCGGTGTCCTGCACGCTGACGCACACCCAGTCGCCCTCCTGGCGCGTGGACAGGGTGATGACGCCACGCCCCGTGATGGCGTGGGCAGCGTTCACGATCAGGTTCATGAAGACCTGGTTCAGCTGGGCGGCGCGGCAGCGCACCGTGGCCAGGGGCTGGTAGCGCTTGACGACCTCCGCCTTGTACTTGACCTCGTTCATCACCACGTTGAGCGTGGAGTCCAGGCCCGCGTTCAGGTCAGCGTCCTGCCAGTCGGACTGGTCCACGCGCGAAAAGTCCTTGAGGTCCTGGACGATCTTCTTCACGCGGGTCAGGCCCTCGTCACTCTCATCCAGCAGCTGGGGCAGGTCCTCCTTGAGGAACTCGATGTCCAGCTCCGCGCGCTCCTTTTCGATCGCCTGCCGAAGTTCAGCCGGCAAAGGGGCGCGGTCGACGTGCTCGTAGTGCTCGAGCAGCCTGAACATGCCCTCGACATAGCGCCGCAGCGTCCCGACATTGGAGCTGACGAAGCCGATGGGGTTGTTGATCTCGTGCGCGACACCCGCCGCCAGCTGGCCGATGGACGCCATCTTCTCGGACTGCAGCAGCTGGTTCTGCGCCTCCTCGAGCCGGGCATTGGTTTCCTTCATGCGCTCGAAGTTCTGCTGCAACTCGGCCTGCACGCGACGCACCTCGGTGCGGTCCTGCAGCAGCCACCAGGTGCCGGCCTGGGTGTTCTGAGGATCGGCCACATAGGCGATCATCTGCACCCAGATCCGATTGCCACGCCGCGTGCACATCTCCATCTCGTGCAGCAGGGACTCGCCGCGGGACAGCAGGGGATAGGCCACCGCCCCCAGCGAGTCGTACGACTCCTTGCTCGTGAAGAGCTCGACGCTGTCATGGTCCAGCGGGCTTTCGCTGCCGAACTCAAACATCTCGGCGAACTTCTTGTTGGCGCGGGTGATGCGCTGGCGCGAGGTGGTGATGATGCCCACCGAGGCATTCTCGAGAAAGGCCTCGAGCTCATGGTGCATGCCCAGCAGCTCGGCGGTACGTTCCGCCACCAGCTCCTCCAGCTCCTGGCGATGCCGGCGCACCTGCTCCTCGGCCTGGCGCCGCGCCGTGACATCCTGCAGGGTCTCGATGGCGCCCACCACACGCCCCTGGGCGTCGGTCAGCGGGGCCGCGGTCAGGTACAGCCAGCGCCCGTGCTCGCCCATCTGGGGGAAGAAGCGCTCCGCCTCGAAGGCGCCCGGGATCAGCAGCGAGGCCTGGCAGCGCTCGCCCTCAGCGGTCTGGGCCGTCTCGGACACCGTCCCGTCGATGATGAGATCGGCCAGCAGGGGGCGCGGCCATTTGTAGAAGGCCTGCCAGGGTTCCTTGTCGCCCATCAGCAGGTCCACCATCTCGATGCCGGTGAGCTTGGTGCACGCGGCATTCCATTGCGTGACCCGGTGCTCGGCGTTCAGCACAAAGGTGGCCACCGGGCTGTTCTCGATGATCTGGTGCAGGACCCGCCCTACGTCCAGCAGGCTGCTCTGCACGTGGCGCATGTCGCTGAGGTCCTGGCAGGTGGTGACGGCCAGGACCTGCTCGTCCAGCCGCACCTGGCGGGCATGGAGCTCCAGGTAGCGGATGGCCCCGCTGGCCGTGACGGCCTCCGCCTCCGCCGACGGCAGCTCCCCGAGCTCGTGCAGGCAGCGCTGGCCATAGTCGAACAGCGCGGCCCGGGTCTGCTCACTGGCCCAGGCATCGAAGCGCATGCCCTGCAGGGTCTCCAGATCAAAGCCCAGCAGCCGCTGCATGCTGGCATTGGCATGCAGCACCTGCGCGCCTGCATGCACCAGCGTCGGCGTGCTGACCGCTTCCAGCGCCGCGACGAACAGCGGCGGCAGCACATCACTCACAACTGGACCTCGCCGGGGTCCTCCAGCAGGAAGGAGCCGTCCGGTCCCCAGTTCACCTTGGTCAGCCCAGGCTCCAGCCGCTCCAGCCGGCGCAGCTCCACCTCCTGGGCGCTGAGCTTTCCCTGCTGCTCGCGGACCAGGTCCGCCAGTCGCTGGTTCTCGAGGGCGAGCTCGCGCAGGCGCAGGATCTGGCTGAGCCCGCACAGCAGCTCATGGTCGTTCCAGGGCTTGGCGATGAAGCGCATGATGCCGACGTCGTTGATCGCCGCCATCAGGCCGTTCAGGTCGGCATAGCCGGAGAGGATGACCCGCGCGCAGTCCGGCTGCAGTTCGCGCAGGGACTTGAGGAAATCGACGCCCGTCATCTGCGGCATCCGGTAGTCCGAGACCACCAGGGCATAGGGCACCGACCGCGCCCGGCGCAAGGCCTCGGCGGGATCGGTGAAGGCCTCCAGGGCATAGGGCTGCAGCTGCGCGTCCTGCAGCCCCAGCCGCAGCAGTCGTTGCAATGCCCGCAGGATGTGGGGCTCGTCATCCACCAGGAGAATCTTTTCAGCCATGAGACCTCTCCTCACACTGCTTGCTGAACACCCTGTCCGGCCACGGGCCCCGAAGGCGTGGCCGGGTCGAGGCGCACATGGAGCTGCAGCTTGACGCCCTCCCGCCTCGCATACTCCCGTACCTGCTTGACCACCCGCGCGTCGAAGACATAGCCACGGGCCAGGAGCAAGGCCCCCTGCGGACTGGTCAGGTCCCGCGAGAGCACCATGCCCTCGACCAGGTCCTGGGCCAGGATCAGGCGGTCCTGCGGCCCCTGCTCGGCCAGGCTCTGAAGCGCGACGCCAAGGGCTTCGACGACGACCTTGGCATAGCGGACCTCGGCGCCGCCCTTCACCATGGACAGCGCTTCCTCCGCACTGTAGCGGCGCTCGGCCAGGCGCCCGCTCTGCAGGCCGTGGTAGTCCACGGCGGCCGCGAGGACCTGCGCCGCCAGAGACAGCTGCTCGCCCGCGAGCCCGTCCGGGAAGCCCTTGCCGTCCAGGCGCTCGTGCTGGGCACGCACGAGGCGCGCGGCCCGCTGCAGCTGGGCCAGCGGCATCAGCGCCGACTCTGCATGCAGGGGATGGCGTCGGAACAGCTGCAGCTCCTCGCCCCGCATCAGCGACATGGGCTTGCGCAGCAGCGCATCGGGGAAGCCCAGCTTGCCTACCTCGTGCAGCAGGCCGGCGATATGCAGGTCCTGTTCGGCCAGAGGGCCCAGGCCCAGCTGGTGGGCGGTCGCCCTGGCCAGGGCCGCGACCTGGCGCGAGTAGCCGGCCATGCTGCCATCGCGCAGCTCCGTCAGGCCCGCGAACACATTGATGGACAGCAGGAAGTTGCTCTGCAGCTCGGCATAGGCCTGCTCCAGCATGCCGTTGATTTGCTCGATCTCCTGGGTGCGAGCCTTGACGCGCGCCTCCAGGCCGGCGTTGAGGGCCTGCAGTTCCTGGTTCTGGACCTGCGTCAAGGCCTGCAGGCGCAGGTTCTCCTGCTCCAGGCGCCTGCGCCGCAGCCCGTCCTCGACGACCATGAGCATGTTCTGGTCGTCCCAGGGCTTGGCGATGTAGCGGTGGATCTCGCCGCGGTTGATCGCTGCGATGGTGGAGCTCACGTCCGCATAACCCGTCAGCAGGATGCGGATCACCTCGGGCCAGCGCAGCCGTACCTGCTCCAGGAATTGCGCGCCGTCCATCTCGGGCATGCGCATGTCCGACACGACCAGGTCCACCGGCTCGCGGGCCAGCGTGTCCAGCCCCGCCTGCCCGCCTTCGGCCAGCAGAACCTTGTAGCCCTTGGGTCGCAGCAGCCGCCGCAGCGAGCTGAGGATGGCCGGCTCGTCATCGACGCACAGGACCACGGCCACCGCGGCCCCGGTGGTGCCGGCAGGCGGCTCGGGGCGCGCAGCGGGGAGTTCGCTCATCGATGCCATGGCAGACCCATCATCCGGCCTGTGCCGGGCCTTGCTCGTCCGGCCCGTCAGGCTGCTCGATGGGCAGTATCACGCGAAAGCGCGTGCCGACCCCCAGCTGGCTGTCAACAAGGATCTGACCATGGTGCTTTTTCACGATGCCGTAGGACAGCGACAGCCCCAGCCCCGTGCCCTGGCCGATGGGCTTGGTCGTGAAGAAGGGATCGAAGATCCTGTTGAGGTTTTCGGGGGAGATGCCCGAGCCGTTGTCGGCGATCTCCACCCAGACCTGCGCCCCGTCCCTGCCGCTGCGGATGGTGATGCAGCCCTGCTCACCGCTGATGGCATGCGAGGCATTGATCAGCAGGTTCATGAAGACCTGGTTCAGCTCCGACGGCAGGCACAGGATCTCGGGGATCTCGCCGTAGTCCCTGACGACCTTGGCTTTGTACTTGATCTCGTTGTTGACGATGTTGAGCGTCGATTCCAGGCCGTGGTGCAGGTCCGCCAGCGCCCATTCCTGGCTGTTGTCGACGCGGGAGAAGTCCTTGAGGTCCTGCACGATCTTGCGAACGCGGCTGATGCCCTCCCTGGACTCCGCCATGAGGGTCGGAATGTCTTCCTTGAGGTAGTCCAGCTCGACCTTCTGCCGCAAGGCCGACAGCTCCGCGCCGACCGTCGTGCCCGCCAGCAGGGGTTCCGCCGCCTCATAGGCCGCCAGCATTTCGAACAGGTCGGCCAGGTAGCGTTCCAGCGTGCCGAAGTTCGAGAAGATGTAGCCGATCGGGTTGTTGATCTCATGCGCCACGCCCGCCGCCAGCTGCCCGATGGAGGCCAGCTTCTCGGACTGCACCAGCTTCTCCTGCGCCTCACTGAGCCGCGCATTGAGCTGCTTCAGCTCCTGGTTGCTGCGCAGCAGTGCCTGCACCTCCTGCGCCGGCAGTGCACCGGCATGGCCTTGTTCATGAGCGTTCATGGAGACCCCTCGCCAGGAAAGAAGGCCTGGCACAAGACGGCATGCTCCGACTCCACGTCGGCAAAAAGGCGGAACCACTGCGGCTCCTCCATGTCCAGGCGGCGCCAGCTGTGCAGAGCCAGGGAGGGGACCGACTCGTCCGCCGCCCCTTCCAGGCCCAGCCCGTGGGCCACGCAATCGGCCACGTGCACCAGGTCCGCCAGCGGTGCGCTGCCGTCCTCGGGCGGCTGGTGATGCAGGGCCACGCTGTCCACCAGCGCGGGTGCCAGCAGCCATTGCTCGGCCAGCGCGCCGCCAACGACGGCATGGTCCTGGCCCAGGCAGGCGTGCTCAGCCTCGACAAGGCGGGTTCCCTTGTCAGCCTGCCAGCGCAAGGCCTGGGCGTAGTCCTCGGGGGCCAGGCTGGCCAGGGCCACGCGCCCCAGGTCATGCAGCAGGCCGCCGGCAAAGGCCAGGCCGCTGTCCTGCCCCCCTGCACGGGCCAGGGCCTCCGCGCACAGAGCGCAGGCCAGCGAATGGCGCCAATAGGCCCCCAGGTCGAAGGACGGGCATCGCCCGAGGTCGAAGCTGCGGGCCAGGCCCGCCGCCAGGGCCAGGTTGCGGACGGAGCGCCAGCCGATGATGGCCACGGCGTCCGCTATCAGCGTCACGCGCCGGGGCAGGCCATAGAACGGTGAATTCGCCAGCCTCAGGACCTTGGCCACGATGCCCTGGTCCAGCGAGATCTGCTGGGTGAGCTGCTCGATGCTCAGGTCCTCGTCGGCCAGCGAGACCAGCAGCTGCATTGCCACAGCATTGGGCGTCGGCAGGTCCCGGATCTGGCGGATCCTTCCGGCGACATCGGTCGCGCTCATGGTGACGCCTCCTCCGCCGCCTGCGCCCTGAAGCGCTGCAGGAGGAAGTACAGCGGGTTCACCCGCTCCTCCTTCAAGGCATGGCGAAACAGATGCTCCAGCTGGTGTTGCGCTTCGCTGCGGTGCTTGTCGGCGGCGTCGGGCCGGGCGGCCGGGGCAGGCGCCGGATGCTCGTTCATAGGTACTCCCTTTCGTGCTCCACGGGCATCAGTACCAGCAGGCGGCCCCGCTGTGTCGGCTGCGCTTCCCAGCCGGCCCACAGGGAGCGGCACAAGGCCCGGTAGCGATGCCCGTCGATGTGGACCAGGGTGCTGGCATCCCCGGATTCGCTCCACAGCGTGCGCAGGCCGTCCGGCAGCACCTCGTCCAGGAAACGGCCGACGGGCGCCGGCTGGTGCTTGAACAACTGCTCCGATGCCTCGTTGGCATAGCTGATCATGCCGCTCGGGTCCGCCCCCATGATGGGCAGGGGCACGCGCTCCAGCAGCTCGCGCATCACCTGCAGGCTGACTTCCTCGCGGCTGATGCGCTCATGCTGGGACTGCAGCAGCTGCTGGAGCCGGCGGTTGACCTGAGCCAGCTCCTGGTTGGCCTCCGTCACCGCCGAGTCCAGGCGCCTGTTCTCGTCCGCCAGCTCCTTGCTGCGGAAGGCCTCCTGCACGTGCGCCCTCAGCCGCTCATCGTCCCAGGGCTTGGTCAGGAACTTGTAGATGGCGCCCTCGTTGATCGCGTCCGTGATGGACTGCAGCTCCGTGTAGCCGGACAGCACCATGCGCACCGTGCCGGGATAGAGCTCCTTGGCGCGCCGCAGGAACTCGACCCCCGTCATGCCCGGCATGCGTTGGTCGGAGATGATCACGTCGACCTCGTGCTCGGCCAGGCACTGCAGGCCTTCGCCGCCGCTGTTGGCGGTGAGGATCTGGTAGCCGTCGCGGCGCAGCAGGCGCCTCAGTGCGGCGACGATGTTCTCCTCGTCGTCCACGAGCAGCAGGGTGCGCCTGCGTTCGGCGGCGAACAGATGCCCGGGCAGCTGCTGCTCCGCGCGCAGCTGGGCCTCGAAGGCCTCGGCATCCACGCCCGGGCTGAAGAGGAAGCCCTGCATCTGGTCGCACTTGTTGGCCATCAGCATGGACAGCTGCCCTTCGGTCTCCACCCCCTCGGCCAGCACCTTCAGCTGCAGGCTGTGCGCCATGTTGATGACTGCCCGGGTCATGGAGACGTCATGCGCCGCCGCCTCGACGTCGTGGACGATGCTGCGGTCGATCTTGACGATGTCCACCGGCAGCCGGCGCAGGTAGCCGAGGTTCGAGTAGCCGGTGCCGAAGTCGTCCAGCGAGATCTCCACGCCCAGCGCCTTGATGGCATGCAAGGCGCGCAGGATGTGCTGGCTTTCCTCGATGAAGAGGCTTTCAGTGATCTCGATGCCCAGCCAGCGCGGGTCCATGCCTGTCTCGCGAAGGATGTTCTGCACCCGCCAGGCGATGTCCGGCAGCTGCAGCTGGCGCGCTGAAAGGTTCACGGCCAGGCGAATCGGGCGCAGGCCCGCCTTCTGCCACTTCACGGCCTGCAGGCAGGCCTGGCGCATCACCCACTCGCCCAGCTCGACGATCAGCCCGCAGGCCTCGGCCACAGCGATGAACTCCACTGGCGGCACCTCGCCGCGCACCGGGTCCGTCCAGCGCGCGAGCACTTCGGCGCCGATGATGCGCCCCTGCCGGAGCTCCAGCTGGGCCTGGTAGTGCAGGTGCAGCCCATCCTGCTCCAGGGCCCGGCGCAGCGCTGTCTCGGTCTCCAGGCGCCGGAAGGCGCGTGCATGCGCGGCGGGGTCATAGCGGCAGACCAGGCCCTCGCTCTCGCGCGCCTGTCCCAGGGCCGCCTGGGCCTGGTGGAGCAGCCGGGGGCCCTGGTCGCTGTCCAGGGGCGCCTGGCTGAATCCCAGCGAGCAGCTCATGGCGAACTCGACATCGCCCAGCTGTACGGGCTCGTTGAGCGCCCGCAGCAGCGCCCGGCATTCCTCCAGCAGATCCGCCTGCCCTTCGCCTGCGGGAATGCGCCGCAGGCAGGCGTACTCGCCCTGACCCAGGTGCGCCAGCACCAGAGCGGTCTTGCCGGCCGCCGTCTCCAGCCGCTGCGCCACCAGCTGCAGCAGGCGGTCGCCACCGTCATAGCCCAGGGAGTCCATCACCATGCCCAGCTGGTGCACCTGCATGACCATCAAGACCAGGCCGGCGTCGCCCTCCCGCAGCGGCTCCAGGCATTGCTGCAGGCGCTCCAGCAAGGCCTTGCGGTTGGACAGCCCGGTGACGGGGCAGCTCTTGTCCAGCCGCTCGATGCGCTGTTCGGCGTCGTGGCGCTCGGTGACGTCCTGCAGAATCGTCAGCGCCCGTCGCGGCCAGCCCTTGTCGTCCAGGTCAATGACGGCCCGGTGCAGGACCGTGCGAAAGCTGCCATCCGAACGCTGGATCCGGTGCTCGAACTCGCAGGGTTGCTGGGGCGCGACCAGGCGGCTGTTGCGCTGCACGCTGTCGCGCTCGCCCCGCGGCACGCGCAGGTAGAGCCAGTCCGGGTCGACGGGCGTCGAGGACTCGGGCTCGCCGAACAGGTGGAACATGCCGGCGGTCCACCGGACCTGCTCGCTCATCAGGTCCGTCTCCGCGCAGCCGATCTTGGCGAGCTCCTCGGCGTGTCCCAGCAGCTTGGCTCGATGGTGCATTTCCTGGGTGCGGGCCAGGTAGTCCCGCACGATCAGGCGGCCCAGCTGCGCCAGGCTGGCGAGAAACAGGAGCAGCAGCAGGACCTGCCCCGTCTGCGCGCTGCGCAGGGCGCTGCGCTGGCGATCCAGCTCGCCGTCCAGCTGGTAGGCACCGACTTCCAGCCAGGCGACCAGGGCCGCCTGCGCGCGCTCAAAGTCCGCGGCCGTGGGCTGCGTGCGCAGGCGGGCCAGGCTGTCGTCCAGCCCCTGCAGGGGCGCTGCCAGTGCCTGCGACATGGCCGGGTTCGCCTGGAAGACCTTGCCCATCATCTGACGAAGCCGATGGGCACTGCCCTCGTCCGTCCAGGCGCCCTTGCCGGCGGCGTCCTGCAGTTGCTCGGCCAGCTCCGTGCCCTGCATGAAGCAGGCGGCCATCAGGTAGTAGGTATCGGTCCGGGGATCCAGGACGAGCGCGTATTCGTCCAGCACCAGCTCCATCATCTGTTGGAACTTCGCCTTCAGCTGAGCGCTCACTTGCCTCGTCGGTTCCGCGGACGCGACCCGGGCCTCATCGACGGGCAGCTGGCGCAGCAGCTGCCGGGCTTCGTCAGCGGCCTGGCGCAACGCCATGGAGGCGCCCTCGGCGTCCAGCCGTGCCTGCAGCGAATCCAGGCGCTCCCGCAGCCGTGCGGCATCCCACGCCCGCGAGGCGGCAGCGTCCCCTGCGGGGATGGCTGCCTGCAGGCGCCCCAAGGACTCATGGCTCTGCTGCAGGAGGCTGGCGTGGGCGACACCCTGGCGCTCTCGGTCTATCGTCCGAATCAGCGCCTGACTCAGCTTCAGCTGCTGCCACACCGGCACGCCAATGGCCGCCATGCAAAGAACGGCCGCCAGCAGCAGCTTCTGCTTGAGTCCCATGCCCTGAAGCCAGCCCCTGGTTCCGGCGGCCGACGTCGAGCCCCATCCGGACGTGAACGCGTTGGTTGAATCCATCTCCAACTCAGCCGAACGCCGCGCCTGTGCATGGGCATGCTGGCAACGCGGCAAACTCGCCCGGGCCGCTGACATTGTTTGCCATGCGTACCCGGCGCCCTCGGCCCGTGGGGCCTCCCTCGACCGGCTGCGTTCGCCGGCGTCGTGACGCACAGCGCAAGCCTCCGGTCGGCAGATCGGTCCAGCGCGGACCGGATCCTGCAACAGCAGTGGACGCCTGCCGATGGCGCACTGTCAAGCCGGGTTGCCGACTGTTGTATGCGACCTTTCGCACACCAGCCGCCAGAGACTCCCCCGTCGGCGACCGACTGGCGAACCCGCCGACTTAGGCGTAAAAAGAGGGCCTGGGCGCAAGCCCGCCGCCTCCCGGAGGTCTCCATGCTCTGGACGTCTTCGCTGCTGCCGCCTGAAGTCCAGGCCGGCCTGTCGATCACCGAACTGCCCGCCATGGCCGAGCCGCCCGGGCTGCCGCAAGCGCCCTCGCCTCTTGATGCGGAGGTGGTCCTGCTGATCGACGTGCGCTCCTACTCGGAGTTCATGGCCGGCCATGTCGCCGGGGCCCATTGCCTGCCCCTGCCTCGCCTGGCGGACGACATCGTCCACCTGGCTCCGGATCCAGGCCAGCCGATTGCCCTCTACTGCGCCAGCGGCCACCGTGCCGAGCAGGCGCTGGGCCTCTTGCAGCGCCTGGGCTACCAGGCGGCCTGCAATGCCGGCACGCCCGTGCTGCTGGCGCGCCGCCTGGGACGGGCGCTGGAGTCCGGTCTCTGATCACCCGACAGGAGGTCACCGTGATGCTGTGGGTTTCTCAACTGCACTGGCCCGAGCCCATGATGGACAGCGGCGCCGAGCCGCCCGCCGAGGCCGCGCCACCGGCATCCGCGCCGTCCATGGACTGGCCTCCCGACGCCCTGCGCGTCGATGTGCGCTCCTACGCCGAGTTCATGGCCGGCCACCTGCCTGGCGCACACAGCATGCCCCTGCCCCGGCTGGGCGAGATCATGGCGCTGCAGCACTGGCCGATGGAAACGCCGCTGCTGGTCTACTGCGCCACCGGCGCGCGCGCCGAGCTGGCCGTGGCCGAACTGCGCCGACTGGGCTGGGCACGCGCTTACTATGGCGGCGGCGCGCTGGAATTGTCCGGCCGCCTGCACGAGCCGCTGCTGCGCGGCATGTAGTCCCAGCCCATGCAGGATCCCCGCGTTGACGCCTACATCGAGAAGTCCGCCCCCTTCGCCCAGCCCCTGCTGAGCTTCTGGCGCGAGCTGGTCCATGCCCAGTGTCCGGGCGTGGAGGAGACCATCAAGTGGGGCTTCCCTCACTTCATGTGGGGCGGCCGCATCCTCACCAGCATGGCGGCCTTCAAGGCCCATGCCAGCATCGGCTTCTGGCAGGGCGAGGCAGTCACCGGCGCCAGCGAGCGCCGTGAGGGCATGGGTGAACTGGGCAAGCTCACCCAGCTCGCGGACCTGCCCCCCAAGGCCGAGCTCAAGGCCATGCTCAAGAAGGCACAGGGCCTGATCGACCAGGGCGTCAAGCCGCAGCGCCAGGTCCGTCAGGCACCCAAGCCGGTCCCGGACATGCCGCCGGCCTTCGCCCAAGCCCTGAGCGTGCAGCCGGCCGCCCAGGCCTTCTTCGAGCGGCTGCCGCCGGGCCACCGCCGCGAGTACCTCGACTGGATCGCCGAGGCCAAGCGCGAGGAGACGCGCGAGAAGCGCATTGCCCAGGCCGTCGAGTGGCTGGGCGAGGGCAAGCGCCGCAACTGGAAGTACGAGAACTGCTGAAGCCTGCCCTGCTCAGGGCACAACGGCCAGGAACAGGAAGACGGCGAACAGCACCAGGTGCACGGCGCCCTGCAGTACGGTGGCGCGCCCGCTGCCCAGGGTCAGGGCGCCAACCACCAGGCTCAGCACCAGAAGCACGATGCCCGTGGGCGGCAGGCCCAGCACCAGCGGGTTCGGCAGGAACAGCGAGAGCACCGCCACCGCAGGAATCGTCAAGCCGATGCTGGCCAGGCCCGAGCCCAGGGCCAGGTTGAGGCTGGTCTGCAGCCGGTTGCGCGCGGCGGCATGCACGGCGGCCAGGGTCTCGGGCAGCAGCACCAGCAGGGCCACCATCACGCCCACCAGCGAGGGTGGCGCCCCGAGGTTCTGCACCAAGGCCTCCATGGGCGGCGCCAGGCGCTTGGCAAGGCCGACCACGCCCACCAGGCAGACCATCAGCAGGCCCAGGGCTGCCCAGGCCACGGCGGTGCTGGGGGGCTCGGCGTGGTCGGCGCTGTCACCGCCTTCGTCCTGCACGGGCAGGAAGTAGTCGCGATGCCGCCAGGCCTGCACGAAGACGAAGGCGCCATACAGCACCAGGGAGACCACCCCGGCAAACATCAGCTGCGGCCGCGCGAAGGTGGGCCCCGGCGAGCTGGTGGTGAAGCTGGGCAGCACCAGGGTCAGCGTGGCCAGGGCCGCCAGCACAGCCAGCGCGGGGCTGGTGCCGTCGACGCGGAAGGCCAGCACCCGGTGCTTCAGGCCGCCCACCAGGATGCACAGGCCCAGCACGCCGTTGCAGACGATCATGATGGCCGAGAACACGGTGTCTCGCGCCAGCGAGCTCGCCCCCTCGCCGCCGGCCAGCATCAGGGACACGATCAGCGCCACCTCGATCACCGTGACGGCCACCGCCAGCACGAGCGATCCGAAGGGCTCGCCCACCCGGTGAGCCACCACTTCGGCGTGGTGCACGGCCGCCAGCACGGCCGCGCCGAGGCACAGGCCGACCAAGGCCAGCACGCCCCCCTGGGCGCCCGGCCAGGCCAGGGCCAGCAGGGCGGCGAGTGGCGCCATGAGGGACCACAGGGGAAGGGCAGCAGGCAGGCGTGAGATCAGGATGCGCATGGCAGGACGCTAGCACAGCCGGGCGACGCCCCCATGCCCAAAGTCACTGCGGGACTTCCTGCTGCCGCAAGTCCGCAGACACCGCTATGGTGCGCTCTCCAACAAGGGAGGGACCGATGCGTTCTGGTGCGAGCAAGAAAGAGGGCCACGGCCTGCGCGCCCTGCTGCTGGCCGGCATGATCGCCGCCGCGCTGGGCCCGGCACCTGCGCAAGCCCAGGTTCCCAAGGCCCAGGATCGCCCCTACCCCGGGGTGATGCAGGTCCGCGTGGACGCCACCGACCTGGACCACCGTGTCTTCCAGGTCCGCCAGCGGCTGCCCGTGCAGCCAGGCCGGCTGGCCCTGCTGCACCCGCGCTACCTGCCCGGTGCGCATGGCCCCTATGGCGAGGTAGACCGCATCGCCGGCCTGCAGATCCAGGCGGAGGGTCAGGTCTTGCCCTGGACGCGGGATACCGTGGATCCGAGCGCCTTCCATGTCGAGATCCCCAAGGGGGTGCGCCAGGTCGAGATCCGCCACCAGTTCCTCAGCGCCCTGAACCGCGAGAGCGGCCGGGTGGTGATGACCCGCGAGATGCTGAACCTGCAGTGGATCAGCATGGTGCTCTATCCGGCCGGGCACCGGGTCGACCGCATCCAGGTGCAACCCGAGCTGCGCCTGCCCACCGGCTGGCAGCAGGCGAGCGCCCTGCGTGTGCAGGAGGGTGGCAGCGGCGATCCGGAGGTGCTGCGCTTCGCCCCGGTCAGCCTGGAGACGCTGATGGATTCGCCGATCTTCGCCGGCCGGCACCTGCGCCGCATCGAGCTCGATCCGCCGGGCCAGCCGCGGCCCGTGGTCCTGAACATCATGGCCGACAGCCCCGAGGAGCTGCAGGCCAGCGAGGCGCAGGTGGAGGCCCATCGGCGCCTCGTGCAGCAGGCGGACCGGCTCTTCGCCTCGCGGCATTTCGAGCACTACGACTTCCTGCTGGCCATCTCCGAACGCATGGGAGGCATTGGCCTCGAGCACCACCAGAGCAGCGAGAACGGTGTGCGGCCCGGCTACTTCAAGGACTGGGCGCACCGCCCGGGCGCCCGCAGCCTGCTGCCCCATGAATACGCGCACTCCTGGAACGGCAAGTTCCGCCGCCCGGCCGACCTGCTGACGCCCGACTACAACGTCCCCATGCAGGACAGCCTGCTGTGGCTCTACGAGGGCCAGACGGACTACTGGGGCCGCGTGCTGGCCGTGCGTGCCGGCCTGGTCAGCCCCGAGCAGATGCGCGACACCCTCGCGCAGACCGTGGCCATGCTCAGCCACCGCGCGGGTCGCGTCTGGCGCAATCTGCAGGACACCACCAACGAAGGCGCCATGGCCCGCTCGCGCAGCGAGCCGGACTGGAGCAACTGGCAGCGCGGCGCCGACTACTACCCCGAATCCACCCTGATCTGGCTGGATGCCGACACCCTGATCCGCGAGAAGAGCGGCGGCCAGCGCAGCCTGGACGATTTCGCCCGCCGCTTCTTCGGCATCCAGGACGGCCGCCAGCAGCCCCTGAGCTATCGCTTCGAGGACATCGTGGCGGCGCTGGGTGAGGTCCAGGCCCACGACTGGGCCCGCTTCCTGCGCGAGCGCCTGGACAGCCACGGCCCCGGAGCGCCGCTGGACGGCCTGGCCCGCGCCGGCTGGCGCCTGGACTGGGCCGAGCAGCCCAGCGAGTTCCAGCGCCACCAGGCCGAGGACGGCGAGTGGCGCAACGACGACTTCAGCTACTCCCTGGGCCTGGTGCTCAAGCGCGACGGCAAGGTGGAGCGCGTGCTGTGGGACAGCCCCGCCTTCCGCGCGGGCATGAGCCGCGCGCTGACGGTGGTCGCAGTCAATGGCACGGCCTACAAGGGCGAGCGACTGTCCGCCGCCATCACGGCCAACAAGACGGGGCAGGCCCCGCTGGAGCTGCTGGTGCGCGAGGGCGAGCAGTACCGGCCGGTGCGCATCGACTACCGCGAGGGCCTGCGCTACCCGCGCCTGGTGCGCAGCGCGGGCGGCACCGAGCGGCTGGACGCCGCCATCCTGCAGCCCCGGTGACCTTTGCCTGCCCGCCTGGGGGCGTGCCAATAATGGGGGCCTCTCGTGATTCCCGGAGAAGGAGCCCCTCATGCCTGCGCCGTCCGCCCTGCCCCGCGCCCTGCCCCCTGTCCTGCGGCGCCCCCTGCTGCTGGCCGCCGGCCTGTCCCTGAGCCTGCTGGGGGCGACCGCCAGCCTGGCACGCCCGGACACCATCGGCGAGGTCGACACCGTCTTCAAGCTGATCGGCCCGGACCACAAGATCGTGGTCGACGCCCATGAAGATCCCCGCGTGGAAGGCGTGACCTGCTATGTGTCGCGCGCCAAGACCGGCGGCATCAAGGGCGCGCTGGGCCTGGCCGAGGACAAGAGCGAGGCCTCCATCGCCTGCCGCCAGACCGGGCCCATCCAGTTCACCAAGGCCCTGCCGCAGCAGGAAGAGGTGTTCAACGAGCGCATCTCCCTCGTCTTCAAGCGCCTGCGCATCGTGCGCATGGTCGATACCAAGCGCAACACGCTGGTCTACCTGACCTACTCGGACCGCCTGATCGAGGGCTCGCCCCAGAACAGCGTGACCGCAGTGCCCGTGGACCGGGCCACGCCCATCCCCGTCAAGTGAGCGTCATGCCCCAGCCCAGCGGCCCAGGTGCACGCTGACGGGCTGCGGCACCGGCACGTGCAGGCCGGTCGGGCGCAGCTCCATGCCGGACTCGACGCGCAGCACGGCCAGCTGGTCGCTGCGCTCATTGCAGACGTAGAGGAAGCGGCCGGCGGGGTCCAGTGCAGCGCTGCGAGGATAGGAGCCGCGAGTCCAGACGTGGTCGAGCACGCGGGGCAGGCCTGAGGCCTCGAGCGCGATGAGGCTCACCGCGTCGAACAGGCGGTTGAGCGCGTAGAGGTGGCGGCCGTCGGGCGCCGGCAGCAGGTCGGAGGCATAGCTGGTGCCGGCGAATCCTGCGGGTAGCACGCTGGTCTCGTCCAGCAGCTGCAGGTGGCCGGTGGCGGCGTCGAAATGCAGGGTCGCCAGTGTGGAGGACTCCTCGCACAGCACGTGCACGCGGTCCCCCCGCCCGGGTGCGAAGAGGAAGTGCCGCGGCCCTGACCCCGGCGTCAGCGCGATGCCCTCCAGCGGCCGCAGCTGCAGCGGGCCCTCATGCCGCCAGACCTGCAGGCGGTCCAGGCCCAGGTCGGTGGCCAGCACATGACGGCCGTCGGGGCTGACCCGCACCATGTGCAGGTGCGCCGCCTCGTGGCCGCTGCAGGCGCGGCTGCCGGGCGGCGCGTTCTGCGGCCGGCGGGGGCCCGGCTGCCAGCGGCCTCGGGGATCGCTGGGCCAGACCGCACCGAGGCCCGTCGGCAGGCCGGCCTCATCCAGACGCCACAGGCTCAGGGCCGCCTCCTCGTAGTGCGCCAGCATGACGGTCTGGCCCAGCAGGGCGAGGTGGACGGGGCTGTCGGCGCCGCTGCCCTGCCGATGCAGGCACTCGGTGCCCTGCGGCCCAGGGCGATAGACAGCCAGGGCGCCCTGGGCACGGCCATCGAAGTGGCGCAGCTCATGGGCGGCGTAGAGCAGGCCACGGGCGGCATCTGCCAGCAGCCAGCTGGCCCTGGGCAGCGCCGGCACGGCCGCCTCGGCCTGCAGGGCGCCGGTGGTTTCATGCTGACGAAACCGCCACAGTCGGCCGGATTCGGGATCGGCGCTGCCCACATGGGCCAGCACGGGCATCGCGACAGAGGAGGAGGACATGCGGCAGCTCGGGCTTCCGGCCGGCCGCTTCAGCGCATCCGACCGTAAATTGGTACGCGATTGGACTGCTCCATTGTGGACCGAACCCGCAACCCAGTGCCCCTAGTACTTGGGGGAGCGGCCGCCCAGGTCCGCTCGACAGGCGTACAAGCCCGCCTGATGCAACCCCGTGTCGTGCGGGGCCTGCACAAGCAAGGAGTGATCCCATGAAACACAAGCCAATGCGCACCTGGGCCGTCCTGCCCACGCTGCTGCTGGGCCTGGCCGGTGCCGCTCAGGCGGCGCTGGTCGGCAGCACCAGCCTGGTGAGCTTCAACACCGCCAGCGCCGGCCTGGGCAGCCAGAGCCTCGTCGACTTCGAGTCCCCACCGCCCGGCGGCTTCAGCGTCAGCGGCAGCACCGCCGTGGGCCTGGCGCCCAGCGTGCGCAACCAGGCCGGCCTGTGGAACCCCTCGGGCACGCACTTCCTGGGCGTGGACGATGCCGGCAATCTGGACCAGTTCAGCTCCGGTGACACCCTTACCTTCACCTTCAGCAGCGCCCTGCGCGCCTTCGGCCTCTACGTGGTGGCCGGCGGCGACGTGATCGAGGGCGACCTGACGCTGTCGATCGGCGGCACCGTGCTGAGCAACGGCCCGCAAAGCGGCGCGCTGACGGACGGCGCCGGCAGCTACGCCTACTTCATGGGCTTCGTGGCCGGCGATGCGGGCGACGCCTTCAACAGCATCACGCTGAAGAGCAATGGCGACTTCTTCTTCGTCTTCGACGTGGACGACCTGCGCTTCACGCCCGCCGGCAAGGCCAGCGACGTGCCCGAGCCGCAAGCCCTGTCCCTCGCCCTGCTGGCCGCCTGCGCCGCCGGGGCGGCCAGCCGCCGCAAGGCCCTGAAGCGCTGAGCCTCTGCCGCATCGGCAAGACCTGACCCCATTTCCGGATCCGCATCCCGACATCAAGGAGCACAACGCATGAACACCCTCCGCATCCGCAGCGCCCTGCTGGGCCTCGTCGCCACCCTGGGCCTGGCCCAGCAAGCCCAGGCCCAGGCCGAGCCCTTCATCGGCCAGGTCATGTGCGCCGGCTTCAACTTCGCGCCGCGCGGCTGGGCGGCGATGAACGGCCAGCTGCTGCCCATCGCCACCAATACGGCGCTGTTCTCGCTGCTGGGCACCACCTACGGCGGCGACGGCCGCGTGACCTTCGGCCTGCCCGACATGCGCGGCCGCGTCATGATCCACACCGGCATGGGCCCCGGCCTGACCTATCGCAACCTGGGCGAGCAGGGCGGCACCGAGAACCAGACCCTGAGCGCCTCGCAGATGCCGCCGCACAGCCACAGCGTGGCGCCTGTCGCCAGCAGCAATGACGCCAACAGCATCTCGCCCACCGGCAAGGCCCCGGCCACCAAGGCCCGCACCACGCTGTATGCCGATGCCACGCCCGGCAACACCATGGCCCCGACGATGAGCAGCGTGGCCGGCGGCGGCCAGCCCTTCAACAACATGCAGCCCTTCGTCACGATGAACTGCTTCATCGCCACCGAAGGCATCTTCCCCTCGCGCCCCTGAGCGCAAGGCCCCGGCGAGGGGCCGCGGGAACGAAGAAGGCCAGCCCGCAGGCTGGCCTTTTGCATGGGGCTCTCCCCCTGCTCAGAGGCCGATCACGAAGACCACGGCCGAGCGCGCCGGCACCGTGAACCGGCCCGTGCCGCCGTCGTAGCGGGCCTCGGCCGCGATGCGCGCATCGGCCGCAGCGCTGGCCAGATGCACCGGATGCAGGCGGTAGCCCTTGCCTTGCAGGGCCGGGATGTCGACGCTGCGGGCCTGCTTGTCGGCATTGAAGACATAGACCAGCTCCTGGACGCCCGCCCCTGCCAGTCCGCGACCCTCCAGCTGGCCCACGATCAGCGCCTCCTGCTGCCCGGAACCGGTGTTGTGGAAGCGCAGGCGCTGCCTGATCTCCGCCGCGCTGGGCAGGTGGAACAGGCTGGAGCTGGCGCGGATGCGCAGCAGGTCCCGGAAGGCATCGCGGGTCCAGGCGATCTCGGTGGCGCCGGGCTTGATCGAGGCATCGGCCAGCAGGGGCTTCATCAGCGCCCAGCTGTCGCCGTTGTCGCTCTTCATCGGCAGGCCGCTGCCCCAGCCGTTGTCCTGGTAGCTCCAGTCCAGACGATTGAACCAGTCGCCGGCGTCATAGCTGTTGCGGTCCAGGCTCTTGCTGCGCAGCACGTCCACGCCGGCATGGAAGTAGGCCACGCCCTGGCTGAAGGCATTGATCGCTGCACCAAGGATCTGCACCCGCGCCCGGTCCATGCGCGAGCTGCCCTGCGGCAGGCGCCAGGCGTTGATGTCAAAGAGCGTCTGGTTGTCGTGGTTCTCGATGTAGTTGACCGCCTCGCCCGGCTCGGCCACATAGCCTGCGCCGTTGAGCTGCTCCAGGGTCACGCTGGCGTCCCAGTGGGTCTGCAGCGGGAAGCCCTTGACCGAGCCGGCCAGGCCGGACTTGATCAGGTCGCCCTGCCACATCAGGTCGTTGCGGCTGCGACCGCCGGACTGCGCATTCGGATCCAGGTAGAGCCCGTTGATCCAGCCCTGGTTGGCGATGAGCGCGTTGCCTGAATCGAAGGGGCTCCCGCCGCGCACCGCGTCGCGGATGAAGGGGTTGAAGCTGCCAATGCCCGAGCCGTTGAGCGACCCCATGGAGGCCTGCACGAAGCGGGCGCCGTCCATCACCTCGCCGAAGTTCCAGCCCTCGCCGATGAGCTGCACCGGGCGGCCCGCGGCCGCGGCCACCGCGGCCTTGAGCTGCTCCATCACGGCGCGCGGCTGGTGGCCCATGATGTCGAAGCGGAAGGAGCTGATGTGATAGTCGCGGGCCCAGCGGATCGCGGTGTCGATCATCAGCTTGCCCATCATCAGGTTCTCGGTCGCCGTGTTGTCGCAGCAGGTGGAGGTCTCCACGCCACCGCTGGCGTTGAGCCGGTGGTAGTAGCCCGGCACGACGCGGTCCAGCACCGACTTGACCGTGTCCTGGCCCGAAGCAACGGTGTGGTTGTAGACCACGTCCATGCCCACGCGCAGGCCGGCGGCGTTGAGCCCCATGACCATCTGGCGGAACTCGAGGATGCGTTTGGCACCGTCGGCCGCATCGCTGGCATAGCTGCCTTCGGGCGCGCCGTAGTGGTAGGGGTCGTAGCCCCAGTTGAAGCAGTCTCCCGCGGCAGCCGCGGCAACGGCGGCCTGCTGGATCTCGGCGTCGGGCGCGCCGCTGATGGCTGGCGTGCTGCAGCCGCTTTCGGGCACGCTGCCCAGGTCGAAGACGGGAAGCAGGTGCACATCGGTCAGGCCGGCCGCGGCCAGAGCCTTCAGGTGCTGCATGCCCCGGCTGGACGCATCGGTGAACGCCAGGTACTTGCCGCGGTGCTCGGCCGGCACGCTGGCGTCCGTGGCCGAAAAGTCCCGCAGGTGCAACTCGTAGATGCTCATGTCGGTGTTGCGGCTCACGGTCGCCGGCGGCGCGCTCTGGTCCCAGCCGGCGGGCTTGAGGGCCGCTGCGTCCAGGCTGGCGATGTAGCTGCGCGCAGAGTCCACGCCCAGGCTCACCGAATACGGATCCGTCACGAAATTGCGCAGCAGGCCCTTGCCGCGCACGAACACGTCCACGGCATAGCGGTAGTAGCGCCCGCTGAGGTCCGCGGCCTTGCTGAGGGACCACGCGCCCGTGGCGGCATCGAAGGTCAGCAGGTCCACGCTGAGCGGATCACCACTGCTGCCCGCATAGGTGTACACACGCACCGCCTGGGCCGTGGGCGCCCAGAGCTTGAAGCGCGTGCTGCCGCCAGCCACGGTGGCGCCGAGGTCAGTGAGCGCGGCGGCGGAGGCATAGAGGTCGTCCAGCGCGCCGGCCAGCTGCACGGTCGTGGCGTTCTGCACCAGGCCATTCGCATCCTCCTGCACCAGCACCAGCTGCTGCTTCAGCAGCTCGCCGAGGCGGGCCTGGTCGCCGTCCTTGAGGCCCAGCACCACGCCGGGAGCAACGTACTTGAAGCGCTCGGCTACGGCCGCGGGCACGGCCGCCGTCGAGCGGCTCAGCACCAGCGCACCATCGGCCCCGCTGAGCTTCGCGTCCTTGGCCACCATGATCTGGCCGGTGGCCGAGTGGTAAAGCTTGTGCACCCCGCCCGCGTCCACCCGCGGCCACTGGATCAGGCTGCGGTTGAGCCACACGGCGCGGGCATCGCTGGCGGAGACGGAGCGGGTGTCCGGTGCAGCGGTGTAGACCGTTGCGTCCTGCTGCACCAGCCAGACCTCGCCGACCTGGTTCGTGATGTGCAGGGCGGCGTAGTCCACGCGGATGTTCTGCTCGCGGCCGTCCTTGTCGCCCTCGCGGGGTGGCAGGCCGTGGATGATGAACTCCACGGTCTTGCGCGAGGCGTCGCCCTGCGGGTTGAGCACGGGCAGGTCGAAGACGACCTCGCTGCTGCCGGCGCTGTAGCCCGGCATCTGGGCCAGGGGCACGGGCGTCCCCCAGTTGCCCACATTCAGGCCGGCCAGGCGCGAGACGTCCAGCCCGCTGCCGTCCCACAGATGCAGGCCCCAGGCCGCGTAGTGGGCGTCATAGCGCTTGTAGTGCACGCGGACGGTCTTGAGGTCCGGCAGCGCCGCCCCGCTGGGATTGGCGGAATAGGTGCTCGGGTCGCCCTCGATGCGCCAGATCTCGTTCCTGCCGGCCTTGAGGGTGTAGCTCTGGTCCGCGCCGCCGTGGTCCTTCGTGTCGCCCTTGTGGAAGAGGTAGCCCACGGTGCCGGAGCTGGCCACCAGGGGCACCTGGTAGATCGCGCCGAAGCTGTCGCTGCCGCTGGGGTTGTGGCCGCTGTTCCAGCCCGGGTCCTGGCCCGCACCCCAGCTGTGGAGCTGCCAGCCGCTGGTGTCGCCGTCGAGGCGCTTGTAGTGCACCGTGAGCGTGGTGCGGTCCGTGCTGCCGCCGCTGCCGCCCGTGCCGGGCGCCGGCAGCGCCTGCAGCAGGAGATGGGGAGCCGCAGTGCCGCCCTGGCTCAGCAGGGGGTCGTCGGCGGGCGGCGGCGGGGTCGACGCGGCGGGATCGCCACCGCCACCGCCACCGCAGCCAGCCAAGGCCAGGGTGAGGGTCAGGAACAGCAGACCGGCCCAAAGCCAGCCGCGGCCCTTGGGCCGGTACATCGCATTCATGGTGTCTCGCTCCGGTGCTGGCGCGGTCCTGGCCGCGGCCTGCCGGCATGGTATTGAAGTAAAACTACATTCAAAAGATCGGAGCAACCCTCGGAAACCTGTCGTAATCACCAAAGGATTCAACAAATAACGCCTCGGAGAGTAGCTTTGCTACTTGACCGCGAGGCCTCCGCTTCCGAGCCACAATGGATCCAGGAGCCTCCATGAAGATTGCCAACACCGCCCCCTTCGTCGCCCCCCAACGTTTCCAGGAGGCCGAGGCAGCCTGGCAGCAGGTGCAGCTGATCTATGCGCAGGGGGTGAGCCATCTGCGTGAGGCCCTGCAGCGCTTTCTGCGGGGCGAAGACGTGGGCCGCGTACGGGCCTGCTATCCCTTTGTGCGGCTGCGCAGCGAGCGGCTCACCCGTGGCGACTCACGCCTGGCCTATGGCTTCGTGGCAGGGCCCGGCGTCTACGAGACCACGCTCACCCGGCCCGAGCTCTTCGGCCGCTACTACCGCGAGCAGTTCGCGCTGCTGCTGAAGAACCACGGCGCCGAGCTGGAGATCGGCAGCAGCACCGCGCCCATCCCCCTGCACTTCGCGCTCAGCGAGCACGAGCACCTCGAGGGCGATCTGCCACCCGAGCGCCGCCTGCTGCTGCGCGAGTGCTTCGACCTGCCGGACCTCGCCGCCATGGACGACGGCATCGCCAACGGCACGCACGAGCCGGCGCCGGGCGAGCCCGAGCCGCTGTCGCTGTTCACCGCGCCGCGGGTGGACTACTCCCTGCACCGCCTGCGCCACTACACCGGCTGCTCGCCCGAGCACTTCCAGAACTTCGTGCTCTTCACCAACTACCAGTTCTACATCGACGAGTTCATCCGCCTGGGCCGCGAGCTGATGCAGGCGCCACCCGACCCCGCCGCAGCCCATGAGCTGGACGACTGCATCGGCTTCGTCGAACCCGGCAATGTCTGGACGGCCCGCGCCGGCTGCGAGGCCGAGTTCGCCGCCATGGCACCGGGCCTGCCGCCCCTGCGCCTGCCACAGATGCCGGCCTACCACCTGCTGCGCCGCGACGCCAGCGGCATCACCATGGTCAACATTGGCGTCGGCCCGGCCAATGCCAAGACCATGAGCGACCACATCGCCGTGCTGCGCCCGCACTGCTGGCTGATGCTGGGCCACTGTGCCGGCCTGCGCAACAGCCAGCAGCTGGGCGACTACGTCCTGGCCCACGGCTACGTGCGCGAGGACCATGTGCTGGACGAGGAGCTGCCGCTGTGGGTGCCCATCCCGCCGCTGGCCGAGGTGCAGGTGGCGCTGGAGCGCGCGGTGGCCGAGGTCACGCAGCTGTCGGGCTTCGAGCTCAAGCGCATCCTGCGCACCGGCACCGTGGCCTCGACCGACAACCGCAACTGGGAGCTGCTGCCCAGCGCGCACCAGGGCGGACCGGAGCGGCGCTTCAGCCAGAGCCGGGCCATCGCACTGGACATGGAAAGCGCCACCATCGCCGCCAACGGCTTCCGCTTCCGCGTGCCCTACGGCACCTTGCTGTGCGTCTCCGACAAGCCACTGCACGGCGAGATCAAGCTGCCCGGCATGGCCAACCAGTTCTATCGCGAGCGGGTGGACCAGCACCTGCGGATCGGCCTGCGCGCCATCGAGCTGCTGCGCGCCAGCCCGGCCGGCAAGCTGCACAGCCGCAAGCTGCGCAGCTTTGCCGAGGTGGCCTTCCAGTGATCGGCCCCACGGTGGTGTGCACCATCGCGTGACTTTTGCGGCCGGCCAGCCCCACAATGGGGAAACGCCCCGCTCCCAGGCAAGACTCGACCCCATGCTCCTGGACACCCCCACGCTGCTGAGCCTGCTCCTGCTGGAGCTGCTGAGCCTCATGGTGATGCTGCCCCTGCTGATGGGCGCTGCCGTGAGCCGCGCGGCCCGTTTCGCGCAAGGCTATATCGCGCTGCAGTGCGTGGGCTGGATGGCGCTGTGGCTGCGCCAGTCCTCCGGGGCACCGATCAGCGATGGCCTGGGCGGCTTCGTCGCCATGCTGGCCCTCAGTGCCAGCCTCAGCGCCCTGTGGCTGGCACTTCGGGACTGGCTGGGCCGGCGCCCGGGCCGCTGGGCGATGATGGGCGCGCCCCTGGTGCTGGCCCTCGCCTCGGTGCTGGACGGCAGTGGCGCCGACCACTTCGCCATCGCCTGGTCCGGCCTGGGCCTCTCCCTTCAGATGCTGGCGCTGGCCCTGGCCTGCTCCTGGCCGCGCGAGGCGGAGCAGCAGGGCCTCGAAATCAGGCACATCACGCCCGTCGAGCACAAGGATCGGGCATGGCGCACCTTGCTCGGGCTGGGGTTTGGCGCCATGGCCAGCGTCCCCCTGCTGCGCGCCAGCCTGCATTTCCTCGGGCGGGAGGTGGGGTGGGAAGCGCTGCTCACGCAGGCCATCATCCTCGGCGCACACGTGATGCTGCTGGTCAGCGTGCTGGCCATCCTGGTGGCCTGGCGCGGCGAGACCGAGCTGCACCTGCAGCGCCAGGCCCACACGGACGCCCTGACGGGGCTGGCCAACCGCCGCGCCTTTGGCAGCCGCTCCGAGGAGCTGATCTCCCTGGCCCGGCGCCATGGCGAGCCGCTATGCCTGGTCATGCTGGACCTGGACCTGTTCAAGAAGGTCAATGACGACCACGGCCACGAAGGCGGAGACCGCGCCCTGGCCCTCTTCGCCAGCTGCGTGCAGCAGGTGCTGCGCGTGGGCGACCTGGCCGGGCGCGTGGGCGGCGAGGAGTTCTGCGTGCTGCTGGCCCGCAGTGACGAACTGGGGCCGCGCGCCATGGACGCCCGCCTGCGGGCGGTGCTACATGCGCGCGCCGAGAAGGAGCTGGGCTTTGCACTGGATTTCAGCGCGGGCTGGGCCCTGCTGCGCCCGGGCGATCGCAGCGTCGAGGACATGATGCGCCGCGCCGATGCCGCCCTGTACGAGGCCAAGCGCAGCGGCCGTGGCCGCCTGTGCGACGAGCCCGGCTGGACCCCTGCCGAAAAGACGGGCTGACCCCGTCATCTGCCTGCCTTTGCGCACTGGCACGCTGCTTGCTTGGAATGAGGCAAACCCGTCCACCCGACGGGCCGACCTGAACACAGGAGCGCAGCACCATGCAAGCCTTTGACGCCCCCTTTGCCTACACCCCGGCCGCACTCTCCTCTTCCGTCGCCCCCCTGCAGGCACCGCCGGCCCAGCCGCAGGGCGCTGGCGCCGCCCGCTTGCGCGTGGTCGGGCAGGCACGCAAGCGCGGCGCGGTGCAGGTGCGGGCGCTGGGTTCGCGGGACCTGCAATGGCTGCCGGCCCTGGCGGACCTCCTGATCGACAGCGTGCACCACGGCGCCTCGCTGGGCTTCCTGGCCCCCTTGTCCCGCTACCAGGCCATGGACTACTGGCACAGCGTCTACGCGCGCCTGGGCAGCCACCACCACCTCTGGATCGCCTGCGAGGGAGATGGCCATGGCCCGCTGCAGGGTGCGGTGCAGCTGGCCCTGCCCCAGCCCTCCAACGCGCACCACCGCGGGGAGGTGCAGCGCCTCATGGTGCACAGCCAGGAACGCGGCCGGGGCATCGCCAGCCAGCTGATGGCGACGCTGGAGTGCACGGCCCTGCGCCAGGGCCGCCGGCTGCTGGTGCTGGAAGCGCCCGCGGACTCCCAGGCCGAGGCCGTCTACACCCATCTGGGCTGGCAGCGCGCCGGCGCCATCCCCGGGCACAGCGTCTGCGCCGAAGGCCGGCTGCATTCGGCCGCCCTGCTGTACAAGACCCTGTGAGCGGCATCGCGGCGCCCCGCTGGCGCATCGAGCCTTGCGACGCCCGCAGCGAGGACGCCGCCGCCTTGATGGACGAGCTGAACGCCCTGCTCGCCGCGCTCAGCGGCGACAGCGGCGCCGCCCGCTTCGATCCGTCGCGGATGCAGTCGACGGGCTGCGCCTTCCTGGTGGCCCGGGACGGGCAAGGGCAGGCCCAGGGCTGTGGCGCCCTGCGCCCGCTCCCTGAGGGGCTGCCCGGAACGGCCGAGATCAAGCGCATGTATGCCCGGGCCCGCGGCCAAGGCCTGGGTGCGGCCCTGCTGGCCGCCCTGCTGGACGAGGCCCGCCGCCTGGGCTATCGGCGCGTCTGGCTGGAGACCCGGCGCGTCAACGCCCGCGCCCTGGCCTTCTACCAGCACCAGGGCTTCACGGAGATCCCCGGCTACGGCCACTATGCGGGCCGCGCGGACGCCGCCTGCCTCGGCCTCGCCCTGTGAGCGCCTCGCGCCTCAGCGGAAGACGCGCAGCAGCCGGCCGCTGTCGGTGAGCATCAGCAGCGCGCCGTCGGGCGCCTGCCTGACGTCGCGGATGCGCTCCCCGAGGTCGGCATACATCGCGCTGCGCTCCTGCACCGTGTTGCCGGCCAGCTTCAATCGCCACAGCGCCTGGCCCGCCAGGCTGCCGGAGAAGAGCTGCCCCTGCCACTCGGGGAACATGCTGCCGGTGTAGAACAGCAGGCCGGCTGGCGCGATGGAGGTCGGCACCCAGAAGGTCAGGGGCTCGACATAGGCCGGCGCATGCGTGCCGCCACCGATGCGGCAGGCGTCCCCCACCGGATCACCGTAGTTGCAGCCATAGCTGCGCACCGGCCAGCCGTAGTTGCCGCCGGGCGCAATGCGGTTGATCTCGTCACCGCCCTGCGGCCCGTGCTCGCTGACCCAGAGCTCGCCCGTCTGCGGATGCAGCGCGGCGCCCTGCGGATTGCGGTGGCCCAGCGAATAGATGCCCGGCGCGGCGACTGGGCCGAGCGCAGGGTTGTCGGCCGGAAGGCCGCCATCGCGGTTGATGCGCACCACCTTGCCCAAGGTCTTGCCCAGGTCCTGAGCGGGGCTGCCCTGCTGGCGCTCGCCCAGGGTCACGAAGAGGGTCTTGTCGCGGGCAAAGACCAGGCGGGAGCCGTAGTGCCCGGAGCCGCTGACCTTGGGGCTCTGGCGAAAGATCACCTGCCCCTCCACCAGGGCCGTGCCCTGCAGCCGGGCCTTGAAGACCGCCGTGCCGCTGCGCCCCGCCTCGCTGCCACTGCCCGGTTCGCTGAAGCTCAGGTAGACGAGGCCGTTCTGGCTGAAGTCGGGGTCGAGGGCCAGGTCCAGCAGGCCGCCCTGCCCCGCCGAGTCCACCGCTGGTGCGCCGCTGATGACCTCCTTCTGGCGCGCGTCGGCGCTGAGCCTCAGCAGGCCGCCGCTGCGCTGGGTCACCAGCAGGCGCCCGTCCGGCAGCACGGCCAGGGACCATGGGTTGCCCAGGTCCGTGCGGAGCGTGGCGAGCTGGGGAGTGGGGCTCGGCGTTGGTGTCGGTGTCGGCGTGGGTGTTGGTGTCGGCGTGGGTGTTGGTGTCGGCGTGGGTGTCGGTGTGGCGCTGGCGCTTGAGTCACCGCCGCCCCCTCCGCACGCCACCAGGGCCGCCACCATCAGGGCTCCCGAGCTTCGATGCCAAGCTGCCATGCGCCATCTCCCGTCGTGGATGCAGGCAGTCTAGGAGCTTGCCGGCGTCCCCGTTGTAAGAAGCTGTGGCGGCCTCAGTCCAAGGACGCCAGCGCCTGGCGCACCGCGGGCAGCGCGCGCTCGCGCAGGCCGGCATCGGGTTGCTCCTGCAGGGCCACATAAAGCGGCCACAGGAACTGGCGGGCGTTGTGCGCCAGGCGCAGGCGGCGGGCATCCCAGCTGCCGCCGCGAGCGGGCTCCAGCACCGTCAGCAGCCAGGCCTTCACCTGCTCCGCCGACCAGGCACTGCGCGCCAGGGCAAAGCGCGCGGCCCGCGCCAGGCGCTCGCCCTCGCCATGCTGGTAGGCGACCTGCCCCTGGGCCAGCACCTGGGCGCCCAGCGAGGCCAGCATGAGGGCCGCGCCGTCCGCATCCACGGCGGGGTTCAGGGCCAGCTGCATCAGCAGATCGGCGCCGTGGGCCACCCCATGGCGCCAGCCCTCGCGGTCGTCATGCGCGCGGTAGTCGCGCCATTGCCGCAGCCAGGAAGCGCCTGCCACCAGCAGGGCCTCGCGCTCGGCAGGCTGCAGAAAGGGCTGGACGCGATCGACACGGGCGACCTCGGACAGCGCCAGCGCCGCAAAGGGCGCGTGAAACCCCGGAGCGTCCGGCGGCGCCTGCAGCACGGACAGCCAGCGATCGCGCAGCAGGCGCAGGGTTTCAGGGGTGAGCCGGCCGGCGCGCATCCAGGCGGAAAGCAGCTCGAAGCCCAGCTCGTCACGCAAGGCGGGATCGGGCGAGGACAGACAGTCGGCCAGAGAGAGCGCCACTCGCTGGAAGGGCGCCGCCGGGCGCGCGGCGTCCTGCGTCCAGGCACGCAGCTGCGCGGCCTGCTGGACCTGGCCCTCCAAGGACGGCGGGCAATCCGCCGCAGCCGGGGCCACGAACGCCGCCATCAGGGCCAGGCCAGCCCAGGTCCGGCCTCCGATGCAGACTTTTGCAGTGCGTCCCATGCGGACCTCCTTGGCGCGCATCTTGGGCGCGCCTCGGCTCCCGCGCCACCGGACTTGCCCGCCGTGCACAAAGCCATGGGAGACCGCTGGCGCAGGCGGCCCGCTTGCCGACGGCCGCCCCGGCCACGTACACTGCGCGTCGGATTCAGGAGAGTGCAGACCCCATGCCATGTTCATGCGGGCCTGCCGCCGAAGGCGCAAGCTCCCATACTCGCTCAGGCCCCGTACTGGATCCGTCATCAAGCCGAATGCTGGAGAGTGAGGCCAGGCTCCGAGCCCGGCTTCCGCCGAAGGAGCAAGGCCGCAGACCCTGAAGTCCAGCGGCTGAATCTCTCAGGTACCGAGGACAGCGGGAGCGGCGCGCACAGGCGCACGCTCTCTTTGGCCCGGGGTTTTTTCTGCCCCTCACGCCCGAGTCACGCACGCCTGCGCGTTCAACCCTCAGTTCATCGAGAGTTCCGCATGCATGTCATCGTCCTGGGCGCCGGCGTCACCGGCATCAGCACCGCCTGGTATCTCCGCCGGGCCGGCCACGAAGTCACCGTCATCGACCGCCAGCCCGCAGCCGGCCTGGAGACCAGCTACGCCAATGGCGGGCAGATCTCCGTCTCCCATGCCGAGCCCTGGGCCAATCCCGGCGCACCGCTGAAGGTGCTCAAGTGGCTCATGAAGGAGGACGCCCCCCTGCTCTTCCGCCTGCGCGCGGACCTGGCCCAGTGGCGCTGGGGCCTGCAGTTCCTGCGCGAGTGCACGCAGGGCCGCACGGCGCACAACATCCGCAACATCGTCAAGCTGGGCCTCTACAGCCGCGAGCAACTGCGCGAGCTGCGCGGCCAACTGGGCCTGCAATACGACCAGCGCACCCAGGGCATCCTGCACTTCTACACCAGCGAGGCCGAGTACGAGGCGGCGCAGGAGCCGGCCCGCATCATGCGCGAGCAGGGCTGCGAGCTGGACATGAAGACGCCCGACGAATGCGTGGCCATCGAGCCCGCGCTGGCCCAGTGCCGGCAGCAGATCGTCGGCGGTTCGATGACGCCCAGCGACGAGTCCGGCGACGCCCACCGCTTCACCCAGGCCCTGGCCGCCCGCTGTGCGGAAGCCGGCGTGCGCTTCGCCTACGACACCCGCATCCTGGGCCTGGAAGGCAGCCGCGAGTCCGGCATCAGCCGCGTGATCTGCGCCGATGCGAACGGCGTGGTGCAGCGCCTGGCCGCCGACCGCTTCGTGCTGTGCATGGGCAGCTTCAGCCGCGGCCTGGCACGCGAGCTGGGCATCCATCTCAACATCTACCCGGCCAAGGGCTACTCGGTGACGCTGCCGGTGATCTCGCCCGAGCACAGCTACCAGGTCTCTCTGACGGACGACGAGTACAAGCTGGTCTTCTCGCGCCTGGGCGACCGCCTGCGCATTGCCGGCACGGCCGAGCTCAACGGCTACAGCACCGAGCTGAACCTCACCCGCTGCGAGGCCATCGTGCGTCGCACGCGCGAGCTCTTCCCCTCCATGACCGACGGCCGCGGCGCGCAGTTCTGGACCGGCCTGCGGCCCGCCACGCCGTCCAACCTGCCCTATATCGGCGCCAGCCACGTGCCCAACGTCTACCTCAACACCGGGCACGGCACCCTGGGCTGGACCCATGCCTGCGGCTCGGCGGCGGCCATTGCGGACATCGTCAGCGGCCGGCGGCCCGTCCTGGACTACGCCTTCACCGCAGCCACGCAGGAGCAGCTGGAAGACGGCGAGCTGCGCTACGCCTGAACGACGTCAGGTCTTGCGCACGCCCCCTTGTGCGGGGCCATGCCTTGCCCTAGGCTCAGGCCACGGCATTTGTGCATCGGTCCCGACCTCAAGGAGCACGCCTATGGCCTCCAGCCCTTCGTCCGCAGGAGGCGCTGCCTCCGGCCTGTCCGGCAGCGCGCAGGATTCCCGCCTGCAGAGCCTGCGCACCCTGGCCCTGGTCGGCCCCGCAGGCAGCGGCAAGACCACCTTGTGCGAGGCCCTGCTGCTGCAGGCGGGCGCCATCAAGCAGGCAGGATCCGTCGAGAAGGGCAACACGGTCAGTGACCACGAAGCCCTGGAGCGCCGCATGCAGCATTCGCTGCAGACCAGCGCCGTCCACCTCGACTGGCAGGGCCTGCGCCTGCATGTGCTGGACACCCCGGGCGCGCCGGACTTCATCGGCCAGGCCCTCCCCGCGCTGGAAGCCGTGGAGAGCGCCGTGCTGGTGCTCAATGCGCAGGCTGGACTGGAGCTGATGGCCACGCGGCTGATGGAGGTCGCGGCCCAGCGCGAGCGCACGCGCCTGGTCGTGATCAACAAGATCGACGCCCCGGAGGTCGACCTCCCCGGCCTGCTGGCCCTGCTGCAGGAGCGCCTGGGCAAGGAATGCCTGCCGCTGAACCTGCCGGCCGGCGGCGGCACGCGGGTCTCGGACTGCTTTTTCCAGCGCGACGGCGACAGCGACTTCGGCTCCGTGGCCGAGGCCCATCGGGCCTTGGTGGAACAGGTGGTGGAGGTCGACGGTGACTTCGTCGAGCGCTACCTCAACGAAGGCGACGTCCCCGCCAGCGAGCTGCATGCGCCCCTGGAGCAGGCCCTGCGCGAGGGCCACCTCATCCCCGTGTGCTTCACCGCGGCGAAGTCCGGCGTGGGCGTGCCCGAGCTGCTGGACGCCATCGCGCGCCTGCTGCCTCACCCGGGCGAGGCCAACCCGCCGCAGTTCCTGGAGGGCGAGGGCGCCGACGCCCGCCCGCTGAAACCCCTGCCCGATGCAGACCGCCACGTGCTGGCCCACGTCTTCAAGATCCAGGCCGACCCCTACCTCGGCAAGCTGGCCCTGCTGCGCGTCCATCAGGGCACGCTGAAACGCAATGCCCAGCTCTATGTGGGCCATGCACGCAAGCCGGTGCGCGTCAGCCATCTCTTCATGCTGCGCGGCAAGGAGCATGTGGAGGTGGAGCAGGCCCTTCCGGGCGACCTCTGCGCCGTGGCCAAGATCGACGAGCTGCACTACGACGCCGTGCTGCACGACGCGCCCGAAGACGAACACCTGCACCTGGCCCCGCTGCAATTCCCCGAGCCGGTGCACGGCCTGGCGATCAGCCCTGCCCGGCATGGCGACGAGCAACGCCTGTGGGACCAGCTGCGCCGCCTGGTCGACGAAGATCCCTGCCTGCGCCTGGAACATGCCGCCCAGACCAACGAGACCCTCGTCTACGGCCTGGGCGAACTGCATCTGCGCGTGCTGCTGGAGCGCCTGCGCGAGACCTACAAGGGCGAGGTGCAGACGCAGCCGCCACGCGTGGCCTACCGGGAGACCATCTCCTCGCCCTCCGAGGGCCATTACCGCCACAAGAAGCAGAGCGGCGGCGCCGGACAGTTCGGCGAGGTGTGGCTGCGCATCGAGCCCCTGGAGCGAGGCGCCGGCTTCGAATTCCGCGACGAGGTCAAGGGCGGCACCATCCCCGGTGTCTTCATGCCCGCCGTCGAGAAGGGTGTGCGCCAGGCCCTGGCCCAGGGCGTGATCGCCGGCTTCCCGCTGGTGGACCTGCGGGTGGTGGTGTTCGACGGCAAGCACCACTCGGTGGACTCCAAGGAAATCGCCTTCGTGACCGCCGGGCGCAAGGCCCTGATGGCCGCCGTGCTGGAGGCCCGCCCGCAAGTGCTGGAACCCATCGTGCAGGTGGAGATCCTCGCCCCCGCCGCCACCATGGGGGACATCACCGGCGACCTGGCCTCGCGGCGCGGGCAGGTGCTGGGCACGGGCAATCCGGTGCCGGGCAGCATCAGCATCCAGGGCCTGGCCCCGCTGGCCGAGCTCGTCAGCTACCAGACGCGGCTCAATGCCCTGACCAGCGGCCAGGGCCGCTACACCATCAGCCTCTCGCACTACGAGCTGGTACCACCCAATATGCAGGCGCAGCTGGTGGCGGCCCACAAGCCGCACGACGAGGACGAGTGAGGACAATCACACCGGGCTTGAGTGAACAAGGCTTTATCATTGCGGGATGTGTTCCGCTGCCCGGGACGTCGCTCAGGTCCGTCTGGACAACGCGATGATCCTGTTTGAAGAGTTCGTCGCCGCCACCATCAAGCACCCCGATGCCGCCGCTCTGCGCGGCCTGGAGCGGCGTTTCGCGGAGCGCTTGCAGATCCAGCCCAGCTACTGGAGCCAGATCAAGAGCCGTTCGCGCCAGATCGGCGAACGCCTGGCCCGGCAGTTCGAGCAGCTGTGCCACAAGCCGCCCGGCTGGATGGACCTGGAGCACGGCCAGGCCCCGGCGCCCGCGGGCGACACCGAACCTGCCCTGCCCCGCGATGACGACGAACGCTTCATCATCGGCCTGGTGCTGACCTACTATCGCCGCCATCCCCAGCGCGCCCGCACGCGCCTGCTGGACCTGCTGGGCGAGGTGCTGACGCCGCCGGAGAGCCCGGCGCCCGCCCCGGTGGTGCATCCTGCCGCCGGCACGGGGGCGCGCAGCTCGGCCGCCAGGCCGCCCGCCGCGCCCGCTTCGGCGGCGTCGCACGCCAGCGATCTGGACGACTGGCGCCGACTCCAGCAGGGCATCGCCCCGCTCAAGCCCAAGAAGCGTTAATCAGGGACAGCGGTGCCAGCGCCCGGCCACGGCCGGCGCGCTTTCTCTCGGGGCCGCTGCCGCCCGCTCCCCCGCCCCCGTACAAGGCCCATGCCCAGGCGCTTCCCGCGCCTGGCGCGCACATCGCACGCGCCGCGCGAGCTTCGCACGGCGCTTGGGATTGCTTTGCATCAGAGATAAAAAGCGCTTGCGCAAGATAATCAATCGTTTATCATTTGCGCAAGTCGCGGACGGGTTCACCGCGATGAGTTCCTCACCACCGCGCGTCACCCCGCCCCTGCAGTGCCAGGGTGACGCCGCCTCGGTGAGCACCAGCAACCTCACCTGACCCTGGTCATCAGGGCCATGCCAGCCACGCGTCACCGCCGAACCCGGGCCGACGCCGGCTTGCTCAAGGCCCCCGGGCGCACCCAGCGCCCTGATGTGCCAGCGCCTGCCTGTGCCCTGCGGCCTGCCGCCCTGCGCGTGGCTTCGAACCACCGCCTGCGCAAGCGTCCCTGCCGCCATGCCCTGACTTGAGACCGGTCCCGTGCCGGGCCAGCCTGCGGGTGGATCCGTCCACCGGCCCGGCGCCGCCTGTGCATCGTCCGATCAACCCTTCATTGCCTGCGCCGGCCCGACGAACCCGGGAGGCGCCAAGGAGAGCGACATGTCCCAGTTCACCGCCCCTCGCCCGCAGCTGACGCTGCAGGGCCGAAAACCGCGCAATCCCCTGGTGGCGCCGGCCCTGCTGCGGCAGGCCGGCCGCCACCAGGCCCAACGCGCCGCCGAACGCCAGCGCGCCAAGCAAGACCTGGCCCTGGAAATCCGCCGTCTGCGCCCAGACGAGCGCAGTCCGTGAATCGCAAGCCTCGCCGCCTGCCGGCGCGAGGCCCGAGGGAGCACCATCATGCAAAAGATCATCAAGACGACGCGCTTCGGCATCGTCAGTACCAGCAGCGACGTCCTGGCAGCCCTGTCCCTGCGCCTGATGCGCTGGCTCAGCGCCCCCGCTGCATCCGAAAGCCGTGTTGAGACGGCCGAGCAAGCCACGGAAGAAGCCGCCACCGAGGCCCTGCCGCGCCGCCGCGCCGGGGACCCCATCGGCAGCGTCCGCTTCGACGGCGAACGCCTCGGCGGCTGGCCGGGCGAAGGGAGGATCCGATGAGACGATTTTTCCTCACTTTGCTGCTGGCAGTCGGGAGCCTGGCGCTCAAGTTGGGCACGGCATTGCCGATACTCGACAAAAGCGCCTACGCTATGGCCTGCGATGAGCACCCCGCCCCCCCAGCCGTTCACTCCACTGAGCAAGCCCTTCCTGGACTTGAATCGCTGGACTGCGTTTTTCCGGGAGGCGGAGATCCCTGTCTTGGCATCGACAGCCGAACAGCTCGAGCTCTGGCGTGCTAACGAGGACGCCGTCGATGCCAACAGCATCGGCGAAGGCCTGGCCACCGACCCGCTGATGACGCTCAAGGTGCTGCGCTTCGCCTCGGCCCATCGGTCCAGCCGCCTGCTGGCCGATGCCGAGACGGTGACCGCAGCGCTGGTGTTGATGGGCATCACGCCCTTCTTCAAGTACTTCGGCCCCCAGCCCACCGTCGAGGACCGCCTCGCCCACCTGCCCGTGGCCTATGGCGGCCTGATGCGGGTGATGCGACGCGCCGACCGCGCGGCGCGCTTTGCCCTGGGCTTCGCCGCCCACCGGCTGGACCCGGACGCCGCCATCATCCACAGCGCAGCCCTGCTGCACGACTTCGCAGAGATGCTGCTGTGGTGCCACGCCCCGGACCTCGCCCAGAAGGTCCAATGGCGCATGGCCTCGCAGCCCGGCACACGCAGCGTGACCGCACAGAAGGAAGTGCTCAATATCGAGTTGGGGGACCTGGAGCAGAGCCTCATGCGGGCCTGGCGCCTGCCCGAGCTGCTGACCCACTGCACCGACGACAAGCGCGGGCATGATCCGCAGGTCCAGTGCGTGCGCCTCGCTGTGCGCCTGGCCCGACACACCGCGGACAGCTGGGAGAACCCCGCCGTCCCCGACGACCTCCGCGAGATCGGCGAGCTGCTCACGCTGGGCCCGACGCACACGCTCAAGCTGCTGCACGAGCTGGACGTCCGCTGACGCCTTCGGTGGGGCCGGGCGGCCCTCGGTTGGCCTCGGCGCGTCAAGGCGCCCTCGCCCGCCACCATCGCCCAGCCTATGATGCGGGCCATGGCCGGCCCTACCCAAGACTTCTGGCAGCAACGCTTCGAACAAGGGCAGACGCCCTGGGATCGCGGCGCACCTCACCCCCAGTTGCAGGCCTGGCTCGATGCCGGTGTACTGCGCCCAGGCCAGCGCGTGCTGGTGCCGGGCTGTGGCAATGGGCACGAGCTGCAGTCACTGGCCCGGCACGGGCTGATCGCCCGTGGCCTCGACTACGCCCCAGCGGCCGTCGCTCGCGCCCGCCAGGGCCTGCTGGAAGCCGGCCTGGGCGCCGATGTCGAGGAGGCCGATGTGCTGCAATGGCAGCCGCCGGAGGACGCACGCCCCGGGGTGGTCTACGAGCAGACCTGCCTGTGTGCCCTGCATCCCGACCATTGGCAGGTCTATGCGGCCCAACTGGCCCGCTGGCTGCCGCCCGGTGGCCTGCTGCTGGCCCTGTTCATGCAGGCCAGGCGTGAATCCGCTGCGCAAGGCCTGGTCGAAGGCCCGCCTTATCACTGCGACATCAACGCCATGCGCGCCCTGTTTCCCGCCACGCTGTGGGAATGGCCTGCGCCGCCCTATACCGCCATCGCGCATGCGCAGGGCTGGCAGGAGCTGGCCCTCGCACTGCGCCGCCGCTGAGGCCCTCGGGCGAGGGCCCGGGCGTGGCTCACAGCGGCAGGGCCGTCGTGTTCTTGAGCCGGTCCAGCACGAAGCTGGTCTTGCAGTCCTGCACGCTGGGATGCTTGAGCAGCGTCTCGGTGATGAAGCGCGCGTAGTGCGCCATGTCTTCCACCAGCACACGCAGCAGGTAGTCCATGTCACCCGTCAGCGCCGAGCATTCGACGACTTCCGGCCACGTCTGCACCGCGGCGCGGAAGAGGTCCATCGGGTTGCGCTTGTGCGATTCGGTGTGCTTTTCGAGCCGCACATTGATGTAGGCCGTGAGCCCCAGGCCGACGGCCTCCGGATTCACCAGGGCCACATAGGCCGAGATGACGCCGATCTCCTCCAGCCGGCGGACCCGCCTCAGCACGGCCGAGGCCGAGAGGTTGACCTGTGACGCCAGGGCATCGTAGGTGACGCGGCCATCGACCTGCAGCGCCCTCAAAATGCGCCGGTCGATGGCGTCGAGCTGACTTTCCTTGTCCATATCAAGATTCTTGCAGCTTTCCTGCACACCCCTTTGGTGACGTCCACAAGATCGCATGAATCCTGCGGCCCCATCCTCGTACAGTTTTGCGCTATCGCAAAACTTTCCGCCTGGAGACGTGTATGGCCTTTACTCCCTGGGACAACCCCATGGGCACCGACGGTTTCGAGTTCATTGAATTCGCCGCCCCCGATCCCGCCGCCCTGGGCAAGCTTTTCGAGACCATGGGCTTCAAGGCCGTGGCCAAGCACCGCCAGAAGAACGTCACCCTGTTCCGCCAGGGCGGCGTGAACTTCATCATCAATGCCGAGACGGACGCCTTTGCCCAGCGCTTTGCCCGCCTGCACGGCCCGTCGATCTGCGCCATCGCCTTCCGCGTCAAGGATGCCGCCTTCGCCTACCAGCGCGCGCTGGAGCTGGGTGCGTGGGGCTTTGACAACAAGACCGGCCCGATGGAGCTCAACATCCCGGCCATCAAGGGCATCGGCGACTCGCTGATCTACCTGGTCGACCGTTGGCAGGGCAAGGATGGCGCCCAGCCCGGCGCCATCGGCAACATCAGCATCTATGACGTGGACTTCGTGCCGCTGCTGGACGCCGCCGGCCAGCCCGTGGATTCCAATCCGGAAGGCCACGGCCTCACCTACATCGACCACCTGACGCACAACGTCTTCCGTGGCCGCATGAAGGAATGGGCGGACTTCTATGAGCGGCTGTTCAACTTCCGCGAGGTCCGCTACTTCGACATCGAGGGCAAGCTGACCGGCCTGAAGTCCAAGGCCATGACGAGCCCTTGCGGCAAGATCCGCATCCCCATCAACGAAAGCAGCGACGACAAGAGCCAGATCGCCGAATACCTGGACCTCTACCACGGCGAGGGCATCCAGCACGTGGCCCTGGGCACCAACCAGATCTACAAGTCGGTCGAGGGCATGAAGTCCACGGGTGTCGAGTTCCAGGACACCATCGAGACCTATTACGACCTGGTCGACAAGCGCCTGCCCGCCCATGGCGAGAACATGGCCGAGCTCAGGCGCCTGCGCATCCTGATCGACGGCGCCACCCACCAGGGCGCGCCCAACGAATTGCTGCTGCAGATCTTCACCAAGGAAGTGATCGGCCCGATCTTCTTCGAGATCATCCAGCGCAAGGGCAACGAGGGCTTCGGCGAAGGCAACTTCCAGGCCCTGTTCGAGAGCATCGAACTCGACCAGATCCGCCGCGGCGTGCTGAAGGCCGAGGCCTGATCGAGCACAGGCCTGCGCCGGGGTCCATGGAGGCCTCGGCGCAGACCGCTCCGAAGTTCGCGCTGAAATTAAAGGCCCGGCATCGCCCGGGCCTTGTCATTGCTGGAGGCGGCGCATCAGTCCGCCCGCAGGCGCTGCAGCACCAGCGCCATCACTGACGGCTCGAACACCAGCTGGAGATGCCCGCTTGCCGGCACCACCAGCGTCTGCGCCTCGGGCAGCAAGGCCAGCCCCGAAGGGCAGACCACCTGGTCACAGCAGCTGTAGACGCAGGTGAAGCGCCGCCACCAGTCGGCGGATTCACTCTCTGCCAGGGCCTGGAGCCAGGGCGAGCGGGCACGCATCTGACGCGCATTGGGCGCGCCGGAAAGCTGGGCCATCAGCGTGCCGGCGTGCGGGGTGCCCAGCGTGATCACGTGGTGCAGGCGCCCGGGTGCCGCCTTCATCGCCCGCCGCCAGGCGCGCAGGGCCAGTCCGCCCATGCTGTGGGCCACCACGAGAGGCGGCAGGCCGGTGGCCTGCTCCAGGCGCCGGATGGCGGCCTCGACCTGCTCAGCATAGGCATCGATGCTGGCAAAGGGCGGATCGAGGCTCAGGGAGACATGCGGGATGCCCTGCGCGTCCAGCTGCCTCGCCCAGTGCTGCCACAGGCCCCGGTTGCAGCGGAAGCCATGCAGCAGCAGCACGCCGCGGCGGCCTCGGTAGCCAGCGTCACAACGATCGGGATGGCGCCATTCGCCAAAAGGCTGATGCCAAGAAAAGACCTTCTCGTAAGCCCACCACTCCAGCCCCGCGGCGCGCAGGCACTGGGCCACCGTGGGCCGAGGCTGGCCCTCCGGCCGTGGCAGGCGCCTCAGCAGCAGGAAGACGGGCAGCACCAGCAGCGTCCAGCCGAACAGGCCCGTCCAGGTCATCAGCACGGCGCCCTGCAGGCCCCAGTGCAATCCACCCCAGGCGCCCAGCAACAGGCCCAGCAGCAGTCGCAGCGCCAGCACCAGTTGTTGTTGTCTCGCATTGCTCATCGTCAAGCGGCCCTTCCTGTGCGTCATTCGAGTCTCCGCTCCAGCGAAGCGGCGCCAGTGTAGGCGGACAATCCTGCCCAGGCACGGACCCTAGCCAGCAGGCATCGCCCTTGGAAACGCGCATCCTTCAGCACTTGCAGATGGTCGAGCTGGAACGCCAGCGACGGCTGGCCGATCCCGCATTGAACGCCTGCGTCCAGGCACTCAAGCAGTTCCAGCAGGAGCGCTTCGCACGCACCTATGCGGACCTGCTCGCTTCACCACGCTATGCCTCGGCGGCGCGCTTCTTCCTCGAGGAACTGTATGGGCCCGGCGACTTCTCCAGCCGCGATGCCCAGTTCGCACGTGTGGTGCCCGCGTTGGTCCGGCTCTTCCCTGAGCAAGTAGTGCAGACGGTGTCGCACCTGGCCGAGCTGCATGCCCTGTCCGAGCGGCTGGATGGCGAGATGGCGCATGAGCTGATCGGGACGCCGGTGACGGCGCTGCGCTATGTGCAGGCCTGGCAGGCGGTCGGCCAGCCCGCTCGCCGCCAGGAGCAGATCGAGCTCACGCTGGCTGTGGGCGTTTCGCTGGACCAGCTCACCCGCAAGCCCCTGCTGCGCCAGGCCTTGCGCATGATGCGCGGGCCAGCAGCGGCCGCAGGGCTGGCCGAGCTGCAGCACTTCCTGGAGCAAGGCTTCGACACCTTCAAGGCGATGCGCGGCGCGGAGGACTTCCTGGGCACCGTGCGCGAGCGCGAGCAGGCGCTGGCGTCGGCCCTGTTTGACGCGCCTGTCCCGCCCGGGACGGACTGTCTCCCAAGCGACGGAAGGCTAGGGCAACTCCCGTAGGCGCGGGGCGAAGCGCCACTCACCATGCGTCGAAGCCCCAGCAAGGAGAGTCGTCCGCCATGAGTGCCGTGCTCGAGTCCCCCGGCAAGCTGCCGACATCCAGGGACAAGCCCTGGTTGAAGTCCTATCCCCGTGACGTGCCTGCCGAGATCGCGGTGGACACCTACGGCTCTCTCGTCGAGCTGCTGGAGGAAGCCTTCAGGACCTATGCAGACCGCGACGCCGCCGTCTGCATGGATCAGCGGCTGAGCTACCGGCAGCTTGACGAGATGTCCCGTGCGCTGGCCAGCTATCTGCAGGGCCTGGGCCTGCCCAAGGGCGCCCGCGTGGCCATCATGATGCCCAACGTGCTGCAGTACATGGTGGCCATTGCCGGCATCCTGCGGGCCGGCTGCATCGTGGTGAACGTCAACCCGCTGTACACGCCGCGCGAACTGGTGCACCAGCTCAAGGACAGCGGCGCCGAAGCCATCATCGTGCTGGAGAACTTCGCTGCCACGCTGGAGGAAGTCATCAACGACTCACCGGTGCGGCATGTGGTGCTCGCCTCCCTGGGCGACCTGCTCGGCTGGTGGCGCGGCCCCGTGGTGAACTTCGCGGTCCGGCATCTGAAGAAGATGGTGAAGGAGTTCCGGCTGCCGCTGGGCGAAGGCCGCTCTGCGCTTCGATTCAATGCGGCCATCACCCGCGGCCGGAGCCGGGCATTGCAGCCGGTGAGCCTCACGGGCGACGACGTGGCCTTTCTCCAGTACACCGGCGGCACCACGGGCGTATCCAAGGGGGCCACGCTCCAGCATCGCCAGGTGCTGGCCAACATCCTGCAAAGCGAAGCGTGGTTCCAGCCCATGCTGCAGCGTGTCGCGGGCAAGCAGCTGACTGTGGTCTGCGCATTGCCGCTGTATCACATCTTCGCCCTGACGGCCTGCTACATGCTGGGAGCAAGACAGGGGATGCTGAACTTGCTGATCACCAATCCGCGGGACATCCCCGGCTTCATCCGCACGCTGCAGCAGTACCGGGTGCATATGTTCCCCGCCGTCAATACGCTGTTCAACGCGCTGGCCAATGAACCGGCCTTCGCGCGGCTGGACTTCTCGGAGCTGGTGATCTCCAACGGCGGCGGCATGGCCGTCCAGCAGGCGACGGCCGAGAAATGGTTGCGCATCACCGGCTGCCCGGTGGTCGAGGGCTATGGTCTCTCCGAGACCTCTCCCGTCGCTACCGTGAACCGCCTGGATGTGCGCGAGTTCACGGGCGCCATCGGGCTGCCCATTCCGAATACGGAGATTGCCATCCGCGACGACGAAGGGCGCGACCTGCCACTGGGGGAGCGAGGCGAGATCTGCATCCGCGGCCCGCAGGTGATGGTCGGCTACTGGAACCGACCGGACGAAACGGCCCAGGTCTTCTGGCCGGATGGCTTCTTCAAGAGCGGCGACATTGGCGTCATGGACGAGCAAGGCTTCGTGCGTATCGTCGACCGCAAGAAGGACATGATCCTGGTCTCGGGGTTCAACGTCTATCCGACGGAGATCGAGCAGGTGGTCAGTCTGCATCCGGGCGTCCTGGAATGTGCGGCGGTGGGCGTGCCCGATGCCAAGTCCGGCGAGGCCGTGAAACTCTTCGTGGTGAAGCGCGACCCGGCCCTGGCCGAAGAAGACCTGACGCAGTACTGCCACGCCCAGATGACCGCCTACAAGCGCCCCAAGTACATCGAATTCAGGGATGAACTGCCCAAGAGCAATGTCGGCAAGATCCTCAGGCGCGAACTGCGCAGCTGAGCGCACACGGGACTGCCTCGCACTGGCCCGGGGCGTGCGGGTATGAAGCTGCCGGCCTCTATCGATTTTGTCGAGCGCGGCTGGCTTTCCGCCAACATGGTGCTGCTGGGCGGCGATCTGCGCGGCCCGCTGGTGGTGGACACCGGCTATGTCACCCATGCGCCGCAAAGCCTGGCCCTGGTGGCGCAGCATCTGGCCCGGGCGGGTCATGAAGCGCCGCGCGCCCTGCTGAATACGCATCTGCACTCCGACCACTGCGGCGGCAACGGCGCCTTGCAGGCCCGCCATGGCAGCCCGGTCTGGATGCCTCCGGGCGAGTTTGAGGCTGCCAAAGCCTGGGATGAGTCGAGGCTGAGCTTCGATGACACGGGCCAACAGTGCGCGCGCTTTGTGCCGCACGAGCAGCTGTTGCCGGGCCAGCAGATCGAGCATGGCCCCTGCCGCTGGGACGTCCATGCCGCACCCGGCCACGACCCAGCCTCCGTCATCCTCTTCGAACCGAGACAGGGCATCCTCATATCCGCCGATGCGCTGTGGGAGAAGGGCTTTGGCATCGTCTTCCCCGAACTGGCACCTGGCCCAGCATTGGGAGCGGCTTTCACGGAGGTCGAACGGACCCTGGACCTCATCCAGGCGCTTCAGCCGGCTCTGGTCCTGCCAGGCCATGGCGCTCAGTTCACTGAGACGCGCACCGCGCTCATGGAAGCTCGCAGCCGCCTCGCCTACTTCCGCGCGGAACCGATACGCCATGCCCTGCATGCGGCCAAGGCGCTGGTGATGTACCACCTGCTCGAATGGCGGGAGCGGTCCTGGGAGGCCTTGGGGACCTGGATTGAAAGCACGCCGGTGCAGCAAAGGCTGCGGGCGCTGGCTGGGGCGCCCGACGAGTCAATGGACGCGCAGGCTTGGACAAGAACCCTGGTGGAGAGTTTGTGCAAGTCGGGGCAACTGCAGGTGGATGCACAGACGGTGCGTCTGAAGCAGCAAGCCTGAAATTGGCGACAACAGCGTTCAGTTCATCGCCATCACTTGCGAAAATCCTTGCCCCAAAAGCAAAACCCCCGATCCTTTGGGGACCGGGGGTTTGGCGGGATATTAGCCTGACGATGACCTACTTTCACACGGGAATCCGCACTATCATCGGCGCTGACTCGTTTCACTGTCCT
>NZ_JBDPZC010000016.1:0-73757 GCF_039872765.1 Roseateles flavus | reverse complement strand
GAAGCGAGCTGAACAAGCGCCGCGCTACAGTTGTCCACAGCCGGCATCAGCCGATGTCGGCCCCAAGCCCTGGGTCAAAGTTCAATCGGCAGGGTGGGTCAAATTTAGATCGGCGCCAACACTCCTTGATGATCCGCTGCAAGCGTGCCTCAAACCCATCGCGCGTGCGAGCCTCGATTTCAACGGTGACAGTCGCATCAACCCTACTATGTGCCGCAAAGTGCTGGATCGCCCCGTTGACGATGGTCGAAAAATCCGTCGTTGCCGTCGCGGCATCCATTTCCACCAGTCCAAAGAACCGGTTGGGGAGTGTCACCTAAGAAGTCGCCGCACTGTTTGCCTCAGACTTGAGGACTAGACATGGAAAACGCAGATCGGGCTTACACCACTGTGGCCAGCATGTGGCGGTACGGTGCGGATTGCAAAAAGGTATGGATATCGCCGGGCGTCTGCTGCAACACAACCAGGGCATTGCGAAGCCAACGTTGGCGTTCATCGACGAGATTGGGGTCGGTGTTCAGGCCCAGCATATCCCGCGTTTGACGCACGGGATGCCGTTGCTTTCGGGTCAGGCCGACAATGGGCTCGATGGTACCGTCAGTGGACAATGTCCACTGCGTATTGCAGCCAGGGCCAGGCTCGATGGGGAGCAGGCCATTGCCCTTTCTTTGGCCGCAGGTCTTTGGGTTGATGCAACTGTGGGCGTAGTTGGTGTAAACGAAACACAGGTGCGGGTGGCCATTGCCCCCCGCCTTGGGTTTGACGTGTTCAACCTGCCCGCCTGTTGGTTCCAACGGGCTTTCGCAATAAACACACAGGCCGTCCTGATCCTGATTCAGATCGGCTTTGACTGCGCGCTTGGCTGAGGCGAATGGCTCACTGTCAAAGTCGGCCACAGTAGCGCCTGGGTGGGCGGCTACAAAAGCAGTAAGCGCTGGCGTGGGGATTGCGCGGTGTTGCAGTTCCACCATGATCAATTCACCCCGCCTGCTTTTCGTGCAGCTAGGAAGCGCCAGGTGGTGAGGTCGCTTTCATGAAATTGGTAGCCCGCTTCATCCAACGCCGCTCGGAGGGTTTGGCCCTCTTCGGTCTGCTCTTGACCAACACGCACCAGTTGCTCGTAGCGCCGAATTTCCTCTTGCAGCGGCAGGGGGGGCTCCCGATGAGTGCCCATGATTTTGGCCAAGGCGTCACCCGACTCATGGGCCAGCGGGCTGAAATCCGGTGTGCGCACGCGCATGAGCCCGTTTTCGTCCTGATCAAGAACGCGGATGTTTTCACGCGGTACAGTGGTCAGCACCTGTGGGCTGTGCGTGGTGACGATGAACTGCGTTAACGGAAAGGTGCGCATCAAATCACCCAGCACGCGCTGTTGCCAGGTCGGGTGAAGGTGCAGGTCGATTTCGTCCACCAGCATGATGGCCGGTGCGCTCATGGCCAAGGCATGCTGGAAGGGCTCGAAGATGCCGGGGTCTTGGCCTTCCAACACAGAGACCACTTGCATGATCAGTTGCTGGTTTGCAAACTGATTGCCATGTTCAAGATGGGGGTTGGCAATGGCAAGTCGGCGTGCAAAGTCCATCGCAAGTGCCAACATGCTTTGGTAGCCTTGGCTGAGTTGGTTCACCAGCAGCTCGGCACCATCGCTGGACCGCTCCAACATGAACTTATGGCGTGCGTTGAAATGTGGGTTCCGGTAGGCTTCCCCTAGCAGGGAAACAACAGTGGCCCGCAACGCTTCCAGCGACTCCAAGGGTGTGTAGTCCTCACTGGTGACACCCTTATTTTTCCGAAGCTCGGCGGATTCTTCCTGATCAAACCACGCAAGCATCTCCCGGAAATTGCTGCGTGGGTTGAAGCAATCCACCAGTGCTGCCGTGGGGTGCTCATAATTGTGCTTCGCGGAGCGCAAGCGTTCGGGAACCTCGATATGACCTCGGCTCGCACCATAGTACGCAAAGACGGGCGTGAGTGCCGGAGTGTCCGTTTTGTAGCTGGCCGTGATGGCGTGCAGATGCTCTTTAAGCGCCGTCTCGCCCCATGTCTCGGCAGGCTTCTTGCCTTTGCCCCCGTCAGACGGGCGCCAGTAGTCCCATTGCAAGTCACCCCAGGTGGTGGACATGATTTGCGCGAAGTCAGCGGTGCTCCACTGCTCTCGCCCTCGCACTCGCACTCCCGTCGAAGACTGAATACGAAAATCCGCATCCTTGATACCGCGACCCGTTAAGCGCTGATCCGCAGAAGACAGGTGGGTGAGGACCGGGGTCAAACCACTGGCAATACCATCCAGTACCGCCGTTTTGCCCGCCCCGTTTTCACCCACAATCACTGTAAGGCGGGGGTGCAGGTCCAGTGTCAGGGACTCAAAGCAACGGAAATTTTTCAGCGTGACGGTCTTCAATCGCATGGCGCAGCCCTCAGTTCAAGCAAAGTTGCGGCCCCTGGATTGCCTCTGGCCTACTAGAATTTGCATAGCCTGATACTCTAACCCCACCGGCGATAGGATCTCCGGTCCGATGCCCCACTACTGCAAACGCTTGGCGGGTGCTCTCATCTTCAACGTAGTTGCGCCTTCGCGCCATCCACTAACAGGCGCAGGGCGCGTTCGAACACGGCGTCCGCGTTGCTACCCACAGTGGCAGCCCATCCGGCGGCCAGCAGCGGGTATTGCGCCATGCTGGGTGGCGCGACCTTGGCGGACGGTGGTGCATCCGGCTGCTGTATCGACTGCTCCTCCAACACCCAGCCAACAACGAAGCGCCCGATCGACATCAGCAGCAATGTGGCCGGGCCGGGCGCGAAGCCGGCCGCGCACAGCAGGCGAAGCCGGGCCTCGATCGATTCGCGCTGCGCCTCGCCGGGCCGCGTGCCGGCGTGCAGCCGCGCGCCATCGCGGTACGCCAGCAACGCTCGCCGGAAGCTGTGCCCATCGTCCATCAGCCAGTCCTGCCAGCGCTCCTGGGGGCCGGGCGCTAGCCGGGCACGGCTGTCCAGCATGACGGCCGCGGACATGGCGTCCAGCAGCGCGCCCTTGCTCTTGAAATGCCAGTACAGCGTGGGCGACTGCACGCCCAGCCGTTCGGCCAGCTTGCGGGTACTCAAGGCGTCGATGCCGATTTCGTTGAGCAGGTCCAGGGCCGCGCGCAGCACATCGTCGCGGTGGAGTCGGGTTCGGTCGGTCGCAGTCATACTCTATCAATGATAGGGAAATTCGGGCACAATGCACTCTATCAATGATAGGGAAATTGTGAATCGAGCCTTGACTGTCATTTTGTTGACGCTATTGCTGGACGCAGTGGGCATGAGCCTGGTGTTTCCCATCTTGCCTGGCCTGCTGCGCGAGTTGGCAGGCGCCGATGCCACTGCCCACCACTACGGTGCCTTGCTGGCCGTCTATGCAACCATGCAGTTTCTGTTCTCGCCGGTGCTGGGTGCCTTGAGCGACCGCTTCGGCCGCCGGCCGGTGCTGCTGGCCTCGCTGGCCGGCGCGGCGGCCGACTACGTGCTGATGGCGCTGGCGCCGAGCTTGGCGTGGCTGTACGTAGGTCGTGTGCTGTCCGGCATCACCGGCGCCAGCATGGCGGTTGGCACGGCTTACATCACCGATGTGACCGCCGAGCCGGATCGCGCGAGGCGCTATGGCCAGATGGGCGCGGCGATGGGCCTGGGTTTCGTCGTCGGGCCGCTGATCGGCGGTGGCCTGGGCGAGTGGTCGCTGCGCGCGCCGTTCCTGGCCGCAGCCGCCATGAATGCGCTGAACCTGCTGCTGGCCTGGCGCGCGCTGCCCGAGTCCAACCAGCATCGCGCAGTTCGGTTGGAGATAAGCAAGCTCAACGCGTTCTTGGCGCTGCATCGCCTGCAGGGCCGCCCGCCTTTGCTGCCACTCGTGGGCGTGTTTGCGGTCGTCGCGCTGGCGTCGCAGGTGCCGGGCGCGTTGTGGATCCTCTATGGGCAGGAGCGCTACGGCTGGACCGCCTGGGTGGCGGGGTTGTCGCTGGCCTGCTACGGCGGCCTGCATGCGGTCTCGCAAGCCTTTGTCACCGGGCCCCTGGTGGCCCGGCTCGGCGAGCAGCGTGCGCTGCTCGCCGGTATGGCGGCGGACGGGTTGGGCTTTGTCCTGATCGGCTTGGCCACAGTGGGCTGGATGCCGTTCGCGCTGCTGCCTCTGTTCGCTGCTGGAGGCCTGACCCTGCCGGCATTGCAGGCCATGCTGGCGCGCCAAGTGGATGCGCAGCACCAAGGCGAATTGCAAGGCACGCTGGCCAGCCTCAACAGCCTGATTGGCATTGGTGGGCCCCTCGCCGCGACCTCTGCGTTCGCGGTGACGCAGCAGTCTTCGCCCGGTGTGGTCTGGATTGCGGCGGCGCTGCTCTATCTGTTGGCGCTACCGCTGCTTTTCAGCCGGCGGGCACGAGGAGTCCATGCTCAGGCAGTAGAACTTCCCAGGTGAGGCGTCGGCTACTCGGGTGACTGTCAGGCGCCATTTGGGGTGACCTGGAAATCTCGCACCAGGGTTTGTCCCAGGCGATGGGCGAGCCTCAACGCTGAACGCGTGGTGAGATCAACCCGTCCACCAGCGGCTGCGGCGTCCATGGCAGCAGTTGCTGATCGGACGGTGAATGCAGCCGCAGCCATTTCCACAGAGGGGCGCTTCAGCAACAACGTGAGGCGCAGCGTCTCGATAGCTCTGTCGGCCTCACGCAGGTGCTCTTGCAGTTGCCTGCTCCAGGGCTTGGTGGCAGGAATGCTTTTACTCAGCGCGTGGAGCAGCTCGTCCAGTTGATTGATCAGCTGGGTGGTAACGTCCTCCGTCGGGAGGGACGGCGGTTGCTCAGTGGAAGCGTCTGTTTTCATGAAGATTTGCCCTGCACGGCATGTTCGACATCGAGACCATGACTCCTTGCTGCGCTGGAGATATGGCTCAAACGGCGATCGGGGAGCACTTGGGCATCGAGCCCTGATGGTATCCAGGTTCGGCTGGTCACTGCGCGGTTGCCCGCAGAGAACAAGGCGTAGCCTTGCAATCCCGCTTTCATGACGACTGTTCCCCCAAGTCCAGCGGCGCTATTGGACTCTCGCCGAGCATCACGGAAGGGTCTTCGGCCTCAGGTGTCGAGCCCAGTTCCGAGAAACTGCAGCAGGTCCTTTGCCGCCCCGTTGAGCCGGGTGTCGCCCATGGCAAGAGCGACGATCTTGTAGGGCAGGGATGGAGCAAGCGGTAGAACAACGCCCCCGTTCGTCCTGTGGACCGCCCCGGTGAATGGATCCACCACCGAAATGCCCAGGCCTCGCAGCACGAGCTGGCTGGCCGAGAAAGAGTGCGACACCTCGCCGATGACATCAAGCTCCAGGCCCAGGGCGCTCAGCCGCATGTTGAGTTGGCGCTGTAGCGACGCGGTCGTGCTCACGAAGGGTCGGCCGGCCAATTGCTCCAGATTGACCTGACGCCAGGCTGCCGGAAAATCTCCGGCTCTCGCAATACAAACACAGTCCCCTTCAAACTCCGCCACCGTTTCGAGACCTCCTGTCACGAGGCCGTCGGCGACAAAACCCAGGTCCGCCTGCCTGTTGCGCACGGCATTGGACACATCCAGCGAGGGGATGACGCTGAAGCTCACAAACACGTCAGGGTGCCGGTCGCGAAGAAACTCGATCGCACTGGGCATGATGGAATGCCCGATGGCGGGCATGGCGCAGATGGAAAGATGCCCCATCCTCTGCTTGCGCAACTGCTCCGAGAAGCGCGCAATATCCCTCAACCCGATATACGACTCCTCGATTTTGGCAATCAGTGCGAGCGCTTCCGCTGTCGGACGCACGGTACGTCCATGCTTGGCGAAAAGCTGGTATCCGAGCGATTTCTGCAAATCTGATATCAGTCGGCTGACTGACGACTGCGACATATTCAGCGCCTCGCCCGCTGCACTGAAGCCACCGTGATCAATCGCTGCGCGGAAGGCCTCGATCATTTGATGAGTAGGTATCTTGGGTTGCATTTGTTGTTGATTTCAATTGCGCAACCCATAGCATCCGCGGATGGATTCATGCGGAGATGCCATGGATTCGTTCATCGTTCCTTCATACGATTGGTCAACCACACAGAACTGGATGACCATGAAACTCCTACCCACGCTCAATCGTACCTTCACCCTGTGTTTTCTGACATGGGTTGCGACCTTTGCTCAGGGCGCATCTGCAGGGTATCCGGAGAAGCCCATTCGCATCGTGGTTCCCGCAGCTGCGGGCGGCGCGGCCGACACGGTGGCCCGAATCATTGGGACGGCCCTTTCGCAGCGGCTAGGGCAACCGGTTGTCATCGACAACAAACCAGGAGCTTCGGGAGCGATAGGCCTTGACGCGGTGGCCAAGGCAGCCCCCGACGGCTATACCCTCGGCGCGAACAACGTGACGAACTTCAGCATGGCGCCGCACGTGGTCAAAACCATCCCCTACAGCACGGCCACCGACTTCTCCCCGATCGCCATGAATGCGACCAGCGCCTACCTGCTGGGCGTCCCGGCGAGCTTGCCCGTCAAATCTGTGCCGGAGCTTGCCGCCTATGCCAAACGCAGCACTGGGGCTGTTTTCTTTGGCTCATCGGGAAATGGCTCCTCGCTTCATATCGTGATGGAGTTGATTCGTTCTAGCGCGAATATTCCAGCGACGCACGTTCCCTACAAGAGCTCGCCGGCTGCAGAAATGGATCTGATAGGCGGCCAGATTCAAATGATGGTGGACAACTTCAGCTCGATGGCACCCAACGTCAGATCGGGCAAGGTCCGGGCGTTGGCAGTCACCTCCGCGAAACGCTCCCCGCTCTTGCCTGACGTCCCCACCGTTGGGGAAATGGGTATGAAGGCGGCAGAAGCTGAATCTTGGACTGGCATCGTGGGGCCCGCAAAAATGCCGGCAGAGATCGTTCAGAAGCTGAATACGGAAATCAATCACGTGCTCGCTGATCCGAAGGTGAAGAAGCAACTGCTGGATGTCGGTACCGATGCCAAGACGATGAGCGTGGCTGAATTCGCGGGCTTCATCAAGGCTCAGGATGCCAAATGGAGCGCTGTCATCAAGCAATCCAATATCACGGCCGATTGATGGTGTGTTCGCTATCTGTATCGAATCATGAGTGCTTCAAAAGCCACTGATTTTCTTGTCGTCGGCGGCGGCGTGATGGGTCTGTCCATCGGATACGGACTCGCTATCGCAGGCGAAACCGTGCGGGTCCTGGATGAGGGCGATATTGCATTCCGTGCCTCGCGCGGAAATGGCGGCCTGATCTGGGTGCAGGGCAAAGGCGTCGGCAAGCCGGCCTACGCCAGTTGGACGATGGCCGCAGTGAAGCGCTGGCCCGAGTTCGCGGCACGGCTGTTTGACGAGACCGGCGTCGACGTCGAGCTGTCGCAGATTGGCGGGCTCCACATCTGCTTGAGCGACGCGGAACTGGCGAACCGAGTCAAGGGGATGGAGTCCTTGCGGGCTGCGTTGGACGACTACCCCTATGAGGTGCTCGACCGCGCCGAGCTGGCGAAGCTCTGTCCCATGATCGGCCCTGAGGTCGTGGGTGGCATGTTCTGCCCCCTGGACGGGCACGTGAGCCCCTTGCGTTTGCTGCGCGCCCTGGTGGCTGGCTTCAAGAAGGCTGGAGGGCTGTTGATGGTGGATGCGGCTGCAACCGAGATCTCCCACGGGCAGGGGCTCTTCACGGTGAAGACGAAGCGCGGAGAGTTCTCCGCGACGCGCATCGTGCTGGCGTCGGGCCTCGGCAATCTCGCCCTGGCGCCCCAACTGGGTATGAATGCCCATGTGGAGCCCATCCGCGGGCAGATGCTGGTCACGGAGCGCGTGCAGCCCTTCCTTCGGCATCCATGGCATGCGATCCGGCAGACACGAGAAGGTGTCGTTCAACTCGGCGCCTCGAAGGAGGATGTCGGCTTTGACGACGGGACCTCATTAGATGGCCTAGCAGCGATCACGCAGCGTGCCATCCGATGCTTTCCGCTGCTGGCCCAAGTGAATGTGGTGCGGTCCTGGGGGGCACTGCGCCCCATGACACCGGACGGCTACCCCCTCTACCAGCAGTCGGCCACGCACCGAGGCGCCTTCGCGGTCAACTGCCACAGCGGCATCACCTTGGCGTCGGAGCACGCAGGAGGACTTGTGGACTGGCTGCGTGGCCGGGTGGCTCCCGCTGCAATTTCTGAATTCAATGAGGAACGCTTCAATGTTCAAACAGCTCAATAGCGAGGCCGACGAAGCGCAGCGGATCAAGCTCGTGGTCAACGAGCAAGAGGTGGTGGTGAGCGCTGGCCAGACCTTGGCCGTCGCACTGCTCAGCAGCCCGTGCAGCCTCGGCAAGCGGACACCATTTCGGCGATCGGCGGTATCGGGGCAGCCCAGGGCCCCGCTGTGCCTGATGGGGACCTGCTTTGAGTGCCTGGTGGAGCTCGATGGCCAGCCCAATGTCCAGGCTTGCATGGTGACCGTGGCGCCCGGCATGCGCGTGAGGCTCCAGGCCGGCGCACGCCACATCGAGGTCTCAGCATGACGGTGCCGTTCTACGATATCGCCGTGATCGGGGCAGGGCCTGCTGGGATCTCTGCCGCGACGACGGCGGCTGATCTGGGGTTGAAGGTCTTGCTCCTGGATGAGCAGGCCCAAGCTGGCGGGCAGATCTACCGCAATGTGGCGAATGCCAGCCAGGCGGTGATGGGCATTCTGGGCAGTGCGTACAGCTATGGTCGCGTCCTCACGTCTCGGCTGGCCGTTTCCAACGTGGAGTGCCTCTTTGGTGCCCTGGTATGGGACGTGGACGAGGCGTTGACTCTCGCGGTGCAGCAAGCCGGCCGGTCGTTCAAGGTTCGAGCCGGCCACTTGATCATCGCGACGGGCGCGGTGGAAAGGGCTTCGCCGATGCCGGGCTGGACGCTGCCTGGCGTGATGAATGCAGGAGCCGCCCAGATAGCCATGAAGTCGTCGGCGGCAATTCCCTCTGGGAAGGTGGTGCTTGCAGGTGGTGGCCCGCTGTTGCTGCTCGTGGCTAGCCAATTGCAGAAGGCCGGTGCGAATGTGGCGGGCCTGGTTGAGACCTCGCCCGGTGGCAACCGTTGGCAGGCGGCCCGGCACTTGCCGGCGGCCCTTGGGGCCTGGGACTACCTGGCCAAAGGGGCCTCGATGGTGCGCCACTTGCGCAAGGCACGGGTGCCTTGGTTCAAGGAAGCCACCGAACTTCGCGCTGAAGGCGTCGAACGCGCAACAGCCTTGGCCTTCACTTCCAAGGGAAGAGGGCACAGGCTAGAGGCCGATCTGGTGCTTGTGCATCACGGGGTCGTGCCGAACACCCAGCTGACACGCCTACTGAGGCTGGAGCACGACTGGAACCCGGTTCAGCTCGCGTGGAGCGTCAGAACCGACCCCTGGGGTGCGACTTCGCGCGCCGGGGTCAGCGTCGCTGGCGACGGCGTCGCTATTGCCGGAGCGTTGGCTGCTGAACATGCGGGAGCCATTGCGGCCTTGGGTGCTGCCCAGGTGCGCGGCTTCGTCTCCGTGGCTGAGCGCGATCAAAGAGCACGCCCGCACCAACAGGCGCTGGCGCGGGAGCTGCTGGTGCGTCCCCTGTTGGACACCCTGTACCGCCCGCCATCGTGGCTGCAACAGCCTGCCGATGACACCCTGGTTTGTCGATGCGAGGAGGTGAGCGCGGGGCGGATCCGAGAAATGGCGCAGCTCGGGTGCCATGGGCCCAACCAGATGAAGTTCATGAGCCGCTGCGGCATGGGCCCTTGCCAGGGCAGGGTGTGTGGGCTGGCGGTCACGCAGATCTTGGCCGATGCCTTGGGCAAGCCACCGCAGGAGATCGGTGCCTACCGCATCAGGACACCGCTCAAGCCCATCCCGCTGGCCTCGCTTGCCAACATTGCCACCGCTGAAGACGTGTCAACGCCCCAGCCCTAGAGACAGGGAAGATTTGATGAATGAAATTTCAAGATTCGCCGCCAATGAACGAGCCAGCCGGGCTGTGGTGTGCAATGGGATGGTTTTCCTCGCCGGATGTACGGCGGAAGACCGCAGCCAGGATATCCTGGGCCAGACCGCACAGGCCCTGGCCAAGGTCGATCACTGGCTCTCGGTTGCCGGGACGGACCGCAGCCGCTTGCTCACCGCTCAGGTTTTCCTCAAGGACATCAAGAGGGACTTCAAGGGCATGAACGAGGTGTGGGATGCCTGGACCGTCAAGGGGGCAGCTCCAACGCGGGCGACGGTACAGGCTGACATGGCTTCCGAGGAGACGTTGGTGGAAATCGTTGTTTCTGCGGCTCTTGGGTCTGTGGTCGCTTCGTCGATGGCTTGATGGTCGTGGTGGCCTTGGTGGCCTTGGTGGTCGAAGCTGGCGCCGTCACCGCACACGCCGCTTCGAGGCCATTCTGATCGCGCTGCGGGCAATGGCGCGTGGATTGGAAGGAAGCAGAGGCAGCAGCCCGGCGCCAACGATGATTGCGATCCCGATCCACTCCATCATCGCTGGAGTGTCTCCCCATGCGAGGTAGCCGATCAGGAGTGAGCTCAACAAAGTGGCGTACTCGACTGGAGCGAGGAGCGAAGCCGGTGCGAGGCGGTAGGCCCGAGTCACCAGCATCTGGGCAATGCCGCCCAGCAACCCGATGGCCACCAATTTTGCGGCGTCGACGACGTTCGGGATGACGACACCGTAGGTCAGCGACATGGCCCCCACGACGATACCGAACACGGTGTAGTGGAAGGCGATGGCGAAGTCCGGCTCGGTGGTCGACATCTGGCGGATGTAGATCAGAGAGGCTGCGGAAGCGATGGCGCCCAGCACGCCCAGCAGCTTGCCCAAGGGCAGCCCAGCGGAAAAATCTGGCCGCACCACGGTGAGTACGCCGAAGAATCCGAGCCCCACCGCGATCCAGCGCCGCGGCGAGACCTGTTCTTGCAGGAGCGTGGTCGACATCACGGTGATGAACAACGGTGCGGCGTAGGTCAGGGCCACGGCGGTCGAAAGCGGCAACATCGTCACGGCGGAGAAGCTGAAGAACAGCGCTAGCGTTCCCGCGATAGCGCGACGCATGTGCAGAAGCGGGTGCTTTGTTTTGAGTTCGGCCCACTTCCCTTGAGAGTGCACGAGCCAGGTGATGGGAACCAAGGCGAAGAGGTTGCGGGCGAAGACGATTTCGCCGATGGGGTAGCGACTCCCCAGCGCCTTGACCAGTGCGAACATGCCAGCCAGCACGAGCGAAGAAGCGAGTCGGTAGGCAATCCCTTTCAGGGCAGATGGTGAACCTCGGCGTGCATTGATCCCGGCGCGCCCGCTCATGAGGCCTGAAGGGACGCTCGCTCCACCACGGAACGGGGGGCGCCCACGAGCTCCAGGATGTCCTCCTTTTCCAGAAGGTGCAGGCCAAGCTTGCGCAGCGTGCGGCCGGTCCGCAGGTAGTCGGTCCCCTTGGCAAGGGATGCCAGGTGGATGACCGAGCGTATGGTCCGGCACTCGATACCCGCCTTGCGTCCCAGTTCGTACCAGGGGACCAGCACATAGGGAACGTCCTGGGAGATGAAGCGATGCTCCAGCGTTGCGGGTGCGACCTTGTTCATGTTGTGCTCGATGCTGTGCGCTGCGAACGTTGCCAGATCGGCGTAGCTTCCCCCGTAGAAGTCGTTCATCACGTCGATGGTGGCCGGCAAATCCAGACCGAACGCCTGGGCGACCTGCAGGCGCTCCTGGTCGACCTGCTCCATGACGGTTGCGACCGACTTGCTCATGCCTTGGCGGTAAAAGTAGAAGTCCCCTTTGGTTGACTCAATCCATCCCAGGTTCAGCAGGGTCGGTGTCGGGTGGATGACGCCCGTGATGCACGAGAGGCCGACCTCGATCACGTTGCCAAGCCACGTCAAAGGCATGGAGAACAGTTGGGCAACTTCCAGGCGCAGTGGCCCGATCGAATCAGGAGCTAGCGCTGCAATGGTCATCCGGGATTTGATCCCCAGGATCCGCACCAGTGCGTTCTCGACGCGGGAGGCGTAGGGCGACGAGCTTGTCTCCAGCAGCGCCTTGGCGCGGAGTGATCGTCGGGCTGCCAGGCTGAAGAAGTTGCCCGTGACGCAGATGACCACGTGCTGGCTCAGATCGAAAGGCGCAAGCTGCTCAATGATGTCGTCGTGGCCATAGGCCGGAACGGTGATGATGAGGTAGCGGGAGAACTGAACCGCCTTCTCAAGATCCATGCTCAACTCGGGTGCGAAGGTTCCTTCGATCTTGATGGCGGACTGCAACCCACCGGCTTCATGGATGGCCCGCAGGTTGCGCGCATGCTCTGGATGCGAATACAGCAGGACTCGACTGCCGCGGTGGAGCAGGTCAGCCGCGAAAGCGCAGCCGCAGTGGCCCGCTCCGATGATGGAGACAGGGAAGTCCATGTCAATTCTCCCGTGTTGATGGTCGAGTGATAGGTTTGGCGCGTTTACGCCCCGCATACCGAGTTGATGCCAAGGAGCGCGAGGCGCTCGTTGATATCTGCATAGGGCGAAGGAGGATTGCGCCTCTTGGGCGCTCATCACCGCATGAGCTCGGCGCAGTATTGGGTGGAGGTCCTTCTCGGACAACTACCCTTTAAGGTAGCTGGATGCCGAGGCTGCACGCAGGGGCGGCTGCTTGCAACGCAGCTGCTTTCTGGAAGGTTGTGCCTCTAGCGTCCTCGCATGGGTCGGAACACAAGCGGCGCAGCGCTTGTGTTCCAGCCGAATCGGAGTACGCTCATTGAAGGGGGTAGCAGCCGTGAGAAAGTTCTTTGCTCTGGTCTTCTTGTCGATCGGGATCGGGATCGGTGTCTTCGTGACCGTGGCTGGAAAGGGTAGCTGGGGGGAGGGTGTTGTTGTGGTCGGGCTCTGTTTGCTGTTCACAGCTCCCGTCGCCGGTGCAATTGCCGGGATTGGCGACCGCCCTGGTCGGAGTCGACGGTGGACTCGCTGGACAAAGGGGGGAAGTGGCTTGCACTCGAGAGGCCTATTCAAGGGCGATGCCCCCATTCGCCGGTGGGACCGTTAGAGTGGGCACTTCATTTGCGTTTTAGCAAGTCCTTCACGGAGCCTTTTAGCTCCTCTACCGTGGAGCTCCCGTCCTTGTAGACCTGCTTTGAAGATCGCCAGAAAAGCGATTTCTTTGATGCAAGCGTGCCGTCATCCGTCTTGACTATCTCGGCCTTGCTATCGAATCCTCTATCGCGTTCTGCGGTTTGCTCTCGAATCTGTGCTGAGACTTGTCCGATTTCCTGCCGCACGCGAGAGGGAGCTTGCGCCTGCTGCGCTTCTGAACGGGTGGGCTTGCCATCGAATGCAGACGTCGAGCGCTCGTGATCTCGGCGAACGCCTGAAAGATCTGGCGAGAACTCGGGTCCCATCGACTGCCGCTGATGAAGGGCCCGCACGTCCTCGAAAGATGCGGGGAGACCGCTACCTCCCGACAATACCCGGTTGGGGCTCTGTGACTGCCGCGCGAGCTCGGCCGACATCAGGGTGTGCGCGGCGGCGCTGTCACCGCCATAGGTCTGGGCGTAGCGCAGGAACATCGCCATGTTGTGGGGGTCCTGTGCCATGTCGATTGCGATGACCTCGCCCTTCATGAAGGCTGTCGAAACTTGGTTTGCGACGCTGATCCGGTTGGAGAGGGCCGCTTCAGCACGCTCCGATCGTGTCTGGGCCGTGCCCAGGCGAGAGGACATCTCTCGCGCCTCCCTGGAGTCTTCCGATAGGGCCCGCACATAGCTGTTGTCTTTGGAGACGCGGTCACCGAATTGCTTGAACGCCGTCAACTGATCGCCTGTCAAGCTGGCCAGCGCTTTTTGCTCTTGGGCTGAAAGGCTGGAGAGATAGGACTTCTCCCCGCTGGCTTGAACGCTCCCGCCGACGTACTTGAAGTCCAGCCCGAGATGAGCTGCCGCCCCAAAGGCCAAGCGAGCGACCTGGGCTTGACTCAGTCCCGTGGATTCAGAGACGGTCTGGACGACCTGGTCGAGCTTGTTCAGCGTTTCGCCTACTTGCTCGAAGCTGCTTGAGTTGGAGCCGCTGCTGTTGCGCACGGAGCGCAGCGTCCCGAGCCCTCGCGAGAACACCTCAGTGAGCGCGGCCGAGCGCTCGGCACTGGCCACCACGGCCTCATTGCGAGCCGCATCCACCTGTTGGCTGGCCTGCAGAACGTCCTGCTCGGACACGCGCACAGAAACCACGCGCGATGCAAACCCCTGGTTGCGCAGCAGGCTGACTGCGGAGCGGCCGGTCGCGGCACTCGCTGAAAAGGTGTCGCCGGTGGTGTCGCTCTGCCAGCTGCTCATGAAAGAGGAGGTGCGGTTGGGCGCCAGTTGCAACTGGTCCATCGACACGTTACCCAGGCTGTTGTTGCCCAGGGCTGCGGAGCCTGTCGAAGAGCCCACCATGGACTGCAGCCCGGTGATGCCACCCACGATCGCTGATCCGAAGCTCTCCATCCGCTTCAGCGCAGCCCAGGCGAGGAAGGGGATGCTGATGGAGAGATAGCCGACGATTGCTTCGCCCGAGATCGTCCGCGAGTAGATGCTGGAAGCGGTCTGCAACGTCAGACCCTTGAGCCCTGTGCCCAGGTCGGCCGCCGCAGCGATATCGTAGGCGGCGTAGATCGACGCCATGTAGTTCAGCACCGCGTATAGAGGTGGCCAAAGCTGAATCCAGATGAGGACGTTGGCATAGCCCTTGAAAGCAAGCAGCGTTTCACGGCCGCTGGTGAGCAACAGCAGGAGGACCAGCAGGGGAAAAAGTGCGTAGGTCACTGCCTCGATGACGTTGCGAAACACCGGCAGCGCCTGCTCCGCCACCTTGCCCGCATTGATCCAGGCTGCATTCTGCTGTGCGACACCTTGGGCACGGCCCATGGCCAAGACCACGGAAGCCGGATCGTTGATCTTCTGCCCCACGAGTTTGCCGGTGTCCGCGATCGCGTTGAGCATGGCGTTCTGGCGGATCAGGTCTGCAGCCGTCGCTGAGGCCGTGGCAATGCTGTTCTTCAGGTAGGCCTGTTGAATTTGCCCGGCGATGGCGGCTGCTGCTGCGGCACCCGGCAGCGTCGGGTTGAGCTGGAAGGCCAACTGCCCTTGAATTTTAGAGAGTTGGGCCGGCAAGCGGCCGTTGAGGTTTTGGTAGGCGGTCGGGCAGGTTTCGATCGTGCTGCTGGAGGTGGCCGTGAGTGGCGTGAACCGAGCGGGGTTTGGCCTGGCCATCAGGGGCCAGACGTCGTCTGAGGTCGAGAAGTCGTTAGGCGCAAGGGTGCCATCCAGCAAGTCGTAGGTGGTGCAGTTATGGATGAAGTTGACCAAGTCCATGCGAAAGTTCGGATCCTGGAAGACAACGTTGCTGGTCTCTCGGATCAGGCGGCTCCCGAACATCAGGCCGTTGCGCTCGTAGGCGAGTTCGGCGGGCAACGCGCCTGTGCCCGGGATGGTCTGGAACGTGGTCTCGAAGAGCCCGGTGAGCGTATGCCCGATGGTGCTGGTGAGGCTGCCCAGCAATGCGGCGCCAAAGGGCACGTTGTCGACCACCTGAACCGGGCTGCTGCCCGTCTTGTCGACGATGCCCACCGTCACCTTGGGCACGATCAGAAGCGAGAAGACCAGCATGACCGAGCCGAGCCACTTCCAGCCCTGCAGCTTTTCTGGGGCGAAAGCGTAGGCGATCAGTGCTGCGACGAAGCCGCAGAAGGCGACTGCGGCGATCGCCGACTTGTAGTCGCCTGCGGCGTGGACGGCGGCCGCGGCGTTGAAGATGCCGAACAGGCTGGCCGAATTTTGATAGGCGTAGATCTCCCACATCGCGCAGCCTCCGGAGGATTTGGTTTAGCAGCGTTGGTGCACCGCAAGGAGTAGGGTGGGAAGCTGTGGCGCGTCAGCGGGCGATGTAGGCCGCCTGCTGCCCCAGCATGTCCATCACATGCCGGGGCATGCTGGAGCGCAGTTGGCGCTCCAGCTCTTCGAGATGGCTGGCCACGGCCCGGAAGGAGCCCACCTTCTGATAGAGGGCGCTTTTCTCCTGCGCAATCTGGGAGAGCATCAGCAGCGCGCGCTGGCGGATGTCGCGGGCCTGCTCGCGCTGGGTCTGCTGCAAGGTGTAGTCCTTGTCCAGGGCGGCCAAGCCCAGGCGCAGGTTGCGCTCCAAGAACACGTAGGCGTAGTCGGCGGCGATCAGGTCGCGGTACTGCGCGATCAAGCTGTCGGCAAGGCCCGAGCCGGGGATGCTCGTGCCGATGGAGAGCATCTTGTAGACCGGCTCGGTGGTCTGGTTGACGAAGCCCACCTCGGGCGAGTTGTTCGGGATTGCGATGCGCGAGGCGATCTTCTCCGCGATCGAGCGCATCAGAGTCTCGACTTTCGCCGTGAAGGGGGTGTGGTTGTAGCCCGTGTTGACGGTGACGGCGTCACAGGCTGAGAAGTCGTTGCAGCGCAGAAGGTGCTGGACCACGTTGCTGCCCGTGCCGGGGGCCTGCCCGTAGAGCAACTGGCTGATGGAGGTGAGCGTCGGAGCGACGGTCTCGGGATCGCGGCCGGACTCCTCGGGGTAGTAGACCACCGTGCCCACGATGCTCATGATCAGCTCGCGTTCGCTGTCGTCCAGTGCGGTCCCCGTCTTTTGCAAGGCCTTCCAGGTCAGGTTTCCGACGAAGGGGGCCTTGTTCCTGACGTTGGCGTCCCCAGAGCTGCGGGCAGAGGCGAGGATGCTGGGCCGGTCGCTGGCGCAGCGCCGACGCGCCGCATCCCGATCACTCTCCATGCCCATGGACATGGCGAGATCGGCACAACTCTCTTGGGAGCTGAAGCCGATGGACTCCGCAGCGGTGCTCACGATCGCCTTGGCCGTTTCGCACGAGTTGATGCGCGCGTTGTTGATCCAGGTCTCCAAGCCCTTGGCCCATTTGGTGAGCCCGCCCAGCAAAGGCGAGACGGCTTCGAGGGCCAGCTGGAAGGCGATGCCGGGGAGGGCCGCCGTGATGTTCTTGAGCATGTTCTTGAACTCCGCGGCCGAGATGTGGCTGAAGCTGCCGCCGAAGATGTCGATGCCGCCGCAGCCCGCCTTGGCGCTGGGGAACTGGATGGCGGCGAGTTGATACACCTTGTTCGGGGTGCGCATCATGAGGTTGCCGCCGGTGTAGGTGTTGTAAGCCTGGCCCCGAAAGGCGCCTGGCGCGGTGTAGTTGCCGACGGCGCCCAGGCTGTTGAACATGTTGTTGACCTCGGTGTTGAGGTCTCCAGCCTGTAGCGGCGAGGCCGTGATCAGCAGCGCCATGGAGATGGCAATGGCCGTGAATCGGCGGGCTGGAAGCCGACCTGCTTCGTTATGGCCGGTGGTTGCTTGGATCCGAATCATGGGAAGCTCCTATGGCATGGCGACCTGGCCAATCTGGTGCGTTGCACTGGGAAGCATGGCCAGGCCTTGAGGGCTGCTCACGACAGCGATGCGCTCCAGCAGTTGGGACTCGGACAGCACGCCAAACCCGATGGGCGTGATCTGGCCGGAGAAGGGTTGAGCGAGGAATACGGCAGGTACCTGGGCCACCTGCAAGGTGCGGGCGATGCCGTTGTCGCGCCGCGCGGAGGGGAAGCCAGGCATGGGCCCACCGTCGATGCTGACGGCGACCACCTGCATGCCGTAGCGATCCTGAAACCCCTCCAGGGTGGGGGCCAGGGCATGGCAGTACGGGCAGTCCGAGCGATAGAAGAAGAGCAGCACGTGGTCCTTGCCCAACTGGGCCATGGTCCGTGCACGATCAACGCGTTGGGTGTCGTCGAACACCTCCAAGGCCTTGGCATTGACGGGGCGCCCCTGCAGGGTCGGGTCCAGCGCGGGTGTTGCCCAAGCAACCCGTTGGGCCATGTCCGCAAAGGTCGAGGCCTGGGCCACGACCTTGGCTTCCAGCTCCATGTAGCGCCGCACGTTGGCCTCGGTGGGGCGGATGATGGCGATGTTGCGGTAGTCCTCCAGCCGCTTCTGGAGCCGCGCGAACTCCTCCAATTCAGGGGGGCGAGCGCCGGATGAGCCGGGGCGGGCGGATGTTGCGGGCGCAGCGGCCTGCGGCTGCGAGGCGGGCCTGCGCACTTCGAGTTCCGGCTCCTCGTAGAAGTGCCAGCCGCGCCAGCGGTCCTGCCAGTAGGGGGACGATGGTGGCTGCGCTGAAGTCGAAGCCGAAGTTGACGCGGCCCCTGCGCGTTCCTGGGCAAGCGGCGAGGACGACGCGGCCAGCGCCAGGAGGATGGCGAAGGGGCCTGCGACGGTGAGAACGCGGTTCATGGGTATTCAGGGCGTTCAGGGGCGGTCAGGGAAGAGCGCCTCGGGGGCAAGCGACAGGGGCGGCCGACCGTCCAGGCAGTAGTTGATACCGAAGTCGATGGTTTGGCGGCGCGGCCCTGCGGCTTCGGGCCCCTGGCCTCCCAACTGGACGCCTTCTTGCCAGAAGGTCACCTGGAGCCTGGCGCAGCCCGCCTGGGCAAAGCGCTGGAGCGTGGCCACGTCGATGTGGATGGGAGACGTGGCCTTGAAGTGCAGGGTGATGGCTTGCGCGTTCATTCCTGTGAGCACGCCATGGGCCTGGCCGAGGGGTGCCTGCAGGGCCTCGATCATCAAGGGGCGCACGTCCGTCACGGCGGTGCGGCTGACGGGGTCGGGCGGCGTGCCGTGTCCCGCGATCACGACGATGGGCGTCGCGGCGAGCGTGATCAGGGCGGCCAGAGTTGTGAGCGCTTTCATCAGCATCTCCCCTTTCCGTAATAGCAGGAGGGGACGCGGGCCGCGTTGCTGCGCTGAAAACTCCCCAGGCTGGGCAGTGTGGGGACAATGGAGGCGTAGAACTCAGTGAGGTCCATCGTCGAGAAGTTCAGCGACTGAAGCTCGTTGACCGAGAAGCCGGTGCAGTCGGGTGCTTCGCCGCTGCCCCAGCCTCGTCCCAGCTGGTTGCGGCCTTGCTCATTGACGATGCGTGACAGGACGCTGTTGAAGCAGCACTTGCCTGTCGTGCGCTCGATGCAGGCCACGCACTTGCCCAGGATCCGGATGCAGGACGAGCAGTAGGTGCCCACGGTGTGGCACAGGTGCGCCCCTTCCTGCATGGCCAGGCGGCCCTCGTCCTGGTTGCAGCTCGCCAGCGACAGGGCGACGTAGAGGACGACGGCGATGGCCAGTGACCAGGGATCGAAGGCGATCACCATGCTGTCGCCGGCGTAAAGGACCGAGGAGCCGGCGGGCAGGGCCGTGCCGTTGATGGCGACAGTGACCCCGTAGGTCGTGAAACTCCCCGAGAAGCCGCCGCTGAGCAGCAAGGCCTGCAGGCCCTGGTAGAGGAACTGGCGGTTCGCTGAGCTCATCAGCACGTCGAAGACGAGGCGAGACCCCAGACCAAAGAGGCTCTGGTTGCTCATGCCTGCGCCGGCCGAGTCCGATTGGCAGCAGTTCTTCAGCAGGCGGTTGCGGCACTTGCCGACCTCACCGGTGAAGACCCGCAAGCTGTGCGGGTCGAGGTAGACCCCGGCTTCACGCGCCGCCTCCATGAAGCTCATGGCGCGAGCGAAGTCCGCATCCATGCTGTAGGAGGTGCTGAAGCAACTGCCGGCGAAGCAGAAGACCCCGCTGGGGCAGCTGGAAGGCGGCGGGCCGCTGGCGGACGAGCAGCCGCGGTAGTAGGAGGCGAGATCCTCCAGCTGCAGTCCGGGGTTGGCGGTGACGTGTGCCGCCGCGCTGATGGCGGGGTCATGCGGTGAGACGGTGGGGTGGGGCAGCGTCGCGGAGCTTGCTGCGTTGAGCTGGGCCTCGCAAACCGGATCCCCGCTGCCATGGGCACAGGCGACCAGGCGGTTACCGGCCACCGTGCCGAGATCGGACCGCCCATAGAGTGATCGTTCCGGCGGGGTTGTGGTGTAGCCGGGCGCGACAGCGGTGGCGCTGGCAGTGCCGACGGCAGGGCGCGCGGCCGTGTTGGCGGCCTGTCCTGCCGCTGTGCCTTCGGTATGCGCGTGGGCTGGCGATTGCGCCAGCGCTGCGGACTGCGTCCCGAGGAAGCTGCAGAGGGTCAACCAGACGATGAAGCGATACATGGTCAGGCTCCTAGCGTTTCAGGCGTGCGAGAAAGATCCCGGCTTCCCGCTCCAGGCCCGGCGATACGCGGCGCAGATGCTCCAGCGCATAGTCCAGGCTGACGTCGCCGGAGGCGCTGGCAAAGTCAGTGGGAGGTGGACAGCTGCCGCTGGCGCAGGTCGCCGGGCGACCGCCTTGGCGTGCGAGGACAAAGGCCGGCACGCGCTGGATCGCGTAGCGGTCGAAAGCCTGCGGGTCGATTTGAACGGCGACTTGCTGCGCTCCGATCAGCTTCTGCACTTGAACGACCGTCTCGCGCAGCGAGTGGCCGCTGAGTCCCCGAAGGACCATCGTGGCCTGGGCTTGTGCAGCCTGCTGCGTGAGCCTCGCCAGGGTCGCGGGGGGCATGCCCAGACTGATGAAGATGAGCAGGCTCGGCCCCATGCTCAACCCGTCGGGGGCGGCTGCAGCCGCATAGCCGCGCGCGATGGCCGACAGGTCCGGCAGGGCCGGGGTCAGTGGCTTGGGCAACGCGTCGATGCGAGGCGATGTGTTCGGTTCGGGCGCTGGCTGGGGAACGAAGCGCGGCTGATGAAGGTGCTGGCGCTGGATGCGGCGGACGTCCTCCTCGGCGATCGTGGGCGTGTCACGACGGGCCTTGGCCAGGTCCTCCTCGGTAATGGTCACCACGGGCTGCGCATGTGATGCGAAGGTCCAGAGGAGCGCGGCCGGGAGGACCAAGCACCAGTGTCGCCACCGGCGTGGTTGGCCTGGGCGGCGGGCGGGGAGAGGATCAGAAGCCCACACAGCAGTTCCTTTTGCGAAAGAGGAGGAAGGCGAAGTCCTCGCCGCGGATCGGGTACTCCTTGCCTGCGCCCCAGGTGATCGTGCTGCGGCCGAAGGGCTGGCAGCAGCGGCCGCCTTCTTTGCCGGTGCTCGGAACCGGGTAGGTGAGCTGCGTTTTGTAGGCCGTCTTGTCCATGACGGGCAGGAAGTAGGGGCCGCACAGGCCTGGCGTGCCGTGCCAGCCCCAGGCGATCAGCTCCCGATGCATCTTGGCGGTCAGCCGCTGGGCGAGCAAAGACGCGGTGCGTACGCCTCCCAGGTGGTAGGGCACATGGCCATCCAGGGGATAGATGCCTCCTTGGCAGCCGGCGCACCAGAACATCTCCCGGATGCCGAAGCCGGCCGTTGCTGCCACGCAGTCCGCTGCGCAGGCGGCGACGGCGACCGGGTTGGCGAAGAGCACGGCGTCGGGATTGAGGATGAGCGTGAGCTCGTCATCGGCCCACAGGGGGTCGACTTCGGTCAGGTAGGCCAGGTCAAAGGCCCCTCTCTCCAGACAGGGGAAGTCAGTGACGACCTTGAGCCAGTACATCACGGGGTTGACGTAGAAGTGCGCTTGGTAGAAGGCGCCGCCGTCGCCATCGCCCTCCGGTCGCGTGAAGCGTGCCGCCTCGGGTGCCGGCACGCCAGGGTCGAGGTTGATGCCGCCCAGCGACACCAGGCAGAACGGGGAGCGCACGACTTCGACATGGCGCACAGGCTCCCAGAAGCCGATGGACAGGCCGATGGTGGGGTTGACCCCGCAACTGCACAGCGGACTCGCGGGGTTGGCGATGTCCTCCTGGCCGCCAATGTCTCCCAGCCGGGCGTCACCGATCGACAGCGGCAGGATGCAGGACCAGCAGATGTCGGTGATGGGGTTCGGGAAGCGTCCGACGCAGGTTGCTGCGCCTGAGGCCTGCGCCTGCAGCGCGGTGAGCCCAAGGACCGAGGCGAGCAGGGGAGCCAGGAGCCGAGTCAGCGGCCACGCCCAGGCTCGCTGAGGCAAGGATGGCAGCGCAATCATCGCGTGACCTCCAGTTCGTCGATGCGCAGCCTCTGGCCCTCCTGCGAGACCAGGGCTGGCACCTGCCGGATCCCCAGACGCCTGGTGAGCAGGCCGAGCTGGTCGAAGTAGACGGGGCGCTGCCAGGCCTGCATCAGTGCCAGATAGGAGCCGCCCGTGAGGATGGGTTTGACCCGGCCCTCGTAGCGGGAGATCAACCGGCGGGCCTGCACGACTTGGCGCGGATCGCGGGCATCGAAGAACAGCAGGCGCTGCGGCAGGGAGACGATGTCCAGCGGGTTGGCGCGAGTGCCGGCGGTGAACATCAGGTGCCCTTGGCCGTCGTGGAGGTTGCGATCCAGCGTGTAGGTGGGGTCGAAGTAGAAGCTGCGCTGGGCCTGGGTCGCGGATAGGCCCGGGACAGGCTCGGGCTGGCGTACCGCATCGATGCCGCGCTTGCGTGCGTCCTCCTGCAGCTGGCGGAGTTCACCGCTGGCCTCCAACTGGCGCAGGCGTCCTTCGATGAACTGGAGCAGGTGCGGCTCGGCGATCTCGTAGGTCGGGCCGATCACGTCGGCGCTCAATGCGTGTGCCGTGGGCGCTGCCATGTGCAGCGCAGTGCCTGCGATGACGAGCCAGAGGGCGCAGGAGAGGCGCTTCATCGCAGTCCTCCGGCGGGGCAGCGGATCCGGCGCACAAGTTCCTGCACACCTTGGTTTCGGGCGCCCAGATCCTGTTGCTGGCAGCTGCGGATCAGGCCCATCAGTACGGGATCACCGCCGTCGCGGGCCAGGGCGTGACGAAGCTCAGCCGTGCTCAGCGCTCGGCCGCACTGCAAGCGGAATGCGCCGAGATAGACCTTGGCGCCTTCGCTGGCTGCGGGTGCGATCTGCTGGAGCAGAGCCAGGAGGTTGGCCATGGGGATGTCAGCCATGGGGAGGTCGGCCTCGGTAGTGATCGCACCGCGCGCCGGGCTCGTTTGTGCCTGGGCGGGCGAGGAGGCCAGCAACGCCCCCAGCGCCATGAGAGCCGACAGGATGGCGGTCACGAGCAGCAGCGAGAAGCGGACGATCCGCCAGCGTCTGGCGCAGGTCTGGCGGGACGGGCGCGTTGTGCATGCGGGGCCGGCAGAGCGGGATGGGTAGGGTGGTAGGCGCATGGCGGCCTCCATCAAAGGATTGGATCCACGACGCCGATCACCTGCGTGGCCCGCACGAGGCCGCTTTGGCGGTAGCGTGAATCGAATGAATCGGGGCTCGTCCCCTGCACGTACAGGTGGCCGGGCGGGATGACGCCGGGCGCAATCGGCTCCAGGGGCCTGCGATCGAAGGTCCGGGCCTTGGCCAGGCCGACGCTCACGCCGTTGATCCGCACCTCGCGTCCATCCACTGTCACCAGGTCGCCGGGCAGGCCCCGTACGATCTTGAAGAAGGGCTGGCCGGCGAGGCCGGGGTAGTCGCGAGCGCCTTCGCCCGCGAAAGCGAAGACGATGAAGTCCCCCCGGTGCAGGGGGCCCTGGGCTGGGTGTAGGAGCGCCACCCGGTAGGGCAGGCTGGGCGTCCAGTTGAACAGCACCGGCAGGCGTGGCGTGGGGTCGATGAACAGGCGCAGGTAGGCCAGCACCCAGATCACGAAGATGGGCAGGTACAGGAACCAGCGCTGGCGCAGATGGCGCCCAGGACCCTGGATAGCCCGGACGGCACGCCGAATGTGTCCCTCGAGAGGTCCACAAGCCTGGCCATCAAGGCGGCATGGGCGACTGGACTTCGCCGCAGGATCGCGCGGGTGATCGGCTTTCATGGAGCCTCCACTTTCTGGCGCAGGCGCGCCGTGAGATCAACGGTGTCGGGCGTGGGGCCCGCGACGGAAGTCCTCAGGAGAACCAGGCAGCCACACTCGATGGGCAGGGCCTCCAGGGCCAAGGGCAGGCGCTGGGAGAAGTGACGGGCCATCAGCAACGCGGCCTGGCGTTCCTCTTCCGTGCGGGCCGCCGTGAGGCGGCGGGTGAACTCGTCTTCCTTGGCGCGGTACACCTCAGCAAGATCCACAACGCCGACGGTGCGCCCGGGGCGGATCACTTGCCGGTCATAGACCCACTGGACCATGGCGGCGACGGCCAGGCTGACCAGCGCATTGGCGATGAGGAGCGTGCGCGGGCTCATGGCACGAGGCCTCGCCGGCGCAGCACGATGGCAATCGCCTCATCGATCGAGTGGCCCTGGGCGCGCAGCTCGTCGATGGGCACGTTGTCTTCGAGCTTGTTCGAGAAGAGCAAATGGGTGGCCGGATCGAGGATGCTGCGGGCCACCCCCTCCCCGACGGGCGACGAGATGTAGAGCTCAGAGAACGACCCGGCTTCGGTGCGCAGCGAGTGCAGCAGGCGCTTCTTCGGCTCGTCCATGGCGAGCCGTCCCTTGCGGTCCAGCATCTCGATGGACTCCGGCTTCTGGCGCAGCAGGAACACCCAGTCGGAACAATTGAAGGCGGCTTCCATCTGGGCGGACCCGTAGTAGTCATCCGCCGACTGCGTCGCCGTGACGAGCGCCCCGCCGTACTTGCGTGCGCGCCGGGCCGCTTCTTCCACGACGGCGGCTTTGACCGGATCGTCGGCGCCGACATCGCCCAGCTGCTGTTTGAGCTCGTCGATGAACAGCACTTTGCGGCGGTTGCGCGTCAGGTACATCTCCCCGGTGATCCGGTGGAGCAGCAGGATGTTGACCACCGCATGCAGGTCAGGCCGGCGCTTGAGCTCCTCGTTCTCGATGACGATGAAGTCGTTGCTGAAATCGATGTTGGCGCGCCCTTCAAAGAAGCGTTCGTACTGCCCGCCCTTGGCATAGGGGTTCAGCATGAGGGCCAGATCCTTGATGCGCTGGTCGTTGACGGCGCCCAGCTCCCGCAAGGTGCCCTGGCGGAACGCATCGCGCAGGCCCGTGATCGTGAGGTCCTGGCCGTGTTCGCGCCACAGCTTGAGCACCATGGCGGAGATGGCCTTGTACTGGACCTCTTCCAGCGAATGCAGCATCGAGCACATCTTCGAGATGCCCGGCACGAGCATGTCGATGTCCTCGTGGATGTCCTGCACGATGGAGAACGGGTTCAGGCAGATGTCGACATTGGGTCTGAACTCGATGTAGGTGCCGCGGGCCTTGCGGCAGAGCTTCTCGAAGGAACGCCCCAGGTCCAGCATCCAGACCTGGGCGCCGATGGAGCGATAGGACCAGGCCATGTCGTTCATCAGCACCGACTTGCCTGAGCCGGGGGCGCCGATGATCGCGGCGTTGTAGTTGCCCAGGTCGTTGTCGAACAGGTCCAGGGTCATCAGCTGCCCGCGCCGCCCCCCAAAGACCAGGGCCGGCGTGCGCGTGCCCCGCCACTCGGCGATCAGCGGCGCGAGGTGGATGGCGTTTGCCATGGTCTTGCGCGTGACCCGCCGCATCTTGGCCAGGTCCTGGTGGAAGCGCTCGGAGAGCGTCATGGGCAGGCTGGCAAGCAGGGCTTGGCGATGCATGTAGGCATCGGCGTTGAGCGTGAAACCCCGGCCGCGCCAGATGGCATTGGCCGCCTCGTGCGCCGAGGCGGCCTTCTCGGGTGTGGAGAACAGCGCCAACTGCTGGTACAGGCTGACCAGGCTGCCGCCGGTGTCGATCGCGTCGGCAGCGGCCGTCCAGTCGTCCAGCTTCTTGCGGACGTCCGGCATCACGTCAGCCATCCTGGACTTGGCGTTCTGGGTGGCGCGGACGTGGTTGGCCGTGACCACGGACTTGGTGGCGTTGGGGTCGAGGATGTGTACGCCCAGCGTGAGCAGAAAGGGGGCGCTGTACTGCAGTGCTGGCTGCATCAGATCGCCGATCAGCGAGCCCATCTGCCACAGCGCGAAGCGCTCCGGAAAGGACTTGACCGAGTAGAAGCGGGCCTCCAGGACGTCGGGGCTCGATTCCTTCCAGAAGGTCAGGCCGCTGGGTTGGGGATCCTGGATGGTGTCGAAGTCAACGATCTGGTCGCGCAACTCGCGCCCGTTGTCGTAGTTCAGGTCGGGTGCGTCAGTGCCGGACAGCCGGTCCGGGTTGGTGAAGATCGCGCACCAGTTGATCAGGTCGGCGGCATCGCACACGCGGTTGGGCAGCGAGGCGGAGCGCAGCGTCGATGCCATCGAGTCGCGCAGGGCCAGCAGCTCCTCACGCTTGTTCAGATTGTCCGGTTCCCCGGGGAATGACACCGACAGCATCAGGCGGAAGTCGCGGATCGTGTAGTGAAAGCCCGAGGTGAGCGACTGCTGGGCCCCGTCCAGCAGGTGCCCCACGCGCTGCCGGGCAAGGACGCGGAACAGGTTCTCGTTGCGCGCAGGGCGGCCCCAGTGCTGGGCCTTCTCAAGCTGGTCCTCGTCTTCGACACGCAGGTTGGCGTAGCGACGCAGTTGCGGGCGGATGTGGGGCGAGGCGAAGAGGCTCAGCTGCAGGCCTGTGCCGGCCGGGCAGTTTGCGTAGAGCGAGACCAGCACTTCGGTCATGCGCTCATCGGCCCCGGACTGCGGCATCAACTCCAGCATGAAGCCCATGCAGTCGCGGTTGCTGAAGATGCGATCGGCCTCGAGGTAGCCCATGTAGGGCAACCAGGCCGCGAACTGCTCTGCCGGGCTGTCGGGCGAGGTGCCGAGCCCAAAGGGCAGCTTCAGAAGCTGCCATTGCGCGTGGTGGCCTTTCATCGTGGCACCTCCGTGGAGCTGCGCATCCCGAGTTCAGGAGGCAGCACAGGTCGTGCTGTTGTAGAAAGTGACTCTCCTCGGGAGGGGCCGTCGTTCGTAGGAGCCGCGCTGCTGGCGGTGGGCGGCGGCCGTAGCGGGGCGTAGGCCTGCCGGATGCGCTGCTGCACGTGATCGATCAGCCAGCGGCCCTGGTCGACTTGGACGTAGACGTGCGTTTGGTCATAGAGATCGCCGTCAATGTCTTCCCAGGGCTTCACCCACAGGCGCAGGTAGCGTGGAGGTGCGCGCAGTGCCAAGCCCGAGCCCTGGAGCTCCGGGGACTCTTGCGCGGTCTCGTCTGCAGCCGGCATGCGGGTGCGAGGCTGTGCGGTGGGCCGGGGCCTAGAGGGCGTCTGCGGGGCCGCGTCGGCCGTACCTGCCGTATCTGCCGCGCGGGGCGAGACCTTGCGATGTCGCTGGCCGGGCAGGTTGTTGGCCAGGGCGTTCGCATAGGTGCCTGACACTGAGTCACAGGTCACGCCGTCTGGGGCCTTGCAGGCGTACTTGGACTCGCCGCCCAGTCCGGACATGGACATGCAGCCGCTCAGGGCAAGCAAACCCACCAGCGGGAGCGCCCGGGCGCAGTGGCCGCGCGCTCTCATGGCCGGCTCCCCGGCGTGGGCGCGGAGGTGGTGGTCGGCGAGGTGGTGGTCGTTGTGGCGCTGGGGGGCGTCACAGCCGTGGCCGCGAGGCGCGAGTCGATCGCGGCCCGGTCGATGAAGCCTTCGGTGCGCTCGCCGTTGGCCCAGATCAGCGTGGGTGTGCCTTGGACGCCGAGGCTGCGCGCCAGCGCCAGGTTGCGGCTGATGGGATGCGCGCACGGCGCGCCGGTGTGCTGACGGCGGGCGTCCCCGCGGGCCATCCAGTCACGCCAGGCTGCCTCGCGTTCCGTGGCGCACCAGATCGCGATCGGCCGGGCCTCGCCCAGGAATGGCACCAGGAAGGTGTAGACGGTAATGTTGTCCAGGCCGGCGATTTCGGCTTCAAGCTGCCTGCAGTAGCTGCAGGCGGGGTCGCTGATGACCGCGAGCTGGCGCTTGCCGCTGCCCCGTACCGTGCGGATCGCGTCTTGCAGCGGTAGGCGCCCAAAGCTGACGATGGGGGCGGTGACTGGGGCGCCTGTAGTGCCAGAGGCGACAGAGGCGTCTCCCGGAGATTCCGCACCGCCGGCAGATTCGGGGGCGGACCGTTGCGCAAGCTTCGGACCGGTCAGATCCCGCATCGTCTGGGTGTCGAAGAGCCGGCCGAACACGAAGTAGCGTGGGTCGGCGGCGAGGACATAGGCGACGTTCCCGTCCATCCACACTTCGTACAGGCCCTTGACCGGTGCTGGCGAGATGTCGGTGAAGAGTGTCCCAGGATGTGCCTTCTGCAGAGCCACCCGCAGGCGGGCCGCCTCTTGCGGCTCGGCGAAGGCGTGGTTGGCGACGAGAGTGGAGGCGAGGCTCAGTAGCACGGTGATCGCCGCCGCGAGCCGCACAGCGAATCGTCGGGTGCGCCCCACTTGGGGTCGGATGGGGAACCGACTGGGGATCGTCAGGCTGCCGAGGGCGAAGCGCCGGCGCGCACGGGCATACCGCCCTTCAGTACTCGGGGTCATAGAGGGTCTCCTGGTAGCGGTAGGCAGGGGAGGTGGTGCCCGTGTAGGCGCTGCTGCGACGCGCCGTGGGCGTCGCCAGCGTCGGCCCGGGCCCGGTCATGGGCGTGTCGATGCGCACGCCCTTGGTGATCACCACATCCACTTCGCGGGCCGCGTCCACCTCGATGACGGGGAAGGTGTTCTCGGCCAGCTTGATGTAGTACTGGGCGAGACGGTCCAGCGCCTTGCCGACCCCGGTGCCCAGGCCAGCGCGGTAGGCATCGGCGCCGGACGCGCTGGCGACCGTGCCCAGTGCTGAGGTGCTGTATTCGGTGGACGAGGTGGCCAGGCCCTGGCCGATCCCGCTCACCACGCCCGCGAGCAGGGCGTTGGCCAGCATCTGCCCCTGCTTGGTGACCAGGCGTCCACGCAGCCCGACCTTGCCGTCCTCGCCGTAGACCGTGCCCTGGATGCGCACCTCCAGCGCGGCACCGTCGTCTCTCACGCAGGACAGGGATTCGGTGCGGAGGTAGGCGCGCTCGGAGGAGATGTCTCCGTAGCCGGCGGCGATGACGAAGCACTCGCGGTACTCGCCGCGCATGCGGTTGGGCAGGATGGAGTCGTCCGACAGCCGGATCAGGACAGGGTGCGGGTTGGCTTGCGATTGCCCGCCGGTGGGGGCATCCAGGCCGCCCAGCAGCGTGCCCCGGGTCAGGCTGACTGGGAGGAAGGTCGACATCGTGCGCGGCGTCTCGGCGTTTGCGCTATCCATTGCCGGAGGCGCTGCCGAGGTCGCTGCTGACGTCGTGGCCGTCGTTACATGACCTGCAGTCGACGTGGCGCCCATTGTCTGGTCGCGCTGGGTGATGACGATGCGGGAGATCCGGGGGATGCCCAGAGGCAGGGAAGGCGCAGCCACCCCGTCTGGATCCTGGTGACCAGGAGGCTGGTTCAGCCAGGCGTTGTCGCCACCTCCGGAACGCACAGGCCGGCTGGGAGCGGGCAGGCCGCTGGCGGGCGGCATGGTCGCAGGCGCGACCGGCAGGGGAGGGTCGATTGGAGTGGCCGCTGGGGGAGCCGCCGCCTGGGCAGTCGTTGGCGCGGCCGCCGTGAGCTTGTGCTCCAGATCGGCGAAGCGTTGCTGGGTGCGCAGCTCAAAGGCCGAGCGCTCCTTGTTCAGCCGCCCCTGTTCCTCACGCTCCGATTCGTACTGGGCGAGCCGGCGGCCTGCGGTGCCCACCCATTGGTCCACCGGGTTGACCTGCGCCCCCGGGGGCATCACGCCGATGTTGGTGGGGCCGCGGAGCGCTTCCAACTGCGGGAGGCTTCCCGCAGCTCGATCTCCCGGGCTGGTGCGCGGCGGGGGAGCGTTGAGCGTGAGGACCAGCCACAGCAGGGTGATGCCGCCAAGGAAAATCAGGCCCAGCAAGCCGTACTGGCGTTGGCGAGGGGAGAGCGGCTCGATGGCGCGACGCAGGAGTTGCGCCGTGCGCTCGCGCACAGGGGGGATGCGGCCGCTCATGGCTGCACCTCCCGTCGGATCACAAAGACCAGCGTGCTGTCGCCAGGCCGCAGGTTGTGGTGCTCGATGGCCACTGCTGCGACGCTGCTGCCCGAGTCGTCCGGGTGATCGAACTCTTGCTCGGCCAGCACCAAGGGGGCGTCGCTCACGTTCTGCAGGCGATAGCGCTCGCCGATGAGCCCGCGGACCCGGTAGGTGCGTTGCAAGGTGAAAAGTGCTTCGCGCCACAAGATGATGGGCTGCGCGTGATCCTCCACCTGGATGTCACGGGCCAGGCGGTTTGACGCCATCGCGACGAGCAGCGCCTTCAGGCCCCGCACATGGCTGGCGGCCGTACCAGGCGGGAGCGCAGGGGCGGAGGCTTCGGCACGCCGCTGCAGCGCAGCCTTGTCTCGAATGACGATCGTGTCGGCTGGTGTGTCTGCAGGGCGCAGCAGCAAGGTGTAGGTGCCGTGGGCCGAAGCCACGAACAGGTTGATGGGCTTCTTGCCCTCTCCGATAGGCCGGACGTAGATCTCGCCCTTCTCGCGATCGCACTCGATCACGAGCTCGCCCATCGGGTTGATCAGCGAGCCGCTTGCCCAAGGGGACGGTGGGAGTCCGTTTGCAGCACCGGCAACAGCGGTTGCACCTGCTGCGCCTGCCGTGACAGTTCCAATGGGAAGGGCAGGAGGCAGTGCTGTCTTGACTGCCTCCGCAGCGCACCCGCTGCTGTGGATGTTCCCGAACACCTCCGTGATTACGGTGCCATCGATGCGGATGCGCGTCGGCTCCTGGATGGAAAGAATGGCCTCGATGGAGGCGCCGTCGCTGGCGTCGAGGACCTGCATCGCCATCGCCGGTCCATGGCCGCCAGTCAAGGCGGCGACCAGGACGCAGGCCCCGGGGACAAGCCGCCGCCTGACGCTCGCGTGGAGTTCAACGGGTCCCATAGGGAACCTCCTTGAAAGTCTTGAGGTGCATGCGTGCGCCGCCGAATCCGAACTCGACCAGGTAGGCCTTGGGTTCGTTGGCGGTTTCAATGCCATTGACCAGCGTGCGCAAGCGGCCGCGGATCACGATGCTCTGGCCGTTGCTGCTGGGCACCAGCTGTTCTAGAACCAGGGCGGTGGTGGCGTTGATGCGCTTCAGGCGCTCAGCCTCGACTTCCTGGCGCGACTTGAGCTCGCCGTGCTGTGCGGGCTCGACGTAGCCCAGCAAGATGTCCTTCTTCCAGTCGATCGTGGCGGGCGTCACGTCAAGGACCAGCCAGGCGACGAAGGAGGCCATCTGCTCGAGGTAGGCGCCGCTGGCCTTGGCGTCCGTCACCCAGAAGGTCTTGTTGAGCGTGGGGGGCACGATCACTGTGCGCTCGGTCCCCAGCACCTTGATCAGAACCGTGAGGGTGAGAACCTGGCTGATGGCGAGGGCCCCGACCGCCAGGCCCAGGCCGCGATTGCGGCGCAGGAGTTCCTTGCGGTCGGTGTTGAGCCGATCGAAATCCATGGGCGCGCTCCGGTTCAACCGACCATGCGGCGGATATGGGAAGACGGGGTCGCCCGCAGGCTGGTGAGCGGCGTGCTCGGCAGGTGCCACCACAGCCAGTGCACGGCAAAGGCGGGATGCTTGTCCGCCTTCAGCTTGGACACCCAGCGCGAGATGGCGAAGCCTGTGACCATGCACACGGCGAACGACACCTTGGTGCCGGACAGGTAGCCGATGAAGAAGGCGAACAGGACGGGCGCTGCGACATCGACATCCCAGAAGCCGAGCTTCCAGGCATCGTCAAGACGGCGCGGGATGTAGGTGTCGGTGCGCATGCCGGACTCCTTCTGATCGAGTCCGGGTCAGATGACCGCGCCCATGATCGCGCCAGCGATCACGAGACCCACGGCACCGAAGATGGCCAGGCCAACGTAGAAGAGCACGGGGCCGAAGTTCCTCAGGGCCGCCAGAGAGATCAGCGCGACCACGAAGCCGACGAATCCGACCAGGGCCTTGATGCCGGGACCGAGCGTGCCGATCTGCGTCAATGCGGAGGTCATCGGCCCGGTGATGCCGGTGAAATTGACCAGGTCCAGCGCCAGACTGGGGACGGTCGCGAGCATGCCGAGCAGGCACAGGAAGGCGAGGGGGCGGCGTGCAACCGGGCGTGCCGGCGAAAGAGTTGCAGGGCTCATGAAGACCTCCAAAGAGTCGAGCGTCCAAATGACTGGTAGAGGACGGGTGCGCGACGGGTGCTGGACGGGTGGGGCAGGTCAATGAGCGTGCCTGGCGTGCGGATGCTGGTGCGGGTGTTGGGAGCTGGTGAAGGCGGGTAGGAGTGCGCGATCTGACCGTTGGCCCGGAAGACCTGGTGTCAGGTGCTGTGCGTGCTATGGCGGCTGAGACATCGGCCGAGGCTGAATGTCTACTACGCCCGTCACCGCGTGTGGGGCGGGGACAGGCTGCGGTGCCGCCGCAGGTCCGGTCGGGTGCGCGATGGGGAGGCTGCCCAGGGTCTTGGGGGAGCGGATCGGACACTTCGGCAAGACGCATCGGACAAAGCCGGCCGCGGCGCCGTAGCCGACCTGCATCAGCTGTGTGGGTGCTGGCGCGTGCGCTGTGGGCGCTTGATAGGTGGTGTTCGCGCAGGAGGCTAGCGCGAGGCTGGTGGCGAGGAGCACCAGTGCTTGCCAGTGGACGACCTTGGAATGAGTGTGAGGGTAGGTTCTCATGGCGTCACCCTTGCAGCACGCAGTGATGCCGCTGGCTGTGGGCGTGGCATGGCCGGATTCGGTCGCGGTTGCCAGGTTGGGAGCTGCCGAAACACCTTCCACGCATAGTTGGAGCGCGCCTGTGTGCAGGCCAGCCCCTTCAGCTCGCTGCATGCGGCGTTGTACGCGCCGACGCTGTCCCAGCTGAGTCCTTTGCGGGCGAAGAGGCCGGCCAGAAGCCAGGCGCCTACGTCGAGGTTGGTGCATGGCTCGTAGAGGTTCGCCTCGGTGATTCCATGCGGGGCGAGGGCGGGCAGATGGCGGCTGTTGATCTGCATGAGGCCGATGTCGATGGAGCGGGTCCGCTGGAAGTGGGACCGGTTCACCGCCTGTGGGTTCAGACCGGACTCCACTTTGGCAATGGCGTAGAGCAGCGCAGCCGGCACGCCATGGCGCTGGGCGGCTTGATTCCAGCAGGCATGCGCTTGGGCGGGAAGGCAACACAGCAGGCTCACGGCAAAGAGCACGTGGCAGAAATCGCGGGGCATGAGACACCTCTCGACAGCCAGTCCGCCTTCCGCATGCGCGGGAGGACCTGTGGGAGGCCGGATGTGCGGCCTGATATAGGGCGGGTCGGTGGCGGGTGGGCCTGTGCGAGGCCAGCGGGGCTGGTTTGCGGGTGAATCAGCGGGTAGGCCTAGCCCGAGGCCAGGCTGCTCAGCGACGTGGGGTCGTCAGCTGCTTGCCTGCATGGCGTGATGCTGGGCATTGTGCTGGGCGCGCTGCGCCATGTTCAGGCGCGCGAACCGGAGCAAGGACTGACCTGATGCATCCGCTTCACGGCACAGCGCAACGGCTGCCGTGGTGAACTGGTCCAGTTGAAACTTGGGGTTCGGATGCTGGTTTGCCGGCGATCGCTGCAGGGCCTGCAGCCGTTCATACTGCTGTCGCCACATGGCCTCGCGGCGGCGGACGGTCGCCGGGTCACGAAGAACGAGTTGCGTGCCGAGGTAGCTGAAGAGCGTCTGCTGTCCATCAGGTAGGTCCAGCACTGCCGAGACCGAGGCGCTGATCAGATCGGGTAGGCGAAAACTGGGAGCCTGGTTCAGCGGACTCTTGAGGACGCCGTACAGCCAGGCATGCTCCTCCAGCCAGAGTCGGGTTTCGACGACGTCGGGGGCTGTTGTGCTGAGCTGGCAGGACTGCTGCTCGCGGATTGACTGGCTCAGGACCGATGGCATGGCGGCGACCTCTCGATACGGCATGGAAGCTAGCGTACCGATAGAGGAGCACCGAGTCGCGGGTGAAATCGGGTGATCTTGGGGGGAATTTGAGGCCGGCGCTGAGTTTGGCGGGCGGCGAGGTGGGCACATCGCTCAGGTCGACGTCCTCACTCCACGCAGCCTTCGTTCACACCTGGATGCCAACGGGCACCGGTCAGGGGAACCAAGCTCTCGAACAGGCCAGCTTCCTTGTAGCGCGCAAGCGGGTCTTGAAAGTACAGGGACCCAGGCGTCCAGTACGACTGTGGCATCTTCCTGGCAAAGCCATGCTCGTTCAAACGCCTGTCTTCGTCTCGATGGATCGTCGCGCGCAGCCCGTTGGTTCGAAGCGTCCGTGCAATGAACTCTTCGGTGACTTTCGGCTCATTCACAAGCATGTCGATGACCACGGCGATCGGCACCATATGCTCATGCCTCAGATTCTTGCAGCACCAATCGTGATAGTGCTCCGGCGATCGAAATGGCTGGGCTGCAATCAGCTCAGCTGCTTGCTTTGAACGGTAGTTGGTGGTCAGGTGCCAGTGCGCTGACTCCGTTGCTTGGCGCACGAACATGCCCACTGCCGGTCGACACTTCGGGTCTTTAAGGCAGTCCGCCTGGTGCAGCGCATACAGGGCTTTCGCGAACTTTGCGACGTTCGGCATGTTGGTGTCTCTTGATTCTGGTCAATCGGCCGACGCTCAGCGGTGTACCGGCTTTGAACCATGAGGATAGCGATCCTTGAGTCGCACACTCCAAGATCCTCAACGGGTGTCCAAGGCAGTGCGGGCAATTCTCGATCGTGGCAATGGTCGGGTGCTCGCTGCGCCTGCAATTGAAAAATGTGGTGAGACGGCAGCAGGAAGCGATAGTTCGGGTGCTGACCGCTGAAGCCGGACCGCATGTGGCACGATGGACCGCTAGCGCGGGCCTCGGATCCGCCCTTCTAGGATAGCTTGTCCACGATGGTACGGCGGGTGGGCTTTCCGTTCGTTGGTGTCGATACCGTTGCAGCGGTTGCTGCAATGCAATCCCCTATTCATCCATGCAAAAAGTCAAGATAACCCAAGAGGAGCTGAGCCGCGGAGATGGTCAGTTCGACCGGTACATGCAGTATGTATTTCAGCGGCTTACCGCTGCTTCCTGTGTGCCTGAACTGGCATTGTTCCAGGCAGCCTCACTGATAAAGAAGGATGGCTACGTGATCAAACTGGGATCGGATCCCGACGCTGTTGGGCTTTCAGTCGCCAACTGGATTTCGAACCATTTCGGTGAGAGGCAAGAAATCTCGTATTGCCTTCCGCAGGTGGCACACCAGCTGTATGGGATCACCTATTTGCTGCGGATGCCCATCCTACGGCCGGACAGCATTCTGTTAACGCAAGCGGCCGATGGTCTGAGTCCAAGCTTTGAACAGCGATTGCCAGCTAAGATGCTCGCGCAGTTTGAGCAGGACTACAACGATCTCTACGGCGCCCTTGAACTGATTGTCAGGTTGGATGCGACTACCGTGGTTCATCTGGAATCGGCGGCACAACGTCTCTACGCTGGCAGCGTTCACCATGCACTATCGCGCTGGGAGTCGTTGCACTTCGTCGAGCGCGCCATGAAGGAAGTGCTAGAACCTCTTGGGGTCAAGGAGACTGGGAAGAATGGGCACGACGTAGCGGGCGTTCTGCACGATTGCTGGCAAGCAGCGGGGAAGAAGCCTCTGCCGAGGAAGCTGCTGGATGACGTGCACTGTTCCGCTGACATCCGGTATCAGAAGTCTCCCGCTCCCTTCCTGCAGGCGATGCAGGCGCATCATGCATCTATCCAGTTGGCTGCACTGATCGCGCAAGAGATACCGCCCGTTCCGCCATTGGAGAGCGGGATGTTGATACGCTTCAAGGATCTCGTGCGAGATGCCTCACTGCTTCTCGCGCGCATTCAGCCGGCACTGCAAGGCGAGAAGTCAGCTGTGCAGTGGGTCAAAGTCGTCGTTGGAACGCCTAGCCCCGATGATGGAAGTTCGCTATTGCCCTGCTGATGAAGAATGCCTCCAGAGGCAGCAAACCAGCGAACGCTGCGGGTGCAATCGTCAGTGGCACCACGAAGGCGACGATGCTGGTACATGCCAGGAGGACGAAGGCGCTCGCGAACAGGACGAATAGTTCCGGGTCGTGAGGCTTGAATTCCTTGGAGCGCAGTACGCGCACCATGAGGCCGTCGATGACGATGGCCAGCAGCAGACAAGTCTGGGCCGGGAGCCAGTCGAGCTGGCAGGAGAGCCGGAAGCAGGCGAGCAGCAGCAACGCGTCGATGGATCGGAAGTACGGATTTCCGAAGAACCGTTGGTTCACGCGCTCCATTTCCTTCGCGACGGCTTGGCCCATCCGATCAGCAGAGGGCGCTTGCGACGAACTGGGGACCGGGCTGGCGCTGGCCGCAGCCGTGTTCATTGCCAGCGCTCGCTCCAGGATGTGCAGGGCTGAATGCTCACCCCAGAACGCGACGTTGAGCGCATGCTCTGCCCGGATCTGCGCCAGGAATCGCTCGGGTGGATGCGCGGCCGGCAGATAGAGCACCAGGATCAACAGCAAGGTCAGTGCTGCCACGGAGATGACGCGGATCATGCGGCTGGCCTCCTGTCGAGGGCGGGGACTGGTGTTTCCGTGTCGAGGATGGGGAAGCGACCCTTGATGATGCGGCCGCCTGAGACGGATCCGAAGTACTGCAGGTTGGGCAGCTTTCCGAGCACATCGGCCGGGATCATTTCTTCGAAGCTCTCTGCAATCTGCGTCGAGTAGCTGGCCGAGAAGTCCCCCAGGTGGGCATCCGCCCCGTGGCTCAGGCCGACGCGCAGGGAGTGGATGGCCGTCTTGCCGAAGGTCTCGACAATGAAATCCTGCGTGGGGCGGTCCTTTGAGCGGAAGGCGATCAGGTTGTTGAGGTTGCCAAGGGCCATGCGGGCCGCATCCTCGCTGCCCAGGCGTTTGGCCAGATCGGCCAAGGTCTGCATGGCGCAGGTGGTGTAGATGCCGCCCTCGGCGCCCTTGTTCAGAATCTCGATCAGCGGCTGATTGATCACGTTCGAGACTTCGTCGACGAACAAGGATATCCGCCGCTGGCCGCCTAGGTTGTAGCGCATGCCCGCACGGGCCGCCAGGTCGGCCAGGGCCAGTGCGCCGATGGCCGAAGCGACCGAGGGGTCGGGCAGCGAGTCCAGGCACATGTACAGCACGTGTCCCCCACGTTCGATCTTCTCGAAGTTCATGATGGCCCGCCGGTCCTGGGGATCGAACGGGTCCGGACTCAGGCTGCGCCCGAGGTCTCCCGAGGTCAACATGGACAGGATGGGCAACAGGTTCGCCGTGATCTTCTGGTAGTGCTCCCGGTTGTGCCGGAACACGCGGACCTGGGAGTCGATGACCTTGTTTCGCTGGCTCTGCGGCACGTGATGCTCGTAGAAGGCGACGAAGGCCATGAGGTCTGCGCTGGCCGCCTCGGAGGGGCGCTTCATGTTGCCCCGGTGGGCCTCGTGCAGCAGGCGTTTCATCTCCGGGCGCTCGCGCCAGCCTTCCCCGAGCTCGGCGTCGTAGAAGCGTCGCAGCGACTGCTCCAGCACGGGCTCAATGCCGCCTTCGATGTAGCGCGTCAGCTTGGCGAGACTGGGGCGCTCTTCCAGATCCACCAGCCCTTGCACCACGACATTGACCGCATCCCAGGAGAAGGCACCGAAGGCCCCTGCCGTGTCGGCAGGGAGGATGGATTGAATGCGCGAGGCCAGTTCGGTCGGCTTTTGCCAGTTGAAGGCAAAGTCAAGCCGGACACCAGTTTCCGGGAAGGCCGGATGGAACTCCAGGAAGGTGCCGGGCTCGCGGTAGCGTTCGCAGGCGCGAACAGCCGCGCGTTTGAGGCGCTTGCTGTTCTTGGGGTCGATGGCGATCACCACGTCGCCACGGCGGATCGCTTGGGTGACCAGGTTGGAGAGCGCGACACCTTTGCCGGCCTGGGTGGTGCCGATCAGCAGCGTGCCGCCCTCGAAGTTCTGCAAGGGCCGGTACAGCGCTTGCTCGCGGGGCTCGACTCCGTGGATGTAGGGCAGGCCGATTTCTGCATCTGGCTGGGGCGTCACGGGATAGCCCAACGCCCGCAGCAGGCGTGGAGAGGTGGCGTAGCGCCGGTAGTCGATCTTGGCCAGTTCGTAGAGGCGCTGCGAGTGATGGGGCTGCCAATCGAAGCCGAAACCCAGGAACACTTCATCGGGCCACTGGGTCAGCTGCTCCTGCTGTGCCGGGTCGATGACCTGCATGGCCCGGCCCGTCAAAGCGGCACGCAGGACCATGATGTGCATGGCCTGTGCCGCACGCCACAAGGCCATGAGCAGGCAATAGCTGCTTAGCGGCAGGGACACCTCGGTGGGGATGCCCGATCTTGCGCTGAGGACCACCGTAGTCGCCGAAGCCATCAGCCACACGCCGCTGGCATACGCCTCGTAGGCGCGGCGCCAGGGCATCTCGTAGGCGCGGGCGAGCATGCGGGCGCCTCCAGCTCAAGACCGCCGTGGCAGATCGTGGATGTAGCGCTCGGCGATGACCACGCCTTGAAGCTCCTGGCCGCCGACCCCCGGGCCCGTGGACGCTCCGCCCTCCAACATGTGGGCCTCCTGCAAGGCCCGAACGACGGCAGGGGGTTGAAGCTTGCGCGCGGTGAGCGCAGTGAGCGGGATGAAGAGTCCGCTCTCCACAGGGCAGGCGGCCCACTCGGTCTCGGCCAGGGTCAGGGTCGCGACGATGTCTTGCAGCGCGTCCTTGACCATCGGGGCGAGTCGCAGGGGCGCAATCAGCCGGGGCTGCGGTGGTGGAGGCGACGATGTCGAGGCGGCTTCTCGCCCGAGTGCGGTCGATGGTGCAGGCGCAGCCTCTGGGGCGGCTCTCTCGGAGCCCAGCTCGGTCGGGGAAGTGCCTGGCAGCTCCAGTTGCCCGGGTGCTACGGCCTTGGATGCCCCGTCTTGGCATTGGCGGCGCGACGGGTGGGCGGCAACCGGCGAGGCCCCGAGGCCTGCACTTGGCCCCTCAACTGTTCCTGCAGTTGGCCCGCCGCGCCCCGGAGCATTCGCGGGCGTCAAGAGCGGGACGGGCAGCGCCGTGGGCAGCTTGTGAAGGTCGGCAAAGAGGATGCCGGGCGTGCTGAGCTTGACGGCGTCCAAAGGCGGCTTCCCACCGGGTGGATGGATGATCCAGGACGGGCTGCCGTCCTCCTGACGGAGCAAGACCCCCGCGTTCAGAAGCACCTCAAGGATGGTCTTGGGGGCTTTGGGAATGCCAGGAAGCTGGTCCGACTCCAGAAGTTGCCGCACGTCATCGGCAGCCCCCGGCCATGCCAGGAACATGCCGTCGGCGCCGAACCACACGCGGGACTTGTCGGTGTTCGGGGCCCAGTTGGTGCTGGATGCAAGCAGGCGGCGCAGGGCGTCTATGAGGTAGCGCTCCAGGTGGGAGCCCAGTTGCGGCTTGCCATAGCGCTCGGCGCTGGCCTGCATGAAGCGGTCAATGACCAGGGCCAAGGCCCGATGCACCAGGCCCTCCAGCGCGTTGTGCTCCCGAAGCAGTTGGACGCCCGCGACTGTGGCCAGCAGGTGGGGAACGATCGGGGCGTCGTCCGATGAGAGTGCCCGCAGATCCTCCCGAGCCAGAACATGGGGCAGGGCGAAGAGGCCGAGCGAGCGAATGTCGAGTGCGTGGGGGCGCCACTTCAGGAAGTAGCGGTCGACCTGACGGTCATGAAGCCAGGCCGTCAAAGGCTCGATGTAGGGGGACCACTCATGGCCGGCCTGATCGGTGACGATCAGTTGGCTCAGCGGGCGGTGCAGCTCGGCGCACAGCCCCGCCACGAAGGTGGCTTGGCGCCACCGTGGTTCCAGAGCTGTTCGCTCCGAGATGGTGGCGCGGCCAGAGAAGATGTGAGCATCCGTCCCTTGAAGCGCATAGAAGGCGGTTTCCAGTCCGAGCTGCAAGAGGCCGCCCGGCTCGTTGAAGTAGTTGTCGGCGGTGCAAGGGAGCAGATGGACGTAGGCGGCGTAGCGCTGCAGGACCGGAAGTACTGACTGCTCAAAGGACGCTCGGTCCATGCCAAAGCACAGCTTGATTCGAGCGATGAGATCCTGGTGGGCATTCAGGAGCTCCGAGACCTCCAGAGCAGGGAGGCCCGGGTCTACCGAGGGGTAGTGAAAGCCTGGGCGATCCGATGCGTCGGCGACGGGCGGGCTGTTCGATTCGGCGGGCATCGCATCAGACATCGCTGGAGGCTGCTCGGTGCAGCGCATTGGACGGGGATGGCCCATCGTGCGTGAGCCAGACCATCCAGGCCAGGCGAAATCAGTGCCGTATGCCAGTGAATTTGGCAGTGGCTAGCTGCGGCAGCGGTAGCCGGGCCCACAGGCATGGATCCAGAGCGTCTGTGGATTGGTCGGGGCGGCACGCAGAGGGTAGGCCGCTCTGACCCGGGGGTCGCACGCGTAGCGCTTGAGCAGCTTGCAAAAGGGGCACTCGTGATTGGATGTGGGTGCCAAGCTCAGCCCGGTCAGGTACTCGCTGTGGCAGTGTGGGCAGGTGAACACAGAGAAGCTGCGGCTGCTCACAAGCCAGCGCCCAGCGGTATGCGCTACCAGATCGAACGCCCGGTCGAAAGTGATTCTGGGCACCGAGCGGCACGAGCTGAGGTAGTGGCGGTAGGCGCCGACCAGGGCGTTGGGTGGGTCGATGCCGCGAGACGCGAGGCGCCGGTATAGGGCCACGACGATCGAAGCTTCGGTGCGGCAAAGCAGGTTGGCCGTGTGATACCACTCGCGGGAGTCCGGGTGGCGGCCCCGGCGGGGCCCCTCCAGCGGCTGGCGAAACAGGCGCTGCAGGTGACTGGGCGCCAGGCCGGTCAGGAGTTGGATGGTCCGCAGGCGGGCTCCCATTTCAGCGCAGGCGGTTGCCAGGGCGAGGGTGCGGATGTGTCGCTGTGCATGCACCAGGTTGCGTTCGATGGGCATGGCCAACGACTACTCGGTGCTTGCGCTGGAGGGGTGACCAGGGCTTTCGTCTGGCGCGCGTCCCGGAACACGAGGATCCGGAGGATGTGCAAGCAGCATAGGCCCTGAGAGCTGTGGCGGCCAAGACAGCACCTGCACGAGGTCGGCCCGCGGCGGAAACAGGCATTCGTCGCCGAGTTGGGTGACGAAGCTCAGGAGCTGTTGGAATGCCAGTGAGCACAGGAACTCCGCCTGATCCGCATCAAGGCAGAAGCGGCTACAGGCACCAGCACTGTCGTGCTTGGTGCATTCGACGATCAAGACGAGCATGTTCAGATTGGCAATCTGAACGGGTGAGAGTTCAACCGGACCCATCGCAGTCTCCGAGCAATCTATGAGCGGAGGCGCAATCGATGATCAGTCCGCACGATCAAGAGAAGACCCGGCGATTGCGCCTTTGGAGCTGAGCCTATTCGTCACGCGCTGAGGAGGTCAATGCGTGAGGAAGAGGATCATCCGCAAAAGATGGCATGCGGCGACTCTTGGGAATGGTGCGCAAAATGGAATGAAAATAACGCATTAGTGAAGCGCAATTTCATGGTCGATCAAGAGTCAGCATAGGTGAGATGCTGCGGAATGTCACTTCTGTGCAGTAGTTCGGAGTTCTCGGGAAGCAGGCCATGGAAGGCCTGCGTATCCGGGCGAACAGGACAAACGCAGCGAGGCGCACCGGCGCGCAGTGCGCACTGAAGGGGCGACCCTCTTCAGCGCGCCTACTGCGTGCACCTGCACTGGTGAAAGGTGCGGGTCAGGCAGCTTCTGCCAGACCCTTCCAGTCCCGCTCCGACAGCTCGATGAGCTTGCCCCCCAAGGCCTCGAACTCGGTGGCCCGGTCGTAGTCCTCGACCTCCTGGCTGAAGTGGGTGACGGCGTTGACCAGCCCGTAGCCAGACAAGTCGCCGCCAGCCACCAGGTGCCGCAGAACGCCGGAGCGCTCCGCGTCGTTGAGGGTGTAGCGCTGGGCCAGCACCTCGACGCTTTGCACTGGATCACCCGTCAGCCGTATGCCCATGGTTCGCTGCATCTTGGCGGCGGACTGCCGGAATGTGACTTCGGAGACGGTTGCCTGCACGACGTCCCGGACCTTCAAGAAGAAGGCCTTGTCGTCTGCTTGCAGCGTGTCGTCCTGGTAGACGGTCACACCATCGTCCTCCTGGCTGAGGGCGCGCCCCACGTGGGTTTTGCGCAAGGCACGGTCCGCGACGATCAGGCCGTTGCGACACACCAGCCGGAACAGCAGAGGCTGCACCGACAGCGTGCCTTGGCCTACCTCCGAGTTGGAGATGACCAGACCCGCTTGGACAACGTCGCCGGGAGCCATCTCGAACTTGAGCTGCGGAGTGATGCACTTGAGGTACATGCGGGTCTCCGTCAGCTCTACCGACTCGAAGCTCAGGCCAGGCAGACCGCGCAAGATGGGCAGCACATGCGTGGCCAGGTCATAGTTGTCCAGGCGGCGGTACCGATCGGACAGTACGGCACGCACCTGGCCGTCCAGTGTGCGCAACAGCCGGCGGTCGGGCTCGCTTTGCAGCCACGTGTTCACGTTGCGGTCCAGCAGCTCGGGCTGGCCCTCGCGCATGCGCTCGAAGTAGGCATAGGGGATGCCCAGTTTGTCAGCCAACTGGCGCCGCGCGAGTGTCGTGACGCCATAGACCGCAGGCCCGGCTGCTTCTTCGATCACCAGGGTGGTGCCACCCGCCTCGGTGGTGCTGTGTCGCACGAGTGGCGAGGGCACTACCAGGTCCTTCTTCGTATCGAGCTGGCGCTCCAGTTCATTTGCCAGATCTACAAGGCTACGTCCGATTCTCATGACCATCTCCTTTGATTGCGAAATGCGAAGACGGACACCCCATGCTGGGGATGTGCATCCCCGCGTGGGTTGACGACAGACCGGTGCCTGCCGGTCCTTGAATGCGCGACCGGGGTCGCGCGCAGGCTTCAAAGGCTGCCTTCTCCACGCTGATGGCGCGGGTCGGTGTGGCAGCTACCGAGGGAGCGTGGCTCCCCAAGAAATCTCGCCGATGAGCTCGATTCGGGCGCTGCGTCGCGGGTGGGGTCCGGCGCAGCGACCTTTGGAGCTCATGGGCGAGACGGGGCAGCAATTGCGCTGCGCCCCGCTCGCGCCTGGGCATCGTGCAGGCCATGGGCCAGGTCACGCGGCCCGTGCCATCTGGGTCACCAGGGCAGCGCGCCCCAACGGCCCCATCTGCGCTTGCCAGCGGCGGTACCAGACGTCCGACCAGTCGGAGCCCGGCTGTCGGGTGACGAACACCTGTACCTTCCGCCGCCCCTTCGGGCACTCTTCCCGCCTGAGCCGGCGCGCCAAGGCGAAGGCAAACGCCTGGCCCGCGAAATCGCTGTCGGCGTCGTTGTCGGCGTAGATCGAAACCTCGGTCACGCCGCTGGGGATCCAGAGCTTCTCCAGGTTGCCAGCGTTGAGCGCACTCCACACCGCGTGGCCGGTCGCCAGGTGCACGGCAAATCCCTTCTCGATGCCTTCTGTGACGGCCAACTGGTGCGTGGGCGCGAAGAGTCGAACGGCTGCACCGGAGATCCCGGCGCAGAGCACCTTCTTGGCATCACTCGCGGCCAGCTTGCTCCCGTCGGGCAGGTAGGTTCGGTGCAGCGAGACGACATGGCCATTGGAATCGTCGATGCGAGCCAGCATCGCTGGGTACTCCGCGACCTTGTGTGACTTGCCAGCCTCGTCTTTCTGGTAGTACCCGAGGCAGGGGTGGCAGCGAAGCACGGCAGGGTAGGCGCTCAGTGCCAGGCCTCTGGAGGCCAGGTAGCGGTCGACTGGGTCGCCCTTCGCGATGGGTCGGGCTTCATTCCAGATTCGCTGGATCAGCATCTTCCCCCGGTCGGTGGACTGGGCCGAGGCAGCGTCCCGCGCCTGTGTGGGCCGCGGGCTGGCGTTGAAGTAGTCCTCCGCTTGGCGCAGCACCTGATGGAAGTCCATCCCCAGGACCTGCTGCGCCAGCTGAAAGCCACCGCCAGGTCCGCAGCTGCGGCAATGGTAGTTGCCTTGGCCAAACTTGTCGGTGAACTGGAAGCGATCCGTGCCTCCGCAGAAGGGGCAGGGCATGTTGAGGCGCTTCTTGATCATGCGTGGGTCCAAGCCCAGCTGCAACAGAAACTCCGGCCAGCGGTCCTGGGCAAGCGTCTTCACGTGTTCGATGCGAGCTTGGTATTCCTCATGGGTCATGATGACCTCCTGTTTGGGGACTCCCGTGCGCAAGGTCTCTCGGGAGAAAGACTCGACTGGGCGATCGGGGGCGACGCGCTGTGCGTCTGCTGCACAGCGCTAGGGTGGATAGACGCGTGGTCGACGCCATGCCGTTGGCAATGGGCATCGGTTCACGCGCGGAGAAGTCGATCTCGGTGACTCATCAGGGGAAGCGCTAGGGCTTCTCGGGTGCTTCCCGCGTTCGGCAAGGCGGCGCGACTCTGCGGCCTCAGCGTGCAGCCCTGACGGGGGGCGTGTAGAGCTGGCCCACGAGCATTGCGTCCACCAGGCTGTGCGCTTCAAAGTCCCGAGGCCAAAGGTGGCGTTTCGTCCCTGCCGTTCCATCAGAGCCCAGGCGCTGAACTTCTACGCCGCAGGGGCGCCAGAACATGCGATAGACCAGGTGGTCCGCGCCGGAGATCACGAAGGTTCGGCCGGCATGGCCGGTCAGCATCTCGCTCTCCTTGATCAGGAACTCGATCTCGGCCAGGCACCGAACGCGTGCCCAAGCGGCGGAAGCCTGGGACATCTGCATTTGCATGTGCATGAGGAGCTCCTATTGCCGCACGGCGGGCGCGTGGACAGCGCTGAGGCCGCAGGGATCGGCGTTCTGGCGGACGCCAGGGCGGATCGATGCTCCGGTGGTCGTGCTCGATGATGGCGGCACAGCGAGGGTCAAGGATGAACCATGGGGCCGATCCGCCTCGCACCAGGCCCATGCCGGAGTTGGAACTTGAGGGCGCTCTGCATCACCGTGTACCTCCGCACCGTCCAGCCATCCTGCAAAGCCAAAGCAAAGCAGGATTGCGAGGAAGGTCAGGACGTCAGTGACCGTGTCCGAGCACGATTTCTGGGAAGTTGTCATGGCATGTCCTTTCATGCGATCGAGCGGAGGTTCAGGCGAACAGGTCGCCTTGCTCTGAGGCACGCTTCAGCTGTTCATTGATCCATTGCGGATTCCTTTGGAGCTGCTCTGCGGACCACTGCAGGTTGTGCGTGATCGCTTGTCGGACCCACGTGGGGTAGCGATCCAGTGACTCTTTGAGCCAACGCTTGACGTAGCCTTGCAGAAGCGACCGAACATCCTCTGGCTGCATGTTCCCGAGGTAGGGGAAGGTTGAGAAAGGGCTGCATCCAGCCACGCGGACACAGTTGGCGAAGGAGAAGGGCAGGGCGTCCTTGTCGGGGTCCGTGAACACCCAGCGCAAGGCGTCCAGCTTTTCTTCGAGTGGCGTCGCCGGGTCGGCCAAACCACTGAGGTCCTCGAGCAGCAGGCAGTGCAGCCGCACGACGTCCTCTTCGGTCCAGTCGATGGCGGCGCTATCGTTGCTCGTGTCGCACTCGTCGATGTGGCTCCATGCCCTATGAGGGTCCTGGACGGCTTGAGCGACTGTCGGATGGGAACTCAGGAACATGCGCATGGGACTCGCATGGATGGCTACAGCTTGAAGTGATGGGGACGGCATCGTTGCCTCCATGAAATGGGCAAGGCAAGACGCACCCGGTGGGCGAATGCCCTGCTGGGGTGATGAAGATCGGCGCCAGGGGCGTCGGTCGGCTGTGCAAGGCTGGCTGCGTGACGGACGAGCCGTCAAGGTCGGTGGGCCAGCTACCGCGGAGAGAACCGCTTTCGGCGCAAGAGCCAGGCTGCTGATGGGGCAGGAGGCTCTTGCCTCGAAAGCGCCGATCGGCGCGGGGGAAGGACACGCGGCGGGATCCGCGAAGGTCGTGGCGACCTGTCGTGTGGTTCGCCGAGCGCTCGGGGGCTTGCCTGAGTGGAATGCAGGGCCAGCTGCTGCATGGGTGCACGATAGTCTCGCGGACTCTCTGGCGTCAATCCTTGCCAGAGGAGCTCCACTGCGTGATGACAAATTCAATCCGTTTGGGCGGGAAATTCGGATGGAGCTTCTACGGTGGCGCGAGGACGATCGACGTCACTTCAGCAGTGGAGAAGTCCCATGGCAAACAACCTGACCAGCGCGCAGATCGTGAAGACCGACGAGGGGGCGGTGAATGCGCGCATCCTGGCTCGCGAGTCCAAGGTGGATTTTCGGCGCGTGGAGGCTGCCAGCATCAAAGTGGTGACGCGCCTGACAAGCGCAGAGGGCAAGCGGCTCTTCGTGCGATTCTTCAGCACCTTGCAGCTCAATGCGCACTTCATCTCTGTCCTCGCCCGCACGCGCCTGGAGTCCAGTGATGTGGGCAAGGTGGAGGAATCGATCCGGGCCCGGATTGACGCGGCGGCCGATGCCCTCAACAAGGCGATCGATGGTGCGGAGGCACTGTTCCAGGCCCATGGCATCACCAGTGCGGCGACCTACGACACGCTGCCGCTAGAGATCGAGGTGGGCATCATTTCTTCGACGGGGCGCCGCTACCTGGAGCTGCTCAGCAAGTTTGACCAGGTCATGCCTTTGCTCCAGACCTTGGAGATTCATGAGGTCATCAGTACACAGGCATTGGATCTGCAGCGGGCCACACTCAAGCGCCAGGTTCGCGACGTGGCCAATTCGGCTCGAAGCCTGGCGACAGGGTTGCGCAGGAGGATGCAGGCTTTGGCTGCAGGTTCAGGTGAGCGAGCTTCGAATGGCGAAGCTGTTGTTGCCACTCGGCTTGCGCGCGATGACCATGCAGGAGCGGCCGTGGAAGAGGACGGCGAAGCTCTCGAGCGCGCCGGACTTGCAGGAGCACAAAGCGAGGGGCTGTCTGATGAGGCTACCGATCCAGGCTTGATCGCTCCTTCGGATGTCGCGACATCGGAGCAATCCGTTGGCTCCTTGCTGGCGGACGAGGCCGGTATGTGAATCATGCCGCCGGACGCGCGGCGCAAGAGCTCCAGTCTGGCCTGGCGGCCTTGGCGAGGCTTGCGTGTGCACTGGAGATGCGATACGCCGCTGACGGCTTGTCGCCGTGCTGCTGACCCCCTATCGTATGCGGGCCAGGTCATCTCCTGTGATGTCGCCTGTGCCGGGTGGTCCGATCCCGGGCCGCTGATCGTTGCGGACGTTACCCGCCTTCCTCTTGTCCCCGTGACGGCGCTAGCTCGCCTCTTTGGTTGACGCCCGACATTCAACCGTCCCACGGGATCGGGGAGCCATTGGCGTCCCCACATCCGCGCAAGTGCAGGCACGCAGTCGCTGCCCGCACCTCGTCATCTTTGGGTCATCTTTTGGGAAGCGGATGGCACGTCCTGCAGCGCTTCCCTAGCGGTCGTGCGAACCTGACCTAACACGACGGCGACCGAGTGGGTCATGGACATCTGATCCATGGAGTTTCGCTATGCCCACCACCACGCTACTGCCAGCCAATGCGCCTGCTTGCGTTGTCAGTCCCATCCCGACCAGTCTGCCGGACATCGGCTTCGTGCGAGAGGCTCGTCTGCTGCTGTTCCTGCCGTTCTCCCATTCGACGCTTTGGCGCCGCGTCGCGGCGCGCACGTTCCCGGCTCCCGTGAAGCTGTCTCAGCGGGTGACCGCCTGGAAAGTGGAGGACGTCCGCGCCTGGATCGCAGCGCAGGGCGATGTTGCAGCTGTCCCCTAATTCCCAAGAAGCGCCGGCCGGACCGCGTCTCCATCTGGTACGTGCGCCGATCTATATCAGTCATCGCGCTTCCATGCAATATGAATTCTTGACGATGTCATTCATGACATCCCCGTAATGGCGCGCATACATATAGATTCTCGGCCGGCTTTATCGCCCATGGGGAATATCCCCATTGGCTCGATGTGCGCGTCCATTTGTCGCCCCGCGTTGAGTAGGAGTGGGCGGAGAAAAATTCCCGCCACAGCGTGCTGTACGGCATGTACCGCGTGGCGGGTTGATGAGAATCAAGAAGGAATCAGTGATCCACCGTGAAATCACGGTGAAGGTGCTGTTAATTCACGGATTTTCTGGAGAAATTACCCCCTAAAGAGGGGTGTCAATTCTTTGGAAAAATCAGTAGCGTGCGAGCTGTCGCGATTGGGCCACTGAGAGGCGGCTCCGCGTTCTGCATGTCATGCTGCTTTTGGTTGGCTTGCAATCAGTCGCTGAGGTCGGCTATTGCATCTCGTCAAATAATATCAATGGGAGGGGTTGTGAAATATTCTTTTGACCTGAGGGCGCGGCGGTCTCAAATCTGAATTGCAACACCCCACCTAGATTGCAATGTCAATGGATTGTTGCTCGAGTCTGTTCGGCGACCTCTTGCATGAGGTCGCAGAAGGCCTGAATGGGGCTGCGCCAGTTGAGGGTTTGGCGGGGGCGGTTGTTCAGGGGGGGCGATGGAATCCAGTGCCTGCTGCTCGTGGACCGACAGGTCGGTGCCCTTGGGCAGCGCCTGACGCAACAGCCCGTTGGGTGTTCTCGCAGGAGCCTCGCTGGCAGGGTCTGTGGGGACCGCAAAAGTACACCCGGATGTTGGTGGCGCGCCAGTTCACGGCTCAGCCTGCCCGCGCTGCTACCCAGCACCTCAGCGGCTCTTGCCTTGCTGTCGCAGCGCGGCCAACGTCACGCACTCTACGGCCTGCATCTGCCGGAATATTCTCGTCATATTTACACCTTGCCGAAGCGGCAAGGTGTTGCAATTTGGATTTGAGACCGCCCTTTCGATAGGAGCACTTTTTACAGCCTTCGCCTTTTCTGCTGACTTGACGTGCCAAGTTTGAATTTGGTCGCTTCTGGCTTTGCGTTGAGCTTCAACGTTGATTAATTTTCTTGTGATTGCTTCAGTGATGGAAAAGCTCTACTTCTCGAAAGTTGAAAGTTCTTGCTTGGCTTTGTCAATATTGTTGACCTCTTCGACGCTTTGCCAAGCAGGAATCGTCAAATTGAAGGTGGCACCAGTGGTGCGCTGGGGAACAAATCTGGAGCCAACCATTGGCTACTTTGATTCACTCGGGGAAGCATTTTCCGCCCTTGTTGAATATCAGGCGGCTCATTTTGATCAGTATTTGGTGAGAATCCCATTCTATGCTGATCGGGCTTCTGGAAGCCCATTTTTGGATGACGCGAGCAAGAACATTAATGGGATTGACAACTTGTACTCTTGGTCTGCGAACAGATTTAGATATGTTCAAATGAAAGATGGGACCTATGTTCTGAAGTCTGATCCAATTACTACCGGAATTATTGCGGCGCATATTAATTGCCCGGATGGGGCTGCCTATAAATTCTCCAATATCACTCCAGATGGAAAGTTCCAAAAAGCCTGGTGTGAAGTAACTATCAAAACGCGAGATAAGCAGCGGAATGAATGCGGGTATGGCAACCCAATATTCCCGGCTTCGGGTCTGAAGGAGCAAAGAGAGGTTGACTACCGATCTGTAAGCGGGGCGCTACAGATGGAGCGTACTTATAGAAGTGATTCTGGTTCATTCGCATCTGTCGCCTCACGAAATGTTGGGTTTTCGGACTACCAGGCTGAGAGTATTAGTGCCACATGCTTGCCTCAAGTGTGGACAGAGGTCACTACTGTAGAAGGTGAAATTGAGCCAGCCAAAACTGTCCGATCAAGCTGCTTCCCTGTGTATCCTGATGGGTCCAAAAAGGCGCTACTCACCACGCGGGAGGGGGCGCTGGTGGAGTTCAGCGTCACGGACAGTGTTGCTCAATCCAGCTCAAACCCCAAAGAATCAGCGATAAAGGTCATCGATTCAGATGGCTCGACTCGATGGGTGGTTACCACGGAATCGGACAATATTGATGTCTATGCAAATTCCGGGCAATTGCTTTCAAGCTGGACAATGGGTGGTAGAAAGACATCCTATTTTTACTCGGATGGATCGGTTTCTAAAGATATTGCCCCGGGAGGCGGTTATCTCCTTGTTCAGTCGGATGAATTTGGTCGATCCATGTATTTTACATATGGCAAGGTTGGCAACCTGTCTACGATGCTGGATCCGGCAGGGGGGGTGTATAGGTATTCCTTTGATCCTCAGAATCGGCTGGTTGGGGTTGAGTATCCAAATGGATTGATTGTGGGCTATCACTGGGGGGAAGAGGCTCGTGCGCCCGGAGTTAATGGATTCCAATCACTGACTGGGCGGTCGGAAACTTGGAATGGAATTACCACTCGAGTTGGTTCGTATAGCTATGATGCCGATGGTCATGCAATATCTACTGAAGGTCCGAATGGATCGAATAGATTTGTCGTGGCGAATCGCCAAACCAACCAAGTTGATCTTGTCGATCCGCTGGGCGCATCGAGGACGATGCAGTTTTTCGGTATCAATGACGTTCCTCATGTGGCCGCGATTTCGCAACCGGCCGGCTCGGGTTGTTCAGCGGCTCAGAAAAATAGCACATTTGACTTTAATGGAAATGTGACGAGTCGTGATGATTTCTCCGGGAATCGCACCTGCTATGCATATACCGATGGCCGGAATTTGGAGACGGTGCGTGTCGAAGGATTGGCTGCGGGATATAGCTGCTCGGGGGTTGTCGCAACCGGAGCGAATCTGCCGGCTGGTAGTAGAAAGATTAGTACTGCTTGGCATCCTGACTGGCGTGTAGAGACCGGTCGAGCAGAACCCAAGCGACGTACTAGCTGGGTCTATAACGGACAGCCCGATCCCTTCAATGGCGGGGCGATTGCGAACTGTGCCCCAATTGCTGCAAAGTTGCCCAACGGAAAGCCTATTTCAGTACTTTGCAAGTTGGTTGAACAAGCAACCTCTGACGATCGGGGTGCATTGGGGCTAGCCGCAGTTCCGGTCGGGGCGCCGCGAATTTCTTCTTTCACCTATAACCAGTTTGGACAAATGCTTACCAGCGTGGATTCACGTGGGTTTTCAACAACCTTTGAATACTATGACAGCTCAAGTGCTGACTACATGATTGGGGATCTGAAGAGCCGCACCAATCCAGCTGGTCATGTAACTCAGTATGTGCGATACGACAGGAATGGACGCCTTCTGAAGGCCATAGATCCCAATGGGGCTGTTAGCGAGATGACTTACACGCCTCGTGGATGGTTGAATTCGATGGCGGTGACATCGGCGGTGGGGGGGCACACTCCGCTAACTTCAAGCTATTCCTACGATGGTGTTGGGAACGTTATCCAGTCCACTTTCCCGGACGGCTCTGGACTGAATTACGAATACGATGAAGCGCACCGCCTCACTGGAATTTCTGACACTGTGGGTAATCGAGTAATTTATGAGCTTGATGCTGCAGGAAACCGGATCAGCGAGCGGGTTCAAGATGCCAGCGGCTTGCTGGCTCGCAATATTAGAAGATCATTTGATGCCTTGGGGCGTTTGCAGCAAGTAATCGGATCTCCGCAGTGATGTGTGCTGGATCTACTGAAGCCGGCAAGCGCCTGCGATACAAACAGATTTAGGGAGGAACTATGTGGTCGGATACTGCATCCGGAGAGTGGCCGTGTGATATCGGTCCTAGGCTAAGGCTAAATATTTTGCTTTTTCGAGGAATCGCATCTACGCGGGCCCTAGTTCTGTTCCTGCTGTTGATATTGAGTTGCAAGGCTGGGCTAGCCGCAACCGCTACCAACGTCGCTCTTGTGTCCAGTCTGAACCCAAGCTATGTATCTCAGGCAACGACGCTGACGGCAACCGTGACGCCGTTGTCGGCAACAGGCACGGTGACATTCAAGAGCGGAACTACCGTATTAGGGAGTGCTTCGCTCGACGCTGGAAAAGCGGTCCTGTCGACCAGCTTCAGCACCTCTGGCACAAGTAGCTTGACGGCGGTCTACGCTGGAAATGGCACATATGCCTCGAGCACCTCGGCAGCAATCAGCCAGGTGATCAAGGCCAAAGCTACAAGCACTACGGTATTGAGCAGCGGCCTCAATCCCAGCGCCACAGGGCAGAGCTTGAATCTCACGGCGAAGCTTACGCCGTCCACCGCCACCGGTATGGTGACCTTCAAAGATGGGGCGGCCGTCCTAGGCACTGGTAGTCTTAGTGCAGGCACCGCTACCCTAACTACAAGTTTTGCCGCTGCTGGCACTCATGTGCTGACGGCAATCTATGTCGGAGACAGCGCCAATGCTGCAAGCACGTCGCCCGGTCTCAATCAGGTAGTGAAAGCGGCCACTAGCACGACGCTAAGCTCCAGCATCAACCCGAGTTTCCTGGGGCAGAGTGTGGTTCTGACGGCAAGACTGGCACCCGTTACCGCAACCGGGTCAGTTACCTTCAAGAATGGCGCGACAACGCTAGGCACCGCTACGCTCAGCTCCGGTGTGGCGACCTTAACAACAAGCTTTGGCATAGCGGGAAATGCTAGTGTCACGGCGGTGTATGCAGGTGATGCTGCAAATGCGGCTAGTACCTCAGCTGTGCTCAGCCAAGCCGTCAACGCTAAAGCTACTACCGCTACGACTATCGGTACTAGTTTGAGCCCAAGCTACGTGAGTCAACCTCTCACGTTAACTGCCACGGTGAGCCCGTCTACGGCTACTGGAACAGTGACATTCAAAGATGGCTCAACAAATTTGGGTACGGGCACACTCAGTGGCGGTGTGGCGACGCTGAGCACCAGTTTCAGTAGCGCTGGCACCCATAGCGTTACTGCTTCGTATGCTGGCGATGTTGGCAATGGCCCGAGTATCTCTACATCGATTGGTCAAGTGGTGAACGCCAAGGTGGCCACCACCACCACCCTTGCTAGTGAATTGAATCCGAGCTATGTCAATCAGCCGGTGACCCTCAAGGCCACGGTGAGTCCCTCGGCCACTGTTGGCACGGTGACTTTTAAAGATGGGGCCACCACATTGGGGACGTCCGCGATCAACTCCGGAATTGCGACACTCACAACGTCGTTTACTATTACTGGCGCTCGCAGCATCAAAGCAACCTATGATGGAAATGTAAGTAGTAACGCGAGCACGTCAGCGGCACTCACACAGACGGTGAAGAGTAAGGCAACCTCGTCTGTAACTTTGGATTCCGTCTTTAACGCCTACGTTGGTGAAGTGTTCACCATCTATCCAAAGGTCGATGGCGCCTTCATTCGTAGTGGCCCGATGGGGACGCTGACCCTCTACGATAGTGGCGTTGCAATTGCGTCTGTCCCTACACGAGCAGGCTCTCAGCCTGCTATGTCGGTGACCTTTGACACCGCGGGGGCCCACCGCTTGACCGCCGTGTTTTCCGGCGACGACGCCAATTTGAGCAGTTCATCGGCCGCATTCGAACAAGTTGTTCGCGCCAAGCGAACACCGGTAACAGTCAGCTTTTCCTCAAGTTTGACGCCTTCGGCTACTGGTCAGAATGTTACCTTGACGGCCACTTTGTTGCCGTCCACGGCAACCGGTAATGTCGTATTCAGAGATAGTGAGTATGGGAATCTATCCGTCGATACGAGTTCCGCTGGCGTCGCCAAACATGTCCATCAATTTAGTACGGCACGTTCGTACAGTCTTACTGCCTACTACGTTGGAGACGAGACCAATGCACCAAGCAGCTCGCCGGTGTTGGTGCAGGAGGTCTTGTCTAACTCCTCGTCGACAACGTTAGTTGCCTCGCCTGCTTCGCTTGCACTGAGGCAGCCAACGACTTTCATTGCGACGGTCAGCCCACCCTCATTGTCGGGCAGTGTGACGTTCAAAGACGGCGCTATGGCGATTGGAACGGCGCCTCTTGTCGGTGGGGCAGCGAGCTACACGACAGGCTTTTCAGCTTCCGGGACGCATAGCGTTACCGCTACCTATGCTGGCGATGGAGTCTACGGGGCCAGCGTTTCAAGTCCTGTCGTTGTGACGGTGAGTTGCCTCCTTACCTTGAGCAGCTCTGCTGACACGATTGCTAGCGGCGCGGCGATTACCCTGACAGCGAGTTTGGAAGGGACCGCGCTGTCCGGAACCATCGGCTTTGTTGATGGCTCAACGGCACTTGGAAACGCTCCCATCAGTGCAAATAAGGCATCACTGGCAGTTACGCTCGGAACGGCGGGGCTCCATTCGCTACGGGCGATCTATAGCGGCGATGGCACGAATGCACCTTGTTCATCTGAACATGTTGCCGTTCAGGTGAATGACGGTGGTTCTGGCGGCACTGGCGCTATGACCTGGATTTACGGCTATGACCCGAGCGGCAACCGCTGGGCCGATGTGGATCCCAAGGGAAATGCCGTAAGCCGAGATTTTGACACGCTGCACCGCTTGGTGCAGATAGATAGCCCGCCGCCTTCGGCGGGGTCGATTTCGCCGAGCGTCCGGATGCGCTACGACGAACAGGGAAACCTAGTCGCTGTCAATGACCCTCGAGGATTGGAAACAACCTATTCCGTCGATGGGCTGAGCAACTATGTCGAGCAGGCAAGTCCTGACACGGGAAATTCGGGAATGAGCTATGACTCGGCGGGAAACTTACTAGCTCGCACCGATTCGCGCGGCAAGATCACAAATTTCACCTACGACATGCTAGGGCGGCTGAAGAGCGCAACTTATGCCAGCGGCATGCCCACGGTTTTCGAGTATGACGGTGGCGGCAGCCCTGTGCCTTACAGCAAAGGCCGACTGACTGGTATTACTGATGAATCCGGCTCGACGAGCTATACATATGATTACCTGGGTCACGTGTTGACCAAGACACAAGTAATTGCAGGCAAGCTTCCGCAGGTTCTGAGGTACTCCTGGGGAACCAGCGGCCCAGCGGCAGAGAAGCTGACGGCCATTACTTATCCCAGCGGCCTCCAGGTCAACTATACCTATGACACCGCCGGGCGGATCAACGCACTCACCGCGAATCCTGTAAATGCCAACGGCGTGGGCACCAACACAGGCGTTACGGTCAGCATCCTGTCTAGCGTGACCTACAACGGTGCCAACGAAGTGACGGGCTGGACCTGGGCAAACGGGACGGCCTACCAACGCACTTACGACGGCTTTGGTCGCCTGGTGAGCTACCCCTTGGGCAATCCCAACGGCAGTGGCACTGCGGCCGGCATGACCCGCACGCTTCAATACGATCCGGCCGGCCTGATCCTCGGCTATGTGCACAGCAATGCCGCTGGGCCCCAGGCTGTGTTTGACCAAGGTTTCAGCTACGACAATCTGGGGCGCCTCACGGCTCATACCCTGAGCGGAGCGAGCTATGGCTACAGCTATGACTTGACTGGCAACCGCACGCAGAGGACCTTGGGCGGCACGGGCTACACCGTGACTACCTCGCCGACCAGCAACCGGATCTCGCAGGCTCAGGCCCCTGGCGGCACGCAAGTGTTCAACTACGACAACGCAGGCAACACCTTGGCGGATGGCACCGTCGGCTACAGCTACAGCGACCGGGGGCGCATGAACAGCGCCACCGTCGCGGGCGGTAAGGTGAGCTTCCTCTACAACGGGCTGGAGCAGCGGGTGGCCAAGACGGGCCCCACAGCGCTGGTGCCTTCGGGGGCGAGCTACTACGTTTACGACGAAGCGGGGCGCTTGGTGGGGGAGTACGACGCGAATCAGGCGCCGTTGTATGAGACGGTCTACCTGGGCTCGATGCCGGTCGCTGTACTGAAACAGACCGGGACCGCGGCCAGCTCGACGCTGAGCAACGTTGCCTACAACGTCTATTCAGATCACCTTGGCGCACCGCGGGTGATTACGCGCAGTGCGGACGAGACGATCGTCTGGCGCTGGGATGGGGCTGAAGCTTTTGGGGCCTCGGCGGCGGATCAGAGCCCCGCTGGGCTCGGCGTCTTTGCTTTCAACCAGCGCTTTCCAGGGCAACTCCTAGATGTGGAAACGGGGAGTTTCTACAACTGGAACCGGGACTATCGCCCTGACGCTGGCCGCTACATTGAAAGTGACCCGATAGGGCTTAGCGGCGGTATCAACACCTACACGTATGTTGCCGGGAATCCGGTCAGCTCTGTTGATCCCGATGGGCGAATCGGTCTTCCTGGTGCGCTTATCGGAGCAGGTCTGGAAATCGGCAAGGAAATGCTGATTGATGGAAGGAGTGCGAGATGTGTCGACATCGGAGCGGTCTTGACCGCGGCAACATTTGGCGCACTCTCGCCAGGTTTTATTTCCCTAGGAAAAAGTGCTGCAGGAATGGCCTTGCCGTCTGCATTAGCAGGATTTGGATTCAAGGAGCTTGCCATATGGCAGGGAACTTTGGGGGTTAACGGGGCGTTGATAAAGAAGGCTCTAGCCGCGAAATCTTGGACTATTGGCGACGACTGCGAGTGTAAGAAATGAATGATAACGACACTGTGGAGAAGAGATCCAGAAGCTGGATCCAACGGTTGTTCTCAAATTCTTTGATTTTCGCAGTCATGATCACTCTACTCAGCATATTTGCTGTCTACTTGAGTGCGGTCGATCCAACTGTGAGGAAATTGGCTGCCGGTGGAGTATTTGGCGCTGCTATAGGAATAGCCTACATCTTGGAGTCGTGCGCGGGGATCTCCCCATATGTATTGCGAATCCTTTGCGCTGCAGTTGGTGCGTTGGCTGCGGGTGTAATGTGTTTGCTGCTGCTGGTTTCCACGACTAGTGTTGTAGTTGGCGTTATTGTTGGTGGATTGCTTGGCGCAACAAGTAAATATTGGATTGCTCACATCAACCTTCCGTAGATGAGGTGCCAGTGCTGGAAGTCTTGGAATGCTATCGTTCCATCGAATCTACAACGGGCTGGAGCAGCGGGTGGCCAAGACGGGCCCCACAGCGCTGGTGCCTTTCGGGGGCGAGCTACTTCGCTTACGACGAAGCTGGGCGCCTGGTGGGGGAATACGACGCGAACCAGGCACCACTGTATGAAACGGTCTATCTGGGCTCGATGCCGGTGGCGGTACTGAAACAGGCCGGGACCGCGGCCAGCTCGATGCTGAGCAACGTCGCCTACAACGTCTATTCAGGCCAACTGGATACGCCGCGAGTGATCACGAGCAGTGCGGACGAGGCAATCCGCTTCGAATTCAATGATGGCAAGCTCGCGAGCGTGAAGTAGACCGAGCTGGCTGCGGCTTCGGTGTATGGCGCCATGCCCAGGGTGGTGTCAAGCCACCCGGAGGGCTCGGATGCGGGAAGGAATTGCCCACTCGAAGTTTCCATATGAGAAACCCGCGCCGGGGGGCAGTTCCGAACCCTCTCCCGCCGTTCGGATTCTAATAAGTGGAGTTGTGGCGTTATGATAAAAATTGGCTTTCGGTTTTTCTTCTATCTACTTTCGGTGGTGCTGGTTGGTTTTTCTTTCTGGTGTGCACTTTGGATTTTTTCGTCATACAGCATGGCGTTTTCTGAGTGCGCTGGCACCTTTGATCTTTTTGCATCCAATGCAAGATGTAGGCAGCCGTTGATTGCTGCAGCGCTGGCCGCGGCAAGTTTGATGGGCGCCATCGTCGCAGTTGTGGCTGGTCGAAGGATTCGTAGAAGGTAGAGAATGCCTGCAATCTGAAAGTTTGACCTGGATTTTTGCGTAGTCCGCGAGCATTGGCGCCGCCCGAAAGACACTGAATAAGGAGTCTTTTCTAACTGAGACTGCTAGCAGGCTGCTGAAATACTGTTTCGCAGGTGCCCACGCAGGCCTTTTTAGGGGAGTCTAGACCCTCAGCTGGTCTCAAAAAGTCGCATGGCAAAGCTACAGAAATTCTTCTGAATTCTGAAGCTGCACTGAGTGCTTCAGAATTGATGGTGGCTCAATTCTGTGAAAAGCACAGTGATGTGAATTTGAAATTTCATTGTGTTTGTTCGGGAAATGAACGCTACAAGGCGCTCAGTCTCTCTGGTTTTGGATATTTTTGGGTTGGCTACTTTGGTGGGGTGATTTATGGCTGAGGATGCATCTCGCCATTGGCTCGCGAAGTTGCTGATCGTGGTGGCTGGTGCGCTTGGTGGTGCGGGTATATATGGGTATTTGCTCTATGATTTTGAATTTTTGATATCTGTCATATTGCTTTTGGCTGGGGTTTTTATGGTTGCATTGAGCGCGATGGTGGATGGGTATTTGAGAAAAAATCTTTGAAGTCGGGCTGTGCATGGTTCGTTCCCACTTAAAACTTCGTCTTGACGTTTGCGAGTAAATTTCTCGCAGGTGGTTTTGCTCTCGCTTAAAGCAAGGGTGTCAGGTTTAGGCTGAAGGATTCGTGCCGCGTCCGAGAAGTCGGTGTAGATAGAGAAATTGGCTTGGGCCGACTGCGCGTCAGGCGCGGCGAGAGGCATTTGGGGGAGGGGAATTGGCGAACTACAAACGTACAGTGCCGGCAGCTGGATTCACATTGCTTGAACTGCTGGTGGTCATGGTGATCATCGGATTGCTGGCCAGCTACGTGGCACCACGCTTCTTCGACCAGATCGGCAAAAGCGAAACCAAGGCGGCCCGGGCTCAACTCGACGCCCTGGACAAAGCCCTGGCCACCTACCGCCTGGATACGGGCCACTACCCCAGCACCGAGCAGGGCCTCAGAGCACTGACGGAGCGGCCGGCCGAAGAGGCTCGTTGGGCCGGTCCCTACCTCTCCAAAGCCCTGCCGCCGGATCCTTGGGGGCATGCCTATCTGTACCGCCTGCCTGGTGAGGCGGGGCACGACTACGAGCTGCAAAGCCTGGGCAAGGATGGTCAGCCGGGCGGCACTGGCGAGAACACGGATGTCAGCGTCTGGGACAGCGGGCGCTAGATGGCGCTCATCCAGGAGGGAAGGTGATGCAGTTCCGCATCAATGGGGTGCAAGGTCGCGGCGTGCCTCAGGCGATGGAGGTCGAGGCTGCCTCCTCGGAAGAGGCACGAGCTTTGGCCGTGCGGCAAGGGTACACGGTGCTGAATGTCGAAGCGGTCGGCGGGCAATGGCCGCAGCTCTTGCGGGGCCGGGCCCGCCCGCTGGACGTGGTGGTGCTGGCGGAGCAGCTGCGTGACTTGCTGGGAGCAGGCTTGAGCGTGATTGAAGCCCTGGACACCTTGGGCCGCTCCGCCTCATCAGACACGTCTCGGGCCCTGGAGCAGCTCACGCAGCGCTTGCGGAGCGGGCAGGCCTTTTCGCAGGCGTTGTCGGCCGACACGCGCTTTCCGGTGCTGCTGGTGTCCCTGATCAAAGCCGCAGAGCTGACGTCCGATCTGCCTCAGGCGCTCACCCGCTTCATCGAGCATGAGCGTCGAGTGGCGGAGCTGCGCCATCGCATCAGCTCGGTGGCCATCTACCCCTTGGTGCTGACGGCGGTGGGGCTGACCGTCTTGCTCTTCTTGCTGCTGTATGTCGTTCCTCGTTTCGCTCGGGTATTCGAAGGCATGAATGGAACCTTGCCCTGGTCGGCCCAGGCCATGATCAGCTGGTCCCACTGGCTGCAGGCCCATGGTGTGTGGCTGCTCCTGGCCGCGGGCATCGCCGTTGGCGGATTGGTGGCCCTGGCCGGCTCGCCCGGCGTGCGCGCCAGGGCCATGCAGCGCTTGATGCAATGGGGACCTTTGCGCGAGCGTCTGCGTGTGTACTTTCTTTCCCGCTGGTACCGCTCCACAGGGATGCTGGTCGCTGGTGGTATTCCCCTGCCGGAAGCGCTGGCACTGTCCAACGGTGTGCTGCCGCTGGGCATGCGCTCTGGCGGCCTGGCGGTGGAGCGTGCCTTGCGCGAGGGGCAGGCGCCGGCCAGAGCGCATGCGGATGCGGGCATGGCCACGCCCGTGGCCGAGCAATTGATCCTGGCGGGGGAGCGCATTGGAGACATGGGCAGCGTCCTCACTCGCATTGCCCACTACCACGATGCCGAAGTGGCCCGAGCACTGGAGCGCGGTGTCCGGGTGCTGGAGCCCTTGGTGATGCTGCTGATTGGGGTCGGAGTTGGTGTGGTGGTCGTGCTGATGTACATGCCCATTTTTGAACTGGCCTCGGCACTGCAATGAGCCCTGCGATGACATTGACCCAGCGGATCGCTGCGCTGCGGGAGCAAGGCGAGGCCGATGTGTTCGGGGCCTTGCTTCGGGCAGCCCCCGATGCGCAGTCGCTGGCTGACGAGGTGGGGGCGCTTCTGTCGCTACCAACGTTGCGCATCCAGGATTTGCTGGACATGCGCCCGCGCTTCGAGAGCCTGTCGTTTCCCGAGTGCGCGCGCCGGCGCTGTGCTGTGCTGGACGACCCGGCACTGGCGCAGGTCAGGCTGCTCATCACGGACCCTTTCGATACCGACACCTTGGCCTGGGCGCGCACGCGCTTTGGCCGCATCGAGGCTACGCTGGTCAGCACGGTGACTTTCGACGCCTGGCTGACGCACTGCGAAGGCCAGCTCACAGCGCTGGACGCGCTGGCGGTGGCTCCGGACGCGCGTGGTGAGCCAGGGCAGGCGGGCGGCGCGGAAGTGCTCAGCTTGCGCCAGATCGGTGTGGACGACAGTCCGTCGGTGCGCTTCGTCAATTCGACGCTGTACGACGCCCTCAAGAGTGGTGCGTCCGACGTCCACCTTGAAAGCGACCCAAGCGGCCTGACCGTGAAGTTCCGCCTGGATGGTGTGTTGACGGCCGTCAGCCGCATCGACAGCATGGAGCTGTTGTCCCAGGCCATCAGTCGCATCAAGGTGATGGCCCAACTGGATATTGCCGAGCGCCGGGTGCCGCAGGACGGCCGGCTTCAGATTGCGGTGAACGGTCGCATGGTGGATGTACGGGTGTCCATCATGCCGAGCATCCATGGCGAGGATGCGGTGCTGCGCATTCTGGATCGGCAGTACTTGGCCCAGACCTTGGCCGGGCTGACCTTGGACAAGCTGGGGTTCGATGAGGTCTCGGCGGATCGCATCCGCGCGCTGTGCCGCAAGCCGCACGGCCTGGTGCTCGCCACCGGCCCGACGGGCTCGGGCAAGACGACCACGCTGTACGCGGCCATTGCCGAGACACATCAGACGCGGGACAAGATCATCACCATCGAAGATCCTGTGGAGTACCAGCTGTCTGGAGTTCTGCAGATCCCGGTGAATGAACGCAAGGGGCTGACCTTTGCCCGGGGCTTGCGCTCCATCTTGCGGCACGACCCCGACAAGATCCTGGTCGGCGAGATACGGGACGCCGAGACGGCGCAGATCGCCGTGCAGTCCGCGCTCACGGGGCATCTGGTCTTCACCACGGTCCATGCCAACACCGTGTTCGATGTGGTGGGGCGCTTCGAGCAGTTCGGCATTGATGCCTACACCTTTGCGTCGGCCATCAACGGCGTGCTCGCCCAGCGCTTGTTGCGCCGTCTGTGCCTGCACTGTCGTACGCCACTGCAGCCTGAGCAGGTGCAAGCCTTGCAGTGCTCAGTCGACGTGAGCTTTGAGCGGGCTCCGCAGCTCGCTCGTGCCGTGGGCTGCGAGCAGTGCCGCGGCACCGGATACGCGGGACGCTTTGCCTTGGGCGAGCTGCTCGTGCTCACTCCTGGGCTCAAGGCCTTGATCGGTGCGAGAGCCCCGCAGGCGCAGATCCAGGCGGAGGCCGAGCGCAATGGCTGGCGCAGCCTGCGTGCCTTGGCCTTGCAAGCTGCCTGGGATGGGCACACCAGTTTGGAGGAGGTGGACCGTGTGGCGGACTAAGCGCAAGCGGGCCCAGGTGCTTCGTGTGGGGCGAGACGCCATCGAGCGATGGGAGCAGACCGTTCAAGGATGGGTGTGCAGGACGGCGGTTAGCGTGGTGGCGGAGGGCGAACGAGTGGCAGCTCTGGTGCCGGCTATGGAGGCTGCGCTTCGGACCGCGGGCGCGGAGGCGCCCCTTCACGCTGTGGTGGCCGTTCTGGAGTCCGCCTGGCTCCCCGTGATGTTGGTGCCACTGGGACCTGATCTTTGGTCCAGGAAGCACGCCGAACAGTTGCTGCGCCACCGCTTCGGTGACGTCCATGGGCTGGACGGGCAGAGCGATGTCAACATGGATTTTCGAGCGGGAGAACCTCAAGTGCTGGGCTACGCGCTGGCTCGCCCTGTCAAAGCGGCGCTGCTTTCCTCGGCGAGGGCTGCAGGGGTGGAGCTGGCGTCTCTGCAGCCCGCCTTCGTGTGGGGGCGTGAAGCCCTATGCCGCCGCGGAGAGCGTCAAGCGAATGGCCATGGTGCGCGGCAGGACGCCTGGTGGGTCTGGTCCGAGCAGGATCGCACACTGGTGGCGCTGCTGCGTGATGGGCGTGTGATGAGCTTGAATCCTGCGGCCTCTCAGGTCTTGAACCTAGAGGAGGCCAAGCGTTGCGTAGCGCTGGAGTCCGTGCGCCTGGGCGGCCTTGTGAAGGACGCGCCGGTGCTGGCGGCTGGCTGGCCGGGGCAGTTGCTGGACGAGGCAGGAGCCGCCTGATGCAGTGCATTGATTTTGTTCAGCGCAGGCCTTCTCCCTCGGCGGGAAGGCTGCTGCTGGTTGCGGGCGGGCTCGCCCTGGGGGCTGCCCTGTGGCTGCAGCATCGCTGGGATATGGTGCATGCGAGCCGCGAAGCTCGGCAGCTGGAACAGGCGCAAGCGGTGGAAGCATCCCGCAAGGCGGTGCAAGCAGCGCAAAAGCCCACGCCAGACCAAGTGCGACTGCGCAACGTGGCACCGCTGTTGCGCCAGCCGTGGCTGCCCGTCTTGCGCGTGATCGAGCATGCGACAGAGCCGCCGGTCCATCTCCTGAGTCTTTCCATCGACCCTGCGACTGGCATGGTGCGAGTGGAGGGGGAGGCTGGCAGCTTCGATCAAGTGCTGGCTTATGCGCAGACGCTCGATGACGACAGCGTGCTGGGGCCGGCTCGATTGGGCTCGCATGAGTCGATCATGGATGTGGCGGGGCGCACGCTGGTGCGCTTCTCGATAACGACCCCCTGGAGGACCCGGTGATGTCACCGCATCCAAGGCGGAGCGCCAAGCTTCAGCTGCGCATTCTGGTGGCTCGGCTACATGAAACCATCGGTCCTATGGGATGGCTGGGGCTGTTGATGATGGCAGTTGCCACAGCCGCAGGCCTTCGGGCATGGCACGGTCTGCGGCAGTTGGACGCAGTCATGACAGCCGCGCCCTTGTCTATCCCATTGCCCGCGCCAATGCAGGCTCCGAAGACCGTGCTGGCCGACGAGCAGGACATCCCGCGACTTCTTGCTCGCATGCAGCGCACGGCGGTGGATGCCGGACTGGGCTGGCCCAAGGCGGACTACAAGGTCAACGCCGCCAGCGCCGAGTTGCCGTCGAGCCTGGAGGTGAAATGCTCATTCAAGGGGCCTTATCCGGCGATACGCCGGTTTGTCACTGGCATGCTGATGGACGAGCCCGCGCTGACACTGCGAGAGTTCAACCTCAGCAGGTCTTCGGCCGATGGGGCGGATGTTGAGGCACGGGTGACGGTGCTTGTCTACCTCCAGGCCGGCACCGGGCGAGGGCGCTTGCGATGAAGCAGAAGCGCTTGGCCCTCTTGCTGGCCGTGATGGTGGGGCTCCTTGGGCTGCGCTCATGGAGTTGGTTCCATGCCGATGAAATAGCGCACCCGGTGGTTCGCTCAGCGCCGCAGACGGCCGCTCTCCGGCCTTCGGCGGACGCCACTTCCGCCGTGGATGTTTCAGCGGGTGCGCAAGATGCCGCAGCCGGCACGCGGGACCCGGACCTGGCTGAGCCAGGCAATGCCTTTGCGCCACGGTCGCCAGTGGTGCCTCCTCAGCCTCCCACCCTGCCTGCACCCAAGGCTGTGACGCCAGCGATGGCGACTCCGGCCGTGGCCGCTCCAGCAAGCCAGCCTTTGGCGGACCCCGTTCCGGTTCGGCCGCCCATGACTGCAATCGGGACCTGGCAGGACGAGAAGGGCCTCAGCGTGTTCATCGTCGGCCCCCAGGGGGTGAGGCAGGGCAGGGTGGGCGATGTCTTGTTGGCGGAGTACCGCATCGCCAGCGTCACTCCACAGCAGGTGAGGTTGGTCCATCTGCCCAGCAACAAAGAAATGATGCTGCCCATCTCGGCGGCAAGGTAGGTTCAGGTGCTCAAGAAATCAATGACGGTGGTTGCTGCAGCGGCAGTGCTGACGGGGTGCTCGGGCTACCGCGCGTATCGGGAAGGTCAAGCCGACCTTGCTGAAGGGAAGGTGCAGGCAGGGCTCACCAAGCTGAAGGAGGCGTCTGAGCAGGACCCAGGCAATGTCGAGTACCGGCGCAGCTACTTCACGGAGCGGGAAAGCGCGACGAACGCACTGATGCGGCGGGCGGATCAGGCGATGGGGTCTGGAGACTTTGACGACGCGCAACAGGCCTACGCCCAGGTGTTGGCGATTGATCCTGCAAACGCGAGAGCGACGGCGGGGACCGTGCGAGTCGCCGATGCCCAGCGGCATTGGGCCATCCTCGACGGGGCTCAGGACCTTGCGCGCAAAGGCGATGTGGAGACGGCGCTCTCACGAACTCAGCAGGTCTTGTCAGAGAACTCCAACAACGCCCGGGCCACTGCGCTGTATCGACAGCTCTCACGCCAGCAGGCGGACAAGACAGGCAAGGAGTTGGGCATCTACCCTCGATTGAAGGAAACCTATCGCAAGCCGGTGAGCCTGAACTTTTCGGGCGCCTCCTTGCAACAGGTGTTCGAGGCATTGAAGCAAGCTTCTGGTCTGAACTATGTGATCGACAAGGACGTGCGCGTAGACCAGCGCGTGACCTTGTCCGTGACGGCCAAGCCCGTTGAGGACATCCTGCGCCTGCTGCTGGCCACCAACCAGCTGGAACGGCGTGTCCTGGATGAGGACACCTTGCTCATCTACCCCAACACGCCGGCCAAGCAGGCGGAGTACCGGGAGATGATCGTGAGGACGTTCTACTTGAGCAATGCCGAAGCGAGCAAGGTGGCGACCCTGGTAAGGACGATTGCACGGGCGCGGGACGTGGTGGTGGATGAGAAGCTCAATACCCTGGTCGTTCGGGACAGTGCCGAGGTCGTGCGCCTGGTCGAGAAGCTGGTGGCGACGCAGGATGTCGCCGAGCCCGAGGTGATGCTGGAGCTCGAGGTGCTGGAGGTCAGCGTGAACCGCCTGCTCGAGATGGGCGTCACCTGGCCTAGCTCGGTCTCCGCCACGCTCAGCGGCGCCGCAGGCGCGGGTCAGCTCACGCTCAATGAATGGCGCCATCGCGGCGCTGACATGGTGAAGCTCAATGTGGGCAATCCCATGGCGGCGGCCCAGCTGCGTAGCCAGGTAGGCAGTGCCAATCTGCTTGCCAATCCCCGTGTCCGGGTCAGGAACCGGCAGTCCGCCAAGATCCTGATCGGCGAGCGTGTGCCGGTCTTTACGACCGTGGCGACGGCCAACGTGGGTACGGCTGAATCCGTGAACTACCTGGATGTGGGGCTGAAGCTCGACATCGAACCTACGGTATCGGTCGACAACGATGTGTCGATGAAGCTGTCACTGGAGGTCTCCAACATCATTGAGACCATCTCGCGCGCCAGCGGTGCGCAGGCGTACAGAATCGGCACCCGCAACACGTCGACGGCACTGCGGGTGCGCGACGGCGAGACCAACATCCTGGCCGGGCTGATCAAGCGCGATGAGCAGCGATCCAACACCGGCGTGCCCGGCCTGAACGAGATTCCTCTCTTGAGCAAGCTCTTTGGCGGCAGCCGCGATAACGACTCCCGGACCGAAATCGTGCTGCTGGTCACACCGCATATCGTCCGCAACATCGAACCGCCCGGCCTCGGGCTGCAAGAGTTCATGTCGGGCACGGATGCTGCTGCGGGGGCTGCGCCCATTCAGCTGGGGACGCCGGCGCCTTCATCGCAAGCTCCCACACGCGTGGAACAGATCAACCCCTTCCCGGGCCGCCCCGTGATGACGCCCAATGCCCCCATCCTGCCGCCGAGGAACGCGCCTGCCTTGCCGCCGGGCGGGCAGGGAGCCGCCGTACCGGGGCAGACGTCGGGAACCGTGCCATCCACGTCGACCCGATCCTCCTTCGTTCCCTGATCGACCATGGCTCGCGGGTTTTCTTTGATCGAGCTGTTGGTCGTCGTCGCCATCATGGCAGTGCTGGCCAGCATTGGCTTTCCCTTGGCGGAGCTCGCGCATCGGCGTTCGCAGGAGGAAGAGTTGCGCAGGTCTCTGCGGGAGATACGCACTGCGTTGGACGCCTACAAACGTGCCTCCGATGCGGGGCTGGTCGCCCGGCCGGTCGGCGGCTCGGGCTATCCGCCTTCGCTGCAGGTGCTGGTCGAGGGCGCGGTCAATGCTCAGATGCCCATGGCGGGCAAACTCGTCTTCTTGCGTCGCCTGCCCCGTGACCCGATGGCTTCGGCGGCGGTCGTGGATGCCGCCGATACCTGGGCCCTTCGCAGCTATGACAGCGCCTTCAATGATCCCAAGCCAGGGCGTGATGTGTTCGATGTCCATTCCAAGGCCGAAGGCTCGGGGCTGGATGGGAGGCCGTATCGTGACTGGTAAAGTGATTGGTGAAGGGCTGAGGGCTGGCTTCACGCTGGTCGAGCTGCTGGTGGTCATGGCCATCCTCGCCGCCTTGCTCACGCTGGCCGCGCCTCGCTACTTTGATTCACTGGAGCGGGCCAAGGAATCGGCGCTTCGCACCGACCTTCGGATCATGCGCGAGGCCATCGACAAGCATCGGGCGGACACCGGGCGCTTGCCCCAGGGCTTGGAGCAGCTCGTCGAGGCCCGCTACTTGCGAGCCATCCCGCTGGATCCGATCACGGACCGGGCGGACACCTGGGTGCTTACCCAGGATGCGATGGATGGCCTGAGCGGAGTCGTGGATGTGCACAGCGGCGCGCCCGGAAGCGCGCGGGATGGCACAAGCTATTCGAGCTGGTGACGATGAACGGCCAGCGCGGATTCACCTACCTGGGCGTGCTACTGGCGGTCGCCTTGATCGGCTTGGGCCTGTCGCTTGCCTCCGAGGTCTGGAGCACTACGGCGCGCAGGCAGCGGCAGGTGCAACTGGAGTGGGTTGGGCAGCAGTACGCCCAGGCCATTGGTAGCTATTACGAATCGACTCCCGGGCGCGTCAAGGCGTTTCCCAGATCGATTGATGATTTGTTGGACGACAAGCGGGTGCCGTTTGCGCGCCGGCACCTGCGGCAGCCCTATCCCAATCCGCTGAGTAGTCAGATGGACTGGGAGATGATCCGCGCACCCGACGGCGGCATTCGCTGCGTGAAGCCGCATGCGCAGGCTGGCGCCGTGCAAGTCCCGGTGTCCTTCTGCTTCGCAGTGGCTGATTCTGTGGCGACTCGCCTTCGGTGAAAGCCCCTCGCTGATCGAATGCGTCGATGGTCCTGCGCATTGCCGGTCAAGGGAGGTGGGCGGCACTCCATGTTGCCAGGGTGCAGGGCGGGAGCCGCGGGCCGCCCCTACTGGTCGGCACGGCACCAAGGGGATGGACAATTCGCGTCAAATCCCTGTCCTGCCGTTCCGCGGTCAGCGACGCCCCTTTGCTGATTTCGCCCACTGCGGGGTGGGCGTAGGTTCATGAGCACGCTTACTCCAAGAGAAAAGAAAACCTCCTACGCTGCGCTGGGTTTCTTTGCAGCAGGCTGCCTGATGGTTGTCATTCTGCAGGGAACCATCGGCCTGTACTTCACAAGGCACTATTTCATTGCCCACTTCCTGCTGGGGCTGTTCCTGCCCTTCGCCATCTATGCGATGGGGGGCATGCGCCTGACCTTCTGGATTGGCTGGTGTCTGACGGCAACATGGCACTTCGGCTACGAGTTCTGGGAGGACCAGCTCACGCGTTCCAGCTATTCGCTGGACTGGGACCAAATTGCGTCTGGCAGTGTCGGTCTGCTCGCCGCATGGCAGGTGTATCGGCTGTGGAATCGGCACTTGGATCGGCTTGAGTCTGCCTCCGCGGCGAAGGGATGACTTCATGGATTTGGCAGTGCTTCTGGTGCCTGCAGAGGCCGGCACGGCGATTCAGGCGATGCGTTGCCACTGCTTCCGCCTGCGGGGCCCGGCGTCGTTGGACTGTGCTGATGGGCCTGCGATCGGGCCCCTCGCTCTGTGCAGAATTGCAAACGATTGGCATTCGCAGCTCCCGGGCAAGGACGGCTTCTCCGGTACACTGCCACCGTGGTCACCATGTACTCGATGGGGCCACCCTGCTTTTTCCTCCCTGAGCAGGAGCCTTCGCGTGAAGACAGCGGAAAGGCTTTGCAACCCCGGCCACTGGCCGGGTTTTTTTTGCGCCTCGTACGGTGCGATGCGTTCCCTTTTTTTGCGAAGGGGCTTGGGCCGCTCGGCAAGTGCCAGGCTCTCTGCGGGACGCCGCGGGAAGGGGGGCGATGTGCTCGGGTAGGGGCCCACAAGTGAGCGTAGCCCCCTCGCGGCTGGCTCTCACTGGGGGCTGGCAGACTTTCCGAAATCTCTCAGTGAGGTCTGGGTTCGGAGGTGCTTTTCTTTGCCAGTCATGGTCCGTGATGCCTGACGCTGCGCCGATCAGCGCCTGATGACCAGGCGCAAGCACTCCGAGACTGCGTTGGTCTGGACCTCGCGCCGATGGGCTCTCGCACTCAAGGCCTGCCGCCACCACTTTGTGTAAGTCGACCGTTGGGGGCTCAATGCAGGCGCTTGGAGAAGTAGCGGGCGGGCGAATCCCCGAAGCAGCGCCTGAACATCGCGATGAAGTTGCTCGGAGTAGCGTAGCCCAGGGCGTCCGCAACGTGGGCCACCGGCACGCCATTGGCCAGCATTTCCAGCCCATGTGTCAGGCGAGCCTGCTGGCGCCACTGCGCGAAGCTGCTGCCCGTCTCGGCCACAAACCGGCGCGACAGAGCGCTAGGAGAAAGACCCGCCCACGCGGCCCAGGCCTGCAGGGTGCGCGTATCTTGCGGCTGTTCCAGGACTTGGCGGGCGACGCGCAGCAGGCGTCGGTCAACGGGCATGAGCAGGCGCAAAGGTTCGTGGGGAGCTTGGCGGATCTCGTCGAGAAGGACGGCCGCCAGGCGCGCCTGCGTGGGGTGCAACACGTCCTGTTTTGACCAGGAGATGGCCCGGCGGACCAGTGCGAGCATCAATTCACTGACGCCAATGACGCAGGGTTGATCCGGCAGGTCGCGTGCAGCATCGGGCGCAATGAACACGGTCCATCCGCTCATGACCCCGCTGACGCTGATCTTGATGGCCTCGCGGGGGGGGATCCACCCTGCACGATGGGGTGGCAGCAGCCACGAGCCGCCCACCGTGCGAACGTGCACGAGCCCGCTGTCCACGCAGAACACTTGGCCGCGCATATGGCTGTGCCAGTCGTACTCGCGGGTCCCCAGCCGGAACTGATGCTCGGGGGTGTCCGCCCCTCTCAAGGCAATCAGCACGGGGCCATCGCTGCGTTCGTTTCGATTCTGCGCTTTTCCTGCAGACGGTTCGACAAGGTCGGGCATGCTTCAAATTCATTATTTTTCGTCAAAACAACGGTATCTGATTTTCACCGTTCGGTCCAACACTGTCGGCTCCACTCGCGTTACTTCCACTTCTTTGGACAGGTCCATGCAATTCGATCCTCGAAGATTCACTGTGTTCGACATCACCGCATTCCCCATCATCACCATGCGCAACGAGGCCATCGCGCCGGGCTACACCGTGCAATGGGAGGCAGAGCTGAATGCGCTGACGGCGCAGCCGCAGCCCTTCGTTCTGCTCTTCCCGGCGGGCCGCCCTGAGCAGGAAGGCCAGGAGGATGGAAAGCGCAGGATGATTTGGTTCAAGGCCAACAGGCGGCGTCTGACTTCCGTATGCAAAGGCCTCATCAGCGTCGAGCCTGACGAGGGGGAGCGCCGGCAGGCCCATGCGCGAGCTGGCGAGTTGGCTGCATTCTTCGGCCTCCCTGTAGAGACCACCTCCACCATAGACGAGGCGCAGGCATTGGCATGGCGGCACCTAGGGGAGGTGGCTGGGAGAACCTGAGGCCTCTGGCGGTGGGTCACTAGAGGACGCTCCGCTTCGATGCTAGGGAAACTCCCAGTGAAGCAGCAATCCCGCCACTCGTCTTAGGAGTAGGCGCACCCGCTGCGAGGTTCCCGAATCGCCGCACGCGGCGGTCTGGGTCTCTAGGCGCACATCCCCCTCGAACCTCAGATTCAGACCGAGTCACACAAGCAGTGACCGATGCAGGAGAGCACGCGCCCGCTGGACCGGGGCTGCGGTACTCATGGATCGCGCGTGCAGACCCGTGGTGTGGAGCAGGCGCCTGCAGACGTATGCAGGGTCGGCGGGAGACCGCTTCCCGCAACCCTGCGGGTGTCCCGCTGCAGTACGACGCAGTGGACTGATCGGTGACAAGCATTGCGCCGACCGCGCGCGATGCCACATCGTCTTGGAGGAGAACGGCATGAGATGGATGAAGGCTTGGCTGAGCTGTGCCTACGGGGGAGGGGCAGTATTGGACTTGCCAAACGACGTGGCGAATGGGAACCGAACTGGTGTCGAGTTCGGCAGTGTTCGTCCTGATCTTTCGCTGTCGGGTGCGGCTCCAAAGGACGAGCATCGCGCTCAGGTCAAACCTCACGCTGTTTGCCAGCCATGCATAGTGATTCCACCCGCTTGTCTATCGCAGTCCTGAGGGCGGTGCTCGCAGGAAGCACCTATGACGATGTGGCGTCAAACCACGGCTTGACCAGGACGGCCATCGAGCACCGGGTGAAGCGTCTCGCGAGGTTGCTCCATCGACAGGTCGGTATTGCCGGGCTCAACCCGGAAGCGACTGGCTATGTCCACAAGCTTCGAGAATTCAGACGCGAAGTGGAAGCGACATTGGAGCGCTTTGAGGCAGGCGAGGCTCGTCCCTCGACGCCGCCTCTGATCCTCTCCGCTGCAGACGTACGCACGATCGTCAACCGGGCTGGCCAACGCAGCCCGACTGCGTTGCGTGACATGGCGCTCATCCACATCGTTCTTGCGACGGGGGCTCGCCCGCTGGAGGTCGCACGCCTGGAGATCGCCGACTACCTCCACGCAGACGGATCCGTGCGAGCAGCTTCCATCATGCGGGCGGCTGCCTCGGTCAACCGCAAAGACAGGCCGCTGTTCTTTGGCAGCAGGCCTGCCATCCGAGCGATCGATGCCTATCTCGCACACCGGCTTGAGCAGCAGGGCAGGGCCGCGGACGGCGAGCTTCCCTATCGGGGCTACGCGGCCGATGAGCGGATTTTCCTGAACGATGCTGGAGAGCCCTATGCGGTGCTGCGTCACGAGGAGGAGGGGCGTTCGCGGTACCTGTGCCGACAGATGCTGGACACCTACCGACGGATTTTCAAACGTATCAACATCCACGGCCTATCGGCACTGACCCTGCGCCGCACCATTGCATTTCGCTTGAATGCGCGCGGCGCTGATGAGGATCAGATTGGTCTGATTCTTGGTATCACGGAGAAGCAAGCCGTCCGAGAGCTGCTCCCCAGGCGTCCGGATGTATTTGAGTTGATGACTGATTTGTTCACGGATGCTGAATTTGTCCCGCCGGTCGCCGGCGCGCAGACGCCGTATCGTGCCACTGGATGAGAGGGAGTGTCGCTTTGTCGGTGCACGCCCGCACTGGATCAGAGCAGGCGGCAAGGCACCACGATAGACGTGGTCGCGCTACTCCACGGTTGTTCTACGTTCGGAGGTGGCCATGAGTTGGGCCGACAAGCTACTACTGGAGATCGATGCGGTCGATTGCGAGCACGCACTGTTCGCAACGGTGCAAGAGTCAGCCCAGGCCCTGGGTTTCGAATACTGCGCCTACGGCATGCTCATTCCCGTGCCTGCCATGAACCCGAAAACCTTCATGCTGAACAGCTATCCCGCGACATGGCAGCAGCACTACGCGCGCAACAGCTATCTGGACATTGACCCTACCGTGCATGCCGGCCGCAGGTCTTCCCAGCCCATCTTGTGGTGCGACGACCTTTTCGTCCAGGCACCGGAGTTGTGGAACGATGCGCGAGATGCCGGCCTGCGCGTGGGATGGGCGAAGTCGGTGCTGGATGGTCAAGGTACTGGGGGGCTGTTGACGTTGGCTCGCAATCGCGGTGCATTGACTGCGGAGGAGTTGGTCGAGAACGAGTTCAAGATGCGGTGGCTGGCCTGCATGGCACACCAGGGCTTTCGCAAGATTCTCTGGACACGCTGGAGCGTTGCTCTGACGGGCCGTGAACGTGAGGTTCTGCGATGGGCCGCCTATGGAAAGACCTTCAGCGAGACGTCTTTGATCATGGATATCGCTGTGGCGACGGTGAAGTTTCATACCCGCAACGCGGCAGAGAAGCTCGGCACCATCAACCGCACGGCGGCGGTCGCGAAAGCGGTCGCGCTGCGTTTGCTGGACTGAGGCTTGATCTATACCGGCGGAGAATGGGAAGATGAAGGTCCGAAAAATAATGGTCAGAAGGTGACGCCGTTGCTCGGGGCTCCAGCCGTACTTTCCTCCTCTCCTGACGGCTTTCTGCGGATGGCGTTGACCGATCTGTTGTCCGTCGAATTCACGCATCTCATCTCCGGATTGGATGAGAAAAGCTCTTCAAGTGAGCGTCATGGAGAATCCGTGACGTGGATCGGCGGCTACACCGAGTGGATCGGGAGCGATTCGCACGTTGGCGTGTCTCTAGGTTGGGACTGGCGTCTGGAAGTGTGTCCGCGCAGCGGAACTCAGTGCGTACGCTTCGGATTGCCCCGCAGCAACATCATGCTGGTCGATGCTGAACACCAAGACTACGGTTGGAATCGCAACCTCCATGCGCTCGCCACTGTGGTTGACGCCTTGCCTTGGACTGAGCAAACGCTGAGTGCCATTGAACTCTGTTGATGGCTGTAGCCGCGTGCCGCTGCGGGGCACTACGTCGCAGCTTGCGTATGGGCTGTGCCGCTTGTTAAGGGCAGGCAGTTGGCAAACTCCTCTTGGACCGCCCGCAGCACGGCGGTCGAGAGGTGCCGCGACGACATCATCGATACGTTGGCGGCAATCATGAGCATCCCGTTGGCGTTGAGTAGTGCTCCAGCCAACTGGTAGGGATCTCGAGGCTGGTGGTTCGCCTGGGCAACCGCAATGAGCGAGGCATGGCTGTAGTGGTTCATGGCGCGCCAGGTGGCCTCCTTCAACACCCGCAGAACTGCTGAGATGTGTGAGGCCGGCCCGTCTCCCATGGCCTTCAGCATGTCGTCGACGGAGGGCCCCTGATGAGCGCTCTTCAACTCGCTTGAGGGAGTCGGCGAGGTGTAGCGCTGCAACTGGTGGTCGGTTGCCGCACTGGAGAGCCACAAAGCCCGTGTTGTGGATTCGAACTGGACCCTCACGAGGCTCATGGCCGACGCATCCAACTCGGCCCGCAGCAGCAGCCGCTGCGCATCCGACAACTCCATGCAGTGGCGGGCTTGGCCAAATGCCAGCGCTTCGCGCAGTGTCGTCGGTAGCAACTCGCAGTACGTGAGCTGGCGAAGCGCCGCGGCAAGTTGATCTGAACGATCAAGCAACTTCGGAAGGTCGGATCGCACGAAAGAGGCGGAAGTGCATGGTGGCGCTCATCTTGCCACACCGTTGCTTGTCAGCGGGCCATCGACGCGATGCGATACGCGCCCGCACCCTTGCAGGGTGCCTTGACGAAGCCTCTTCGGCGAGCCCACCTGGCCGCTTGAGGGATGTTGACGAGCTCTTTCGTGCACAACACGCAGCACGCGCTCAAACGTGCACCTGAACAATAGGTGAGTAGCGCCCAGTTCCCGTCTTCAGTGAAATGCGAGCCCGATTGAGGTGATTCAAGAAAAAGGGCCGTTATGGAGATCGTTGCAGGCACCCAGCGTACGTTGAGCGAAGGAATGCTCCACAGCCTGGCTGAATCGCCCCGGCTTTCGCGGAGGCTCCAACTCTAGAGAATGGAGCCATGAAGAAATCCCCGAAGTTTTCCCCTGAAGTCCGCGAGCGTGCCGTGCGCATGGTGCTGGAGCACCGTGGAGAG
>NZ_JBDPZC010000015.1:0-74946 GCF_039872765.1 Roseateles flavus | reverse complement strand
AGTCGGGCATGCTTATGGCTGTTCATCCGGTGTTGGCTCTGGAGTGGATTGGGTGTTTGGCGACTTCCAGTCTCTCAAACCCAATCCGGATGAACACCGGATACAACCTATTGAAGCTTCACATCTAGTCGGCCTCAGCGAAGGCCATGGAACACCAGCAGGGCAACGCCCGCGCCCGTCGCCACGCCCGCGACGATCTCAAGCCCGCTGTGCCCCATGCGGGTCCGCAGCGGCTCGTGCCCGGCGGCCTCCCCGGCCAGGCGGTTGATGGCCTCGGCCTGGCGGCCCACCTGGCGGCGCAGGCTGCGCGCGTCCATCATCACCACGAAGGCCAGGGTCAGCGCCACGCCGAAGGCCGGATGGCCCAGTCCCTCGCGCAGGGCGATCAGGACCGCCGTGCTGCTGACGATGGCGCTGTGATTGCTGGGCAGGCCGCCATAGCCGATCAGGCCGAAGGCCCAGCGCCGGGCACGGATGCTGTTGATCAGGAACTTCAGGCTGCCCGCCACCAGCCAGGCGAGGAAGGGCGTCACAAGATAGGACAGGTCCATGGTGTCACCCTCCGGCCGCAGGCCAGAGCACCCACAGGCAGGCGCCCATCCACACGAGCACCGTCAGCAGCAGGGGCAGGTCGGACAGCAGGACGTCCGTCGGTGACTCCCCGCCCTCCAGCGTCTCCACCACATACCAGTAGCGGAACAGGCCGAAGAGCACCACGGGCACCGTCACCACCAGCTCGGGCCGGCTGGACATGACGAAGAGACTGTAGAAGACCAGGGCGCCCATCGCCGCCATCTCCGCATACCGGTCCACCAGCGCGACGGAGTAGTGCTGCAGCACGTCGCGGGCCTCGCTGCCGCGCTGGCTGAGCTCCTGCCGGCGCTTGACGGCGGCCATGTACAGGGCCAGGCACATCGTGGTCACGAACATCCAGGAAGACACCGGCACCGCCAGGGCCTCCGCGCCTGCATACACACGCAGGACGAAGCCGAAGGCCACCAGGAAGATGTCCAGCACCGGCTGATGCTTGAGCCCGAAGCTGTAGGCGAGGTTCAGCGCGAGGTAGGCCGCCAGCACCTTGACGACGCCCGGCTGCCACCACCAGGCCGACAGCAGCACCAGGTACAGGAGGCCCAGCAGCAGCAAGGCGGCCCGCACCGAGACCGTCCCGGCAGCCAGCGGCCGCGTCTTCGACTTCACGGGATGGCGGCGGTCTTTGTCGATGTCCTGCAGGTCGTTGACGATGTAGGCCGCGGACGAGGCGATGCAAAAGAGCACGAAGGCCAGCAGCACGGCCCCCTGCGCCGCCGGGCTTCTGAAGGCGCCGGCAAACACCAGCGGTGCCAGCACGAAGATGTTCTTCACCCACTGGCGCGGGCGCATGAGTTTCAGCAGTTCCATCGATGCCTTCCTGGTCTCTTGCTGCGCGGAGCCGGTCACAGCGCGGCCAGCACGGTGCCGCAGATGCGGTCCACGTCGGCGTCCTGCAGCTCGTAGAAGAAGGGCAGGCGGACCAGGCAGTCCGCAAAGCGGTCGCAGTTCGGCAGCTCGCGACCGTCATGCCTGGCGGCGTAGTAGCGGCTGCGATGCAGGGACTGGTAGTGGAAGACGGCGTCGATCCCCTCCTTCTTGAGGGCCTCGATCAGTACGCTGCGCTGGGCCAGGCTCTCGCACACCAGGTAGAACATGTGGCCGTTGTTGCTGGCCCATGCCGGCACGACGGGCAGCTTCACGCCCTTGGCCGGCAGGGCCGGGGCCAGATTGTCCCAGTAGCGCTGCCAGAGGGCCTTGCGGCGCAGCTGGATGGCGTCCAGCACCTCCAGCTGGGCGTAGAGATAGGCCGACACGATGTCCGACGGAAGGAAGGAAGAGCCGATGTCCACCCAGCCGTACTTGTCCACCTCGCCCCGGAAGAAGGCGCTGCGGTTGGTGCCCTTCTCGCGGATGATCTCCGCTCGCTCCGTCAGCTGGGGATTGTTGATGACCAGCAGGCCGCCCTCGCCCGCGATGACGTTCTTGGTCTCGTGGAAGGAGAAGGTGGCGAGCGTACCCAGGCTGCCCAGCGGACGGCTCTTGTAGTACGAGTCGATGGCCTGGGCGGCATCTTCCACCACGACGATGCCGCGGCTGGCGGCCAGCGTCAGGATGGGGTCCATGTCGCAGGCAACCCCGGCGTAGTGCACCACCACGATGGCACGGGTGCGCGGCGTGATCAGCGCCTCCAGGCCACGGGGGTCGAGGTTGGGGTTGTCCGGCTCGCTGTCGGCGAACACCAGCCTGGCGCCGCGCAGCACGAAGGCGTTGGCGGTCGAGACGAAGGTGAAGGAGGGCACGATGACCTCATCGCCCTCGCGGATGTCCAGCAGCAGGGCGCACATCTCCAGCGCGTCCGTGCAGGAGGTGGTCATCAGCGTCTTCGGGAAGCCCCAGCGCTGCTCGAAGAACTGATGGCACTTGCGGGTGAACATGCCGTCGCCCGAGATCTTGCCCGAGGCCACGGCCTGCGCGATGTAGACCAGCTCCCGGCCATGCAGATAGGGCTTGTTAAAGGGGATTCTTGTCATGTCTGTAGCGCCTGTGAAATCCGATCAGCAAGGACTCGAACTGGAAATCGAGCCGCCGGTAGAGGTTCAGGATCGGCACGTTGGCGGCCGAGATCAGCGTGTGAACCTCACGGACGCCCTGCGCCCGGTTCCATTTCATCACCTCAGCCCACAGGGACACCCCCAGCAGCGCATGGCTCCGCTTCACCCCCGTCAGCACCCATTCGATGCCAGGCCCCGGCGCCGCGGCCCGCTGCACATGCAGGCCGATGACCTCGCCCTTGAGCTGGTAGGTGAGGATGTCATGCCGCTGGGCCTGCAGGTCGGCCAGCCAGTTGCGGTTGCGCTGGGCGGCGTCCGCGGGATCCACCCAGGGGTCCTCGTGGATGCGGCCGTGGTGGAAGTCCTCGGCGAGGATGTCCTGCACCCGAGCCAGGTCGGCCGGCTGGGCCGCCTGGAGCACCGGGCCGGGCCGGGCCAGCGCATCCAGGGACGCCGTCTGCTGGATGCGCGCATGCCGCAGCCGGTAGCTCGCCTCCGCGAAATAGAAGCCGGCCTCGTGGAAGGCCGCCTTGATCGCCGCCGTGGGCGGGAAACGGCCGTAGGCAAAGGCCACCTGCTCCTGCCGAGCCCAGTCGTTGAACAGGGCCAGCAGCGGCCCGAGGTCTGCGGCGTCACCCACGTCCAGCGCCGTGATCTCGGCGCAGCGATGGCCGAACACGCGCTCGTCCCAGGGCGTCAGGCGGCAGGCCAGCGATGCGGATCGGCAGCGCAGTGGTGTCATGGCGGCGGCAGCAGGAGTTTGCGGCTGAAGGCTGAGATCAGGTCGACGCCGTCCCAGGTCGGGGCGAAGGCCAGCGCCTGCCCGATCGGGCACAGCCGGTCCAGCGCCCGCGCGGGCAGGACCTGGACCAACTCCAGCAGGGCCTCGCGGGAAAAACCGTGCACGGCCAGGGTCTGCTCTTTGTCGCTCAGGTGGGCCGCCAGCGCAGCGAGCTCCGGCAGCTGGAGCTCCAGGAAGAGGCCGTGGCCGCAATGCAGCGCCCGGGCCTCGGCATCCAGGAGGGACTCCAGGCGCAGGCGGGTGGGCAGGGCGGCGGCCGGCATGCCCGGCTCGGCCGGCCGGGCCAGGCCGGCGGCCGCGAACTCGAAGCTCGCCGCGAGACGGGCCATGCAGGCGGCCTCGCTGTCCTGCGGCTGCCGGCGCGCCAGGACCTGGCGCAGGGCCGGCCAGAAGCGGGCTGCCGCGGCCTCGGCGGCTTCGTCGGTGCCGATCCAGGCCACCAGGCGCGGCGAGGAGCAGGCCTGCTGGGCGAACCAGAAGGCATCATTGAAGAAGTCGGCCGCCAGCTGGTCCAGGGCCGCGTCCGAGGCCTCCAGGACCGCCTGGGCCCGGATGGCGCAGGCTGAGAAGCGATCGGGGAAGCACACCTCCACCGCCGTGGGCCGCAGCGCGATGGCACGGATGGCCTGCACGGTGGCGTCTCCGCCCCAGACCACCCGCAGCATGCACGCCTGCGAGATCTGACGGGTGAGCTGCTCGTCGTGAGCGTAGGTCAGCAGCACGAAGCGCTCGCGCACGGCATCGCCGACGTCCTCGTCCAGCGTGCTGCGCAGCATCTCGACCAGGAAGTCCTGACCCTCGCTGGGCTGCTGCGACACGCGCACCAGGTTCACATTGCCGGCCAGCAGGGACAGCAGCCAGGAGTACATGAACACCGAGTCCACATTGCTGGGCGCCAGGTGGAAGGCCAGGCCGCGGCCCAGCAGCAGGTGGTCTCCGGCCTGTGGAGCGTGGCGCTGGGCGAGGTCCCGCAACTGGGCGCCGCGGAACCAGTGGCCCAGCGCGGCCAGCTCCGGAAAGCGGCGGATCTCCGGCGAGGTCAGCAGCCGCTGCGAGAAGCGGCGCACGAAGGCGAGCACGCGCTCGTCGAAGGGCTGCCAGGCCGGCTGCACGGACAGGCGCTGCAGCACCTCCTCCAGGCGGGCGTCGGGGGCGGCTCCCAGCAGATAGCGCGGTCTCGTCATGCCAGGGCCCTCGTGTCACTGCAGCCGCGCAGTTCCACCTGCGCCAGGCGCCCGAGCACCGACAGCCGGGCGCCCTGGCGTCCGCAGGGGCAGTCGTCGCGTCCGTGGATGATGCCGACGTCCTCGGTCAGCAGGGAATGGCCGGGATAGCTCAGCGGCAGGGCGCTCAGCACCTGGATGAGGCCGCGCTCGCCCGGGGGCTGGGGCTGCAGGGTGTGGGGATGGCGCACCAGCACGTCGGCGAAACCGGGCACATGCAGGCTGCCGTGCTCGCACTCCATGAAGATGGAGCCCACCTGCTCCACCATGCCGTAGTAGTTGTGGACATGCTCGATGCCGAACTGCTGCTGCAGGCAGCGCTTGAAGCTCGCGTTGTCGACCTGCTGGTCCGTCAGCCGCTTCCAGCCGCCACCGTGGATCAGCAGGCTGCCCGGCGGCAGGCGCAGCTGCAGCCCCTGGCGGAGGGCGCTCTGGTACAGCCCCTGCCAGACGATGAAGGTGAAGCCGAACAGCAGGACGGGTGTGTCCGCATGCCGGTCCAGGAAATCCCGCAGCGCGGCCGCATCGAGCGCCAGGCTGCCGTCCAGGCAATAGCTGTGGTCGCGGCCGTACAGCGAGAAGCCCAGGATGGCGGCCGCCCGGGCGCTGAACTGCCGGCGGTCCTTCAGCAGCTCGCTGGAGTCCACGATGAGCATGGGCCAGCGCTTGCGCCCGAGGAAGGAGGCCATGATGGCGGCCAGGGCACGGCTCTGCCGGAGCGAGGTCTCGCGGTCGAGGTAGATCTTCGACACCGCCTGCCCGCTCGTGCCGCTGGATGTCAGCGTCTTGATGACCTGAGCCGGATCCACGCTGCGCAGCTCCCGCGTCTTGAACAGCCGCACGGGCAGGTAGGGCAGCTCATGGAGATGCGTGGCTTCGCCCGGCGGGAACAGGCGCTCGAGGACCTGGGCATAGGGCGCACAGCGCGCCCGGTGCCACTGCGTCAGCGCCTGCATGGTGCGCAGGAAGGCAGGGTCCTTGACGCTGGCGGGCGCGTCGAAGGGCCCCAGACCTTCCATCGGCAGGGACGGCCAGTCTTGCGGGATCGGAGGCGTGGCGCTCATGAACCTTCCAGCAGTGCTGCGTAGTGCTTCTTGCCCGAGGCCAGCAGAGGCAGCGCGTCCACCGCGCGGCACTGGGTGGCACTCGGATGGATGCCGAACTGCTGCCGCACCAGGGCACTGGCCTGCGCGACGAGCGCGGCATCGCCAGTCTCCATCCACACGACCAGCCGATCATCACGCCCCGCCACCGCGACCGGCAGCTGCAGCAGGGCCTCCAGCGCACGCTCGACCTCGTCCAGGCCGATGCGGTTGCCGTAGACCTTGATGAAACGCTTGATCCGGCCTTCGAGGAAGAAGAAGCCGTCTTCGTCGCGGCGGGCCAGGTCGCCCGTGGGCAGGCGGCCCTTCATCACGTCGCCCAGCGCCAGCTCCTCGCGCGACTCGGCATAGCCCAGCATCACATTGGGCCCCTCGTAGACCAGCTCCTGGGTGTGCGGGTCCAGGTCCAGGCGTCCGCCGGGGATAGGCACGCCGATGGAGCCCATCTTGCGGGCGAGCTGGTCGGGCGGCACATAGCTGATGCGGGCGCAGGCTTCCGTCTGGCCATACATGACGAAGAAACGGCGCCCGGCCGCCAGCGCGTGCTCGTGGACCCGCCGGGCCAGGCGCTCGTCCAGCTTGCCACCGGCCTGAGTGAGGGTGCGCAGGGCTGGCAGGTCCTGCTGGAAGAAGCCGGTGCGATGCAGCATCTGGTACATGTAGGGCACGCCGGCCAGGGAGGTCACGGCATGGCGGCGCATCAGCGGCACGAACTCCGGGCTGATGATGCCCGGCCCGCCCAGCACGACGCTGCCGCCGGCCAGCAGGTGGCTGTTCAGCACGGACAGGCCGTAGGAGTAGTGCATGGGCAGGCTCAGGATCGCGCGCTCCCCGGAGCCCAGCTGCAGGTACTCGGCGATGGAGGCTGCGTTCGCCTGCAGTGCCTCGCGCGACAAGCGCACCAGCCGCGGGCTCCCGGTGCTGCCCGAGGTGCTGAGCAACAGGGCCAGCGAAGGGTGCAGCAGTACGGGGGGCGCGTCGGGCTGGGCGACGGGCCCGGCGTCGGCGGGGTCCAGCCCGGCCACCCACTGGGGCCGGTAGTGGGCCCGCAATGCCTCCACCTGCCGGGCTGGCATGTCCGCTGGCAGCAGCAAGGGCACGTGCCCTTGGCGAAGACAGGCCAGGTACAGGGTCACGTCGCTGAGGCGGTTGCTGCAGAACATCAGGCCCAGCGTGCGCGTGCCCAGGCGGGCCAAGGCCTCCTCGCTGGCGCGGACGGCTTCGGCGAGCTGGCGGCCGGACACCTCGCGGCCGCCCGTGTCGATGGCCACGACGCGTTCGCCGTGGGCCGCGTCCAGCGCCCAGAAGTTCACAGGCTCATGCCTCCGTCGATGCCGATCACCTGGCCCGTGATGTAGGCGGCACGGTCCGAGGCCAGGAAGCTCACCAGCTGAGCCACCTCGCGGGCCTCGCCCATGCGCCCCATGCGCACCAGGGCGAGCTTGCGCTGGCGCTGCTCAGGGCCGTCCTGGCGGTGCAGGTCGGTGTCGATGATGCCCGGCGCGATGGCATTGACGCGCACCTGGCGCGCGGCCAGCTCCTTGGCAGCGGCGAGCGTGGCGCCGATCAGGCCTGCCTTGGAGGCCGCATAGGCCACCTGCCCCTCGGCGCCCCAGCGGCCCACCACGGAGGACATGTTGATGATGGAGCCACGCCCCGCCCGGCCCATCAGCTTCGCAGCGCCCTGCAGATGCAGGATGGCGGCCGTGAGGTTCACCTCGAGCGTGCGCGCCAGGCTGTCCCGGGCGATCATGCCCAGGCTGGCGGACTCCATCACGCCGGCGTTGTTCACCAGCACGTCGAGGCGGCGGAAGCGCTTGAAGATCGTCTGGAAGGCCTGCCCGATGGCCTCGCTGTCCTGCAGCTCATAGACCACGGGCAGCACGCTGACCGGATCCAGACCGGCCGGCAGCTCGTGCATCAAGGCCTCCAGGGCCTCCTGGCTTCGGGCGTGCAGGACCAGCCCGAAGCCGTCCTCGGCCAGGGCCTTCGCACAGGCGGCCCCGATGCCGCGCGAGGCACCGGTGATGAAGGCAACAGGCTTGTCCATGACGCTCAGAGGTACTTGGCGACGATGTCCCGGGCCTTCCTGAAGCTGCTCATGTCAATCACGTCTTCCGCGTCGATCATGATGTCGAAGGCCTCCTCGATGGCAGCGATCAGCGACATGTGCGCCACGGAATCCCAGCCCTCTGCCACGGCGTACTGCAGCTCATCCGTGACCTGCGAGGCGTCCATGCCCAGCACCTGAGAAAACACCTCGCGCAACTTCTCTTCCATATTTCATCCGATCGACTTTGAAAATGACAGCACCACCACGCCCAGCATGATGATCGCCGTGCCGGCCCAGCGATAGATATCCATTTTCTCACCGAACAGCAGCGTGGCCAGCACTGCCACCAGCAGGAAATTGATGGCCATATAGGGGTAGGCACGGCTGATCGGCAGGCGGTTGATGGCCGCCATCCAGCACAGCGAGGCGAGAAAGGCTGCCCCGAAGGCCGAAACAATCCAGGGCCGGCACAGCAGACGGGCAATGCTCCAGAGATCCGTCCAGTTCACGGCGGCCCCGTGCAACCCCATCTGCCATTTCAGGACCAGTTGCCCGTATACCGTCAGCACAATGGTCAGGGCCACGAATAGATAGCTGATCGACATTTTCTGCCTCACTGCTGCGTGGAGGTATCTTCGGTGCTGGACCGCACGGAATATGGCGGGCGCTCCATGGCGCGGAAATGCATGCGCGCAATGTATTCACCAATGATTCCCAGCGAGAAAAGCTGCACACCCGAAAATATCGAGATGATGGACGCCAGAAAACTGAAGCCCGGCACCACGGCATCCGAGATGAAATACCTCACCAGCACATACATCAGCACCACGAAGCCGCCGGCCGCGAACAGCAGGCCGGCCACGCTGGCGATCTGCAGGGGCAGGGTGGAGAAGCCCGTCATCATGTTGAGGGCGTGGGTCATCAGCTTGCGGACCGTGTAGCCGGACTGCCCTCGCTCCCGCCGGTCCTGCCTGACATCGACCGAGCTGAAGCGGGTGGTGCCCCAGGTCAGCAGGACCTCGATGCTGACGGTGGGGCTGTTGTAGTCCGCAAAAGCGTTGCGCAGACGGGTCCTGAACGCCCGGAAGGCACTGGACTTGCGGGCCGTCTCTGCGCCCATGGAATGCTGCAGCGCCAGCTTGGTAACCAGGGATGCAACATTCCTCAGGAAGCCATGGTTCTCCTGCACCGGGGAGCCATAGACCACATCAAAGCCCTCGTTGATCTTGCTGAGCAGGCGCGGGATTTCTTCCGGTGGGTTCTGCAGGTCGTCGTCCATGGTGACGATGACCTGACCCCGTGCTGCACGAATGCCGCATAACAGCGCATTGTGCTGGCCATAGTTTCTGGCCAGCTGGATGCCCACGACGCGGCCGTCTGCCCGCGCGAGCCGGCTGATGACGTCCCAGGTGCCGTCGCCGCCGCCGTCCTCCACCAGGACGAACTCCGCCGACAGGCCGTTGGCGGCACAGACGGCATCGAGCCGCCGGTGCAGGTCGGGCAGGTTGTCCGCCGAGCGGTAGCAGGGAATGACGATGGAGAGGGCGGGTGCCTCCGGGCCCCGGGCCTGTTGTGCAGCTTGCTGCAGGGCTTGATCACTCATGGGCTGCCTTTCCAAACAACTGCCATCCACCACGCCCCGCAATCGGGACCATGCGGCCATCGGTCTTGCCGCGCACCCATTCCCTGGCATCGTCCGAGGAGCGGACCAGCAGGTAGTCGAAGCTGCTGCCGGCGTTGGCGTCCCAGTCGAAGCTGCCGGGCGCCCACTCGAAACCGGCGTAGATGCCGGGCCCCTGGCTGTCCTTGTACTGGAGCGGCATGCCCCAGAACCGAGCAAAGTTGAACTCGGACAGGCCGCCTTGCTCCGCCTGGTACCAGCTCGAGAAATGCAGCATCACCGGCGCGGCGCTGACCCGGCTGTAGGGGTCCGCCGCCAGCATCAGGATCCGTCGGCCAGGCTCGGCCCGGGTCATCACCGCCTGGTAGCCGGCGACCTCCCGATTGAAGACCTCCGCGCGGAAGGTCTGCCAGCCCAGCATCAGCAGGCCCAGCGCGGCCAGCCCGGCAGCGACCCAGCGCTGCCCCCTGGCGTCCAGGCGCGAAGCCGGCTCCTCGAAGCAGGCCCAGTAGAGCGGCAGGCCCAGGAAGCCGAAGCGCTGGTAGGTGTAGTAGTTGCCGCCCAGGAAATGCGGCACGAACATCATGAAGAACAGGTAGACGCCGAAGGGCACCCATGCGGTCCAGTGCTTCTTGACGCTAAAGCCCGCCGCCCAAGGCAGGGCCAGCAGCAGGAACCCCAGCAGCGCCCCCACGGTGGGGTCCGGCGCCGACACCAGGCCAGGAAGGAACTCCACCAGCCGGTGAAGGCCGATCTCCCAGCCGATGGGCGCCCGCGCGGCCGGCGCCGAGGCCATGCCCACGCCCATCCAGGCCAGCGTGATGGGCAGGATGGAGAAGACGGGCAGGCAGCGCCGCAGCCAGCGCAGCAAGCCCTGCCAGGGATGCGCCAGCAGCAGCACCGCGATGATGCAGACGAAGGCCGTGACCAGCAGGTGCGCAAAGAACAGCAGATGCAGGACCGCCACCATCTGCAGCGCCGGCTTCAGCCCGCCGGGCGACTCGCGCCATGTCCGCAGCCAGCCGAGGAACAGGAACACCAGCGGCGCCGCCACGAGGAAGTTCAGGAAGCCCCATTGGAAGGCGAAGCCGAAGGGCAGCATCAGGAAGGCCCAGCGCCAGGCCGGCTGCATGCCGGCCCTCACGGCATACCGCGCGGCCGCCCAGACGAAGAAGGCCTGCGCCGCCACGACCACCCCCTTGATCGCCAGCAGGATGCCCAGCGGCACGGACAGCGCCATCACCAGGCCATAGCCCAGCCAGTAGGGCGTGAAGGCCTGCAGGCTGAACAGGGACTCGTAGCGCCAGTCATGGGAGAACAGCATGGCCTTCAGCGCGGCGATCTGGGCCGCGTGCTGGGGCATGTCCGCCATCGGCGGATAGCTGGCGATCATCACCGGCAGGCCGCACAGCAGGCAGGCGAGGCCGAAGAGCCAGGGGTTGCGAAGGAGTTGCATCATGCCAGGCCTCGATTCAGATCTTCAGACGGTGCATCAGCACCCGGGGCAGGCTGCGGATGACCGCCATGATCAGGCGCCACTTGCCGGGCACATAGACCACCGGCCGCCCCTGAGCCACCCCCTTCACGATGCCGGTGGCGACCGCGTCCACCGGCGCCAGGCCACCCGGGGCGCCCTCCATCGCGGCGGTCATGGGCGTGGCCGTGGGCCCCGGCTTGACCAGCACCACGCGCAGCGGGAAGCCCTGCAGCGCCAGGCGATGCTGCAGACCCTCGGCATAGCGTTCCAGCAGGCCCTTGGCGGCGCCGTAGACGTAGTTGGACTGGCGGCCCCTGTCTCCCGCAACGGAGCCGATGAGGGCCAGGCGACCGCCCTCCACCGCCTGCATGCGGGCCGCGAAGGCCTCGGCAAACAGGACCGGCGAGAGGCCGTTGACTTCGAGCGTCAGGCGGGCCAGGGTCAGGTCTTGCTGCGCGCGCGACTGGTCAGGCAGCAGGCCATGGGCGATCAGGACCAGGTCGGGCGCCCGGGGCTGGCTGCAGTCGGTCGCGGCGCGGGCAATGGCGTCAGCATCACTGAAGTCCAGCACACGGCAGCTGATGCGGGCCTGCGGCGCACGCACGCGGAGGTCGCCCGCCACCCGTTCCAGACGTTCGGCGTGGCGGCCCAGCAGGACCAGCTCGCAGTCCGGCGTCTGGCGCAGCCACAGCCGCGCGCAATGCTCGGCCATGGCCGAGGTCGCGCCAACGATGACGATGCGCCGCCGGGAGGCTGCGCCGGCAATGCCCATGGGATCGGTCAACTTCAACTCCCCAGCAGGCGACGCGACAGGGCCGAGGACATGCCCGGGTCGCGCCACTGCAAGAACTCATTCAATCGTGGAAAGCCCGCTTCGAACAGGGCGCGCGGCATGCGTGCGTCCTTGGCAGGATAGAGGGCGCCCCCCGCCTCGCGGACGATGGCATCGAGCCGCTCGAAGAGCCGCGCGGTGCGCTCGCCGCGGTTGGGGAAATCAAGCGCCAGCGTCGTGCCCGGCCGCGCAAAGCTGAGGAGGCCGGGTGAGGGGCGGGCCCCAAAGGTCTTCAGCACCGCGAGGAAGGAGCCCTCCCCGCTGCGCGCGATGGCTTGCAGCATGGCCTCGGTGGCCTCGCGCGCCGTGCCGGGCGGCACCACGCTCTGGTACTGGTAGAAGCCCCGCGGGCCGTACATGCGGTTCCAGTCCATCAGCCCGTCCAGCGGGTAGAAGAAGGTCTCGTAGTGCTGCCGGGCGCTGCCGGCCCGGTGGCGTTGCAGGCGGTAGTAGGCGGCATTGAAGGGCCGCAGGGTGAGTGCATTCACCAGGGACACCGGCGGCGTCACCGGCAGGCGCCGGAGGCCCTTCGCGGGCTGGGGGCCGGTCTGGGCCGTCGAGGGATTCGCCCGCAGAAAGATGCCGCGCACGCCGCCGCGGGACTGCGTCAGGCAGTCGATCCAGGCCACGCTGTGCTCCCAGGCCGGCTCGCTGCCATCGGCCAGGGCAAAGAACTCGTCCAGGCCCCGGAAGGGCTGGGTGTGGGTGTCCAGCCAGGGGCCGGGCACCCGGCGCAGCTGCAGCTCGGCGCGCACGATGACGCCGGTCAGGCCCAGCCCACCCACCGTGGCCGCAAAGCACTGCGGCTCCAGGGCCCGGCTGCATTCGAGCACCGTGCCGTCGCTGCGGGCCAGCCAGAGGCGCCGGACGTGGTCGCCAAAGCTGCCAAAACCATGGTGGTTCTTGCCATGCACATCGTTGGCGATGGCACCGCCCACGCTCACCAGCTGCGTACCCGGCGTCACCGGCAGCAGCCAGCCCTGCGGCAGCAGGGTGCGCTGGATGTCCTGGAGCAGGATGCCGCCTTCGCAGCACAGGAGGCCGGTCTGCGCGTCCCAGCTGAGAAAGTGGTCCAGGGCAGAAAGCCGCCACAGCGTGCCGCCGGGATTCAGGCAGACATCGCCATAGCTGCGCCCCTGACCATAGGCGATGCCCGGCTTCTGGGCCTGCAGCTGCGCGGGCAGCGAGGCTTCGTCCGTGAGCTCCACCACGCGATGCAGGGCGGACTCCAGCCGGCCCCAGGACTGCATCGGCCTCATGCCTGCGCCCCGCTGGCGGCGACACGGAACACATAGCGCTTGTCCAGGTGGTACTTGAGCCAGTAGCCGGCAGCCAGGCCCAGCACGGCCCCCGCATAGCGCATGAGGCGATCGCCACCGAAGCAGCGGTCGAAGCTCCATTCGGTCCCCCAGAAGAGGGCCGTGGTCAGCACGCCGGCACCGACGTAGAGCACGAAGGTCTGCGCATCATGGGCCGCACTGCGGGCTCGGAAGCGGAAGATGTACCGCTTGTCGAGCACGTACTTGAGCACCAGGCCGACGCCGGTGCCCAGCACCACGGAAGCCGCCACATGCCAGGGGCCCTGATAGAGGCGCAGCAGCAGGTCCTGCGCACCGATATTGGCCGCCGTGGCCAGGGCCGCCAGCAGGGCGTACAGCGCCGGCAGGCGCATGCGCGACACGCCAAGACCTGTGGGGCTGCCCATGGGTATCGCCTGCTTCAAGGCCATGGCGCCAGGGGCACGGCCAGCAGCGGCCGCCCTTGTGCATCCACCAGCACGACGCCATCACGCTCCACGCCCTTCAAGGGCAGCCAGCCGGCGGCCTGCGGATGACCCGCCAGCACGGCCGCCACCTGGGCGGGTGGATTGAACTCGTTCAGACGCGACAGGGGCCGCGCGGCCGCATGGATGGCGGGCTGGACCTGCTCGATGGGCACATGGGACTCGGCCAGGCTCTCCACGGGGATGTTGTCGGCCAGCTCACGCGTGATCTGCTGCGCACGCACGGCGGGGTCCTGGGCATAGGGCGCGCCCACCCAGCGCGGCCCGCTGTGCCAGGGCGTCGCGGGCAGCGTGCGCATGCGCACCGGCCGCAGGAGGCGGAAGTCGTCCTTGACGAAGGCGATCCAGGCCGGCCGCCCCTGGTGCAGCGCATGCACGGCAAAGCCCAGGGTCACCAGCTGCAGCAGGCAGATCACGACCATGTCCAGCAGGAGGGCGCGGCGATTGGCCTTGTACACCAGGGCCCCCAGCGCAGGTGTGATCAGCACGGCGACGCCGGCCAGCGCCATCATCGGCCAGCCGCCGTCAAAAGGCCGCCAGGCGGCGGGGTACCAGAGGTCGAACAGCAGCCAGACCGGCAGGGCGCAGACCAGCAGGCTCAGCAGCAGGGCGACGAAAGCGAATCTCCAGCGGGCAGCCATGGCGGTCAGGGGCGGTTCTCGAAGAACTGGCGCTGGCGCAGGGTGGCGCAGGAGCGCTGGACCGCCGCGTCCTTCTCCTGCCACCGGTCGCAATACAGCTGCACAACGGCGTGCATCTGCCGGATCAGGTTGTCCTTGTTGTCGAAGTAGACCGCCTGGTTCTCTTCCATGATCCGGTCCGCCCGTGCGATGTCACCCATCGCATAGTAGATCGCCGCGTCGGTGTAGTTCAGGTAGCCGCTGCTGGTGTTCTTCAGGTACCAGCGCGCGATCTGGTTGTTCTCCAGGGCTCGCTTGCCATCACCCTCGAAGAGCAGCAGTGCCAGCGCATAGTTGGTGTAAGCCGCGCCAACCATGGAGCTCGACATGGGAAAGGCCGCCAGGCCCCGAGCGCCGTCCGGCATCGCATGGAACTTGGGAAGGGCGTAGAGAACGCCTTCCAGGTACTTGAGGCTTTCCGGATTGCCCTGACGCATCAGCAGGCTGGCGTAGATGGTCTGCTCGCCCACCTCCAGGCCGCCGTTCTTCTTGAGCAGCCGGTCGATCTCGGCCTGCACCCAGTCGGGATGGCCGCTGGACAGGGCCGCCTCCATGTAGTTGTGGCGGATGTTGACGACATCCGGGTGCTGGTGACTGGCCCAGCGCCACAGCAGTTCGGGACGGGCCCACAGCGGGACCAGGCTGGCCGTCACCAGCGAAGCAAAGACCAGCCAGCCCCCCAGGGACAGGGCCGCGGCGGCCTGACGCGCCCGTTCGCGCAGCTGGAGCCGGTCACCCACGGCGGAGCGCCAGGGGAAGCAGACGAAGGCCAGCGCCACGAAGGCCAGCGGCGCCGTCATGAAGCGCTCCTGGGCGACGTTGTCGGCAATGCTCAGCGGAATGAAGTGCAGCACCAGGACGATGCCCACATAGGCCGCCATCAGCAGCCAGGCCCAGGACGCCTGGCGACGCAAGGCCTGCCAGAGCACCACCAGGGTGATCGCCAGGGTCGCCAGATTGCCCAGGATGGCCGCCATGTCCAGCGTCAGGACGGAATAGGGATGGAAGATGCCGATCCGGCCGAAAGGCCAGACCACCATGCTGGAATAGAACTTGAGCGCTTCCAGGGGCAGCTGGGTCCGGACCAGGGCCAGCAGGTACTCCGCGCCCCAGATGGAGTGGTAGACCTGGCCCATGCTCAGGCGGCGCACGATGAAGTAGGTCAGCAACAGCAGCAGCGAGGCCAGCCAGATCGGGGCCTGGGTGCGCAGGGCACGACGCAGGTTCGCGCCCAGCGGCTGGCGGTCGTCGGCCGAGGTCGCCATCCACAAGCAGAACAGGATGCCGGGCGTCACCGCCCCCAGCTCCTTGCTGGCGAGCGCGACCAGGGTGCCCAGCAGCACGCCGACCACGCGGACCGGCAAGGGCCGGCCATAAGCCAGGAAGGCGCGGCTGGCCGCCAGGATGCCCGTGGTGGCCAGCAGGTCGAAGCGCCCGGACACCCAGGCCGTGGATTCGATCAGCGCCGGATGCACGGCGTAGCACAGGGCCGCCACTGTCGCCCAGAAGGCCGGCTGGACCTCGCCCCGCTCTTCCAGGACGCGGCGCGCGAGCGAGCGCAGCAGCAGCACATTGATGAGCAGCAGCGCCACATTGATGCCATGAGACACCCCGGGCTGCTGGCCGAAGAGATGGAATTCGGCCCACCAACTCAGCAGCACCAAGGGCCGCATGTAGCTGGTGCCCTCCAGGATGGGCTCGGTCAGGAGCCGCCAGCTGAGGGGTTCGACCACCAGCGAGTTCTTGCTGAGGAAGATGATTCCGTCATCCCAGACGTAGGCAAAGCCGATCGTCCGGCCATACAGGGCGATGCAGACCAGCACCAGCAGCGCCCACTGCAAGCGGTCCGACTTCTTCAACCAATCCAGCATGGAATGCATCTCTTCTTGAAAGACGGGCGGTCCGCCTGAACGGCGAGGACCGCATCGTTGCGGCGCCCACCTGGCATGTAGCGCAGCAAACAACAAAGGGGGCCAGAGCCCCCTTTGATCATGGCATGCAAAAACCGATTAGGGCTTGCAGGCGTTCGGCAGGTACTTGGCTTCGATGGTGGTGCCGGAACCGGTCACGCCGTCCACCGTGGTGTTGCCGCAGGACCAGGTGCTGCCGCCGTTGCCGGTCGTCAGCTTCAGGACGCCGCCGCTGGCCTTACCGGTGGTCATGGTGGCGGTGATCACGCCGGAGGGATAGAGGCCAGACACGGTTTTGGACACGGTGCTGTACTTGCCCACCAGGGTGGCGTTCAGTTCGCCAGCGGAGGGGGTGGCCATCGGGGGCACCAGGGTGCTGGGCCAGGCGTTCTTGTCAGCGCCGTACTCGGACAGGGGAGCCTTCAGGCCGGTCAGCAGGGCGACGGGCTCGGAGACCTGGCTACGGACCATGTAGTCTTGGTAGGCCGGCAGGGCCACGGCGGCCAGGATGCCGATGATGGCCACGACGATCATCAGCTCGATCAGGGTGAAACCCTTTTGCAGGTACTTCATGAATTACTCCTATGAGCAAATTGAGGGGGTAGGACAGCCCCCCTGAATGCAGGGGTCGTGCCAGCTGGCGATTGTGCGGATCTGCGGGCAAAAGTCACGCTGGTTAGCCCTCGAACTGACCATTTTTGTCAGTCCAGTTGGCGCGATTGGTCGCCCTCGGAAGGGGCTGACAAAAATGGTCAGTCGGGAGCGTTGCAGAAGGTAAATGAAGGTCAGCAGGCGACACGGGCTCAGCGCCCCGCGGCAGCCGGAATCACAGCTGCAGGAGCTGGCCCGCGTGGAGGGCGGTGACGCTGTGGCGCTTGTCCAGCGCATGGATGGCCTGCATCACGGCCTCGATCTCACCCGGCTTGATGTGGGTGATGTAGACCTCGGCCGGCTGGGCCAGCTGGCGCAGCTCCTGCGCCAGCGATCGCGGGCACAAATGCTGTGAAATACGCGCCAACTCGCATTCATCGTCACCGAACGCGGTCTCAATGACCAGCTGCGCCACCTTGATTTCGGCGAGCCGTGCCCACAGGGCGGGGTTCGGGCCGGTGTCTCCGGTGAAGACCCAGTGCCCGGCCTCGCCGGCGTCCACCGCAAAGCCGCAGGCCGGCACAGTGTGCGAGGCGCTGAGCACCTCGATCTGGCGACTGCCGAATGCTCTGCGCTCGCCCACGGCCAGGGGCCGGAACTGCAGGGCCGGACGCTCAGGCTCGGGCAGCCGGGTGAAGTCAGGCCAGATCACGCCGTTGAAGAGGTGCTGGCGCAGCGCAGCGAGCGTCTCGGGCAGGGCATGGACCTGGATGGGCGGGCGGCCGGCCTGCATGCGCAGACGCATCACGGAATCCGCCAGCAGGGGGATGCCCAGCACATGGTCCAGGTGCGCATGGGTCACCAGGATGTGGTCGATGCGCGCCAGGGCAGCCAGCTCCAGATCGCCCACACCTGTGCCCGCGTCGATCAGGACGTCGTCGTCGAGCAGGAAGGCGGTGGTCTTGTAGCCGGCGGCAATGGAGCCGGAACAACCCAGGACGCGGATGTTCATGGAAAACTCAAGGCTGGGGGGCGCACGGCGCACCTGTCGCTGCGGGAGCAGCCAGGTCCGCCGTGGATTCGGGTGCAGGCAATGTACGCCGGGCCTCCAGCCCTGGGTAGCGCCGAAGTCCCGATTCAGCCGGCTAATTGGACGGGTGACGATTGCAGTCGACAGGGCCGTGAACTCTGCACGGCGCCTCGCTGCCCCGGCCGATCAGGCCTGCAGGAACTGCATCTGCGTGCCGGCCAGCTCGATGACGTCGCCGCTCTTGAGCGCGATGGACTCGCCCACCAGGGGGCTGCCGTTGATGGTGGGCCGGGACTGGCCTTCCACATGGGCCAGCACGTAGCCGCTGGGGCGCTTGGTGATGGAAGCCACCTGAACGCCCGGCTTGCCGACCGTCGTGACGACCTTGGTCAGGCTCACCTCGCGGCCCGCCGCAGCACCGTTGAGCACCTTGATGGAGGCCGGGTTGGTGTTCGCTGCCGTGGGCATGCTGCCAAAGCCAGACGGCAGGCCGAAGCCCGTCGGCGAGGTGGCCCCCGGCTTCAGGATCATGGTCTTCTCGTAGTCGGCGTTTTCCTCGACCAGGTAGCGGATCTTGTACTTGCCGACTTCCACCACATCGTTGTTGGCCAGCAGCTGCTTCTTGATGGCCTTGCCGTTGATGTAGGTGCCGTTGGTGGAGTTGAGGTCCTCGATGAAGACGTCGGCACCCACCATCTGCAGCACGGCATGCTCGCCGCTGACCGCCAGGTTGTCGATGACGATGTCGTTGTAGGGGCGCCGACCGAGCGTGGTCTTGTCCTTGGTGATCTGCACTTCCTTGATCACCACGCCGTCGAGCGAAACCACCAGCTTGCCCATTGTTGACCTCAAATCTTTTTGCTTCTCTGACGAAGCCTGCTGCACTGTCTCATGTGCCTGTTGCCGGGTAAGCAGCTGCTCACTTGCGTCCGAAAGGCCACCACGGCCGGGTACCGGACTTGGAGCGCCCCTCAGCCCGAGCCAGGACGATCGCAATATTATCCTTGCCGCCCATGTCATTGGCCGCGTCAATGAGGGACAGGGTCGTTTCGGACAACGAGGCATTGCGAAGCAGCAACTGTGCCAGGGCGGCCTCATCCAGCATGTCCGAGAGCCCATCGGAGCACATCAGGAACAGGTCGCCGGGCTGCACTTCATGCTCGTGCAGCTCCAGGAGGACCGTGTCTTCCACGCCCACGGCACGGGTCACCAGGTTCTTGTTGCTCGAGAAGACCGCCTCCTCGGGCGTCAGCAGGCCGGCGTCCAGCTGCTCCTGGAGCAGGGAATGATCCCGGGTCAGCTGGGTCAGCTGACCGCCGCGCAGGCGGTAGGCGCGGGAATCACCCACGTGACCCAGCAGCAGGGTGCCTTCGCGGAACACCGAGAGCACGAGCGTGGTGCCCATGCCGGCATAGCGCGGATTGGTGTTGGCGGCGTTGAAGATGGCGCGGTTGGCGTTGTCCACGCAGATGTCCATGGCGCGCTTGACGTCCTGGACCGTGGCGCTGGCGCCACCTTCACGCAGCCAGCGGCCCAGCTCGGTCTTGATGAAGCTGGTGAGCATCTGGCTGGCGACCTCGCCGGCGTTGTAGCCCCCCATGCCGTCCGCCAGCACGGCCAGGTGGGCCGCTTCGTCCACGGCGACCGAATCCTCGTTGTTGTCACGGGCTCGGCCGACGTCGGTCGCGCTGAAGAACTCCAGACTCATGCTTGGGAATCTTTCGGTGGCTGGGAGGCGGAATTCTGCACCGGATCCTGGCCACTGAGGCGCAGTGTTTGCGCGAAAGCCTCAGCGGCAGGCGGATTTTGCGGGCTGGACAGCGGCGCAGCGGGCTCCGCCGGCAGCTGCTGGAGCACCGCTTCGAGGTCCTGGGCGAACTGCTCGCCATTGGCATAGCGCAGCTCCGGGCGCTTCTCCAGCGCCAGGGCCAGCACCATGGCCAGGGCCTCGGGCAACCCGGGCCGGAAGTTGCGCACGTCGGGGGGGGCCTCGTTGGCAATGCGGTACATCAGCTTGGCCATGGACTCCGCCTGGTGCGGCAGCTGCCCGGTCAGCAGCTGGAACAGCAGAACGCCCAGCGAGTAGAGGTCGCTGCGGCCGTCCACGTGCAGACCGGCCAGCTGTTCGGGCGACATGAAGGACGGCGTGCCCAACACCAGGCCGGTGCGGGTGCGGCTGCCATCGGCGATGCGCGCGATGCCGAAGTCCATCAGCTTCACGCTGTGGCTGACGCGGTCCAGCATGATGTTGGCCGGCTTGATATCGCGGTGCACCACGCCATGGCTGTGGGCATAGTGCAGCGCCCGCGCCAGCCGAGCCACCAGCTGCAGCACCTCGGCCACGGGCAGGAGCTCGCCAGGGCGGGTGAAGTGGCTGAGGTCCCGGCCCAGCACGTACTCCATGGCGATCCAGGTGTCACCGTCGGCCTCGCCAGCGTCCAGCACACGGAGGATGTCAGGATGTTCCAGATGAGCGGCCGCCCGCGCCTCGCGCATGAAGCGGGCACGCACGTCAGCCAGGTCTTCCTGGGAGAACTCGCGCTGCAGCGCCAGGCGCTTGATGGCCAACTGCTGGCCCGTGGTCCGATCGGTGGCCTTGTAGACGATGGCCATGGCCCCGCGCCCGATCTCGTCACCCAGGGCGTAGCGCGTGCTGAACTGCTCGGAGGGTGGGGCCGTTTCTGGCAGTGCCGTGGCCCCGGGCGCCAGCTGCGCCGCGTTCGGGGTCTTGTCCCTCCCGAACCACTTGCGCAGAAAGCCGCCGGTGCCCATGGGTGTCCTCAGCGGCTCGCGGCTGCAGCGCGCATGGCCATCAGCCGGCCGATCACCAGCACCGCCAGGGCACCCAGGACTCCGGCGCCGTAGTGCCACAGCGCAGGCGCGGCCGACTGCCCGGGGACCAGGCGCGGCAGCACGGCCGGGTCGCTCAGGGCCATGGTGCCTGCAATCCAGCCCAGCAGCATGCCGCCGAGCGTGATGATCAGCGGAAAGCGATCCATCAGCTTGATCACCAGCTGGCTGCCCCAGACGATGATGGGAATGGACACCAGCAGACCGAAGATGACCAGGGGCATCTGGTGCCCACCACCCGCGCCTTCGGCCGCACCGGCGATGGCGATGACGTTGTCCACGCTCATCACCAGGTCGGCCAGGATCACCGTCTTCACCGCAGCCCAGAGCTTGTCGCTGGCCTGGATGTTGCCGTGCTCGTCTTCATCTTCCGGCACCAGCAGCTTGACGCCGATCCACAGCAGCAGGATCGCCCCCACCAGCTTCAGGTAAGGCAGCTTGAGCAGGGTCAGCGCGAAGAAGATCAGCACCACGCGCAGCACGATGGCACCGATGGTGCCCCAGATGATGCCCTTGGTGCGCTGGGCATCCGGCAGCTTGCGACAGGCCAGGGCGATCACGACGGCGTTGTCCCCGCCCAGCAGGATGTCGATCATGATGATCTGACCGACGGCCAGCCAGAACTCGGGGCTTGTGAGCATGTCCATGTGCACGAGGTAATGAGAGATGAGGCCGCAAGCGGGACCAGTCTACGGGGTTTCGCAGCCCAGCCCCAGGCCTTGCCGGCATCAAAAGCGCCAAAAGGGGCCGAAGCCCCCTTTGACATTGATGCGTCAGACCGGCATGGCCTGACGGGATTGTCCATCGCCATCCAGGGACGGCTGCTGCGTGAAACCACGCAGCAGCGCCCCGCCGGGCGTGGGTGTCGCTTACAGCAGCGACTTCAGGAGACGGCCCATCTCGGACGGGTTGCGGGTCACCTTGAAACCGCACTCTTCCATGATGGCCAGCTTGGCGTCAGCCGTGTCGGCACCACCGGAGATCAGCGCGCCGGCGTGGCCCATGCGCTTGCCCGGAGGGGCGGTGACACCGGCGATGAAGCCGACGATGGGCTTCTTCATGTTGGCCTTGCACCAGCGGGCGGCTTCGGCCTCGTCCGGGCCGCCGATCTCGCCGATCATGATCACGGCGTCGGTGTCCGGATCGTCGTTGAAGGCCTGCATCACGTCGATGTGCTTCAGGCCGTTGATCGGGTCACCACCGATGCCCACGGCGGAGGACTGGCCGATGCCCAGCTCGGTCAGCTGTGCCACGGCTTCATAGGTCAGGGTGCCGGAGCGCGAGACCACGCCGATGCGGCCCTTGCGGTGGATGTGGCCGGGCATGATGCCGATCTTGATCTCGTCCGGGGTGATCAGGCCGGGGCAGTTGGGGCCCAGCAGCAGGGTCTTCTTGCCGCCGGCAGCTTCCTTGGCCTTCATCTTGTTGCGCACTTCCAGCATGTCGCGCACGGGAATGCCTTCGGTGATGCAGATGGCCAGGTCCAGGTCGGCTTCAACGGCTTCCCAGATGGCGGCAGCGGCGCCAGCGGGCGGCACGTAGATCACGGACACGGTGGCACCGGTCTGGCTGGCCGCTTCCTTGACGGTGGCGTAGATGGGGATGTCAGAGAACTTCTCACCCGCCTTCTTGGGGTTCACGCCGGCGACGAAGGCGTTCTTGCCGTTCGCGTAGGCCTGGCAGCCCAGGGTGTGGAATTGACCGGTCTTGCCCGTGATGCCCTGGGTGATGACCTTGGTGTCCTTGTTGATGTAGATGCTCATGGTTCTGTTCCTTGCTGGGCTTACTTGACGGCGGCGACGATCTTGGTGGCCGCTTCGGCCATCGTGTCGGCGGCGATGATGGGCAGGCCGGATTCGGCCAGCATCTTCTTGCCCAGTTCTTCGTTGGTGCCCTTCATGCGGACGACCAGCGGCACGGACAGGTTCACGGCCTTGCAGGCGGTGATCACGCCTTCGGCGATGGTGTCGCACTTCATGATGCCGCCGAAGATGTTGACCAGGATGCCCTTCACGGACTTGTTCTTCAGCATGATCTTGAAGGCCTCGGTCACCTTCTCGGCCGTGGCGCCACCACCGACGTCCAGGAAGTTGGCCGGCTCGCCGCCGAACAGCTTGATGGTGTCCATGGTGGCCATGGCCAGACCGGCGCCGTTCACCAGGCAGCCGATGTTGCCGTCCAGGGAGATGTAGGCCAGGTCAAACTTGGAGGCCTCGACTTCAGCGGGATCCTCTTCGTCCAGGTCGCGGTAGGCCACGATCTCGGGATGACGGAACAGGGCGTTGGCGTCGAAGTTGAACTTGGCGTCCAGGGCGATCAGGTTGCCCTTGGAGTCGCAGTTCAGCGGGTTGATCTCCACCAGCGACGCGTCGGTGTCCATGTAGCACTTGTACAGCTTGGCGAAGATGTCGACAGCCTGGTCGATCGAGGCGCCGGTCAGGCCGATGGCCGCGGCGATCTTGCGGCTCTGCGCTTCGGTCAGGCCGGTCAGCGGGTCGATCATCTCGGTGATGATCTTCTCGGGGGTCGAGTGCGCGACCTCTTCGATGTCCATGCCGCCTTCGCTGGAAGCGATGAAGGCGACCTTCTGCGTGCCGCGGTCGGTGACCAGCGAGACGTACAGCTCATTCTTGATGTCAGCGCCGTCTTCGATGTAGAGGCGACGGACCTTCTGACCTTCCGGGCCGGTCTGGTGCGTGACCAGCTGCATGCCCAGGATCTTCTCGGACAGGGCCTTCACATCGTCCAGGGTCTTGGCGACCTTCACGCCACCGCCCTTGCCACGGCCACCGGCGTGGATCTGGGCCTTGACCACCCAGACCGGACCGCCCAGCTTCTGGGCCGCTTCGACGGCTTCTTGCACCGTGAACGCGGGAATGCCGCGCGGCACCGGCACGCCGAACTGGCGCAGGATTTCCTTGCCCTGGTACTCGTGAATCTTCATGGGGAGGTCTCGCTTGATGGATAGTCAGGAAAGGTTGCCGTTACCGGCGGCTGGCGGGGTCACCGCCGCGCCGCGATACCAGCGAGGGTAATGAGTTTGCACCACGGCACCGTCGCTGCGAAGTGCGTGGCAGCGGTCGATCTGGAAGGGTGGCGTGCCATCCTCCGCGCCTTCGCGCACATCCAGCACCACGCCCGCGAAGGCCTGGATCACCGCGGTGGGCAGGTGCTGGCAGAGCTCGGTGAGGTGGGTGCAGCCCTTGACGCCGGCCAGGCGCTGCTTGACCGCAGCCCGGAAGCCGGTCATCAGGTTCAGGCCCACCAGTTGCCGGTAGGCGTCGCCATGCTGGTCGCACTGGCCGGGATAGGGCATCCAGCGGGTGCTGGAGGTGGCGGCCAGGATGTCCAGGTGACGGTCGACGACCAGCCACAGGCCCATGTCATGCACGGGCTCGCCGGCACGGCGGATGCCGCCCGCCAGGGGGATGTCGCGGGTCTTGCTGTCCTGCAGCTCCGCCTCGACCTCGAACAGGCCGTCGGCGCGCGAATACACCTGCACGGCAATGGCGCGGCGATGCATCAGCTGACGCTCTGGACTGGAGGACAAGGAGGACATGGAACAGCGGCGGTGCAAGGGCGCAAAAAACGGCCCGCAGGCCTCGTCAGACCGGCGGGCGCGCTCGCGCAGGCCGCCAATGTAGCATGTTGCGCTGCACCAAGCCTGTCATGAGGCTGTCGCTGTGCCTCCTTTTGGTGCAGGCCCCTGGCAATCCGTGTGCCGACAGGGGGCGGACGACCCGGTCGCGATGGCCAGGCCGGGCTCAGGCCCGGCTTCACTCGTCCTCGCCGCGCAGCACCCGTCGCACGACTTCCGAGGAAAAGCCCCGCGCGGCCAGGAAACGCATCTGCCGGACCCGGCTGGCGGCATCCACCGGCGCCTCGCCACCGAACTTGCGCTGCCAGACGTCGCGGGCGCGCTCCAGTTCGCTTTCCTTGAGGCGGGCCTGCTGCGCTTCGTCGGGCGCGACGCCCAGCTGCCGCAACTCCTGCTGGATGCGCAGATTGCCGTAACGGGCGGCCCGCGCATTGATGCGCGATTCCACCAGGCGGGCTTCGCTGAGGTAGGCGCGCTGCTGCAGCCATTGCAACAGCTGCTCGACTTCCTCCGCGCGGGCCTGCTGCCTTTCCTCGTCCATGATGGCCTGGCGGGCCTCGGGGCTCGGTGCCACGGCCCCTCGGGAGGTCCGTTCCCTTGCGCGACGCTGCGTGCACTCGGCAGCGGCCGGACCGTCCAGCCGGCCCTGCCGGTGAGGATCAGTACGCCCTTCGCGGCCTTGTCGGCCTTGGCTGACGTCAGCCATGCCCGCCGGCTCTCCGTGCACGACGCTGTGCAGGTCGGCAGACGTGTCGCCCGTGAGGTCGGTGAGCAGCGGAGCACCCTCGTCGTCGAGGGCTGCCGGCGCTGCGTCCCAGCCTTCCAGGAAGGCGTCGAGCTCACCCTCGCCCCAGTCTTCGGCCAGGTCGAAGCTGCCGATGGCGCGAGACGCCTGGGGCATGCCCGGTAGCGCGGAAGGCTCGCCAGACAGCCGAGCGCCGGCAGGCACGCCCTGCTCGGCCTCCCAGGCCTGCAGGTCGCGCAACTGGGCCAGGCGCAGCAGCTTGCGCCGCAGCTCGGCCACACTGTGCTCGCGCTGGGCCAGCAAGGCGATGGCGCGTGCCTTGAGGCTGAGCGATGAGGAGCGACTGGCCATGGTCGTGTCCCGGCCCGGAGCGGGCCGTGGCGCTTCAGTTGGGGCCCGGCAAGCCAGACGGATCCAGGGGCAGACCGTGGCGCCGGTCCGCAGGCAGGGCAGAGCGCCCCACCAGCGGCGCCAGGGGATCCCGCCGCCAGGCCGGTGCGGCCTGCACATCGGACCAGTATTCGTCGATCTGCTGGATCAGCCCATCCCGGACGTGGAAGTAGCTATTGGCATAGAAGCTGTGCCCGTCCTGATCCACGCGCACCAGGCTCAGCACGCGGCCGTCTGCCAAGGCCTGGAGGTCCAGCAAATGGATGGTCCAGCCTTCGGGGTAGACGGCATTCACATGCACGATGGCATCGGCACCCCGGAAACGCTCCTGCGTGGCCCACCAGAGGCATTCGGCCGGCGGTGCCAGCAGCGCCTGTGCCTCGGCCCAGCGCCGCGCCTGGTACAGCGCCCAGAAGCGCTGCACCAGGGCCGGGCCCTCGCCGGCGGGCAGGGGCGGACGGGCATCAGGCAGGGAGTGCATGGGCTGGCAGGGGGATGGAGACGGAGCAATGCGCGTGGCAGGCGCGGAAGCGCGGGCCGGGCTGGGGCTGGGGCGGGCGTACGCCAGCCTTACTCGGCGCTCGCTTCGACGCCGATCAGGGGAATGCCCAGGGATTCGCGAATCTTGTTCTCGATCTCGATGGCCAGATCGGCGTTCTCGCGCAGGAACTCGCGGGCGTTGTCCTTGCCCTGGCCGATCTTCTCGCCGCTGTAGGCGTACCAGGCACCGGACTTGTCCACCACCTTGGCGGCCACGCCCATGTCGATGATCTCGCCCTCGCGGCTGATGCCTTCACCGTAGAGGATGTCGAACTCGGCGGTCTTGAAGGGCGGGGCGACCTTGTTCTTGACGACCTTGACCTTGGTCTCGGAGCCGATGACTTCCTCGCCCTTCTTGATGGAGCCGATGCGGCGGATATCCAGGCGAACCGAGGCGTAGAACTTCAGCGCATTGCCGCCGGTGGTGGTCTCGGGCGAGCCGAACATCACGCCGATCTTCATGCGGATCTGGTTGATGAAGATGACCGTGCAGTTGGTCTTCTTGATGGTGGCGGTGAGCTTGCGCAGGGCCTGGCTCATCAGGCGAGCCTGCAGGCCGGGCAGGGCGTCGCCCATCTCGCCTTCGAGTTCGGCCTTGGGGGTCAGGGCGGCGACCGAGTCCACGATGATCAGGTCGACGGAGCCCGAACGCACCAGGGCGTCCACGATCTCCAGGGCCTGCTCGCCGGTGTCAGGCTGGCTGATCAGCAGGTCCTGCAGGTTCACGCCCAGCTTCTGGGCGTACTGCACGTCCAGAGCGTGCTCGGCGTCGATGAAGGCGCAGACGCCGCTGAGCTTCTGCATCTCGGCGATGACCTGCAGGGTCAGGGTGGTCTTGCCGGAGGACTCCGGGCCGTAGATCTCGATCACCCGGCCGCGCGGCAGCCCGCCGACGCCCAGGGCGATGTCCAGGCCCAGGGAGCCGGTGGAGACGACCTGGATGTCCTCGATCTTCTCGCCCTCGCCGAGGCGCATGATGGAGCCCTTGCCAAACTGCTTTTCGATCTGGGCGAGGGCGGCCTGCAGGGCCTTGGCTTTTTCGGTGTTGACAGTCTTGGCGGGGGCGTCCATTGATTGCTCCTGTGAGTGCACGCATTATGGCCGAATCTGTATGTTTGTACAGTAGTTGTGCCACAGGCTGCTGACACGCGCTGGCAGGAGTGCGCAACCGATTTCAGTCCCTAGAATGGGGGAAAGCTGTCGCCCTTGCCATCCGGGCGACAAAGGCCAAGGAGACACCGATGCGCATCCTGATCGCGGAAGATGACCAAGTGCTGGCCGATGGCCTGCTGCGCGCCCTGCGCTCCAGCGGCTATGCGGTGGACCAGGTCTCGACCGGCACCGAAGCCGATGCGGCCCTGGCCTCCCATGAATTCGACCTGGTGATCCTCGACCTGGGCCTGCCCCGGCTGCATGGCCTGGAGGTGCTGCGCAAGCTGCGCGCCCGGGGCGCGACCATGCCGGTGCTGATCCTCACCGCGGCCGACAGCGTCGAGCAGCGCGTCAAGGGCCTGGACCTGGGCGCCGATGACTACATGGCCAAGCCCTTCTCGCTGCAGGAACTGGAGGCCCGCGTGCGCGCCCTCACCCGCCGGGGCCTGGGCACGGCGTCCAGCATCATCAAGCACGGCCCGCTGTCCTTCGATGCCACCGGCCGCGTGGCCTACATCAACGAGCAGATGGTCGAGCTCTCGGCCCGCGAACTCTCGCTGCTGGAGGTGCTGCTGCAGCGCGCCGGCCGCCTGGTCAGCAAGGACCAGCTGGTGGAGCGGCTGTGCGAGTGGGGCGAGGAAGTCAGCAACAACGCCATCGAGGTCTACATCCACCGCCTGCGCAAGAAGATCGAGCAGGGGCCCATCCGCATCGCCACCGTGCGCGGCCTGGGCTACTGCCTGGAAAAGATCCCCGGCTGAATGCGCTGCAGCTTCGCCAGGACCCTGAACGCCCCACGGGGTCAGGTCTTGCCTTTGTCCTGCCGAGCCCGGCCTGATGGCAGCTGACAGCGGTCAACGCTCCCTGTTCGGCGAGATCCTGGACTGGATGCTCGCCCCTCTGCTGGTCATCTGGCCCATCAGCGTTGCCCTGACCTGGCTGGTCGCTCAGGGCATCGCCAGCAAGCCCTACGACCGCGAGCTGGGGGAGATGGCCCGCTCCCTGGGCCTGCAGGTGGCCGCGGAACCGCGCAGCCAGGCAGCGGCCAACGCACGCTCGCGCTACGCGCTCTCACCCGAGGCCGCGGCCCTGCTGCGGGCCGATGAGTCCGACACCGTCTACTACCTGGTCCAGGGAACGCGCGGCGAGTTCCTCAGCGGCGACAAGGAACTCCCCGCGCCCAATCCCGACGAAGCCGTCGTGCCCTGGGAGCTGCGCTTCCGCGACGACGAGGTCAGCAACGAAAGCGTGCGCGTGGCCTATCTGTGGGTGACGCCGGAGGGCAACGCCAAGGGGCAGATGCTGGTGCAGGTGGCCGAGACCCTGGGCAAGCGTTCCCGGCTCACCAACGAGATCATCAAGGGCGTGATCCTGCCGCAGTTCGTGATCCTGCCCCTGGCCGTGCTGCTAGTGTGGCTGGCGCTGGCCCGAGGCATCGCGCCGCTCAACGAGCTGCAGCGGCGCATCCGCTCGCGTGACAGCTCGGACCTCAGCCCCATCGACGAGCGCCGCATCCCCGACGAGGTGGCGCCCCTGGTGCACGCCATCAACGACCTGCTGCAGCGCCTGGACCAGTCGCTGAGCACGCAGAAGCACTTCCTGGCCGACGCGGCCCACCAGCTCAAGACGCCGCTGGCGGGCCTGCGCACGCAGGCAGAGTTCGCCCAGCGCGAGATCGACGAAGGTCGCAGCTCGCCACAGGAGCTCAAGCGCTCGCTGCAGCAGATCGCCCTGTCCAGCCAGCGCGCGGCCCATATGGTCAACCAGCTGCTGGCCATGGCCCGCGCCGAGGACCAGGAGCACGCGGCGCGCCGCTCCGAGATCAACCTGCCCGAGATCGCGATGGAGACGGTGCGCGACTTCGTCCCCCGCGCCCTCGACAAGCGCCTGGACCTGGGCTACGAGGGACCCGATGACGAGCACAGCGGCCTGCGCATCCTGGGCCACCCCATCCTGATCCGCGAGCTGATCCGCAACCTGGTCGACAACGCCCTGCTCTACACGCCGGCCGGCGGCACCATCACCGTGCGCATCGTCGAGGATCCCTTCGGCCAGGTCTGCGTGCTGCAGGTGGAGGACTCCGGGCCCGGCATCGCCGAGGCGGAGCGCGAGCAGGTCTTCCAGCCCTTCTACCGGGCCCTGGGAACGAATGTGGACGGCTCGGGCCTGGGCCTGGCCATCGTGCGGGAGATCGCGCAGCAGCACGAGGCCGAGCTCACGCTGGACGACGCCCGCCCGCGGCGCCCCGGCTTCGTCGAGCCCGACGGCATGGGCCCGGGCGCGCGCTTCACCATCCGCTTCCATGCCCATCCGGTGGCCGAGCCCGAGGCCGGGGCCGGGCCGGACGACGCCGAAGCCGCCCGCGGCTGAAGCTCCGCGGGTGCCGCGGCGGCCACGACCTCAGTGCCGCTTGTAGCGCTTGGACTTGGCGATGCTCAGGAGAATGCCCAGGCTCAGGCCCAGCATCACCATGGCCGTGCCGCCATAGGAGATGAAGGGCAGGGGCACCCCCACCACGGGCAGGATGCCGCTGACCATGCCCATGTTCACGAACACATAGGTGAAGAAGGACAGCGTCACCGCGCCGGCCATGAGCCGGCCGAACAGCGTGGGCGCCTCGAAGGCGATGACCAGGCCGCGCAGGATCAACGCGGTGAAGCCCAGCAGCAGGGCCGCCGCGCCGATCAGGCCGAACTCCTCGCCATAGGCTGCGAAGATGAAATCGGTGGTCCGCTCGGGGATGAACTCCAGGTGGGTCTGCGTCCCCTTCATGAAGCCCTTGCCCGTGACGCCGCCGGAGCCGATGGCGATCTCGCCCTGGATGATGTGGAAGCCCTTGCCCAGCGGGTCCTTGCTGGGATCCAGCAGCGTGCAGACGCGGTGCTTCTGGTACTCGCGCAGCACGGGCCAGGTGACGTCGGGCTGGCAGATCTGCTCCTCGCTCATCACCAGGGCGGCGATGCCGATGCCGCCGGCCACCATCACCGGCAGGATCAGCTTCCAGGACAGGCCGGCGAAAAAGATCACGTAGAGCCCGGCGGCCAGCACCAGCAGGGCGGTGCCCAGGTCCGGCTGCTTGGCGATCAGGCCCACGGGCACGGCCAGCAGCACGAAGGCAGCGGCAAAGTCCGGCAGGCGCAACTGGCCCTCGCGCTTCTGGAACCACCAGGCCAGCATCAGCGGCATCGCGATCTTGAGGATCTCGGAGGGCTGGATCTGGGTGATGCCCACGTTGAGCCAGCGCGTCGCGCCCTTCTTGGTCACGCCGAACAGGGCCGTGGCCAGCAGCAGCAGCAGGCCGACGCTGTACAGCGGCACGGCGATCTTGATCAGGCGCTGCGGCGGCACCTGGGCCATGACCAGCATGACGCCCAGGCACAGCAGCGTGTTGCGGGCATGGTCGACGAAACGCGTGCCGTGGTCGTAGCCGGCCGAGTACATGCAGAAGAGGCCCAGGCCCATCAGCCAGAAGACCGCCAGCAGCAAGGGCCAGTCCAGGCCTTCGGTCCAGGGGCGGATGCGGTCGCGCAGGGCTCGCAGGCTGAAGCTGTTGTTCATGGGCGGGCTCCGCTGGCGGTGGCGGCGGCCGAGGTGGCCGGGCGGGCGGGCAGCGTCGCGGGCGCCGAGGCGGGCGCTCCTCCGCGGCTCGGCGTCGACAGGGGCATGGAGGCCGCGGCCGGCACGGAGGCCGGGAGCGCCGCACTGGCCGCCAGCGGCACCAGCACCGGCTGGCCGGGCAGGGGCACCTCGCTGGCCTTGCGTGGCGTGCCGATCGGGGCCATGGTCTTGCCCTGCTGCGTCTGGGCGATGTCTTCCTCGCTGGGGTACTGGCCCAGCAGGGCGTAGTCGAACACGCGCCGTGCGATGGGCGCGGCGGCGCCCGAGCCCCAGCCCGCGTTCTCAACGATCACGGCCAGGGCGATGGTGGGCTTGTCCACCGGCGCGAAGGCGACGTAGAGCGAGTGGTCGCGCTTGTGCTCGTCGGTCTTGATGCTGCTGTACTTCTCGCCGGCCTTCAGGCCCACGGCCTGCGCGGTGCCGGTCTTGCCGCCGCTCTGGTAGGGCGCGCCCATGAAGACCTGGCGCGAGGTGCCCTCCAGCGTCACGCCGTTCATGGCATTGCGGATCACGTCCACCTGCTCGGGCTTGAGGGGGATCGGGTCCAGGGCCTCGCTGGCGATGAGCCGGCCCTGGTGCTGGACCACATCCTCGATCTCGCGCACCAGCCGGGGCTTGAAGCGCTGGCCGCCGGTGGAGAGCGTGGCGTAGGCCGTGGCCATCTGCAGCATGGTGAAGTTGTTGTAACCCTGGCCGATGCCCAGCGAGATGGTCTCGCCGGCGTACCACTTCTGCTGCTCGGCCTTGCGGAACTTCTTGCGCTTCCACTCCTGCGAAGGCAGGTCGCCCGTCACCTCGCCAGCCAAGTCGATGCCGGTCTTGCGGCCCAGGCCGAAGGGCTCCAGCTGATCGTGGATCAGGTCCACGCCCATCTCGTTGGCCAGGCTGTAGAAGTAGACGTTGGAGGAGCTGACGATGGCCAGGCGCATGTCCTTGGGGCCGGGGCGATCGGTCTCCGGGCTGCCGAACGTGCGGCCGCCGAAGCTGTAGGTCAGGTTGTCCATGATCACCGTGCTCGCGGCGCGCTTGCCGCTGTTGAGCGCGGCCATGGCCATCAGGGGCTTGAAGGTGGAGCCCGGCGGGTAGGTGCCGCGCAGGGCACGGTTGAGCAGGGGCTTGTCGATGTCCTCGTTGAGCGCGGTCCAGCTGTCGGCGTCGATGCCGTCGACGAAGAGGTTGGGGTCGAAGGTCGGCTTGGAGACGAAGGCCAGGACCTCACCGTTGCGGGGGTCGATGGCCACCAGGGCACCGCGGCGGTCCTTGAACAGCTCCTCCACCAGCGCCTGCAGACGGATGTCGATGGACAGCTTCAGCGTATTGCCCGGCGTGGGCGGCTGGTGGCGCAGCCGGCGCACGGCGCGGCCGGCGGCGCTGGTCTCCATCTGCTCGAAGCCGGTCTGGCCGTGCAGCTCGCGCTCGTAGTACTGCTCCAGGCCCAGCTTGCCGATGTACTCGGTGCCGCGGTAGTTGGCGACGTCCTCGTCCGCCCACTCCTCCATGGCCTTCTTCTCGGCCTGGTTGATGCGGCCGATGTAGCCGATCAGGTGGCTGCCCACCTCGCCCAGCGGGTAGCTGCGGAAGAGTCGCGCCTTGATGTCCACGCCGGGGAAGCGGAAACGCTGGGCGGCGAAGCGCGCCACCTCGGCGTCCGTCAGCTTGGTGCGGATGGGCAGGGACTCGAAGTTCTTGCTCTCCTCCATCAGGCGCTTGAAGCGTTTGCGGTCGCGGCCCTGGATCTCCACCACCTCGGCCAGCTCGTTGATGGTGGCGTCCAGGTCGACCACCTTGGAGGGCGTGATCTCCAGCGTGTAGGCCGAGTAGTTGCTGGCCAGCACCACGCCATTGCGGTCCACGATGAGGCCGCGGTTGGGCACGATGGGCACCACGGTCACACGGTTGGACTCGGCGCGCTCCAGCAGGGTCTCATGCTGCATCACCTGCAGGTAGACCAGGCGCGCGGCCAGCAGGCCGAAGCAGAACAGCACGAAACCGGCGGCCGCCAGCACCCGCACGCGAAAGCGCGCCTGCTCCTGGTGGATGTTGTGCAGCTGGGTCATGGAGGCAGAGGGCCCCGCCTCACAGCGGGCGGTGCTCGTCGCGGTCGGGCGGACGGCGCTGCGGCGCCAGCAGGATCCAGCTGGCCAGGGGCCACAGCAGGGCCTCGAAGAAAGGCGCCAGCAGCAACGGCCAGCCCGGCCACATGCCGCCCACGGCCAGGCGCACCACCAGAGACACCGCATGGGCCAGCGCGAACAGCGGCAGCACATGCAAGGCCTGACCCCAGCGCGTGAACCAGGGCAGGCGGCGGTGGAGCGCGACGGCGCCGAAGCTCAGGCCGCTGTAGGCCAGGGCGTGCTGGCCCAGCAGGGCGCCGTGGTGCACGTCCACCAGCAGGCCGAAGAGGAAGGCCCAGCCGACGTTGACCCGGCGCGGCTGGTGCACGTTCCAGAACACCAGCACGATGGACAGGAAGTCCGGCATGGCCGGCTGGCGGCCCAGGGGCACCATGTCCAGCATCAGGGCCAGCAGCAGGCTGAAGGCGATGAAGAGGGGGTTGGCCGGCAGCAGCAGCTGGCTGGCGGCGCGCGGCATGATCATCGCGGGCTCCCTCCCTTGCTGTCCTTGCTCGCTTCCTTGGCAGCCTCCTTCGCCGCCTTCAGCTCGGCGGCCCGCAGCTTGGCATCGGCCTTGGCCTGGGCCTTGCGCTCGGCCAGGGCCTGCGCTTCCTTGCTGGCGGCCTCGGCGGCCTCGGCGCGGGCAGCCTCATGCACGGCCAGCGGGGCCAGCACCAGCACATGGCGCACGCTGTCCACGGGCACGGTGGCCTGCAGGCTCACGCGGGCGAAGCTGGTGTCGCCGCGGCGTTCCACCTGGGCCACCTTGGCCACCGGCAGGCCCGGGGGGTAGATGCCGTCCAGGCCCGAGGTGGAGAGCACATCGCCCGCCTGGATGTCGGCATTGGCAGCGGTGAAGCGCAGCTCCAGGCCGCGTTCGCCGCCGAAGGCCACGCCGCGCTGCTGGGTGCGGGTGTTGAGCACGGGGATGGCGGCGTCCTTGTCGGTGATGAGGGTCACCTCGGACGAGAAGGTGTAGACCCGCGTCACCTGGCCCAGCACGCCGGCCTCGGTGATCACCGGCGAGCTGAGGTGCACGCCGTGCTGGCTGCCGCGGTCGATGCTGACGCGGCGGGAGTAGGGATCCGGTGCCTCATAAAGCACCTCGGCCGCGACCGCGCTCACGGACTGAGCCTGCTGCATCTTGAGCAGCTCGCGCAGGCGCTGGTTCTCGGCCTGCAGCTGCTGGGCGCGCGACAGGCGCTCGGCCTGCGCCACGAGCTGGCGCCGCGCCAGGTCCTCGGCAGCCATGGCCTTCTCCATGCCACGGAGGTAGTCGCCCAGGTTCTCCCAGGCATCGACGGGCGACAGCAACAGGCGCTGCGCCGGGTTGAGCACCAGGGCCACGGCCGTGCGCGCCGGCTGCGCCACCTTGAAGCGGGCATCCAGCACCATCAGGAAAATGGCGAAGGCCGCGCACAGCAGCAGCCGCGTCAAGGCCGAGGGGCCTTGGCGGAACAGCGGCGGCGCATTGCGCTCCAGGGTGCCGAAGGGCATGGCTTGCGAACTAGTTGGTCAGGCCATCACGGTGTATCGGGCCGTCGCGAGCGGGCGCCAGGCTAGGCGGACGGAGCGCAGGGACCGGAGCGTACTGGAGGTACGTGAGGATCCCGAGCACCGCCCAACGACGCATGGCGGCCGCGCAGCAGGCCTCACTCGGAAGCGAAGATGGAGCCGAGGCGTTCCATGTGCTCCAGCGCCATGCCGCAACCGCGCACCACGCAGGTCAGCGGGTCCTCGGCCACCAGCACAGGCAGGCCGGTTTCCTCGGCCAGCAGGCGGTCCAGGTCACGCAGCAGGGCGCCGCCGCCGGTCAGCATCATGCCGCGCTCGGCGATGTCGGCACCCAGCTCGGGCGGGGTCTGCTCCAGCGCGTTCTTCACGGCGGACACGATCTGGTTCAGCGGGTCGGTCAGGGCTTCCAGGATCTCGTTGGACGAGATGGTGAAGCTGCGCGGCACGCCCTCGCTGAGGTTGCGGCCCTTCACTTCCATCTCCTTCACCTCGGAGCCGGGGAAGGCGGAGCCGATCTGCTTCTTGATCGCCTCGGCGGTGGGCTCGCCGATCAGCATGCCGTAGTTGCGGCGGATGTAGTTGATGATGGCTTCGTCGAACTTGTCGCCGCCAACGCGCACCGAGCCCTTGTAGACCATGCCGCCCAGCGAGATCACGCCGACCTCGGTGGTGCCGCCGCCGATGTCGATGACCATGGAGCCCGAGGCTTCGGAGACCGGCAGACCGGCGCCGATGGCGGCGGCCATGGGTTCCTCGATCAGTTCCACGCGCGAGGCGCCGGCACCCAGGGCGGCGTCACGGATGGCGCGCTTCTCGACCTGGGTCGAGCCGCAGGGCACGCAGATGATGATGCAGGGCGAGGGGCGCAGCAGCTTGGTGTCGTGCACCATCTTGATGAACTGCTTGATCATCTGCTCGGTGATCACGAAGTCGGCGATCACGCCGTCCTTCATCGGGCGAATGGCCTCGATGTTGCCGGGCACCTTGCCCAGCATGGCCTTGGCCTCGCGGCCGACGGCCTGGATGGTCTTCTTGCCGCTGGAGCCGCCTTCGTGGCGGATGGCGACGACGGAGGGTTCATCCAGCACGATGCCCTTGCCACGCACATAGATCAGCGTGTTGGCGGTGCCGAGGTCGATGGCCAGGTCGGTGGAGAAGTAGCGGCGCAGGGACGAAAACATGGTGTGGGGCTGGGGCTTCAGGCCGGGCGGCGGCAGGGATCACGCGGGCTCGGCACTGGCAATTCTCAGGATGGGCCTCGGGAGGGGCGGCGGGCGTCAAACGAATGCAGCCGAGGCGGTGACACCAGGGCTGCACGGGGGTGTTCGCACCATGTGCAACGAGGCTGCCGGTGCCTTGGCGGCCTGCAGCCCCGTTACCATGGAGATAAGCGGAGATAATACCCGATCACCCCTTTGTTTAGACCCCTGACTAGCCCCTGACAGCCCCTGTTTTTGCAGTCTGTAAGCGGCAATGCATCGCGCCCGACGCCGAGTTTTCATCGAGCATCGACGCGATGCCCAGGACCTCCAACCGACCCGGACTCGCCCATGGCCCTGACCCAGGATGACGTGAGCCGCATCGCCAACCTCGCCCGCCTCGAACTTTCCGATGCGGAGCAAGGCGCCTTGCTCGGCCAGCTCAATGGCTTTTTCTCCATCGTCGAGCAGATGAGCGCGGTGGACACCAGCGGTGTCGAGCCGCTCTACACGCCGCTTTCCGCCGTGCAGGACGTGCAATTGCGCCTGCGCGAGGACGCGGTCACCGAGAGCAACCAGCGCGAGCTCAACCAGCGAAGCGCCCCCGCCGTCGAGGACGGCCTCTTCCTGGTCCCCAAGGTCATCGAATGAAGTCTCTCCACGAAATGGGCGTGGCCGAGCTCGGCCAGGGCCTGCGCGCCAAGGCCTTCTCCGCCACCGAGCTGACCCAACACCTTCTTGCACGGGTTACCGCCGCGTCGCAACTGGGCGCCTTCCTCCATGTGGACGCCGACGGCGCCCTGGCCCATGCGGCCGAGGCCGACCGCCGCCTGGCTGCCGGCGAGGCCAGCCCCCTGCTGGGCATCCCGCTGGCGCACAAGGACATCTACGTCACCGCGGACATGCCCACCACGGCCGGCTCCAAGATCCTGGCCGGCTACCGCAGCCCCTTTGACGCCACCGTCGTGGCCCGCCTGAACGCGGCCGGCACCTTCTCGCTGGGCAAGCTCAACTGCGACGAGTTCGCCATGGGCTCGGCCAACGAGAACAGCGCCTTCGGCCCGGCCCACAACCCCTGGGACCGCAGCCGCGTGCCCGGCGGCTCCTCGGGCGGCTCGGCCGTGGCCGTGGCGGCCCGCCTGGTGCCCGCCACCACCGGCACCGACACCGGCGGCTCGATCCGCCAGCCGGCCAGCTTCACCGGCATCACCGGCATCAAGCCGACGTATGGCGTGTGCTCGCGCTACGGGATGATCGCCTTCGCCTCCAGCCTGGACCAGGCCGGCCCCATGGCCCGCTCGGCCGAGGACTGCGCCCTGCTGCTGTCCGCCATGAGCGGCTTTGACGAGCGCGACGCCACCAGCATCAACCAGCCCCCGCAGGACTTCCATGCGCAGATGCTGGCCCCCCGCGAAGGCGCCACGGCCGCACAGCCGCTGAAGGGCCTGCGCATCGGCCTGCCTCGTGAGTTCTTCCCCGCCGCGCTGTCCGCCGACGTCAACAGCGCCGTGCGCCAGGGCCTGGCTGAGCTGGAGAAGCTGGGCGCCACGCTCGTGGAGGTGAGCCTGCCCCGCACGGAGCTGGCCATCCCGGTCTACTACATCATCGCCCCGGCCGAGGCCAGCTCGAACCTAAGCCGCTTTGATGGCGTGAAGTTCGGCCATCGCGCAGCCAACTACACGGATCTTCTGGACATGTACAAGAAGACCCGTGCCGAAGGCTTCGGCCCCGAGGTCAAGCGCCGCATCATGATCGGCACCTATGTGCTGAGCCACGGCTACTACGACGCCTACTACCTGCAGGCCCAGAAGCTGCGCCGCATGATTGCCGACGACTTCCAGCAGGCCTTCCAGCACTGCGACGTCATCGCCGGCCCGGTCGCCCCCAGCGTGGCCTGGAAGGCAGGCGAGGGTGCGGAGGATCCGGTCAAGGCCTACCTGGCCGACATCTTCACGCTGCCCGGCTCGCTGGCCGGCCTGCCGGGCATGAGCGTGCCGGTGGGCTTCGGCGAGGCCGGCATGCCCGTCGGCCTGCAGCTGATCGGCAACTACTTCAAGGAAGGGCAGCTGCTGCACACCGCGCACGCCCTGCAGCAGGCCACCGACTGGCACACCCGTGCCCCGAACGGAATCTGAGCATGAACAAGCCCAACAGCAAGCTGGTGCGCGGCTACGAGGTGGTGATCGGCCTGGAGAACCACGTCCAGCTGTCCACCCAGTCCAAGATCTTCAGCGGGTCCTCGACCGCCTTCGGCGCCGAGCCCAACACCCAGGCCTCGCCCGTGGACCTGGCCCTGCCCGGCACCCTGCCGGTGCTCAACCGCGCTGCAGTGGACCGTGCCATCCGCTTCGGCCTGGCCGTGGGCGCCAAGGTGGCGCCGCTGTCCATCTTCGCCCGCAAGAACTACTTCTACCCGGACCTGCCCAAGGGCTACCAGATCTCCCAGTTCGAGATCCCGGTGGTGCAGGGCGGCACGGTGGAGTTCTTCGTCGGGGACGAGAAGAAGGTCGTGAACCTCACCCGCGCCCACCTGGAGGAAGACGCCGGCAAGAGTCTGCACGAGGACTACCACGGCCAGTCCGGCATCGACCTGAACCGCGCCGGCACGCCGCTGCTGGAGATCGTCTCCGAGCCCGACATGCGCTCCGCCGCCGAGGCGGCCGAGTACGCCAAGACCCTGCACGCACTGGTGATGTGGCTGGGCATCTGCGACGGCAACATGCAGGAAGGCTCCTTCCGCTGCGACGTCAACGTCTCGGTCCGCAAGCCCGGCGAGCCCTATGGCACGCGCCGCGAGATCAAGAACCTCAACAGCTTCCGCTTCCTCGTGGACGCGGTGAACTACGAGGTGAACTGGCAGATCGACCAGATCGAGGACGGCCTCAAGATCCAGCAGGCCACGGTGCTCTACAACCCGGACACCGGCGAGACCCGCGCCATGCGCTCCAAGGAAGACTCGGCCGACTACCGCTACTTCCCCGACCCCGATCTGCCGCCGCTGGTGATCGCGCAGGAATGGGTGGAGAAGGTGCGCGGCGAAATGCCCGAGCTGCCTGGCGTGATGGCCAAGCGCTTCATCGAGGCGGACGGCCTGCCCGAGTACGACGCCAGCATGATGACCCAGAGCCTGAAGACGGCCCGCTACTACGAGGCTGCCAAGGCCGCGGGCGCGGCGCCCAAGCTGGTGGCGAACTGGGTGATGGGCGAGATCAGCAAGCGGCTGAACAGCGATGGGCTGGAGATCGACGCCGCGCCGGTGAAGGCCGACCTGCTGGCGAAGCTGATCGCCCGCATTGCCGATGGCACCATCTCCAACAACTCCGCCAAGCAGGTCTTCGACGCCCTCTGGGCCGGCGAAGGTGCGGACGTGGACGCCATCATCGCCGCCAAGGACCTGAAGCAGTCCAACGACACCGGCGAGATCGAGCGCATCCTCGACGACGTCCTGGCCGCCAACCAGAAGTCGGTGGACGAGTTCCGCGCCGGCAAGGACAAGGCCTTCAACGCCCTCGTGGGCCAGGCCATGAAGGCCACCAAGGGCAAGGCCAACCCGGCCCTGGTCAATGAGCTGCTGAAGAAGAAGCTGGGCGGCTGAGGACCGGTCCGCGCCATGCAGAAAGGCCGCTGGAGACAGCGGCCTTTGTCATTGAGGGGCCGGCAGGCAGGCCCTGGACGCGGCCTCTCAGCGGCTGCTGCCCGAGGCGGGCTGCGGCGAACTGCTCGGCTGGGAGGCGGCGGGCGCAGCCGGGCCGTCGAGGCTGCCCGGCGGGGCGCCGCCCCACAGCTTCTTCAGGCGCTGCAGCTCGAGGTCGAAGACCTTGTTGACCCGCACCAGCTCGGCCTTCTGGTTCTCGATCAGCACGCGCTGCGCCTCCACCGAGACCTCGTTGGCATCCAGCTGCTGCCGGAGCTTGCCGGGCATGGGCTTGCCCTTGTAGAACTCCGCCTCTTCCAGCAGGGGCTTGCGCTCGGCGGCCAGCTCCTTGATGCGGCGCTCCGAGACCTGCATGGCCTTGTTGATGTCGTCCAGCGCCGACTCCCGGGCCTCGCGGTGGGCGGACTCGTTGCGGTAGCGGATCATGAGGTTGCGGTCGCGACGGATCGCGTCCTGCTGAGCCGCGCGCTCCGCGGCCAGCTTGCGCTCCCGCAGCTCATACGCCGCCTTCTCCTCCATGGACATGGCGGGCGGCAGCACGGACTTCACTGAGCCGTCCGGGTTGTGCAGCTTCTGCTCCCGGGTGGCGCATTCGGGGATGGGGCGGTCCGAGGTCAGCTTGCGGCCGTCCGGCGCCACGCAGCTGTAGATGGGCTTGCTCTGGGCCTGGGCAAGACCTGTCCCCAGCAGGCCCAGCAAGGCAGCCAGCAGCGGCAGCGACGGACGCAGGGACAGGCCCAGGGACTGGCGCGAGAACATGGGGCGGCGCGGAAGTGGCATCAGACTCCGTAGCGATCTCGATAGGCCTGGACAGCCGCCGCATGGGCGGCGATGTCCGCCGAGCTGTTGTGGTGCAGATACTGCAGCAAGTCGGACAGCCCGGCAATGGCACTCACGGGCAATTGCAGCTGGCGGTTGACATACTGCACTGCCGACCAGGGCTGCTCGACGCCGTTCTCGGCCGCCTTCTCCTGGCGGTCCAGGGCGATCGAGACGCCGCAGGGCGTCGCGCCCGCGGCCTGGATCATGGCGATGGACTCGCGCACCGAGGTGCCGGCGGAGATCACGTCGTCGATGATCAGCACCCGGCCCTGCACCGGTGCGCCGACAAGGGTGCCGCCCTCGCCATGGTCCTTGGCTTCCTTGCGGTTGTAGGCAAAGGGCTTGTTGTGGCCCAGGCGGGCCAGCTCCACCGAGACGGCGGCGGCCAGGGTGATGCCCTTGTAGGCCGGGCCGAAGATCATGTCGAACTCGATGCCCGAGGCCAGCAGCGTCTTGGCGTAGAACTCGGCCAGGCGGCCCAGCTTGGCGCCGTCGTTGAAGAGCCCGGCATTGAAGAAGTAGGGGCTCAGGCGGCCGGCCTTGGTCTTGAACTCGCCAAAGCGCAGCACGCCCGCCTCCACGGCAAAGGCAACGAATTCCTGGGCAAGGGGCGTGGAGGTGGTGGTCATGGGCAGGTGATGCGGGTCTCGAGGTGGCCCGCATTGTATTGAGCCGGCATGCAAAGGCCCGCCACCCCGCCCCGTGAAACAAGGGGGGTGACGGGCCTTGCGGGCCACCGGGGCGGGGATCAGCCAGGGCTCAGAAGAGGGCCTTGAACTGGATGCCGTAGGTGCGCGGGTCGTTGATGAAGCCGGTCAGGTTGTCGAAGTCGATGGCACCGTTGACGACAACCTTGTTGGTCAGGTTGCGCACGAAGCCGGCCACCTCGTACTTGCCGTCGCCCCAGACATAGCCCGCGCGCAGGCCGCCTTCCAGCAGGGCCTTGCCGGTGAATTCCTTGGCCTCGTACAGGAAGAAATTGACCTTGGAGCGGTAGGCCCAGTCGGTGTAGATGAAGTACTCGTTGCCCTCGGCCGTCGGGATCGAGTAGCGGGCCGTCAGGTTGGCGATCCACTTCGGCGCGTTGGGCAGCGGGTTGTTGTAGAGGCTGTAGCGGCCGCTGGCATCGGGCGTGCCCACCATCACGGGATTGCTGCCCGGGCGGGTGGCATAGAGCGTGGGGTCCTTGATCTTGGTGTCGTTGTAGCTGAGGCCCATCGTGAGCATCAGGCGATCCACCGGAATCAGGTCAAGGTTGAGCTCGAAGCCCTGGCCCTCGCCCTTGCTGGCGTTGAGCAGCGTGTTGAAGTTGCCCGAGCCGCCCACGGCGGTCAGCTGTTGATCCTTCACCGTGTAGGCGAAGACATTGGCAGACAGGCGGGCGCGGCGGTTCCAGAACTCGCTCTTCACGCCGGCCTCGTAGGAGGTGACGGTTTCGGGGCGCGCCTTGCTCTGCGTGCCGAAGCCGCTGGCCGGGTAGATGGAGGCGGCACGGAAACCGGTGGCGACGCGTGCGTAGAGGTTGGTCTGCTTGTCCAGGGCATAGGTGCCGGAGGCATCCCAGCTGACCTTGTGGTCGTCGGTGCTGGCGCTGGTGCCGGCGCCGTCGTTGACCTTGCCAACGGTGTTCAGGTCCTTCTTGTCCTGGGTGTAGCGCAGGCCGCCGCGCAGCTTGAGATCGGGGCGCAGCTCGTAGTTGACCGAGCCGAACAGGGCCCAGGCCTTGTTGGTCTGGCGGGTGTCCACGATGCTGTCGGCCGGCTTGGCCGCCGTGTAGTCCACGCTGCGCATCGTGTACTTCTCGTCGAAGAGGTAGAGACCGCCCTGCCAGCGCATCGGGCCGGCTGCCTGCGACTCCAGGCGGAATTCCTGCGTCAGCTGGCGGTGACCCATCAGGGCGTCCGAGGTGTCCATCTGCCAGGTCGCTTCGCCCTGGGTGGGATAGGGCGGCGTCTTGGGGTCGCCCGAGAAGGGGTTGTGATAGCGATAGCCGCCGTCCACATCGCCCCGGCTGAAGGGCTGCACGGTCTCGATGGCACTGATGGAGTGCAGGGTCACGCCGTCCAGGGCCCACTTCAGGCGCAGGCTGGCGCCGGTGCTGTGCAGGCGCTGCTCGTTGGTCCCGTCGATGACCATCTTGGCCGGGTCGAAACCATCGACCAGCTCATTGGTCCCGGGCTTGATGACAGAGCCGCGGAACAGGCGCGGACTGCCCTTGAGCTCGCGGTTGTGCACGTTGAACAGGGCGCTGAAAGCCTGGTTGGCCTCATAGAGCGCCTGGATGCGCACGGCGCGGTCGTCATAGCCCTCGGTGTCGGGCGTCTTGGCATTGGGCAGCTCGTTCTTGACCCAGTTGCCACGGTGCTGGTTCTGGGCCGAAATGCGCACGGCCCAGTCCCCGCCCACCGGCAGGTTGGCTGCGCCTTCCAGGTTCACCATGCCCTGGCTGCCGAAGGAGGCGTTGAAATAGGCGTCCTGGCGCTTGGACGGCTTGACCGACTCGAACTTCACCACGCCGGCCGGCGTGTTGCGGCCGAACAGGGTGCCCTGGGGGCCGGCCAGCACTTCCACGTTCTTCACGTCGAAGGCCGGGAAGCCCTTGAGGATGGGGTTCTCCTGCACCACCTCGTCGTAGATCAGCGAGACGGGCTGCGAGGCGTTGAGGCGGAAGTCGGTGTTGCCGTAGCCGCGCAGGTAGAAGCGCGGGAAGGCCCGGCCGAAGGAGGACTCGATGTTCAGGCTGGGCACACGGCCTGACAGGGCGCGGATGTCCTGGCCGCTGGAATTGATGACGTCCAGCTTCTCGCCGCTGATGGCCGAGACCGCGTTGGGCACGTCCTTGATGTTCTCCACCCGGCGCTCGGCGGTGATCACCACGGCCTCCAGTTGGTTGGTCTGGGGACGGGCGGCCTCGGCCTTGGGCGCCTCCTGCGCCTGGGCCGCGCTGCCCGCCAGGGCCTGCAGAGCCAGGGTCACGGCCAGCGCCAGGGGCGCGCGTTGGATGAGGGGCTTGCGGTTCATCGTGGGACTCCTAGAACGATGGCCGTCCCGGCTGGGTGCCCCTCGCAGGGCTGGCGGGCCCCGGGGGCCGTGCCTGAGCGGACGGCGTGACGGAATGGATGGGCAAACGTTTGCCGATCGGGTGCCGAGAATCTAGCAAGTCTGCGCCGCGTGCGTCACCTTTCCTGGCTCGCTTGCACTGCCCTGGTGCGAGGCTGTTGCGGACCGACATCAGACCAGTTCATCACCGCCTCACTGCGATACTGGCGCCTCTCCGTCTCAGCCGAGGTATCGACCGTGCGCTTCATCACCGCCAATCTCAATGGCATCCGCTCCGCCGCCACCAAGGGCTTCTTCGACTGGCTGCCCCAGCAGCAGGCCGACGCGGTCGGCGTGCAGGAGGTGAAGGCCCAGCATGAGCATGTCGACCAGATCTTCTGCAGCCCGGGCGGCCTCAAGGGCCATTTCCACTACGCCCAGAAGAAGGGCTACTCCGGCGTGGGCCTCTACACCCGCGACGAGCCCAGCGACATCATCACCGGCATCGGCGTCCACGAATTCGACGACGAAGGCCGCTACATCGAGAAGCGCTTCGACAAGCCCGGCCGCAAGCTGAGCCTGATCAGCTGCTACTTCCCCAGCGGCTCCAGCGGCGAGGACCGCCAGCAGGCCAAGTTCCGCTTCCTCGCGGCCATCTACCCGCACCTGATGGCGCTGAAGGGGCAGCGCGAGTTCATCCTCGTCGGCGACATCAACATCGCCCACAAGGAAGCCGACCTCAAGAACTGGAAGGGCAACCTCAAGAACAGCGGCTTCCTGCCCGAGGAACGCGCCTGGGTGACCCAGCTGATCGATCCGGCCCAGGGCGGCCTGGTGGACGTCTACCGCCAGCTGCAGCCCGACACCACGGACGCCTGCTACACATGGTGGAGCAACCGCGGCCAGGCCTATGCCAAGAACGTGGGCTGGCGCCTGGACTACCACTTCGCCACGCCCCAGCTCGCCGCCCTGGCCCGGCGCGAGTCCATCTACAAGGACCAGAAGTTCAGCGACCATGCGCCGCTGACGATCGACTACGACTTCAAGCTCTGAGGGCTCCAGACGGCGCCTCGCCAGCGGCCGGGGCGCATTCGGTGCGGTTGCGGCCGGCCTTCTTGGCGCTGTAGAGCGCCTGGTCGGCGCGGTCCAGCGCGCTCAGGTGGGCGGGATCCCGGGCGCTCAGCTCGGCCAGCCCCAGGCTGATGGTGGAGCGGATGACCTCGCCCGCATGCACCGCCTCGCAGGTCTCGGCCCGCCGGCGCAGGCGCTCGGCGAAGCCGCGCGCGCCCTGGGTCCCGGTCTGGGGCAGGATGACCAGGAACTCCTCGCCGCCGTAGCGGCTGGCGATGTCCATCTCGCGCACCTCCGCCTTGATGGCCTGGGCCAGGGTGCGGATCACGGTATCGCCCGCCAGGTGGCCGTAGCGGTCGTTGATCTGCTTGAAGTGGTCGATGTCCAGCATCACCAGGGCGGCGCCGGAGCCAGTGCGCACGGTGCGATGCCATTCGGCGAGCAGGCGCTCGTCGGCGGCCCGCCGGTTCAGCAGCCCCGTCAGGGCGTCCGTATGGGCCAGGGTCTCCAGGCTGCGGTTGGCGTGCTGCAGCTCGGCCAGCAGCTGGTCCACCGAGTGCTGCCAGTGCACGAAGAGCTGGTAGCCGAAGAAGGCCATGAACAGGACGATCAGCGAGAAGACGCCAAAGAAGACCCAGCTGCTCTGCAGCATCACCTCCAGCGCCGGCCCCAGCGCGGCGCCGGGCAGGCGGCGCAGCAGCTCCACCTGGGCGGAGGACAGGTGCAGGGTCAGGAAGCCGTAGGCGATCACGGCCGCCGTGACAGCCGCCAGCAGGCGCAGCACCGCGCGGCGCGGATCGCCCGCCGGGGTGCTCATCAGGGCCGGATGGCGCGCCTGCCAGGCGTCAATGGCAGGCCAGCCCAGGGCCATCAGCGGGCCGACGATGAACAGACTCTGCACGAAGGACCCCAGCCACCAGCCCTGCCAGATGGCCAGCATGGCCGTGCGGTCGATGCCGTTCGTGTACCACCACAGCAGGGCGCCGCTGGAGCTGAAGATGCTCGCCACGAAGCTCAGCTGGACATAGAACAGCAGCGCGCTGAGTCCGCGGAGGTCACGGCGCATGGCGATGGCCTGGTAGCCCATCACCATGATGGCAAAGCCCAGCGGATTGGCGCAGGCGAAGAGCAGGGCCCAGTACCAGGGCATGCCGGCATAGAGCGCCAGGCTCAGCGTGGCCAGGTAGGCCGGCACCGCGCCCCAGCCCCAGCCCCAGCACAGGCTCAGCCACAGGCAGATCAGCAGGGGCGGATAGATGGAGATGTAGACCTGCACGCCGCCCAGTTGCAGCGGCAGGCCGGACCAGCGGCCGATCACCGAGGCCAGGCCCAGGGCGATGCTCAGCAGGAGCAGCAGGCCCCAGCCTCCCAGCAGCAGGGCCCGCTCGCCCGGCGTGCCATGCCGCCACAGCTTCCAGGGCGAGAGGGTGCGGTAGCGCAGGGGCGGGTCGTGGCTGGGGACCATGAAGCAGAAGAAGTACAGCAGCCCAAGCATAGGGCATGCGGCGATGCACAGGGATGGCGCGTCGGCACCGCCCGGCAGCCGCCTGCCGCTCAGCCAGACAGCGCCTGCTCTGGCTGGCGCATGAACAGCGCCGCCACCACGTCCGACTGCGTGATCATGCCCACCACGCGCCGCGCCTCGTCCACCACCGGCATGTGGTGCAGGCCGCCGTCGGAGAAGGCGCCGACCAGCTCGGCCAGGGCCTGCTCGGGCCGGGCGCTCCGCACCTTGGGCGTCATGATGTCGGCCACGCGGCGGGCCTCGGTCATGCGCGGGAAGCGCTCCAGCGCCGAGGGCTCGCGGCCCAGGAAGAAGTCGTGCAAGGACACGATGCCCACCAGGCGCTGGCTGGTGTCCACCACCGGCAGGGCCTTGACCTTGTGGCGGGCCAGCAGGCCCCAGGCGTCGTCCAGCGAAGCCTCGGGACCGATGCAGACCACGTCGCGGGCCATCACGTCGGCGCAGCGGATGGCGCCCCAGTGCCGCTGCTGGGCGTGCTGCTGGGCACGCACGAGGATCTCCTCCAGGTCCTGGCGGTCGATGTCCAGGATCTCACCGAAGGAGGCCAGGGCCGCGTCCACGTCCTCTTTCACGAAGCCCGCGCGACGGCTGGGCAGGGGGTCGGCCGTGCGGTGCACGTTCGCCGGCGCGGCGCCATGGTGCGGATAGTGGCGGCCGGCCAGGCGGTTGAAGACCAGGGCCAGCAGCAGCATCAGCAGCGAGTTCAGCCCCACCGGCCAGAAGGCGTAGCCATAGCCCAGGCTCTCCAGCGTCGGGCTGCCCAGCGCCGCGGTGACGGCCACTGCGCCGCCGGGCGGATGCAGGCAGCGCAGGGCGATCATGGCCAGCACCGCCAGCAGCCCCGCGGCGGCCAGCGCAGGCCCCGAGGCCCCCAGCACGTGATGGCAGGCCACGCCGACCAGGGCCGAGATCACATTGCCCCCCAGCACCGACCAGGGCTGGGCCAGCGGGCTGGCCGGCACGCTGAACACCAGCACCGCCGAAGCGCCCATGGGCGCGACGAACCACAGGGCCTGGCCCGCCAGCGCGTGGCGGCTGATCCATTCCGTGCACAGCAGGCCCAGGCCCACGCCCAGGGCCCCCAGCAGCAGCTCGCGCCACGGGGCGGTGAGGGGCGCCGGCACGAAGGGGCTCAGCCGGGCGCGCCAGCGGGCGCCGAAGGAGGCGGTGCTCATCATCGGCGCGGCTCCTCGGCCGGCTTCTCGCCATGGCAGGCGCAGGCCTCGCCATGAGCCGCCGCCACCAGCTCGGCCAGGATGCCGCAGGCGTGCTGCTCGTGCCGCGCATCGCAGCGGCTCTTGAGCGCCTGCAGCTGCGCCTCCAGGGCCTGCATGCTCTTGAGCCGCGCCCGCACCCGGGCCAGCTGCGCATCGACCAGGGCGTCCACGCTGGCCAGCTGCTGCGGGTCCTCGCTCTGCAGGCTCTGCAGCAGCAGGCCGACGTCGGCCAGGGACATGTCCAGGGCCCGGCAGTGGCGGATGAAGGCCAGGCGCTCCAGCTGGGGCTGGGCGTAGTCGCGATAGCCATTGCCGCTGCGGGCCGGCGGGGGCAGCAGGCCGGACTTTTCATAGAAGCGGATGGTCTCGATGTCGACCCCCGTGGCCTTGCTGAGTTCGCCGATGCGCATGGGCACTGACCTTCTGCCCCTGGGGCAGCGCTGCTGGAAAAGGCCGCAGCATAGTCGCTTGACTCTGGAGTGGCTACAGGCTGTGAAATACCCCTCCATGACCAAGCTCTCCTGCGCCAACGCCCAGCCACAGGCCCCTTCCGCCTGCACGACAGCCCGGGACGAGCCCTGCTGCGGGCACGCACACACACACGAGCACGCGCATGCCCACAACCACGACCACGATCAGGGGCAAGGCCCCGCCGAGGTCCACTGCAGCAGCGGCTGCGCGGCGCCATCGGTGAGCGCCGCCCCCCTGGCCGGCCTGGCGCCCGGTCAGCAGCGCCTGCGTCTGCACATCGCCGGCATGGACTGCCCGACCGAGGAGGCCCTGCTGCGCAAGCATCTGGCCGGCGAGCCCGCGATCCGCGCCCTGCATTTCGACCTGCTGGGCCGCGTGCTCAGCGTGGACCACGACGCGGCGGACGCCCCCGGCCTGGTCCAGGCCCTGCAGCAGCGCATCCGCGCCGCGGGCCTGGACGCCGTGCCGCTGGATGCGCAGCGCGCAGCACCGGTCGCGCCCGCGGTGCCCGTGGCCCTGCGCTGGCGCATGGCGGCGGCTGGCGTCGCGGCCATGGGCTCCGAAGCCCTGCACTACGCGGGCGCCGCCGAGGCCGCGGTGATCGCCTGCGCCCTGGCAGCCGTCGTCCTGGGCGGGCTGCCCACCCTGCGCAAAGGCTGGGTGGCCCTGCGCAGCCTCACGCTCAACATCCACCTGCTGATGAGCCTGGCCGTGATCGGCGCTCTGGTCCTGGGCCAGTGGCCGGAGGCGGCCATGGTGGTCTGGCTCTTCGGCCTGTCCGAGATGCTGGAGGCCCTCAGCCTGGCGCGGGCGCGCGACGCCATCCGCGCCCTCAGTGCCCTGGTGCCCGAGACCGCCTGGCTGCGCCTGCCCGACGGCCAGTGGGCCGAGCGGCCCAGCGGGCAGGTCCCCCTGGGCGCCGTGCTGCGCATCCGGGCCGGTGAGCGTGTGCCGCTGGACGGGCAGGTGATCGAAGGCCAGTCCAGCGTCAACGAGGCCGCGCTGACCGGCGAGAGCCTGCCCGTGCCCAAGCAGCCGGGCGACACCGTGCTGGCCGGCTCGGTCAACGAGTTGGGCCTGCTGCTGATGACGGTGACGGCCGCCAAGGGCCACACCCTGCTGGACCGCATGGCGCAGGCCGTGCAGGAGGCGCAGGCGCAACGCGCGCCCACGCAGCGCTTCGTGGACCGCTTTGCGCGGGTCTACACGCCTCTGGTCGTTGCGGCCGCGCTGCTACTGGCCCTGCTGCCGCCGCTGTGGCTGGGCGGGCCCTTCACGCCCTGGATCTACAAGGCCCTGGTGCTGATGGTAGTGGCCTGCCCCTGCGCCCTGGTGATCTCCACGCCGGTGACGGTGGTCAGCGCGCTGACGGCCGGCGCCCGCCGCGGCCTGCTGATCAAGGGCGGGCTCTATCTGGAGCAGGCGCACCTGCTGAAGAGCATCGCGCTGGACAAGACCGGCACCCTCACCGAAGGCCGGCCGGCCCTGGTCGGGCACACCGTGCTGGGCACGCTGGACGAGGCCGGCCTGCTGCGCCACGCCGCCAGCCTGGACGCCGGCTCACGCCATCCGCTGGCCCTGGCCCTGCTGGAGGCCGCCGCGGCGCAAGACCTGACCCTCATCCCCCTGCTGGACTTCGAGACCCTGCCCGGCCGCGGCGTGCGCGCCCGCCTGGACGGCCAGGCCTGGCAGCTGGGCAACGAGACCCTGGCGCGAGAGCGGGCGGCCCTGAGCCCTGCCGCAGAGACCGCCGCGCACGCCTGGAGCGAGGCCGGCTGCAGCGTGCTGTGGCTGCTGCGCGAGGAGGCCGGGCGCTGGCGCTGCGAAGGCCTGCTGGCCCTGCGCGACCGGCTGCGTGCGCACAGCGCCAGCACCGTGGCCGCGCTGCAGGCAGCCGGCGTGCAGGTGCACATGCTCAGCGGGGACCAGCGCGGCGCCGCCCTGGCCGCCGCCCGCGAACTGGGCCTGCCCGAGGCGCAGGTCCAGGCCCCGCTGCTGCCCGAGCAGAAGCTCGCCGCCATCGCCCATCTGCGCGAGCACGGCCTGGTGGCCATGGTGGGTGACGGCGTCAACGACGCCCCGGCCCTGGCACGCGCCGACATCGGCATCGCCATGGGTGCGGCCGGCACCGCCACGGCGCTGGAGACCGCCGACATCGCCCTGATGCAGGACGACCTGCGCCGCCTGCCGGAGCTCATCGCCCTCTCGCGGGACTGCAAGCAGGTGCTGTGGCAGAACATCGGCCTGGCTTTGGGACTCAAGGCCGTGGTGCTGGCCCTGACCCTCGCCGGCTGGGGCAGCCTGTGGCTGGCCGTGCTGGCCGATGCGGGCGCCGCGCTGCTGGTCGTGCTGCTGGGCCTGCGCCTGCTGCGCTGGCAGCCGCGGGCCTGAATCTGGTGCGAACGCCGCACACCGGCCCCTGCCAGGGCCGGCAACCCATGCTAAAAGACATGGGGGTCAGGTCTTGCCCTTGGTAGGAACCCGCAGAAACACGCTGTAAACGCGCGGCGACAATACGCCCGCCGCCGCCGGAGCCTGCCTCCAGGCGGCTTGTCCTATGTGAGCCCAGTGCACGGCCAACCCGTGGATTGCGTCGATCCGGTCCGAGAGGGAGCCGGGCGCTCCAGGCCCAGAACCATCGATCCAGCACGGAGTGTCGTTTGAACAAAATTCAGACCCCCGGGGCGCCGCAGACCATCCTCGGCCATCCCGACAGCCTGTTCGTCCTGTTCTTCACGGAAATGTGGGAACGCTTCTCGTACTACGGCATGCGCGCCCTGCTCGTGCTCTTCCTGGTCTCGACCGCCGCGAAGGGCGGCTGGGGCTGGACCCGTGAAGAGGCGACCTCGCTGTACGGCTGGTACACCGGCCTGGCCTACCTGACCCCCATCTTCGGCGGCCTGATCGCCGACAAGCTGCTGGGCACGCGCCGCTCGGTGTTGCTGGGCGGCTTCATCATCGCGGCCGGCCACATCTGCCTGTTCATGGAGACCAAGCCGACCTTCTTCGCCGGCCTGGGGCTGGTGATCCTGGGCACGGGCCTGTTCAAGCCGAACATCTCGGCCATCGTGGGCCAGCTCTACAACAAGAGCAACGAATCCCTGCGCGACGCCGGCTACACCCTGTTCTACATGGGCGTGAACTCGGGCGCCTTCTTCGGCATCCTGCTGTGCGGCTACATCGGCGAGAAGATCAGCTGGAACCTCGGCTTCGGCCTGGCCGGCATCTTCATGATCCTGGGCGCGCTGCAGTTCCACCTCAGCCAGGGCATCTTCGGCAACATCGGCGGCACGCCTGACAGCAACGCCGCCGCCGCGGCCGCCGCCGAGGACGACACCCCGCCCAACGTGGTGCTGGACCGCCTGATCGCCATCGGCGTGTTCTCCTTCTCGACCATCTTCTTCTGGTTCGCCTTCGAGCAGGCCGGCGGCTCCATGACCATCTTCGCGGCCGACTACACCGACCGCGCCCTGGTGGGCACCGCCGGCATGACCTTCAAGGTGATCAACAGCCTGATGACGGTGATCCCCACCGTGATCCTGAGCTGGCTGCTGTTCAAGCTGGCCAGCCACACCGTGTCGCGCTATCCGCTGGGCAATGCCCTGCTGGTGCTGGCCATCGGCGGCATCTGGGTCCTGGTGCTGTGGATGCTCAACCGCGAGTTCCAGATGGACCAGTCCGAGGTGCCCGCCACCTGGTTCGGTGTGCTGAACTCCTTCTTCCTGGTGCTGCTGGCCCCGCTGTTCTCCAAGATGTGGGAGAAGTACTGGAACCCGAGCGGCCCGGTGAAGTTCGGCGTGGGCCTGGTGCTGCTGGGTCTGGGCTTCGGCGCCCTGGCCTATGGCTCCATGGGCATTCCCGCCGGCGCCAAGACGGCGCAGGTCAGCATGATGTTCCTGACCCTGGCCTACCTGCTGCACACCATGGGCGAGCTCTGCGTCTCTCCGGTGGGCCTGTCCTACATCTCCAAGCTGGCCCCGGCGCGCCTGCTGGGCCTGATGTTCGGCTTCTGGTTCCTGAACACCGCCATTGCCAACTGGCTGGCCGGCAAGTCGGGTTCCTACATCGACCACATCTCGGCCACCTACTCGATGTCCACCTTCTTCCTGATCTTCACGCTGATCCCCATCGGCGCCGGCCTGGTGCTGATGATGCTCAGCCCCTGGATGAAGAAGAAGATGCACGGCGTGCACTGACGCGTCCCGCCCCCGGCACGAAAGGCCCCGCTCGCGGGGCCTTTTTCATGAACACGCCGCGGTGTCACCCGCAGCAGGTGCTGCGGCCTTCCGGGCCTCGCGCTATCCTGGGACCTGCGATGAAGCGGGCCGGCCCTCGACCGAGTCCGCTCGCCCGCACGGGTCAGGGAGCCAAGACTCACGTCGGAGACAGGCATGCCGATCGTCGGCCCCCGCCCTTGCTTCCCGCTGCAGGCCGCTGGGGCCGCGCTCGTGCTTGCCGCCCTCCTGCTGCCCGCCGCCCAGGCCTGCGGCCCTTTCCGCGTGGCCTTCCAGCACTACCCCGGCCTCTATGAAGTCGGCAGTGACGGCCGGGCCCATGGCCTGGACGTGGACCTCCTGGAAGCCCTGGCTGCGCGCAGCCAGTGCCGGCTGCAGGGCACGGCGGTCAGCAATGTGCGGCTATGGCAGGCGCTGGAGACGGGCGACGCGGACATCGTGACCGCCGCCCTGATCACCCCGGACCGCGAGCGCCTGGCGGAGTTCGTTCCCCTGGTGCAGGCCCAGCTGCACCTGCTGGTCTCGCTGGAGCTGGCACGCCGGCTGGCCGGCCCTGCGGATTTCCTGGCCGATGCCAGCCTGCGCCTGGGCGTGGTGCGCGGCGCCCGCCACGCGCCCGCCACCGAGCCCTGGATCGAGGCCCTGCGCCAGGCCGGTCGGGTCAGCGAAAGCGCCGACAAGCCCAGCCTGCTGAAGGCCTTCAAGGCCCGGCGCATCGAGGCCGTCCTGGTCTATCCCATGGAGCTCTACGAGGGCTCACCCCAGTGGCCGGAGGACCTGGCCCTGCGCGCCTGGTGGCCGGATTCCCTGAGCGTGGGCGCCTGGGCCCTGTCGCGCAAGACCCTGCCCGAGGCCGAGCGCCGCCGCCTGCGCGAGGCCCTGCTGAGCCTGCTGCACGACGGCACTGTGCAGCGCCTGGCGGACCGCCATCTGGGGCCCGTCCAGGCCAGTCGCCTCATCGTGAAGCCCCTGGAGGCCCCGGCCGCCGGGCGACCCGGCAGCGGCGCCCGCTGAGAACCGCCGAGGCCCTCAGCGCATAGGATGTGAAGCCTCGACACCCCGGGAGCTCCGGCACATGAAATCAATGGGCAAGCGCGCCAGCGGCGCACGTCTGGAACGCATGCAGGCCTCGCCGCGCTGGGACGGCCAGGGCTTCCGCAACGTCCATCCCATCGCCCCGGGGCTGCGTGATGTGGACGGCCCGCGGGCCTCCATGCTGGAGATCCTCTGCCCCGACGGCCGCCGCCGGCCGCCCGGCCCGCTGCCCGTGGCCAACCCGCGCGAGACCTGGACCCGCGCGCCCGGCAGCGGCCTGCGCGCCAGCTGGCTGGGCCATTCCAGCGTGCTGATCGAGATCGACGGCCTGCGCCTGCTGACCGACCCGGTCTGGGGTCCGCGGGTCTCGCCCTCCACCCTGGCCGGCCCCAAGCGCTACCAACCGCCCCCGGTGCCGCTGCGCGCCTTGCCTCCGCTGGACGCCGTGCTGATCTCGCACGACCACTACGACCACCTCGACTACCCCACCCTCCGCGCCCTGGCCAAGCGGCCGCAGCCCTTCATCACCTCCCTGGGCGTGGGCGCGCACCTGGAAGCCTGGGGCATCCCGCCCGAGCGCATCATCGAACTGGACTGGTGGGAGTCGCACACGCTGCCTGGCACCGACTTGCGCGTGCATGCCGCGCCCTCCCAGCACTTCTCGGGCCGCGGGCTCAAGGACAGGAACGCCACGCTGTGGTCTTCCTTCGTGATCGAGTCGCCCCGCCACCGCGTCTTCTTCAGCGGGGACACCGGCCTGAGCAGCGAGTACCAGCTCATCCGCGACCGCTTCGGCCCCTTCGACCTGGTGATGCTGGAGGTGGGCGCCTACCACCCCTCCTGGGGCGACATCCACCTGGGCCCGGTGAACGCACTGCAGGCCTGGGAGTGGCTGGGCGGCGGCGCCTTGCTGCCGGTGCACTGGGGCACCTTCAACCTCGCCACCCACGACTGGGATGAGCCCGCCGAGACCCTGCTGCAGCTCGCCCCCGCACGCGGCGTGCCCCTGTTGATGCCCCGCCTGGGCGAGGCGCTGGAGCCCGCGCAGGCCACGCCCAGCCCTGCCGCCTGGTGGCGCCAGGCGGGCCAGCCCGCCGCGCCCGTGGAGGCGCCGACCCAGGCGCCGCGCGTGCCGCGCTGGATGCCCTGGCCGCTGGACTGAGGGCCCACTCAGCGCGGTGTCGTCAGCCAGGCCACGAGGCGGCGGGTCAGCGGGGCCATCAGCAGCACGGCGGGGAAGGCCACGGGCCAGGCATGCAGCCAGGCGCTGCGCCAGGCCAGCAGCCAGGGCCACGGATCCTGGATGTCAGCACTGGATGCACTCCAGCTGGCGATGCCGGCGACCAGCGCGGACATCAGGCCTGACAGGATCAGGGCGAACAGGACCGGGGCGAAGCGGGCAGGCATCATGGCCGTCTCCCGCGCCTCAGGCCGCGCCCATGCGGTGCAGCGTCTCGGCCATGTGGCGGCCGAACATGCGGGCGGTCTTGACGTCGCCCGGCTCGAAGGCATCGGCCGGCATGCCGTGCCCGGACTGCGCCATCAGGCCCGACCAGGACCCCAGCCGGTTGGCCGCCTCATGCTCTGGAACGCCCGCATGCTGCTCGGGCAGGATGGGATTGCCCACCCACACCATGCCGTGCTGCATGGCGAAGACGAACATCGACATCAGCGTGGACTGCTTGTCCCCCGAGGGCAGCGAGGACACCGTGAAGCCGCCGGCCAGCTTGCCGCGCAGGCCTTGCTGGCGCCACAGGCGGCCGGTGGCGTCCATGAAGCGCTTGAACACGCTGGAGACGCCGCCCAGGTAGGTGGGCGAGCCCATCAGCAGGCCGTCGTAGGCGGTGACGGCATCGGGGCTGTCGGCCAGTGTCTCGGCCTGCAGCAGGTCGACCTCCACGCCGGTCACGCCCCGCGCCCCCTCGACGATGTGGCGGGCGATGTGGGCCGTGTGTCCATGGGCGCTGTGATAGATGACTGCGAGCTTCTTCATGAGGGAGTACTCCTTGCGTTGGAATGAATGGGAAGGGAAGACGGCACTCAGGCGGCGGCGCGCAGCAGCTGGATCGCCAGCGCGCTGAGGTAGAGGCCGAGGCCGAAGACGAGGTGGTTGGCCGCGCTGCGCAGCACATTGGGGCCCACCGGCCCCTTGCGCCGCCCCGCCAGGCCGGCGCCCATGGCCGGCTGCATGAGGAGCAGGGGCGCCGCCACGGTGGCCAGGCCCAGCAACAGGGCCGGAGCCAGGCGGGGGGCGTCCAGCCATGCTGGCCCCTGCCAGGCCAGCAGCAGGGCCGCGAAGAGCAGGCCCACGGCGTAGTGCACGAGCCAGCCCAGCGCCCGCTCGCCGCGCACGGGGCGGGCCTTCGCAATGGCCTCGTGCCGCCAGCGCCCCTGCGGCAGGTGCCCCGCCCAGCGGCCCAGCAGGGCGAAGTCCAGGGTCGCCACGCCAGTGCGTCGCAGGCCCATGAGCCAGAGGTCCATCAGCGCCGTCGCACCCGTGCCCAGGGCCAGGCCCTGCGCCAGGATGGACAGCATGTCCGTCGATCCATTCATCACACACCTCCTGTGGATTGCGTCCTGCGCCCTCCGGCCACTTGACCTTCGAGCCCATGGAAGTCAGGATAGAAGTTGAAGTCAACTTCAAGTCAAGAGGTGATCTGTGATGGATATCGCGGAAGTCGCCCGGCGTTCGGGTGTGGCGGCCTCGACGCTGCGCTACTACGAGCGCCGCGGCCTCATCGCCCCCCTCGAGCGGGAGGGTGCGGGCCGGCGGCGCTATCCGCCGGGCGTGATGAACCAGCTGGCCCTGATCGCGCTGGGTCAGGCCGCGGGGCTGTCGCTGGATGAGATCCGCACCATGGTCCTGCCCAACGGCGAGCCCAGCGTGGACCGCGGCCTGCTGGCGTCCAAGGCGGACGAAATCGACACCCAGGTCCTGCGCCTGCGCGCCGTGAGCCGCGGGCTGCGCCATGCCGCCGCCTGCCCGGCGCCCAGCCATGCGCAATGCCCCACCTTCCAGCGCCTGCTCAAGGCCGCGGCGGCGGGAGCGCTGGACCTGCAGCGCGAAGGCGGTGGCGCCCCGCCCGCCGAGCAGGCCCGTCGGGCCCGCAAGGCGCGGTCCGGTCCCTCACCCGACTGAGCCAGCGAAGAGGGCCACAGGGCCCGCGCCTGGACACCCGGCGCGATCGCGGTGTGCGGGCTCCGCTGAGACCCGCTGGCGCGTGGCCCCGCGGCTCAGGCGCCCGGCTCGCCCGCCGGCACGTCCGCCAGGCCCTTCTTGCGCTCGCGCTTGGACGCGTACATGCGCTGGTCGGCGCAGTCGATCAAGGCCTCGGCACTGCTCCCATCGGCCGGGTGCAAGGCCCAGCCGCAGCTCCCCTCCACCAGATGACAGGCGCCACGGAAGTCAAAGGGAGCCACCAGGGCCTCCTGCAGCCGGCGATGGAACTGCGCGGGGCCGCCCGCCTCGCTGATCGAGGGCATCAGGACGGCAAACTCGTCGCCACCCAGGCGGGCGACCACGTCCTCGCTGCGGGCCGTGTCCTTCAGCCGGCGGGCGAATTCGACCAGGGCGGCATCGCCAACGCTGTGGCCATGGTTGTCGTTGAGGGACTTGAGCCCATCCATGTCCAGCATCAGCACGGCCAGGCCCTGCTGGGTGCGGCGCGCGCGCTGCAGGGCCCCGCGCAGCTGCTCCAGGAACATGGCGCGGTTGGCCAGGCCGGTGAGGTCATCATGGGTGGCCCGCTGGAACAGGTCGTCCTGCCCGTAGTGCGTGGCCCAGTACATGGCCGTGCCCACCACGCGTGCCAGCAGGGTCAATAGCTCCGCTTGCCTGGGCCCGAAGTGGCCGACCTCGCGGGACATGGCCTTGAGCACGCCCACCGGCTGGCCCAGGTGCATCAGGGGCACGACCACCATGGAGCGCAGGCCCACGCGGCGGCAGGCGGCGCGGTCCACCCGCGGGTCCGCTTCGGAATCGGTGCAGATCAGGGCCTCGGCGCGGCGCATGCATTCGCCGGACAGGCTGGCCTTCAGCGCCACCTTCACGCCCAGCTGCGCGACGGCGGTGCCGCTGGCAGCCCGGTAGCTGAGGCTGTCGCCCTCGGCGATCTCGATGACGGCGCCATCGGCGGCGACCAGCTCCAGGGTGGTCTGCGTCACCAGCTTCATGACGCCGGCCTGGTCCAGGCCCATTTCGGCCACCTGGCCGTGGATGTCGATGATTCGAAGGAGTTCAGCCGCAGTGAGCATGGCGGCCTCCGCAAGCGTGGGATGACTCCCTGAATCTGTCATCTGCTTTTTGTCTGGAGACAATTCTAGACAGGGTCCGGCACGGCCGGACCGTGCGCTCCCCCCTCAATCAGGCTTTCAGCCCTCGCCCGACCAGGCGCAGGCGCTGCCTGAATTCCTTCCTGAGCCGGTACAGCTGGGCCGGGCGGTGGGGGCCCTCGGCCCGCTTGGCGCCGGTGACGGCGTCGAGGATGTCCAGCTCGTCCATCTTGCGGCGGAAGCTCACCGGATTGACGCTCTCGCCCAGCACCGCCTGGTAGACGGCATGCAGCTCGGGCAGGGTGAAGGGCTCCGGGCACAGGTGGGCGGGCAGCGAGGAGTACAGGCTCTTGCTGCGCACCCGCGCCACCGCCGCCTCCACGATATGCCCATGGTCGAAGGCCAGGGCGGGCAGGCGGTCCACGGGCAGCCAGCTGCAGCCCGGCGCCGGGAGCGCACGCCGGGCCAGCCGGCCGGCATCCACCAGGGCCACATAGGCCACCGACACACTCCAGCCCCGCGGATCCCGGCCCGGCCCGCTGAAAGTGGCCAGCTGTTCCAGGTAGAGCCCCTCCAGGCCGGCCTTGTCGCGCAGCACGCGATGCGCAGCGTCCTCGCAGCCTTGGTCCTGGTCCGCGTGCACATAGCCGCCCGGCAGGGCCAGGGCGCCGGCAAAGGGATCGCGCTCGCGCTTGAGCAGCAGCACCTGCAGCTGCTCGTCCCTGAGGGTCAGCAGCACCAGGTCCACGGTGCAGATCAGGGGCGGCGGCTTGCGGGCGGAGTTTGTTGAAGTGCTCACCGAACAGAGGATAGCGCCGAATGCGGTCCGGGCTGGGCGGCGGCAGCGCTCATGCCTGCTGGACCGGCCTGCGAACGCCGCATTCAGCCCATGGCTCTAGTTAATTTCACATTGCATTTAAGTAGGCGTATGATGGGCTCCATGCGCAAGACCTGAACAGGAGGACCGCCATGAACACCCAGCTGCTGCTGATCGATCCCCAGAACGACTTCTGTGACCTGCCCGAGGAGTGGCTGCCGCACACGCCGGCCCTGGGCGCTCCGGCCCGACCGGCCCTGCCGGTGAGCGGCGCCCATGCGGACCTGCTGCGCGCCGCGGCCCTGGTGGAGCGCCTGGGCGCGCGCCTGCAGGGCATCACCGTGACGCTGGATTCGCACCAGCGCATTGACATCGCCCACCCCGGCTTCTGGCGGGATGCGAGCGGCCAGGCCGCCCCGGCGCCCTTCACCCCGATCACCGCGGCCGAGGTCCGCGCCGGCACGTGGCGCCCGCGCGAGGCTGCGGCCCTGCCGCGCGTGCTGGACTATCTTGACGCGCTCGAGGCCACCGGCCGCTACACGCTGATGGTCTGGCCCGTGCACTGCCAGATGGGCAGCTGGGGCCAGGCCGTGCATGCCGGCCTGCAGTCGGCACTGGACCGCTGGGCCGATGCGCAGGGCCGTTCGGTGCAGATCGTCTGCAAGGGCGAGAACCCCTGGACCGAGCACTACAGCGCCCTGCAGGCCGAGGTGCCCGACGCACAGGACGCCCGCACCCAGCTCAACCGCCCGCTGCTGGCCGCGCTGGACCGGGCGGACCAGCTGCTGATCGCCGGCGAGGCCGGCAGCCATTGCGTGCGGGCCACGGTGGAGCACCTGGTCGAGCATCTGCCCGCGGCCTCCTGCGGCAAGCTGGTGCTGCTGCGCGACTGCATCAGCCCCGTGGCCGGCTTCGAGGCCGCGCAGGCCGACTTCTTCGCGGCCATGCAGGCCCGCGGCGTGCGCCTGGCCCTCAGCACCGACTTCTGAAGGACCGCCCCATGAGCGCCCCCGCCCAAGCCCCCGTGATCCGCAGCCTGCTGGACACCGATCTCTACAAGTTCACGATGTGGCAGGCCCTGCTGCACCGCCATCCGCAGACGCAGGCGGAGTACCGCTTCGTGTGCCGCAACACGCCGGCCTATCCGCTCAGCACGCTGAAGGCCGAGGTCGAGCGCGAGCTCGACGCCCTGTGCGCCCTGAGCCTCACGGACGAGGAGCTGGCCTATCTGCGCGGGCTGCGCTTCATCAAGAGCGACTTCATCGACTTCCTGCGCCTGTTCCGCTTCCAGCGCGCCTTCATCGAGGTCAGCACCGAGGGCGACACCCTGCACATCGTCGCGCGCGGCCCGCAGGTGCATGTGATGGGCTTCGAGATCCCGGTGCTGGCCATCGTCAACGAGCTCTATTTCCGCCGCCTGGACACCCCCGCCGTGCGCGCCGAGGGCCAGCGCCGCCTGGACGCCAAGATCGCCACGCTGCAGGCCTTCGCGCAGGAGGCCGGGCGGCATCGCCATCCCTTCGAGCTCTTCGACTTCGGCCTGCGCCGCCGCTTCTCGGGCGACTGGCAGCGCGAGGTCGTGCGCCAGCTGCGCGACGCCCTGCCGCAGCACTTCAAGGGCAGCTCCAATGTGAAACTGGCGCGCGAGCTGGGCCTGGTGCCCATCGGCACCATGGCGCACGAGTACCTGCAGACCTTCCAGGCCCTGGGCACCGTGCGCCTGCGCGACCACCAGAAGGCCGCGCTGGAGGACTGGGTGCAGGAGTACCGCGGCGACCTGGGCATCGCCCTGACCGACGTGGTGGGCATGGACGCCTTCCTGGCCGACTTCGACCTCTACTTCGCCAAGCTCTTCGACGGGCTGCGCCATGACAGCGGCGATCCCGTCGCCTGGGGCGAGAAGGCCCTGGCCCACTACGCCGCCCTGCGCATCGACGCCCACACCAAGCGCCTGGTGTTCAGCGACGGCCTCAGCGTGGACAAGGCCATCGCGCTGTACCGCCACTTCGCGGACCGCGTGCAGCTGGGCTTCGGCATTGGCACCCACCTGAGCAACGATCTCGGCCTGACGCCGCTGAACATCGTGATGAAGCTGACCCATGCCAACGGCCAGCCCGTGGCCAAGCTCAGCGACAGCCCCGGCAAGACGCTGTGCGACGACGAGACCTTCCTGGCCTATTTGCGCCAGGTCTTCGGGGTCCGGGCTGCCTGAGCTGTCAAGTCGACCCGCCAGGTTCGCCATGACGGAGCGCAAGGCAGGCATCGAACAGCCGGCAATGGCGCTTCGGGCAGACTCCAGGGCTTCGGATGCGAACCGCTCGGGCTCACGGGGCAACCGGCATGCCGGGTCAATGATCCGTGCACGCCAGGGACGGTATCTCCCGGATCGATAGCCCCTCTAATGATCCGCCTGCTCATTTCGTGCGGGAAAGCTTGCTAGCTCACGCCATGAGCTACCTGATCCATAGACTTGCACACATGCAAGACGGGAATACGTTCATTTAGGCAGTGTCCTTCATGAATGCAAGCACCCTTCCTCCAGGGAATCCAGACCTCGGTCCATGGAGACCGAAACGACTCGCCATCCATCGGTGATTTCTCTGTCGCTTGTGCCGCTCATCCAACCAGTTGGCCGAGCTCCTCTTCTTGCAATTCTGACAGTAGTGCTCAACCTTCATATGGGGAATTTCATGGCAAATGTTTTTACCGTCACTACCATCGGCAAGCTGAAATCGACCACGGGTGCCGCTTCCGGGGATGTCTGCGAAGTCCTCGGCTACTACGCCGCCGGTGATGGCGGTGGCGGCACCTACTATTACGACGCAGCGGATACCTCGTCCAACGACAACGGTGGGTCCATCATCATCGCCAACGACAGCAAGCGCTGGAAGCTGCGGGCGACGGGTGGCTTCACCGTCAAGCAGTTTGGCGCCAGGGGCGATGACGCTGCAGATGACACGGCCAGCATCAAGAACGCCATCGATGCCACCGGGGCCGGAACCTTGCATTGGCAGGCCGGTATCTACCGGGTGTCTGCGGGCCTGGTGCAGCGAGACTACCAATCCTGGCAAGGCGCTGGCGGGCAGCGCGCCACCACGATCAAGAAGGTGGCCAACTGTGACCTTGTCAGCATGGGTGACCAGGGTTCGATCCAGGACATGAATCTGGAATGCCAGGGCGTCGGCGTCCCGGGCGTTCCGGGCAAGACCGGCCGAGGCATCTGTGTCGAAAGGGGCTTCAGCCAGGTGATCCGACGTGTCCGGATTGCCGAGGCCACGGGCCCAGCCCTGGACTTCACGATACCAGGCGGCGGCAGCGCTGGGGGTGGCGCGATGGTCAGTGATCTCGAGGCAACCACCGCGAGCGCGACTGTCCCGGCCGTCAGGGCTGCCATCAGCCTGCCGAGCCCGCAGTTCTTCAACAACATCTGGTTGAGCGGGGGCCTGTTTGATTTCTCGGGAAGCCGGGCTGTGAACCTTTCGAACTTCTATGTTCGCAACGTCCTGACGTCGTCGGCCACATCCCTGGTGAACATCGCAAACGGCCGCTTCGCCTCGGTGACGGACACCACCATCCTGAGCGGTTCCGACATCTCGCTCACCGGCGTCACCCTGTCGGGTCCGCTGGCTCTGGAGAGCGCAATGGCCGTCAAGATCAGCGGGTGCACCTTGGGGTCTGGCTTCACTGAGGGCGCCAACTGCGCATACAACTCGATCTTCGAGCAACGCAAGCCTTACGCCCCCATCTGGTCTCAGTTTGGCGGCTCCCCCGCCATCGGGAACGGCACCCTAACGGGTTCCCAGCAGCGCAATGGCGTTTGCTGCAATGTTGCCGTCCGCATCGTGATGGGTAGCACCACCGCGTACGGCAGCACCACGGGTGCCTACAAGTTCGGACTTCCGTTCAGGGCGCACCAGGCCATGGAACAGCATGGCCTACCGGCTGTCGTCACGATCAACGGCGTGACCTATCCCTGCTGGGCCACCATCATGGCGAACGAGGACTTCCTGACACTCACCTACAACGGCCAGGCTGTGCGAAACGGTTTCCCGGCCACCTGGTCGGCTGACAGTACCATCGACTTCGAGTTCTCCTACCTGGTTCGATAAGAGGCCGGACGGCAGCTCGGACCACCAGCGAGGGCAGCGCCTGACCGTCAGGGTTTCAGCTGCCCTCGAAGCCCACCCGATCGAAGGAACGCTGGCCCAGGTGCTCCTCAGGTGCACCTGGGCGTCACCGACCCGCCATTGCATCGCCTCGACCTGGCACCTTAGGTCGGCGCTACCGCCGGCGGCATCTGCTGGCTGCGGTAGGCCCAGAAGCGCGGCAGCGCAAAGCCGGTGGCGACCACGCCGGCCAGGCAGATCGCGCCGCCCATCCAGATGGCGGTCGACACGCCCCAGGCATCGGCCATGAAGCCGGCGCGGGCGTTGCCGATCAGCGGGCCGGTGAGGTAGCTGATCATCTCGATGCCGGCCAGGCGGCCGCGCAGCTCGTTGGGGATGGTCTCGTTCCAGATGGTGCCGCGGAACACGCCGCTGATCATGTCCGCCGCGCCGGCCACGGCCAGGCAGGCGAGCCCCAGCAGCAGGCTGGGCGCGAAGCCCAGGGCCACGACGCCCAGCGCCCAGACGGCCGCGGCGAGGACCACCGCCCGGCCATGCCGCCGCACCCGCCCCGTCCAGCCGCTGAAGATGCCGATGACCAGGGCGCCGACCGACATCGCCGACAGCAGCCAGCCCACGGACTCGGTGCGCCCGTCCGCCGCGGCCATGGCCGGGAACAGGGCCACCGGGAAGGCGAAGGCCATGGCGACGATGTCGACGATGTAAGTCCCCATCAGCTCCGGGCGCCACCAGGCGAAGCGCAGCCCCTCGGCGAGGTCGGCCAGCAGATGCGGACGGTCCTCGGACGAGGCGGGCGTGCCGATGGCGGCCCTCGGGATGCGGGCGATGAAGAACAGCGCGGCCAGGAAGGTGCAGAAGTCGAAGACATAGGCGCCCACCGCGCCCCAGCGTGCCAGCAGCAGCCCCGCCAGCGCCGGGCCGGCCACCATGCCCACCGTGCCCCGCACCGAGGAGAGCGCCGCCACGGCCGCGAACTCCTCCGGCCGCGCGAGCTTCTGGGTCAGCGCCTCCAGCGCCGGACGGTGAAAGCCGCTGGCTCCCTGCAGCACCGCCACGAGGGCGTAGATCATGACCACGCTCGGCGCCCCGCTCAGGGCATTGGTCAGCAGGCCGGCCAGGCACAGGGCCATCAGCGCCTCGGAGCCGATCAGCAGGCGCTTGCGATCCATGCGATCGGCCACCGCGCCGCCCAGCAGGCCGCACAGCACCACCGGCAGCAGCTGCACCAGGCCCAGCAGGCCGACCTGGGCGTTGGAATGCGTCAGTTCATAGAGCTGCCAGGGCACGGCCACATAGCTGACCATGGTGCCGAGGCCGGAGATGAACTGGCTGGCGAAGAGGCGGCGAAAGGCGATGTTGTGGCGCAGGGGGCCCAGGTCAAGAATCATGCGGCGGATTGTGGCGCGCCGCCGCCCGTTCAGCAGCCCTCGATGGTGTGGCCGATCACCTGCCGGGCCGGCGCATCCACCAGGTAGCGCACCGTGCAGCTGAAGGCCGGCCGGCCGTCGGCGCCCGCCCGCGTGGACTTGGAATAGCGGTAGTCGAAGCTGCCATCAGCCCGGCGCGTGATGGCCTCGGGCTTGCCCATCTTGCGCAGCAGCTCCTGGACCGTGGCGCCATGCCAGCTGTCCAGGGCCTTGTCGAATTCGCCACGGCGCTGCTGGTCGGCCGCCGAGGGGGCGGGGGACGGTGGCGTGGCCGCCGGCGGTGGCGCCGCGGGCGCCGAGGGCGTCGAAGGCGCGGTGGGCGCGGCGCATCCGCCCAGCACGGCCAGGCCGGCCAGCGTCAGGCTCAGGGCCGTCGGCCCCGCCGACGGGCGAAAGAGCCGGCGCGTGAGCGTCAGCCGCAGGGGGTGGCATGTCGTGTTCACGGCGCCGAGACTACGCTGACTGTCGTTGCGGCACGGTTGCGAGAAGTAATTTGCGTGTAGGCAAGCTGCAGGGGCGGCCCGGCCTCCCCGCAAGGGGATGCACTCGCTTACAGCCACGGTCCCGCGCCTCCCACGCGAGCACGGCGTCGACCTACCATTCACGAGCACTATGCAGACAGTCCTGGGTGGCGGGCCTGCCTCGACAGCGCCCACCCCCTCTTCCTCCGGAGGTGATCATGTTGAAGTTCCTGCCCTTCCTGAGACGGGGCGCCACCCTGGTGGCCGCCGGGGTGGCCGCACTGACGCTGGCCACCGTGAGCGCCTGCGGCGGCGGTGACAGCGGCACGCCCTCCAGCAATGCCGGCACGCTGCAGCTCTCCCTGACGGACGCCCCGGCCTGCGGCTTCGACAAGGTCTATGTGACGCTGCAGAAGGTGCGCATCCACCAGAGCAGCAGCGCCACCGACACCGATGCCGGCTGGACCGAGCTCACCCTCAACCCCGCGCTGCGCGTGGACCTGCTCACCCTGCGCAACGGCGTGCTGACCACCCTGGGCTCCACGCCGCTGGCTGCCGGCCACTACACGCAGATGCGCCTGGTGCTGGGCAGCAACGGGGGCAGCACGCCCCTGGCCAACTCGGTGGTCCCGACCGGCGGCACCGAGGTCGCCCTGACCACGCCCAGCGCCACGCAGGCCGGCGTCAAGCTCAATGTGGACATCACCGTCAATGCCAACGAGCTGGCCGACTTCGTGCTGGACTTCGACGCCTGCAAGTCCATCGTGAGCGCCGGCAACTCGGGGCAGTACCTGCTCAAGCCGGTCGTGGCCGTGATTCCGCGCCTGGTCTCGGGCGTGCGCGGCTCCGTCGACGCCAGCCTCGCGACGGGCGCCACCGTGGTCACGCTGGAGCAGGGCGGCACCATCGTCAAGAGCACCTCGCCGGACAGCACCGGCATGTACCTGCTGCAGCCCGTGGCACCCGGCAGCTATGACCTGGTGGTCAGTGCCCCGGGCCGTGCCACGGCCGTCGTGACCGGGGTCAGCGTGGCCAGCGGCGTGGTCACCACGCTCTCCACCGGCGCCAGCGGGCTGAACCCGCCCGCCTCGGCCGGCGGCACGCTGGCAGGGACGGTGCTGACGGGCAGCGTGCCCGTTGATGCCGGCGTCCGCGTCACGCAGGCGCTCAGCATGGGCCGCTCGGTCACCGTGGCCCGCGGCAGTGTCGATGCCAGCACGGGGGCCTACGCCTACCTCGTGCCCATCGGCGCCCCGCTGGTCGCACCCTATGTCGCCGCGCCCAGCGTCTTGAGCTTCGTGCCGGACACCGCGGCAGCGGCGCGCTACAGCCTCGCGGCGAGCAATGCGGCCGGCGCCGTCAAGAACGCCGGGCCCTTCACGCTGACGGCCGGCGGCACCCTCACCACCCACTTCATCTTCCCTTGAAGCGGGCCGCTGCGGCGCGAGCGGGCAGGTCCCTTGGGGCCGCCCCGCCCGACACCGCGGCGTCAGCCCAGGACCTGCCGCAGCGCCCGCCGCAGCAGCGCCAGGCCTTCGTCAAGCTCCTCGGCGCCGATATTCAGCGCCGGCATGAAGCGCAGCAGCTGCGGCCGCGGCGCATTGAGCAGCAGGCCCACGGGTGCCAGGCCGCGCGCCACCTCGACCACCTCCTCCGCGCGGGCCACGGGCAGGACCAGCGCCCTCAGCAGGCCCAGGCCGCGCTCGCCGGGCAGACGGAAGTCCCCGGCGATCGCCTGCAGGCCCCGCGCCAGCTGCTCGCTGCGCTGACGGACTGCGGCCAGGAAGTCGGGCCGGCACACCTCGTTCACCACCGCCAGGCCGGCCGCCGCCATCAAGGGATTGCCGCAGAAGGTGCCGCCCTGGTCGCCCGGCTCGAAGCAGTTGAAGCGCTCCTTGCACAGCAGGGCGGACAGCGGCGCGCCGCCGGCGATGCCCTTGGCCAGGGTCATCAGGTCGGGCTCCACGTCATAGCGCTCGTAGGCGAAGGCATGGCCGCAGCGGCCGATGCCCGTCTGCACCTCGTCCGCGATCAGCAGCAGCTGGCGCTCGGTGCACAGGGCCCGCAGCTCGCGCACGAAGCCCGGGTCGGCCACATGGACGCCGGCCTCGCCCTGCACGAACTCGATCATCACGGCCACGCTGGCCGGCGTGATGGCGCGCTCCACCGAGCCGATGTCATCGAGCCTGGCCTTGGCGAAGCCCTGCGGCATGGGCGCATAGAGGCGATCCCAGCCAGGCTTGCCGGAGGCGCTCATCATCGCCAGGGTCCGGCCATGGAAGCCCTGCTCGAAGCTGATGATTTCGTGCGCCCCGCCGCGTTCCTTGCGGCCCCAGCGGCGGGCCAGCTTGAGCGCGCCCTCGTTGGCCTCTGCCCCTGAGCTGGCCAGGAAGACGCGGTCGAAGCAACTCAGTTCCACCAGGCGCCGGGCCAGGTCCAGCATCGGCCGGTTGTAGAAGCCCGGGCTCGGGTTCACCAGCCGCCCCGCCTGGGCAGCCAGCGCCTGCGCGAGCAGCGCCGGGCTGTGCCCCAGGCTGTTGACGGCCCAGCCCTGCACGAGGTCGAGGTAGCGCTTGCCGGCTTCGTCGACCAGCCAGGAACCCTGGCCCTCCGCGAAGACGACGTCCGGGCGGGCGGTGATGGTGATCAGATCGCTGCCGAGCGGGCTCATGCGGCCTCCGTCCAGTCGAATTCCAGCTGGCGCGCGGTGCGCAGCGCAAGCTCGCGGCCCTGCAGGCGCTCGACCAGGTGCAGGCTCATGTCGATGCCGGCCGAGATGCCCGCCGAGCTGACGATGCGCCCGGCATCGACCCAGCGCCGGCCCTCCAGCACGCGCAGGCCGGGCCGCAGCGCACGCAGGGCGTCCACGTCCTCCCTGTGCGTGGTGGCCTCCAGCCCGTCCAGCACGCCGGCCTGCGCCAGCAGCAGGGCGCCGGTGCAGACCGAGGCCAGCAGCCGCGCCGAGCCCGCCTGCGCGGCGATCCAGTCCATCAGCGCCGCCTGCCCCAGCTCGGCATCCACCACGCCACCGGGCACGATGGCGCAGTCCAGTGGCGGATGGTCGTCCAGCGTGCAGTCCGGCTGCAGGCGCAGCCCCGCGCGGGCCTGCACCGGCGCGGCGCTGCGGGCCAGCGTGAAGACATTGAAGAGCGGCGGCGTGCCGGCCGGCTGGCTGCGACCATGCACCCGGGCCGCGGTGGTGAAGACCTCGTAGGGGCCGGCCATGTCCAGCAGCTCCACCTCGTCGAAGATCAGGATGCCCACATTCATCTGCATGCACCTCCCAGGCGTGCGTTGAGTCCAGAGGCTGCCAGTGTGCGCAAGGAGGGCATTGACAGCCATGACGCTGTTCCCACCTTTTCTGCCATCGCCACCCGCGCCTGTGCCTGCCACAATGAGGCATGGCCTGCCGCATCGTCTTCGTCCTCTTCCCCGAATTCCAGCAGCTGGACCTGGCCGGCCCCATGGCGGTCTTCGAGGTCGCCCGGCTGCAGCGGCCGGGCAGCTACACCTGGCGGCTGGCCGCGAACGCGGGCGGCACCGTGCGCAGCTCGGCCGGCGTGCCCTGGCCGGTGCAGCCGCTGCCGCGCACTTGCAGCGCCGACGATCTCGTCATGGTGATCGGCGGTGACGGCGTCGATGCTGCCAGCCGCGATGCCCGCCTGGTCGCCTGGCTGCAGCGCGCCAGCCGCAGCGGGGCGCGCGTGGCCAGCATCTGCAGCGGCAGCCTGCTGCTCGCGGCGGCCGGGCTTCTGGACCACCGCGCGGCTACCACGCACTGGTCCCGCAGCAGGCAGTTCGAGCGCAGCTACCCGGCCGTGCGGCTGCAGCCCGACCGCATCTTCGTGCGCGAGCCCGCGCAGCGCAGCCGCTCGGCCCCACGCCCCGAGCTCTGGACCAGCGCCGGCATGACCGCCGGCATCGACCTGTGCCTGGCCCTGGTCGCGCACGACTGCGGCGAGGACGTGGCCCGCGAGGCCGCGCGCCAGCTGGTGGTGGAGCGCAGGCGCCCGGGCGGGCAGTCGCAGTTCTCGCCCCTGCTGGACGCCCAGCGGCCGGAGGGCCGCTTCGGCGAGCTGCTGCAGCACATCCGCCTGCACCTGAGGCAGGACCATCGCGTGGACGAGCTGGCCGCGCGCGCCTGCATGAGCCCCCGCCACTTCGCCCGCTGCTTCCGCGCCGAGACCGGCACCACGCCGGCCCATGTGGTGGAACGCCTGCGCGTGGAGGCCGCCCGCGCCGCGCTGGAGGGCGGGCAGCCCTCGGTGCAGCGCATCGCCGAGGACTGCGGCTTCGGCAGCACCGAACGCATGCGCCGCGCCTTCCAGCGCCTGCTGGGCCGGCCGCCGGCGGCGTTTCGCAAGGCGGAGCCTGGGCCGCACAATGGCCGGCTTCCCAGCCCTTGAAATGCACGCACGCCATGACCGCTACCGAGAGCGCCGCCACTGAGCAAGCGCAAATGCTCGCGGGGATCGAGCAGCTGCTGGGCCACTGCCTGCTCAAGCTTCAGTGCTGCGAGCATCTCCTGAAGCAGCTGGTGGTCCAGAGCTCCCTGGCGGGTCCCATCGCGCAATGGGAGACCCTGGCCGCTGAGCGGGCCGCCAGATTCTCAACAATGACGCTCGGCCAGCTCATCAATGAGTTCCTCGCCACCGGCGTCATCGACGAGGCCGGCGCGACCGCCGCGCCGACCGCCGCAAAAAGTACCGCCAGCCCCCACGCTTCCTTCAGGCATGCGCTGGCCATGCCTGCGCACCAGATCGACAGCCTCCAGCGGACCCTTCGCGAGCTGCTGGCCCTGCGCAATGACCTGGTCCACCAGTTCGTCAGGCGCTTCGCCTTGCACAGCCTGGAGGGCTGCACGGCTGCTCAAGCGCACCTGGAGCAGTGCCTGGTCTGCATCGATTCCCACCTTCAGACCATCAGGGAGTGGGTCCGGACGTCGGTCGAGTCCATCGAAATCACCGACCGGTTCCTCCAGTCGCCCGAGTTCGACCAGCTGCTTCGGCAGGAACTGGAACGCGCAGCGCCGCCTTCGAACGGCCGCCCGGCAATGCGACAGGGGCCTAGCAGACGGCGAAAGAGGTCCTGAGCCCCCGTGCCAGCCGCAAGCTCAGCCCTTGAACAGCTCCCACCGCCCCTGGCGGCGCAGCAGCAGCTGCTGGCTCAGCGCACCCTTGGCATCCGGCTTGATGCGCGCGGCGGCCTCGCGCAGCTGCGCGATGCCCTCCTTCGAGTGGGCGTCGCAGAAGGCCAGGACGTCGCGGCTGGGAATGGCCACCACCGCGCCATGGGGCGTGTGGGGCTTGAGCACCTGGTCCCACAAGGCATCCAGCAGCACCAGGCAGGCCTCGTGGTCGCCATCCAGCAGCAGGCCACGGTAGCTCGCCTGTTCGGGATCCCCGATCACGCGCAGGCCCGGCTTGCCCTTGACCAGCTTCGTCAGGTTGGCCAGCGAGCGCTGATGGAGCTGGTCCAGGCTCAGCCCGGCCTCCTTCATTTCCTGGCGGCTGACCGAGACCCAGTGCGACCCGGCGTCCAGGTGGTAGCCCACGCCGAAGACATCGTGGCTGGCGCGCACAGGCGGCAGCTCGGCATCGGCCGGCACCGTCATGCCGGGCGGCGGGCTCTTGATCCGCAGCTGCAGCTCGGCGCCGTCCCCGATGCCCGCAGCGACGAGGCGCAGCACCGGCAGGGCTTCCACGGCGCTGCGGGGCGGCGCCGCTGCGACAGAAGCGGCGGCGGCCGGCGCCGGCTGGACGCGGGCCTCCCGCTCACGGCGTCGCTCGCGCGCCTCATGCTGCGTCAGCGCCTGCTGCGCGGTCTGTTGCAGGCTCCGTGAGGCCAGGAGGCCGTAGACGGGCGCGGCCAGGCTGAGGCCCGGCATGGCGCAACCGAGGAACAGCGGGTACTTCAGCAGCGGCGAGGTCCCCAGGGCGGGGGCCAGGCGGCTCAGGGCCATGGGGCCGGCGAGCCAGCTGCCGATCCAGCCGATGAGCGTCAGCGGCATCGCCTTGAAGAGCAGCCCCACCAGGCCGGCCACCGCCAGGGCCAGCGAGGCCCACAGCATGGGTTTCACCGTCTGGATGTGCGCGTCGCGCAGCAGCAGGTCGTCGAGGGTGTCCTGGGTCATGAACTTCCTTTGTTGCGGGCGAGGGACCGCCCGGTCGAGGATCAGCACCCTGCCATCGCGCCTGGTGTGCTCCTCGGGTGTCGGATCAGGGCGCGGCCAGGGACCGGGGCAGGGGTCGCCGGCGATTCTCGCCTGCTCTCAGCGCGGCCGGGCCGGCGATGCAGGATCCGGCACTCACGCGGCCCGCCATCACGCCGTGTCTGCGCATGCGCCCCTGGCGCCAGCGCTGGCAGGCGTTCATCTGCATGGACGAGGACACCGGACCTGCCTGCAGTGCCGCTCCACAAACGCGGCATCAATGCACCGGCGGACAGACTCACTGGCGCTCGGAAGCGCGCCACCCAGGCAGGACTGCAAGGGCCGGTGCACACTGACATCGATCGGCCGGCTCATCTCCAGGGGGGAGCGCATGCGCAATCCCCGGGAACTTGTTCCCGGGATGCCTCACAGGCATGCCCCCAAAGACTTCGATAATTTGCCCGCCACTTCGAAACTTTGTTCTCAGCCTCCCTCAAGGATGCTGATAACAAAGTTTCGAAGTCGGCCTCCCAGGAGCCGGCGACCTGCCGAGGCCCTCAAACGCCTGGCAAATTTTCGAAGTCTCTGCGTCTTGAGCTGATCAGGCGCCGAACCGCGGATGTCATTGTTTGGAAGCGCCATGTCACTGCAGCGCCTTTCAGGACGGCAGCCGTGAGCTTCATTTGGCCGCTGGTCTGCGCCCGATGTACCAGGAAGGCCGCCATACCCACCCGTCTCTGGACGCAGCCCGGGGCCGAGCTGGCCAATCCTCGACCTCCAAGACGCCATGACAGGCGGGACTGCAAGCGCGGATCAGCCTCTGCATGATGTCAATGTCTCGAAGCCCGTTGTCGAGCTCGACTACTTGGGGCGTGCGCCTACTCAGAGCTCTGTGCGTCCTTGCTTACGCTGTTGCTATGTCCCGTGCGCAGGGCAACGATCTCATCACCGAAGTCAACTGCGGCCAGCCAGATTCGCAACAGGTGTCGCTTCCGTTCGGCGTCGGCCCACCCTGCATCGTCACGCAGGCTGATTGTTTGAACGCGATGGCGCCCACTTCTTGGCCAACGCGTTCTGACTCGAGAGCCGTCGGTCCAATTCATCGACAAAGGCACCGAGCGGATAGCCGATGGACGCAACCCACAGCCGTAGTTCGAGCACATCGAGCCTTCGAACGCCGCGCTCGACCTTGCTGATGTCCGTCTGCGCCCAACCCATTCGCTTGGCCAACTCGACTTGGCTTACTCCAGACGAATTGCGGCACTCCCGCAGCAGATCAAGGAAGGTCTGCTTGGGGTCGAAGACGGGGCGCTTGCTCATGGCTTTACAGGCCATGCTCAAGTCGATTTCGGAATAGGCGAAAATCGCCTATTTGGGCTGACGAACGTTCACGAGGTGTATCGGCGCTCTGACGTACCGGCCCAGTTCCCCGACCTTTGCCAAATCAGGGCGCAAGGGTTCCTTTTGGCTTCAGGAGCATGCACGTGCGAAAGAACATCAAGCTACTCGGTACTGCCGGGGCGTTACTCCTCGCGATCACAGCTGCAGGACTGGCTCGCAGCGCGGACCCCGGCCTCCCACCGGGCAGTGACGGAAGCAACGCTGGTGGTGCAGAACGGGTCTGCGGGAACGGCGCTGCAAAGACGTTCAACGACACCTATGCCAGCTGCAAACGCGGTGACGTGATCGGTCTTGGTCGCGCGACGCCGCAGGGAGTCATGTCCGTGTGTGACTTCAGCAAGACCATCCTGTACGCACAAGGCGAGGCCATCGCTTGCGTTTACATCGGCTCGATCCGCCAGGCAGTCAAATAGGTGCACCGCGCACCGTCGCCTGCGTCTACATCGGTTCAGTACGCCAGACAGTGAAGTAGGCTCGTCATACGTAGGAATCTATGGAGATGGACTACGACATCTTCATTGCTTGACCGATGCTCGCATCGGACGTCGGCAGGGTCTGGAGCCAGAATTGTTGCTCAGGACGCAGGTTGGCTGAGGAGTGTCAAATGACAAGACGCGAAGTTGAGCTTATGGCCATGCAGACCAGTGCCGTTGGAAGTTCATTGCTGCTGCTGTCGATGTACTCACACGACGAGCAGGCAACGGGCCTTCTACTTGCGAGCTTGGTTACTTGCAGCGTGGCGCTGGGCCTCATGTTTGCATGCTTTCCAGGCATCGGCCGCACATGAGATCGATGGTGATGTAGCAGCGATGCGTGGAGCAAGTCGCGCAAGGACGCGTTCAACGGCGTCTTGCCGACGTGCTTCTACGCGAAGTCCACTGGCCCAGGTGGACATTTGAGGGCGGCAGCGCCACAGTGCCGGGTGTGGGCCATCCCGAACGCTCCCAATCCTGGTCTTCAGTTCAACCGATTTAGCTCACGCTCCATCCTCCCCATGCCATCGCTCAGAAAGCAGCGCGCCAGGATCCGCCGCATACATCGGGACATCCTTCGCCGACGGAACGAGAGCATGCTTGAAGACCAGATCTGGGATCAGATGCCCGCTGTCGGGCGAGAGTTTGGGAGCCCGGACTTTGATCGGCTGATGGAGGAGGACCACACTCTCGGACGAGGGGTGTTCGACCCTGCTCTTCGCCAGGCGTTCGGGGCGGGCAGTGGGCAGCTCGTCGGAGTCAAAGCGCCCGAGGATCTCCCGTTGCAGCCTAGGACACCTCTCTGACAACAGCGATGACTGGCATCTCTGCCGCACCCGACGAACACTCGCGTTTGATGCGTACTAACCTTTGTGTTCCTGAAACATCCTCACTGCGCGCCCAAGCACATCAGGCGTGAACTTGTTCTTCTCGAACATGACTCAATCCTCTCAGAGCGTTGAGACTCCCCGAAACCCCGGGACGGTTCAATGAGTGGAAAAGTTCAGCTTGTCCATGGTCTCCCGATGCTTTCGACGCTCGATGTCCCTTCGAACGCGTGCGACTTCCCTGAACGCGCCACGTACCGCGCCTACCAGCGGTGCAAAGTAGAGGCGCAATACATCCAGGAATGTCTGCCGATGGCTCATCCGGTACATGGTCTTGGTCCGGTGAAACAGGTCCGTTCAGGATATGCCGGACGCGGCGGTTCGTCAGCTGCTTCCGAACACCCGCCGTTTCAAGAGTTCTCAGCACGCCGCCATCGCAACGCTGCGCTGCCCGACAATCGCGCGTTGGATCCTCAAGCGCACCCCAGCATGACGGCTTCGGTCGCCAGCTAGCATGTGCCATCAATAGAGCCCAGCGTAGGGAATGATCCCTCGCGAAGTGCGGCGCGCATGGCTATTTCAAGTGCTTGCATGTTCGCGCCCTCGGCACGGCAAGCAGAAATGATGGACTTTCCGTCGAGGACTGCTCGTAGTGCGCGACGACCAGCGCCCGTCGGAACCTCACAGTTCGTGTGTGTCGGCGCGGCTGCACAGTCGCGCATGGCGTCTTCCGCCGAGTCCCATAGCAATGCCATGGCAAGTAGGTACGACGCGGTTTTGTGAGCGACATGCCGGGCGCGGAATACGTCGTCCACCGACGGTGCGTGCTCGCCAATGGGTTTCTGGTGCAATGCCGCGAAATGAGTTGCAACCCATGCAGCGGGCAGCACGCTCCGCGCCCAGTCGCTGAGACGTCGGCCTTTGCCAGAAACCGTGATTCGGACGCCATGCATGGCGGCGCGGCGGCCAAGTGCTGCAGTCATGCCTGAGGGGGCAATCGGAATGATCGACTTGAGCGCCATCATCGATAGCGATACAAAGCGCTCGATGACCGGATGCTCCAGATGTTCAGCGAAGCTCGGATCGACAGGCCGCGTCTTCTCGGGAAGTCCCACCAAAAGCGCGCCGCTCTGATCAGGCGAAGGAAGGACCAGCGATGCTGCATGCGTGAGGCATGCCTCCACACCAGGCAGTTGATGCGCGCGTCGGTAGTAGCTGATGCCGCGCGTATGCAAGTCCTCTCCGATGCAGTCAAGGCATACACGGGGACCGGCCGTCGGCCATCTCGTCAGGGAAGGATTCGCAAATCGGTCGCTATGCGAGTGAACTGGCACAGCGGCGTGCGCCTTGCTCACAAAGCGCAGATAGCCAACATGGCTGTGGTCCGTGATGAGCGATTTCTCTGGCAGTCCCGCTTGGTTCACCAGCACGGCCAGCACACCTTGCGAGTTGTCGCATCGGGAGCGGCGGCCACCATTGAGTAGCCCAATGCGCTGGAAGATGCTCCGAACACTCTCATCGGGGAACGGCTCCGGGACGACTGCGATCACAGCTCTCCCGCCTTCTCTGCACGGTACAAGTTCCAGGCTTCATCGATGTCCTCACGACTGGCGTATCGCCGCCAAGGCCCCCGCGCCGGCGTTTGCAAAGCCCATACCCAGAGCCGTTCGTCGATGGGTGGCACCCACCATTCGCCACTCATAACGTCGTTCGACCCAGCAGGCGTGAAAGCAGTTCTGGCAAGGCTCGACGCGCTACCGGAAAAGGTGTTCAACCCTTCTTCCAGATAGTTGCGATAGGTCCGCCTTTCGCGCAATGCGCGGGAATGCTTGCGCTTGTAGTTCATGACTTCGTGCCACTGCATCCCTAGGGCGAGCAGCCGCTTGTCCACAGGAAACCGAACTCCTCGGCTGCGCTGACCGTCTAGCTCTAGCCCCGCATCAAGCGCCTCCAGTATCTCTGCACCAAGTTCATGCTGGGCATCGTTCGTCTGGGAAGCGACAAGGCTCCAAACTGAATCGTCGCAGTACAGCAGCGGTAATCCGTACAGAATTGCAATTAGCGCATCAAGCCGTTCTTCATCGGCGCGCTGCTCGGCCTTTCGTCTAAGGCATTCGAATAGTAGAACCGCGTCCAAGAAGGACCAGCTCCCTAGCGCAGCGACTTCCACCAGGCCTCCCCCAATCCTCAGCGCTCGAATGTCGGCTTTGTCCAAGGACTTCAGCCTCTCTCGCCATGGCTTCGGCATCTGACCCACCAGTCGCCGCACGCTGTCGGCCGAAAGCGCAGGATTGCGAAGCAGGTACCAGGCCGGATGATGAAACTCGAACTCCAGCTGGGGGAACTGCCGCCGAACGCGTTCTGTCAACGCCTTCGAAGGCAAGTGGTGTTGGCGCCGATCTAAATTTGACCCACCCTGCCGATTGAACTTTGACCCAGGGCTTGGGGCCGACATCGGCTGATGCCGGCTGTGGACAACTGTAGCGCGGCGCTTGTTCAGCTCGCTTCG
>NZ_JBDPZC010000014.1:0-105750 GCF_039872765.1 Roseateles flavus | reverse complement strand
GGTGATCACTCCTCACACCCCCGCCCAGCTGTGGATATCTCGGGCAGGGTAGGTTGAACACCTGGGTCAAATTTGGATCGGCAGGGCCCTCACGGGTGGGTCAAATTTCAGTCGGCGCCAACAGCAAGTGGCTCAGGCGCACGTACGCGGCCCACTTGGATTCGCGGCGCTTGCCGTAGGAGTCGATCCAAATCGCGCCGGGGTCTAAAACCTCCGCAAGCCTGAATGAGTCGATCGGCTCTTCCGGGTCGAACGTTCCGGCGCGCAACCAAATCTCAAAGACCCACAACGTCATCCGGATCGCATCCACGAGATTGACAGCTGACACGACGTGAAACTCCATCCTGCTCAAAACGTAGCGCGGGATTCTGTCGGTCCTTCATAGACAAAGCCATCGCAATTTCCCGCGCACGAAGCCAGACGCGAAACAGCCGTTTGCTCGGAACGTCGACTTCGACGGCCGCCGCGTCTTTCTCTAGCATTTCGACGACCAACAACTTGTTCGGCGACAGCTAACGAAATGGCAGCCCTTACCCACCAACTCCGTCGCTTTCCCGCTGCGCTCAAAGCGCTGCGGTTGCGTCGTGGCGTGCAGCAGAAAGCGTTTGCGATCGACCTCGGCATCGGCGCGGCCTTCCTCTGTGGCATCGAAAAGGGCACGCGTGCACCTCTCGATGATGGGCTGCTTGAGCAGGCGGGACGACTGCTGGAGCTGAACACCGACGAGCAAGCCCAACTGAGATCGCTGGCACATCACGACCGCTTGGTGCATCAAATGGAACTGCGCGGCGCGTCAGACGATGAGCTTCAGCTGATCTCGTCGGCGCTGACGGCCTGGCATCACATGTCACCGCAGCAGCGAACCGACTGGTTGGCCAACGTGCGCCAGCTGGCCGACAACGTCGTTCAGGTCAGCGCGATGACTCGCAGGCGGCTGACCAAGGAGGCCGCCATGGGCTAAAAAAAAGCGGGCCAGTGGCCCGCCTTGGAAGTCTTGGCGTCAACCAAAACATATAGCTGAGTTCATTCTGATGCCAGGACCTCCCTCCGTCAACGGGACGTGAGGGCAAGGCCATCCTTCCTCCGCACCGAATTCACATCGCGCTGAAAAGAAGTTTCCAGCGGCGAGGGAATCGGTCCGCCTGCCCAGACGTCCTCTTCGCCATCTGCCGGCGCGCTCATCGAGCGCCGGCCGTGTCGCCTGCGCGCGACGAAAGAGGTCCCCATGCTCAGAGATTTCACCGCCGGCGACCCGCAGCAGACGGCTGCGGGCAGCGGCTACTGTGCGCCATACCTATACCTGCTGGCGGATGACGCCGCCGAAGAGCGGTCGCAAAGGACCGTCCATACCAAGAGAAAGCTTGGTCAAGTCACTCGCGCCATCCGCGACGGCCGAGGCCAGGGTCGCGGCGACGGGTACTCGCCGTGGATCCGGATAACTCGGCGCTTCTCGAGCCCGGTCAGCAATCAGGAATTCACGCATCTGCCGATTCACCGCCGTAGTCACCACTTCCTCAGTACGCTCGAGTCCCACACGGCCCTGCAGCTCGCCTACCTCGGCGCGTCGGAGCTTCGCGAGTGTCTGCCCATGTGGCCGACGCCGCACGCCAACCCGATCACGGATGAAGCAAGGGACGAAGTGCCGGGCCTCATCGAGATCGCCGAAAGCGCTGGAATCGAGCACGGCGTGTTCGTCGGCTCCGACGTTCCATACATCGGCTCGCTCGACATCATGGCGGCAATTGACTGGGCCGGCACCGTCCATCAGGTCGGCATTAGCTGCAAGCCCACAGACGTTCTGAACTGCAGCCCGCGCGCTCAAGAGCGCGTCGATCTCGATCGGCGTTACTGCGCGGCACTTGGCGTTCGGCATCTTCACGAAGGCGGAGATGGCTTCGACAGAACGCTCGTCAAGCAGCTCGAGGCCTATCGGCCGCTTCGGTCCGAGGTCGTGGCATACCGCGACACGCAGCAGCTTCTGGACTTCTGCGGGCACTTCGAAGGCAACGCCGCTTCGATGCCGATGCACGTGGCAATCGACCTCTCCGGCAGCCGTGTACATGCCAATCACGATGAGGCATCGCTCCTGTGGCGCGTCGGCGTTTGGCTCCGTCTGATCGACATCGACCTCGCCCGTCCGCTGTCCATGTGCAAGCCGATCGTTCGCGGTCGCGATCGCGTTCTGAGCCAGCTCGCGCAGCGATTCCTCGGGGAGGCCGCATGAATCCAAATTTTGTCGGCAAAGCGCTGCTCCTGCCCGGGCCGTGCGGGAAGCCCGTCATCGTCGGTCGAATCATTCTTGTCAGCGAGATCGACGACCTCGTGTTCGTCGCTGGGATCCCGCGCATCAAGAAGAACGGGCACATCGACAACTACGTGGCAACGCCGCGCGTGCAGTCGCTGTCGGAGTTGAAGCACAAGCTCGACAAGGACCACGGCTACCGCCTCGCCGACTTCGAGCCGCCAGCTCATTGGCTCTGGTCGGATGCACAGCTCCGAGGCCACGGCAACGACGGCAGTGGCCGACGTCAACGCAGGAACGTCAAGAGCTGGGTCGCGAAAGCAAACAAGGCCTACAACCTGATCGATCCGTTTGTCGGCGGCCGTTCGATCGAGGAAATCCTCTATGACCCCGCCCTTCGATCATGGCCAGCGGCCCGGTCACGAGAGCTCCGAGTGAGAGAGGTCGCGGTCCGCCGCGCGCTCAACGCCTATCTGCTCGGCATGGGCAACAAGCGAGCGCTACTGCCTTGGTACGTCAACTCAGGCGCGCCAGGCCAGCAGAAATTTAGCAAGGTCGATACCGGGCGTCCCGACATCGCGGCCGAGATGCTCGGCAAGAAGCGCCATCGTCCTCATTTGTGCAAATGGACGCGCGCGCAACTGGCGCTCGGCTGGAAGAAGCATAAGAAGCCCGGCGTGTCGGTCGAGATCGCGCTGCAGCGAACGCTCGCTGGATGCATGGCCAAGAAGGTCGTGTGGAACGGGAAGGATTGCGAAGTCGTCCTTGAGCCGGAGGCTGCTGACATCACGCCCGCGATGTTTCGGTACTGGGGTACGCACGAGGCCGGCGCGCTGACGGCGATCCAGATCAATCGCGGCGAGACGGCGGCGAAGAAAGAATACGTCCGGCGACTCGGCAAGATGAAGGGGCGCCATTCCACTGCCAACGGAATCGCGTTCCTCGACAGCACGTCTGCCGACCAGACGCTGCGTTCCGTCGCCTCATCGCTCACGGTGCTGAGCTCGCCCTGGCGCACCGAAGTGCTCGGCGGTGGCATCGATTACATCTTCGGCATCTATGTCGGCTTCGAAGCGCCCAGCGCGACAACGGCGCTGCTGTCGATCTTGAACGCCGCCGAAGACAAGGTGGCGTACTGCGCGCGCTTCGGTCACGAGATCGAAGCGCGCGACTGGTATGCGTTCACATTCAGCAAGTTCCTTCTGGACAATGGTGAGGCCAAGGGCCAAGTGGCCATGCGCACGCTGGAGGAGCTCGAGAGCTCAGCCAGCTACGGCGCGGCATACGACCCCATCAGCAAGGCGCCCGTCGAGTCCTCGCATCGCAGCAAGCAAGCGAAGCTCGATCATCTGCTCCCAGGCTCGACCATGGGGCGTCGCAAGCGACGCGGCGAGCCCGACCGAAGTCAGATGGCCAGGCTGACCTTCGATGACTACATGCACCTGCTCATCAAGGAAATTCTCTGGCGCAACAACCAGGAGCACATCGACCCGCCCCGGATCGAGATGTACGAGGGCCTGCAGGAACGCACCCGCCGCGGCGTCCTCGAGTGGATGATGAAGCATCACTACGTGTCGTCATCGGCGACCGACTTGAGCGTCCTCCGCGCGGCCTGCCTGCCGCGGCTCCGAGCCTCAATGCACGGCGATGGCCTGCACATTTTCAATCCGGCCAAGGCTGAGGAGCACCTCATTCCCGAACTGGTCTACCGCAGCCAGTGGCTGGACGACGCCGGGATTCTGCAGAGAGCAGCGAGCCGCCGCCATCGGCTAGAGGTCCACCTGAACCCGGCCGACCTCAGCCATGTCTGGGTCAATATCGGCGGCCTGAAGCGGCTCGAGCTCGTCACGAACGATCCCGATCTCCACAAGCTGTGCTTGACCGATTGGCTGGCGATCTGTGCGGACAACCGCTTGCGCGGCTACCTGGCGAAGGCGCTTGAGGTCGGAAGCAAGATCAACAAGGTCGCGACGATTGACAAGACGACACGCGCACGAGACGCAGAGCGGCGCGAGGAGATCAAGAACGCCGACAAGAAGCCGACCAAAAACGGTCTGCGCGCTGGCCGGCGCGGCAACACCGTGATCGAGACGGCAGCTCTCACGGGCGTTCCCAAGCCCCTGCCCGCGTCACAAGAGGTCAAGGTCGAGAACGCAGCCCCGTCTCCTGGCTTGCCGCCTCCTGCGCCGCCTGTCGGGTGCGGGGACGATGCACTAATCGCGCGGGCAAAGGCCATCTATGAAGCGAGGGCCTCGTAGTGAGCGCCGCTTCCAATGGGCAAGAGCCCAACCCGTTGCTTTGCGCGCCCGGTCTGGAACTGATCCCGACCTGGCTTACCGACATCGGGGCGCTGATGAATGCCTTGGAATTCAATCCCCTCGCTGGGCTGAGGCCGGCAGAGATGTCCAAGTTCGATCGTGTGCTGCAGGTCGACGATCTCAAGCGCATCTTCGTGCCGGCACCGCAGCCCGCCCGCGTAGCGCAGCGCATGCTCAGGGCGCTCTATCAAGGGCTGCGCCAGCGCAATCCAAGGCTGGAAACGGTTCGGCGAGATCTCAACGCTCTGGCGCAGCATCTCGGGAAGGCGCTGACCGACTTGCCCTGGTTTCCCAACCAAGCAGTGGGGATCGTCCTCGAGGGAATCACCGGCATCGGCAAATCGCACATCGCCGATCGCGTGCTGAGCTTGCTGCCTCAAGTGATCGTTCATGAACCGAAAGGCGACTGGGGCATGCACCGACTCAAGCAGCTCATCTGGCTCAAGGTGCCCATGCCGGCGGACCATTCGCGCAAGGGACTGCTGATCAACTGCATCAAGGAGATCGATCGCGCATTGGGGACCAACTACGAAGCCCAGCATGTGAAGACGACCGTGCGCGTCGAGTTCCTCATCGTCACCGTGATGTACATCCTGGCGCAGCATCGCTGCGGGCTTCTGGTCATCGAGGAGTCCCAAGCGGAGAACCTAGGTTCCCGCGTTTTCTCACGCGACTTCCTGAACTACTTCCTTCGGATCCTCAACTGGGGCATCCCGGTCATGCTGATCGGCAACCCGCTGGCCTTCGAGCAGCTCAGGCTGCACGCCCAGGATGTGGATCGATTCTCGGAGGGTGGCTGGTTCACGATGCTGCCGGCGTTCGGCCCTGACGCGCCGATCTGGCGCGATATCTGGATGCCGAGGCTTTGGGGGCCAAGCCTCATGGACAAGCCCGATGCTGCGTTCGAGGCATTGCCCAGCTACCCGGCCATCACGAGCTGGGACCAGCTGATATGGCGATTCACGGGTGGCCTGCCGCGCCTGGTATGTCGCCTGCGCATCGAAACGCTGGACGACGCGTTGAGCAACGACATCGAGGTGATAACGACCAGCGTCGTAGCATCGGTGTTCGAGAAGTCGCCTGCGTTTACCGCATCGCGCGAGCGGATCAAGGCGCTGGCGACGCACGACTTCGAGAACCTGTGGCGCTACAAGGATCTTCCCGTCTCGCAGCTCCGCATGTACTGGACGCCGAAGGCGGAGCAGAAGACGCCGGACATCGCCACCGAGCAAACGACACCACGAACGCCATCGCCGCCGCCAGCGGCATCGCCGAGCCGACAGTCCAAACGCGCTGGCGAGGCCAGTCCGCGCAGCAAGCTCTGCCGGGACATCAGCGAAGCTACCGAGGTCAACGCGAGCAAGCGTAAGGCCAGGTAGTGGAGGCCGCCGATGGACGCGCCGACGCTCGAGCCGCTTCCGATCGTGCCGGCATGGCACGCCGACGAGACGCTGTACTCATGGGCGGCAAGGTACCACCGGCTTCGCGGCGCCGGAGCGGTGCGGCCCGTCGGCGGCCTTCTCTTCGACACGCTCCATGCCTACAAGGAGATCGAAGCGCCGACGCGTCTGCACCATTTCTGCCGCGCGACCGGCGGTGCCTTGGGCGATGTCAGGTCCATACTGCTCAAGCGTACGCCGCTGGCTGCATTCGTGCCGTTCCTTGCGGCCAAGCAGCGACAGCGCTTCGACGTCCTCGCGCAGTCAGATCAGCCGACCGCGTGGATGACGATGTTCGGCATGCGCGCGAGCGCGCTGGAGCAACGGGCGCTTAGGTGGTGTCCGGATTGCGTCCGCGAGGATATCGCCACGCTCGGCATGCCGAGCTGGCGCCTAACGCAGCAGTTGCCGGGGTCCTGGGTCTGCCTCGTGCACGACCGGCCGCTGTACAAGCAGGACGTCACTTCCGCGGCATGGCATCTTCCACCGCTCGACATTGGCATGGCTCCGGCGCCTCGGCTGCTATCCACCGGTCAATGCTGGCAGTCGATGCGGACGCTGTCTGCACTGGCATCGAGCTTGGTCTCGGCGCCGCCCGTGGATCTACAGGCTGTCCGTCGAATAGTCGTCTCCGCTCTTCATGAACAACGCGTTCTCAGCGCGACCAAGCCGATCTCGGCAGCGAGACTATGCGCGTGGTTCGGCTCCACACCGCAAGCGCGCGGGCTTCGCTGCATCGCTGGCGTGGCCCCCTTGTCAGAAGGGAAGTGGATTCACGAGACGCTTGCCTCTCGACGCGCGGCTCACCCCATCAAGTGGATGCTGCTGCTGAGCGCCGCCTTTGATGGTAAGACAGACTGCGAGCTCATCGAGAAGCTGCACCGTCCGACAGCTAAAGTCAGCTGGGATGATCAGGGCCAAGGCCTTCTCTGGCACGACGACGATCGGCGCGCGGGTCGCATCGTGCGGACAGCCACCGCGGCCTCGGTCACGTTGGCCCACGCCGCTGCGGAGCTCAACGTTTCTGTCGGCACGCTACGGATTCACTTGCGCGCGGCGTCGTGCAACGCTTCCAAGCAACGAGCGGCCCAGCGACAAGTAGCTCGGCGTGCATCGGCCATTCGCGAAATCGAGACGTTCATGCTCGAGCACGAGGCCTGCTCTCGAAGAGACATTTACAGCCGCTGCAAGGCAGCGACTTCTTGGCTGAGATGCCATGAACCGGCGGCCCTTGTCGCGTTGCTGGCTCGCAAGCAAGTCTGTCGAGAGCGACAAAGAAGTCTCTTCTGACCGGTTTGCAAATCCTCATGGGCCGCAAAGCAGCAGTTGCGGCATTTCGATGCGACCGAGGCATGCGTCGCCTATGGGCAGGGCAGCGGCCGCTCATGTCCACCAAGAGCTATGGTGTCGAAGCCGCAGAGTTCAGCAGGCCATCCCGAAGTGCGCTGGCGTGTGCCGTGATGAACGGGGGCGGCAGCGCGTTCCCGATCATGAGGGCGATTGATTCCTTCCCATGCGCGACATTGAACTTGTAGGAGCGGGGAAATCCTTGCAGCACTGCAGCTTCGCGCAAACTAATGGTCCTGTCCTGGCCGGGATGCAGGAATCGTCCTTTTGAGGGATTGTGACAACCGCTGGTAATCGTCGGCGCAACTGCGTCCCAGGCCAAGCGGCCGTAGATGTCACCGAATCCGTCGCTGCGCTTGTGGCATTCCAACTGGTACTGGGGCGGCAGATCGCTACGGCTGCCGCCGTCCTTTGGTATGAGCGCGATGAGATCACGGACCTTTTGTGACCTGTTTTCGCCTAGGCCATGCAACTTGTCTCGCCCTTGGCCAGGCTCGACCATTCCCTTCAGAGCCTGACGCACCGTAATGCGCTTTTTCGCCTTGTCAGCGACAGCGGGGGAATGGACCTTGGATGCAAGCATGATGAGACGCTTGCGGCGCTGTGGTACTGAGTAGTCCGCAGCGTCCAGCACGTGAACCACCGTCGCATAGCCCAGCTTGTGCAACTTGCCCTGCATGCTAAGAAATCGAGCGTCCTTCGCCAGCGCAGGGACGTTCTCCAGCATCACAGTCTTCGGCTGCATAACCTCGATGAAGCGAAGAAAGTCCTCAACAAGGTCGTTCCGGTGGTCGCTGACCGATGTCATCTTGTTCTTCGTGCGCAGGCGAGAGAAACCTTGGCAGGGAGGGCAACCCGCCAGAAGATCCAGTTCTCCAGCGGCTAAGCCTGCCTCGACAAGAATCTGCGCAGGGTCCAGCTTACGAATGTCGGCAGCGTAGAGGCGCACCTTGGGGTGGTTGAGGCGATAAGTTTCCTGCGCCTTGCGGTCGATTTCGACGGCTGCCGCGACCGTGAAGCCAGCACCCTTGAGCCCAAGGCTTAGACCGCCGCATCCGCTAAAAAGATCGATGGCATGCAGCTTAGGTTCTGCCGGATTTTTTGCGCTGGTCATTCGGAAAGACGGTGAGCTTCGATGTTGATGATGTCGGACAACGCCATACCAGTATCTACGGAAGGTGCTGCAGGAGGATCTGCCCAAGCTGCGCCAGTTCGGCTGACGCTCCGCGGTTTGCGGCAAGCAACTCTTCTCCGTGCATGTCCGTGCGTTCGTTGGTTGCATCCTCGCCGTACAACTCCACCGTCAAAGTCCGGAGACGGTCCTTGTGGTGCTGCGCGGTCGTTGCAGCAGGGTCGCCTTTTCCAGCGGCAGTTAGAACCAAAGCCTCCGGGCACAGCGTTGGAATGAAGCGCACATTTTCTCTCAGCCACGCGAGGTAGCGGCGCTGAGCCTCTACGCGCTGGGCGGCGTTTCCGCCAGCGGCTCCGCCGTCCACGGTGAAAACCGGCTCTACGCCAACAGCCTCCTTGATCCGCTCGCTGAGGGTGCCGTCGTCGGCCGCTGCGATAGTGTTCGGATCCACGAACTCTTCCAACCGCTTCTTGTCGCCGTCGAGCAGTACAAGCGTGTGACCGGGCGCGGCCATCAGAACGGGCACCTGGTACTTCAAGATCGCCTCCGCACCGCCGCTCAGATACTCCACCTTAAAGATCGCGGCTTGCGCCGGGTCCCCAAGCAACCGCAGCGCCTGCTTCACGACCGACTTAGCAAGTTGGTCCTCCACCAGGACTCTGACCTCACCGCCTCCTACAGCCCCCAGTCGTCGGAACGCCGCGTATGGATGGGTTGCCGGGATGACGACGAAGCGACCGTTGTCAAGCTGATGGAAGGCTTTGATCGCATCGTTGGGCAGCGCGGTCACGAGATGGGGGGAATGGGTCGAAAACACGACCTGCAACTGCTTCGTTCTGGCCATCTTGGAAAGAAAAGCTAGCAAGCGTTCTTGCGCACCAGGGTGCAGAGAAACCTCTGGTTCATCCAGCAGCACAAGGGTACCTTGGCTTGCTGCCAGAACCTGTACCACGCAGCTTGTCACTGCGACCTCACCGCTGCCTGCGAAAGCCTCAGAGTAACGTCCGTGCTTCGTCTTGAACACGACGCTTAGACCGCCGTCGCCTTTAAAGAGCCGATGTCGAATCCACCTAGCCTCTTCGTATTCCCTGCCTAGGACATAGCTGACCATCGAGAGTTCGGCCTCGTCCAAAAGCCGATTCTCGGTGGCTACCTTGTGACCGCGACGCATTACGGACGTGTCCCCGGACTCGATGACCTGGGCGAGCAGTTCGGCGTCATGTCTCACCTGATCCATCTTGCTTGAGATCCGCAGCGGGGAGACCTTGGCCCCCTTCTTAGGCGGCACATGTGGTATCGGGTCTTTGCCGAAGTAGAAGTACTTGTCGAATGCGCTCAGTTCTTTGCGGAAGTTGATGTACAGAACTTTGCGCGATACGGGATTCCACCGGTCCTTCGCCCGGCCGCCATAGACCTTGTTCGCCTTCAACTCGGGTTCAACCATGCCGTCGCCGGTGCTCTCCTTGGTCGGTTCCCAATAGTTGGGATCGGGTAGCCCATATCGAGTCTTCCGCACCCTCGCCTTGCGTGTCTCGACGACATCGTTGAAGGTGGCGTTGAGGTGCCCATAAATAAAGCGACTCGGACTACCTTCACCTTCCTCTATGGGGTCAATCTTTGTGCTGAACCAGTACTGTCCGGTGGACTGGCCCGCTGGCGCCCCGTACAGCGCGTTCAGGACCGAAGTCTTTCCAGACCCATTCGACCCGACCAATGCGGTCACTGGGAAGGTGAAGTCAATGCGAGTTCCGTCGGCAATGTTCTTGAAGCGCGGGAAGCGAATATGAGTGATGTATCCAGGGAAAATCTTGAAGTACTTGCCCCGGTTCTTTTCAAGGCTGGCAATCTCATCGCTCAGCTTCAATGTCATCGACTTCTACCCTTAAATAGCAAACGCCAGCGCATAGCGACCGGCTGGGAAACGGATCTGCGGCCACCAGGCTGCCTGCTGCTTGCCAAAGGCCTTGGTGCGCATCATGAAGATGGTGATTCGTCCACTGGGTACCTTTCCCGCCTCACCGCCGGAAAGCACGCCTTGTGTCTCACGCCGACGCTCTTTCAGGTCACGGTCTCGGTCTACATACACGTATCCGGACTGCTGTTCGAGGATGTCTGCACACTGCCTGAGTCCTTCCGCTACCGCGACTGGGTTCCACACATGTTCGGACTGTGATGGGTCCGGCGCAGTCAAGCGGATGAGCTCCTGAAGGTCCTCGATGGAAAACTCGACGAACTGTTTGTCGCCTACGCTGGACAACAACTTGTCCAGCTTCGCGGTGTTCTTAGCAGCGGCGTCATCGCGCAGCACCTGCGCCGGGTTGTACGTACCACCGCCGGTGTAGACACCTATTGCGCCCGGCACAAGTACGGTGCGCCTCGTGGCCTGAAGTCCGTTCTGGAGGTAGACCCCTCTGAACTCTTCGTCGGGACTGTCCGCGATCAGCTTCCTAAGACTGCGCTCCATCTCATTGATGGCGGCGAACACCGCGTGAAGTTCCGGCGGCAGCCATAGCCGAAGCAACCCAATATCCTTGCGCCGATAACCATACATCCGGGCGTGCTGAAGCACGGTGTCGGCCTGGGGCGTCTTTGGGTGCCTCCCGTAGTAGCTGACCAATAGATTCTTGATCGTGACGCCTCGGCCTAGCTTGTTGCCTCCAACAAACAGGTTGTAGGGCGCGTGTAGCGCCACGTCCTCGTCGGTTTCACCATTGACCAGCTTGACGTAGATGCCAGCAGAGAGAAATTTGATCCGATCAAGCAAGTGATCGAAGTCAGCTTTAGCTAGACCCTTGTGAGTGCCGGCCAAATCGTCGAAAGCGGCTCGAAGGCGGGCGACGAGTTTAGCGCTTCCAGCTTTTAGGCCCGAGCTGAGATCGTCCTTGTACTTCCGCAGCAGCTCGACAATGTGCTTGTGGTCATCGGTCCGCGTACTAACGTGGCAGAGAAAGGCGCAGTACTGGTCTGGCTGCGCTTCACGCTTGTAGGTAGCGCCGATCATGAAAGCGTCGAGCGCGGCCAGGAGAGACGCCGGAATCTGGGTGCCTGGCGTCGGTTGCATTCCCGCCGATAGAGTCATTAGGTCGGCAAGAGGAAACTCGCGGACCAAGTCATCGACGCCGTTGGCGAAGAAGTCCTCCCCGCCGACATAGTCCTTCCCCGGATGACTGAGCACGGTGAACTTCGGCCGAAAAGCGTGCTCTCCGTCTTGCAAGAACAGCGCCCCGGGCGTCGCTGTAACCTGCAGATAGGTGTTCCTGTGAAAGAAGCTTCTCAGTTCTTCGATCTGAAGGTTGATCTTGCTCTGCGAACCGTCGTTCTTGCGCGCCTGTGTGTTTAGGCTAGCTTGATCGGCCTCGTCGTCGATGATGAGGCACGCGAGACCGCGGACGTTGCCACCCTTCAAGTTTTCGATGAGAGTCTTAAGGATGCTGCCGTTCTTCGTGACCACGACCGCACAAGTGTTGCGCTTCAGCCGCTGCAGGAAGGTACCGGGGTCGCGCAGGTCCCCCTTCCCGAGGATATCCATGCCGGGAAAAGCTTCTTGAATCCGACCACGGGTTTGCTCATACAACGGGTCGATGTCAGATGTAAGGACGATGAGCGTTTTGTAGCCTTCGTCAGCGCCCATGGCGCCAGTCACCGTCAGAACACCCGTCTTGCCGCTTTGCACTAGGCCGTATATCAGGCCATTAGTCTGTTCGGCGCCACCGCTGAGTGGCTTCACCCACTTGCCCATGACTTCACGAGCCGTGCTGGCAATGTCAGCCACCTCTTGCGGACTTCCAACCTGCGTCTCCAGCAAGTTCAAGATTTCGTCAGTGTGTCCACCCTGCATTCCGATCACTCCCGTTTGCCAAGAAGCCTGATCCATTCCGACGGCGCCACCTTGTTCGGCAACGTGCCGTCCGGACCGCCGATCTCGAAATGCTGACGGTGGCTGCGTCTGCAAGAGATGTGGAGCGCCGCACTTTTTAGCTGGGCGACGCGCGCATAGGCGTCGTATGTAACAGCCGCGACACCGTCGGCACCACAGATGAGTCCAATGACAAGCGGCATCTCCAGCGAGCGCTGCTGCAACAGCACCTGCTCATCTGGCGTGAATGTGAATCCCCATGGACTGCGCTTTGCCGTGGAGTACTTCAAATGAATTTGGAGGCTGCCGCCCAACACAAAGAAGGGTGGCGAGTGGGAGATGCTTGTCAGACCGCCTGAACCGCGGATGAGCTGGTGTAGGGCCGCACCCTCGTAGAACTCTTGCTTCTGGATTCCCATACGCACCGCGCAACGGCGGGTGTTAGAACTGCATGGAGCGGCAGCTCAAGCGCCCAGGGCACCAGCCGAACCACACGATCTGGTCCGATACGACACCCTCCCCTTGTTCACCTTCGCGCCCGAGAAAGGATAGGCGGAGGAAATATTCTGTTGCAGCGAACATAGCGCCCAGCCCCAGGGGCGTCAACGGCAGAAATCCTGAACGGAGTCGCCTGAACAAACGGATATCAGCTGCCGCGCTTCGCAGAGCTCAGTCCGTTGGATGAAGGTCTGCAGACGGGCCTGAGCGGACACGTCGGCGCTTCGTGCGTGCGACCGCTCCCAGCCGAGGCTGTGTGAAAACTCGGCAAGCGGCCGAATTCAGGGGTCTCGATGCCATGGATGACTCGGCGATCGTCGATCTTGAGTCGGTCTGAGAGGTCGACTTCGCGCGAGTATGCGATGAAGCAGCGTTTCACACAGCCTCAGCCTATTGCTGACAGCCCAGTTCGCCAGACAGCTCTGCAGCGGTTGCAGACGGTGGCTTGACGTGAGCGAATTCACGCTGGCTGACCTCAAGAAGTCGTCCGGGCCAGGGAGCTAGTAGCTGCCAAGGAACACAACTACGACCTCCCGTGACCGCTGGCCACCAAGAGCACGGCTGAATTCATAATCTATGAACAGTGTCAAGAAGCCGTATATAGGGAGGCTCAGTGTCGGAAACGAGCAAGATCGCATTAATGGCGATGAAACTGTCTGATGAAGTGTTCTCAGAATTCTTCTGGACAAAGGTCGGCCCCGAAGATCAGAACTGGCCCTGTGAGGACAAGGTCCTTCATGGCGTCGACACGCATCCGGCGGATGTAGTCTTCTACTACGACGAGCCGTATGCGCAGCGCAGGACATTCGTTCATTGCGACCTGAAGAGCTACGCAAAGGGCTCAATCACGACCGCGACCTTGCAGGGAGCCATTGCCAGCCTCGCCAAGCAGATCGCCTGCGCAGAGAAGAGCGAACGCTGGCGCGACCTCTACATGCATGGCAACGTGACGCCGAACGTCTGCGGACTGCTCTTCGTCTACAACCACGACGGTGAGTACGACAAGGACTTCGCGTCTGTGCTGAGCGCGGCCACACCCAAGGATCTGCTGTTGCCTAAGGGGGCGCGACTGTTCGTCTTGGGCCCGCGCGATGTGCACTGGATCGACAACGTTCGGTACGACATTCGACAACTGCGCGGCGCCGCTGGGCCAGCGGCATTGCCGGCGGCGCAGCATTGCAAGTTCTTCTATCCGCAATTGGACGGACGGGCCAATCTCCAGCCGGAGAAGGCACGCGCGGCCACGCTCGAGATGCTGACCTCGCCTTGGATCGTGTTCGAGTACAAACATGGGCCTGCTCTCGCCCAGCGAGGCGTCATCGTGTTCTATCGCCGATCGGGAGAAACCGAAGAGGAGTTCATGTACCTACTCGATTTCTTGCGCCACTACCAAGTCCTGGAGGATGCGACCAAGGTGGACATTCGGTCAATGGCCTCGGATGCTGCAGCCGCTGCACGCTTTCAGAAGGCCAAGCAGCGCTACGTCGAGAGCCTGGGCGACAACGGCCACTCGACTGAGCTCGCCGCGAAGGTCAACGCCATCGGCTACACGAAGATTACGCAGGCAATCACGGAGTTCTCTTCGATCAACCTGGGGATGGACTATGCGTGATCCTGGGCAGTTGTATTTCGCCACGAACAAAGAGATCCACGACCTGCTGTTCTCCGCCAAACAGAAGGTGACGGAAGCGGTCTTGCTGGAGTTGCTGCGTGACCGTGGCATCTTCTGTTCGCCAGCCGAGTCAAGAGAGGCGCTGGTTCAGTACCTGTCGCTGCTCCCACACGACTACGCGGATGTGTGCGGCATTCTGGAGCGGCGCGAGGCCTCGAAGCGGGGCGAGAAGACGGCTACGATCTCGTTGAACACCGAATTGTCGGCAGACGAACTCAAGGAGATCGTCAGCGAATACCAAAAGGCCGAAGTCCAGGAGGTCGTTCGCGCCCACAAGAAGAGCGAATCCGAGTTCGTCATGAACGTGACCTACTCTGAGTTCGACTACTCCAAGACGCGGCTGCTGCAGCGCCAAGATCGAGATGCAGATTTGGTTTTCACCAAGGTCGAGGGACGCACCGAGATCCGCATACCGGCAACCGACCGCGCCCGTGCCATGGTTGACAAGCTGCGGGAGCGAATTGAAGCTCACAAGAAGGCCGTCGTGCAACTCGAAGAGATCGAGCTGACTGGCCTGACCTCGGCTGAGGCGCGAACGACATTCTTCACGCGGCTGATCTCTTCGTTACCCGACTTTCCATTGATGACCGTTTCACGCCTGCGGGTCGCCCATTCGACGTCGGAGCAAGAGGACGATGACTTCGATATGGACGGTGACGACGTTGACGAGGCCGAAGAGAAGATGCTCGGCGTGGTCGAGAACGTGGCGCTCAGCGGTGAAAACCTGGTCGCCTCCGAGATGTACCAGGAGCTGAAGGACAAGGGCTTCTTCATCACGTCGATCACCTGGCGCGCGAAGCAGAACGTCCACCCCTACGCGATCATCGAATGCGACGCGGGCTTTGAGGATCGGCAGGCCGGCAAGAAGTTTCGCTACTCCATTCATGGTGCGCTCAAGTTCAAGAATGGCGCGTATACAAAGCACATCCGCCCGGTCAGCGAGGCGGAGAAGGCAACCCTGCTCGCGATGATCGAGAAGACTGCCCGTACCGTCTTGGCGCAATTGCTCGCCGAGGCGGCGGGTGCTGGTGCGGATTCGGAAGCGGGGACCACTTCATGAAACGCTATCGCTGGCTAAAGGCTCGATGGCCAATCTCTATGCGAGTTCTGGCCAAACGCCTGCGCGTTAAGGCGTTTGATGGAGAGCAGGTCGAAGGCTTCGTTCTGGATCGGGTCAGAGACGATTTTCTAGATGCCAGATTCGTGGAGAAGATCGAGTACGACGATACCGTTACCGACCCATTTGGGGTGGAGGTGAGTTTTCGCCGCGTCGAATACCGAAGTTATGAATTCAAGGCGGCAGTGGCCGGCCCAGGCTTGGAACTCGTGGACGCGCCCCGCGGCGTTCAGACCATGATCAGCCGGCTGGCGGAAGCAACCGACTTTGCTTTGGCGATCAGCCCGCTTTCGGTCGACGTGCTGGACTGGGCGAGCGAAGTGCAGCGGCGCTTGAACGAAGTGGGGATCGTGGATTCACTGCAATTGGGAGCGATGGAACTCGCCTCCAATGTCCAAGCCAAAGCGGTCATCAAGGGCAGTGTCGACGTTCTCGGGGCAACGCAGGCACTCGTACTCGGTAAGAAGCATGTTATCGAGAAGGTTCAGATTCGGTTCATGCGCCCCAAGCGCTTGACGGTGCTGTTGACGAACAACGGCGTAGCCCGTTTCGATCAGGAGCCAAGCGAGGATTTGCTTTCCATCGTCCGAGCGTCGTTACCGCTGTGATCATTGGCCGGGCGTTCAAACCAAAGATTGTTCTTGCGGTTACGACGGCAAGCCAACCCACGAATGCACATGTCGCTGCAGGGTCGACATGTACCTTTCGCGTAGCGCAGAAGCGGTCGTACAAGCCGGCACGAGGCGGGCGCCAAAGGCGAGCGGCCAGTTCCAGGAGTGAAGCTGCCGGCCAAGTCAGCAGCGCTCAGTGGCCGGTGTTGGAGGGAGCTGTCGCTCAGGCCCTGAACCGCGAACGACTCAGATCAGCCTAGATCCGACCTCCGAAGTGCAGGAAGCCTTCCGGAACAAGCCTCTTCGAAACTTTGACCTCCGAAGCGCGCAATCGGCACCCCGAGACTTCGATACATTGCCCTCCACTTCGAAACTTTGTTCTCAGCTCCCTCCTCAGCCATGCCCCTCCACTACCTCACCCTCCCCGTCACCCCCTTCCAGCAGAACTGCTCCCTCGTCTGGTGCGACCAGACACTGGAGGCGGCGGTGGTGGATCCGGGTGGGGAGGTGCCGCGGCTGCTGAAGGAGGTGGAGCGGCTGGGGCTGACGCTCAAGGCGATCTGGCTGACGCACGCGCACATCGACCACGCGGGTGGCACGGCGGAGCTGGCGCGGCTGAAGGGCCTGCCCATCATCGGGCCGCATCCCGGCGACCAGTTCTGGATTGACGGGCTACCGCAGCAGAGCGCCATGTTCGGCTTCCCCGCGGTGGAGACCTTCACGCCCACGCGCTGGCTGGCGGACGGCGACACGGTGCAGATCGGCCAGGAGACGCTCACGGTGCGCCACTGCCCGGGCCACACGCCAGGCCATGTGGTCTTCCACAGCGCCTCGGCCAGGCGCTGCTTCGTGGGTGACGTGCTCTTCGCGGGCTCCATCGGCCGCACGGACTTCCCCGGCGGCAATCACGCGCAGCTGATCAGCTCCATCACCGAGCGCCTCTGGCCCATGGGCGATGACACGGTCTTCATCCCCGGCCATGGGCCCGAATCCACCTTCGGCGAGGAGCGCCGCAGCAATCCCTTCCTGAGCCACGCACGCTGGGGCTGAGGTCAGGCAAGACCTGACCCCAACGAGGTGATGCCTCCGAAGCCTAGCAAGACCTGACCCCGCCAGCCGCTGCAGCGGGGCCCAGGCAAGACCTGGCTCCAGCGCAGCGCCAGCGTCTGCGTCCTCAGCGCACCGGCAGCAGCAGGCTGACCCGCAGGCCGCCGCCCTCGCGGTTGGCCAGCAGGATGCGGCCTCCATGGGCTTCCGCGATCTCGCGGGCCAGGGCAAGGCCCAGGCCGGTGCCGCTGCGCTTGGTCGAGTAGAAGGGCAGCAGGGCCTGGGCCAGCACGGCCTCGCTCATGCCGGGGCCGCGGTCGCTGACCGTCACGCACCATTCGCTGCCCTGGCGCTGCACGGCGAGGCGCACCTCGAGTGCGGCGTCGCCGCCGGCGCTGGCTGGCGACGCCGTCTCGGGGGCGGGCCCTGCCCCCTGCCCGGCCTCATGGGCGTTCTTCAGCAGGTTGATCAGGGCCTGCTCCACCTGCACGCGATCGAAGCTGGCCGTGCCGGCCGGCAGCGCGCCGTCCAGCACAAAGGGCTGCTGGCTCATCAGCTGAGCCACGAAGTCGGCCCAGGGCACGGGCGCCAGGCGCGGCAGGGGCAGCTTGGCCACGCTGGCATAGCTGGCCAGGAATTCGTGCAGATGCCGGGCCCGCTCGCCGATGCTCTGGAAGACCTGGGGCAGGCGCTCGGTCTGGCCGCGGCGGGCCAGCTCGGCCCCGCTGTGGGCCAGGGAGGAGATGGGGGCGAGCGAGTTGTTCAGCTCGTGGCTGATCACGCGGATCACGCGCTTCCAGCTGGCCACCTCCTGGCGTGACAGCTCGCGCGTGATGCGGCGCAGCAGCACCAGACGGTGGGCCTGGCCCAGCAGGTTCAGGGCGCGCTGGGAGAGGTGGAAGCTCTCGGGCTCGGCGGTGCCATCCAGGGCCTCCGGCAGAGTGAGCAGCTGGTCTTCGCCCTGGCGCAGGGCCTCGGCCAGGGCCTCGGGCAGGGGCGACAGCACGGTCTCCCAGGCCTGCCCCGAGAGCCGCCGGCCCTGGGCCAGCAGCTGACGGGCGGCGATATTGGCATAGGCGACCTGGCCCTGGGCGTCGATCAGCAGCAGGGCCACGGGGGTGTTCTGCACTACGGTGTCCAGCAGCAGCTCGCGCTGGGCGAGGTGCTGGCGTTGGCCGCGCAGGGTGGTGGCCAGCTCGCGGTGGGCGCTCAGCAGGGCCCGCAACTCGCCCTGCCCGTCGACGGCCAGCGCGGTGCTGAAGTCGCCGTCACGGTAGCTCAGCACGGCGCCCTCCACGGCCCGCAACACACGGCGCAAGGGCGCCAGGCACCAGGCCACCAGCAGGCCGGCCACCGGCAGCAGCAGGCCGAGGATAGGCAGGGGCAGCCACACGCTGGTGCGCAGGGTCAGGCCCCCCCAGCCCAGCTCGCGCAGCAGGGGCGGCAGCGGCCCCAGGCTGAAGGCCGCCTGCAGCCCCAGGGCCAGCAGGGCGATCAGCAGCAGGCTCAGCAGCAGGCGCAGGCCGAGGTATTGCAGCGGCCTGGCATGGGCCGGAGGCGGAGCCGATGGGGCCGCCGCCGCATCGGGCGCCGCCTTGCGGTCCCCCTCGGGCGGCAGGTCCTGGCCGGTGGCGCCCATGGTACTCAGAGACCGCCCTCGCGCGGCAGGCCGTAGCGGTCCATGCGCCGGTACAGGGCCTGGCGCGAGAGGCCCAGCTGCTGCGCCGCGCGGGCCACCACGCCCTGGGCGGACTGCAGGGCCGCCAGCACGGCCTCGCGGCTGGGCTCGTCCAGGTTGCGGTGGGCCAGCGCCGCGGGTGCGAGGGAGGCCGCGGCGGCGAGGCCCAGGTCCGCCGGCTGGATCAGGCCCTCGCGGCACAGCAGGGCCGCGCGGGCCAGGGCATTGCGCAGCTCGCGCACATTGCCGGGCCAGGCATGGGCCAACAGCGCGCTGCGAGCGGCCTCGCTGAGGCGCACGGCCTGGCCGGCCTGCCGCTCGTGCTCGGCGAGGGCCTGCTCGGCCAGGGGCAGGATGTCATCACGGCGCTCGGCCAGCGGGGCCAGGCGCAGCTCGATCACGTTGAGCCGGTAGAAAAGGTCCTCGCGGAAGCTGCCAGCCGCCACCATGGCGGGCAGGTCGGCATTGGTGGCGCTGACCACGCGGACACGGGTCGTGCGGGTGCGCGTGGATCCGAGGCGCTCGAACTGGCCGGTCTCCAGCACGCGCAGCAGCTTCATCTGGCCGGCCAGGGGCAGGTTGCCGATCTCGTCCAGGAACAGCGTGCCGCCATCGGCCGCCTCGAAGCGGCCCTCACGCGCCTTGCCGGCGCCGGTGAAGGCGCCGCTCTCGGCACCGAAGAGCTCGGCCTCGATCAGGTCCGCCGGCAGGGCTCCGCAGTTGAGGGCCACCAGCGGGCCCTGGGCGACGGCGGAGTTGGCGTGCAGCAGGCGGGCGATGCGCTCCTTGCCGCTGCCGTTGGGGCCGGTGACCAGCACCGGCAGCGGCGCACGGGCCACCTGGCAGGCCATCTCCAGGGTGCTGATCATGGCGTCGGAGGCGAAGACGATGTCGCCCAGCGCATAACGCTGGCGCAGCGCCTCCACGCGCTGGCGCCGCTGGCGGCGGGTCTGGCTCAAGGCCTCGTTGGACTCGGCCAGCTCCAGCAGGTTCTCCACCGTGGCGAGCAGCTTGAGGTCGTCCCAGGGCTTGGCGAGGTAGTCGGCCGCGCCGGCCTTGACCAGGGCCACGGCCTGCTCCAGCTGGGTCCAGGCCGTCAGCAGGATGACGGGCAGGTCGGGGTGGCGCTGGCGCAGGCGCTGGAACAGCACGCGGCCCTCCTCGCCGGAGGTGGTGTCGGCGCTGAAGTTCATGTCCTGGATGACCAGGTCGGCGGCCTCGCGCTCCAGCAGGGCCAGGCCCTCGTCAGGGTCGGCGGCGCACAGGGCGCGGATGTCGTGCAGGGACAGCAGCAGGGCCAGGGCCTCGCGCACGCCGGGGTTGTCATCGATGATCAGGACGGTTCGCATGTGGGGGCGAGGATAGCAAGCAGACGGCCCCGCGGCGGGGGCACGCGGGGCCGGATCATCCCGGGGTGGCGCCGGGCATCAAGAGGGCATTCAGCTGCGCAGCGCGGCCACCGGCGGCAGGGCCGCGGCGCGTTGTGCCGGCCCCAGCACGGCCAGCTGGCCCAGCATCCACAGCGCCACGGCGCCGGCCGGCAGGTAGTGCCAGGGCAGGCCCGGCAGCTCGTACTGGTGCACCAGCACGCTGCTCAACCCGGCCGCTCCCAGCACGCCCAGCCCGATGCCCAGGGTGCTCAGCAGGAAGTTCTCGGTCTGGAAGTAGCGCAGGATCTGCCCGCGCGTCGCGCCCAGGGCGCGCCGGGTGCCGATCATGCGGGTGCGCTGCTGCACCCAGAAGCTGGCCAGGCCGACGATGCCGAAGGCCGTCACCACCATCAGGGCCACGCAGACGCCGATCAGCAGGCCGATCATGCTGCGGTCCTGCGCGTAGTAGCGGGCACGCGCCTCGGCCCAGGTGCTGCTGCCGCGCAGGATGCGGGCCGGGCCCACGCGATCCAGCGTCTCGCCCGCAGCCTTCAGCATGGCGTCCCGCTGGGCAGCATCGACGCGCAGCACAAACTCGGCCCGCTGGAAGCTCTGCCTGAGCGGCAGGATCATGGCCAGGGCGCCCTCGTCGCCGCCGCCGGGATGGGGCGAGATCATGCGATCCACCACGCCGACGATGGTGCTGGCCCCGGAGCCCACGCCCCAGACCTTCTGGCCCAGGGCCGAGCCCTCGGGGAAGAGGCGCCGGGCCGTGACGCGGCTGACGATGATGGCGGGGATGTTGACGCCGTCCTCCTCGTCGTAGGCCTTGCCATCGCGGAACTCCTCCGGCGTGAAATCCCGGCCCTCGACCAGGTGCAGGCCCAGCAGGGCCAGGCCCCCTTCGCCCAGGCGGTACTCTGGCACGCCGGTGCCCTGCGCCTTCTCGTCGGCGCTGTGGCGCAGCCCGCTGACGGTGAACTGCGGGCCATAGGGCACCTGGTTCATCAGCGTGACGCCCTTGACGCCGGGCAGCTGGCGCAGCGCGGCCAGGTCCACCTCGGTCTGGGCCTGGGGGTTCTCGTTGGGCGTCACGCCGGACACGCGCAGCGTGATGAGCTCCTCGTCCGCCATGCCGCTGGGCTCCTGGATGCGCTCCAGGCGCTGGCTGATCAGGAACAGGGCGTTGCAGACGATGGTGCAGGTCAGGGCTACCTGCAGCACGATGAGGCCGGCGGCGGTCTTGTGGCGCTTCAGGGTCGCCAGGATGGGCATCAGTTCCATGAGAGGCTCCTCATTGCGTCTTGAGTTGCAGGGCGGGCTGCACCTGGCAGGCACGCCAGGCCGGCAGCAGGCCCGCCAGCAGGCTGGCCGTGAGGGCCACGCCCAGGGTGGTGATGAGCATGGTCAGGTCCAGGTTCACGGTGGCGGCGTAGTCGCTGCTGCCGTGGCGCACGGCCCAGATGCCCAGCCCGGTGAGCAGCAGGCCCAGCACGCCGCCGGCCAGGCCCAGGCTGCCGGCCTCGATCAGGAACTGCAGGAAGATCTGGCGCCGCGGTGCGCCCAGGGCGCGGCGCACACCGATTTCGCCGGAGCGCCGCAGCGCCTTAGCCAGCTGCAGACCCACGGTGTTGACCAGGCAGACCACCAGGAAGCCGAAGGACAGCCACAGCTGCAGGCCCACGTCATGCGGCACCACCTGCTGGGACTGCAGCCAGTCCATCACTGAGCGCAGGCGCACATTGGTCGGGCGCTCGTAGCGGCCGGCCTGGCGCTGCTGGTCGGAGTACTGCTCCAGGTAGGCCTTGTAGGCGGGCGCATCGCCCGGCTGGGCCAGCTCCACCCAGTACTGCAGCCAGGCGCAGGGTGCCTGCGGCGCGCGCATGTCGCCGTTGACGTTGCCCCAGCAGTTCACGTTGCCCGAGCTGCCGAACTTCAGCGCGATGGCGGTGGACAGCGGCGCGTAGAGCTCGGCCGTCTCGGCATAGGCGCCCAGGCTGATGTCGAAGTAGTGCGGCACGGGGCGCCAGTGGTCCAGCACACCGATGATGCGCAGCTCCTTGTCGCGCATGCGCAGCGTCTTGCCGCGGCTGTCGGCGCCGCCGAAGAGGCGGTCGTTGAGCTTGCGCGAGAGCACCACCACGCGGGCCTCGCCGGCATCGTCCTCGCGGCTCCAGCCGCCGCCGTACTGGAACGGAGCCTCGAACATCGCGAAGAAGTCGCTGCTGGCCCAGCGGCCGGTGGCCAGAAAGGGGCGCTCCTTGCCGTCCGGCGGCGTCACCGCCACGCCGCCGCCGCTCATCATCACCTGGCGCTTGCCGCGGCCTTCGCGCAGCAGGGCTTCGGCGTCGAAGCGGGTCAGCTGGTAGATGGGCTCGCCGCCGGGCACGAAGCCGTCGCGCACACGCCCTGCGTCGAGCTGCACGTTGAAGAGCCGGTCGCTCTTGTGCGGGATGGGGTCGCGCGAGAGCACATGGAAGATGGTCAGCGTGGTCATGCAGGCCGCCACGCCGATGGCGATGGTCAGCAGCATCAGCGCGGTCAGGCCGCGGCTGCGCCGGAAGCTGCGCAGGGCCAGTTCGATGTAGTAGGCAAACATCAGCTTGCTCCTTGCAGAAGTTGATTCACGCGGGCGAGCTCGGGCTCGCCCAGCTGGCCGACGGCGGCCTGCAGCTGCAGCGTCGCCAGCACGTAGGCGTGGCGGGCCTGGGCGTGGGCGTTGCGGGCCTGGGCGTGGGTCTGGATGGCCAGCAGCAGGTCGGTCATGGAGCGGGTGCCCAGCGACTGGCCGGCGCGGGTGGCGGCCAGGGCGCGTTCGGCGGCCTGCACGGCGGCGGCGCTGCTGGCCACCTGCTCGATGCCCAGCTTGACGGCCAGCACCTGAGCCTGGGTCTCGCGCACCAGGGCGCGGCGCGTGGCCTCCAGCTGCTCGCGCTGCAGGTCCCGCTCATGCACGGCCTGGCGCTGCTGGGACTGGGTGGCGCCGCCCGCGAAGAGCGGGATGCTCAGTCGCACGCCCACGGTGCTGACCAGGCGGCCGGCATCCGCTGCAGGAATGCCGAAGCCGCTGCGGCGCTGGCTGTCCAGGCCCAGGCTCAGCGTGGGCAGGTGTGCGGCACGGGCCGCGTCGATACGGCGCTCGCTGGCCGTCAGGCCGCGCTGGGCGGCCTGCAGCAGGGGCTGCTGGCTCATCGCGCGAGCCACCCAGGCCTCGGCGTCCTCGGGCTGCAGGGGCGGCGTGGGCAGCGCGGCGCTCAGGGCCTGCAGGGCGCCGGGCAGCTGGCCGGTGATCTCGGCCAGGGCCTGGCGCGCATCGGCCAGCTGCTGGCGGGACTGCTGGGTCTGGCCGCGCGAGAGGCCGTGGTAGGCCCGCGCCTGCTCGACATCGACCAGGGCGGAGAGCCCCGCCTCGTAGCGCGTCTGCGCCTGGGACACCTGCTGGGCGAAGGCAGACTCGTTGGCCTCGGCCGTCTCCAGGGCCGACTGCGCGGACAGCACCTGGAAGTAGGCCTGGGCCACGCGGGCGCAGAGCTGCTGCTCGGCGGCGCGCAGGCGGGCGTCCTCGGCGTCCAGCCGGGCCTCGGCGGCGTCCAGGCTGCGCAGCTGGCTCAGGTCCACCAGCACCTGGCTGAGGTGGCTGGCGCTGCTGTGGCTGCGCTGGCCCTCGCTGCGCTCCTCGTCGGCGCTGAGGGACCACTGCGGCAGCAGGGGCGCGCGGCTCTGCACCAGCAGCTCGGCCTGCACGCCGCGCTGGGCGCGGGCCTGGGCCAGCACCGGGTCGGCGGCGCGGGCCTGGGCGTAGATGCTCAGCAGGTCATCGGCGCGGGCCGAGCCGAGCAGGGCCAGCAAGGCCAGGCCCAGGGCGGGTCGGCGCCAGAGGGAATGGAAAGCTCGCTGCATGGCCGCCCTCAGACTGCAGCAGGCAAGACCTGACCCTGCGGATGCAGCAACTCACCCAGGCGCAGCTCGGCGGCGATGTCCACCACCTGGCCGTCCATCACGTGCACATTGCGCTGGGCGCGGGCGGCAAGCTGCATGTCGTGGGTGACCATGACGATGGTGGCGCCGTCTCGGTGTAGCTCCTCCAGCAGGTCCATCACGCTGCGGGCCATGGCGCTATCGAGGTTGCCGGTGGGCTCGTCGGCCAGCAGCAGCTTGGGCTCGCCGGCCAGGGCACGGGCGATGGCCACGCGCTGCTGCTGGCCACCGGACAGCTCAGCCGGGTAGTGCTTCTCGCGCGCGGCCAGGCCCACGCGGGCCAGGGCCTCGCGGGCGCGGCGCTGGCGTTCCTCACGGCCCATGCCGCGGTAGCGCAGCGGGACCTCGATGTTGTCCAGCACGTTGAGATCGGGGATCAGGTTGAAGGCCTGGAAGATGAAGCCGATCTTCTGGTTGCGCAGGCGCGAGCGCTGGTCGTCGTCCATGCCGCTGACATCCTGGCCGTCCAGCACGTAGCTGCCGCTGGTGAAGGACTCCAGCAGGCCGGCGATGGTCAGGAAGGTGGTCTTGCCCGAGCCCGAGGGGCCGGTCACGGCGACGAACTCGCCCTGCTTCACCTCCAGGTTGAACTGACGCAGGGCGAAGGTCTCGACCATCTCGGTGCGGTAGACCTTGGAGAGTGATTGCATCTTCAGCATGGGAATGTCCTTTCTTGTCCCTGGGATCCGGCTTGCTTATTGACTGAGCGAGACGCGCTCGGCGCCCTTGAAGGCCTCGGCGCCATTGGTGACCACGCGCTCGCCGGGCTTGAGGCCGTCCAGGACCTCGACCTGGCTGAGGCTCTGCGCGCCGAGACGGATGGGGCGGCGCACCGCCTCCGTGCCCTGCACCACGTAGCAGAAGCGGCCGCCGCCCTCGTCGACGAAGGCCCCGCGGGCCACCTGCAGCACCTGCTCGCGGCGGTCCAGCAGCACGCGCACCGAGAGGCGCTGGTTCTGGCGCAGCTGTTCGGGCTGGGCGCCCTCGAAGCGCAGGCGGGCGGCGACCTCGTTGTTGACCACCTCGGGCGAGACCGAGCTCAGCACGCCCTTCCAGCTCTGGCTGGGACCGCGGATCTCGCCGGGCATGCCGGGCTGCAGCTCGCGGGCGAAGCTCTCGGCCACCTGCATCTGCACCTCCAGCGCGGAGAGGTCGACCACGCTCAGCAGCCTGGCGTCCCGGGCCACGCTCATGCGGTCGGTCACGAAGAGCTGACCGACCTGGCCGTCCACGGGCGAGCGGACCTTCAGCTCCTCTTCCTGGCGGCTGAGGTCGGCCACCACCAGCTGCTGGCGCTCATGCGCCTGGCGCTTGGCCTGCAGCTCGAACCGGGTGGCGTCGTCCTTGAGGTCCAGCAGCTCGCGGGCCTGCTTCAGCGCGATCTCGGCCTTGGCCAGGGCGTCCCGGGCCTGGTCGACCTGCATGCTGGCCGTGGCGCCGGCCTTGAAGGCCTGCTCCTGGCGGGCGAGGTCGTTCTGCGCGGTGCGGCGGGCCAGCTGCGCGGTCTCCAGATTGCTTTGGGCCTGGGCGCGCTGCTGGCGGGCGTCCGCTTCGGCGCGCAGCAGCTCGCTGCGCAGGGCGTCGGCGTTGGAACGTTCCTGGCCGAGACGGGCCATCAGCTCGGGGCTCTGCAGCTCCAGCAAGACCTGACCCTTGCGGACCTGGTCCCCCGCCTGCACCTTGACGCTGACCGTGCCCGCATTGCCGGCATACAGCGTGGGGCTGACGGCAGCCACCACCTTGCCCTCGCCCGCCACGTCGCGGGTCAGGGGGCCGATCTTCACCTCGGACAGCGTCAGCCGGGCCAGGCTCACCGAGGCGGCGCCTCCCAGGCCCTGCAGCAGGCGGGGTGCGCCCAGGCCCAAACCTGCGACAGCGAACAAGACCAGGCCCGCCTGCAGCCAGCGGCGCGGGGGCACGCCGGTGCGGGTGATGGGGCGGTCCTGGGCAGAAGTATCTCGGATCATGGCGGACAAAGAAGCGGCTGCGATGCCCTCTACTTGCAAGCCCCGTGCCATGCCAGGCTTGCCGAGAAAATTGAGTCGAATCAATAACTTGCATGGGCCTCACCGGGGCGGCGGAGTGTCCGCGGACACTGCGGACGCCAGCCCGGACAGACCGCGGTAGCGCGGACACCGCCCCGGACAGCCGCGCCCGGCCCGCCGCCAGAGGTGAATTCCTCACATTTCCGTTTCAGAAGATTCACCGCCGAGGTCTCCAGCGCACTCCTAGGCTATGGCCTTCGCTACGGGGCCTGTCATCTCTCGAGGAAGCACCGGCCCGCCCCAGCTGCCTGGGCCCCGCAGGGCCGGCATGAAGTGACGCTTCTGGGAGCGCTCCGTGGCGATTGGCGCGAGGTCTGCGCCGTGTCCGCAACCGACACGGGACCTGGCGCTGGCTGCGTCCCGTCCGGTGCCATCCAACGTGCGGGGCGCAGGTCGCGACTCCGCCACATCCGGGAGATGAATATGTGGTCTAGCAATCCGTCGATGGAGTCGGCCGCCCTGTCGCGCGTGAGCGCCTTGCGCATCGCCGACCAGGTGCTGCATGAGCTGCGCCAGCCGCTGCCCCGCAGCGTGCCCCAGGAGCGGCGACGCGCCGTGTCCCTCAGCACCCACTGGCTGAATCTGGTCCTGGAGGAGCTGGACTACGGCGTGCTCCTGGTGAGCGGCTCGGGCCAGCTGCTCTACACCAACCATGCCGCCCGCCGCACGCTGGACGCCCGCTTCCCGCTGCAGGTGCAGGGCGGCCAGCTGCGCACCCGCCTGGACACCGACAACGGGCCGCTGTTCGAAGCCCTGGGCAAAGCCGAGACCGAAGGCCGGCGCTGCCTGCTGCGCCTGGGCGAGGGCAGCGAGCGGACGAACGTCGTGGTAGTCCCCCTGAACCGCAATGTGGAGCAGGCCGCCGTGCTGCTGGTGCTGGAGCGCCTGCAGCTCTGTGCGGACCTGGCCGCCCAGTGGTTCGCCCTGCGCTACGGCCTGACGCCGACTGAAACCGAGGTCCTCAAGCTGCTCAGCGAGGGCGCCCGCCCGAACAAGGTGGCAGAGGAGCAGGGTGTGGCCATCTCCACCGTACGCACCCAGATCCAGAGCATCCGCGCCAAGTCCGGGGCCCAGAGCATCGGTGAACTCCTGCGCCAGCTGGCGGTGCTGCCGCCGCTGATGTCGGCGCTGCGCATGGAGCTGGCCTGAGCAGGGCGCCGCCCGACCTTGTCGCCTCCCCCCACGCCTGGGGCTGGCAGACCGCTCGCCGGCGGTCCTGCCAGCCCAGGGGCCTTGCATTCAATGACAGCGGCCACCAGGAAGCGAGCGCGCTAACATGATCCGCGTCGGGCGCGACCCACCCCGTGCCGCCTTCGCACCGTTTCATGAGCCCTGCTGCCGCCCCCTCCCCAGCCCCGCCCGCGGCCGATTGGCCCGGCCTGCCGCCGCTGCTTCAGCGCCTGGCGGCCCGTGGCGTGGAGCGCAGCTACCGCAAGGGCACCCTGCTGATCGAGGAAGGCAGCCAGGGGGACACCCTCTACCTGGTCCTCACCGGGCAGCTGCGCGTCTTCAGCTGCGACCACCGCGGTCGCGAGATCACCTACGGGGTCTACGGGGCTGGCGAGTATGTGGGTGAGATGAGCCTGGACGGCGGGCCACGCAGTGCCAGCGTCATCACCGAGTCGCCCTGCCGCTGCGTCCTGCTGACGCGCGCCAGCCTGCTGGAGCACATCCGGGCCGAGCCCGAGTTCGCGCTGGAGCTGATCTCCAAGATCATCCAGCGCGCCCGCGCGGCTACCCTGTCCACCAAGCAGCTGGCGCTGAACGACGTCTACGGCCGCCTCAAGCACCTGCTGGAGGACCCTGAACTCGCCCATCAGCGGCTCACGCACCAGGCCATGGCCCAGCGCCTGGGCTGCTCGCGCGAGATGATCTCCAAGCTCATCAAGGATCTGGAGCTGGGCGGCTACCTGGTCAAGGCCGAGCGCGGCCGCTACGAACGGGTGCGCAACCTGCCGGCCCGTTGGTAACGGGCGGATAGCAGGCGGGTAGCAGCCTGGTGACAGGCTGGGGATCGGTTGGTGACCGGTTGGTGACCGGCTTCGAGCAGGCGGACGACCCGCTGGTGGTTCGCTGGTGCTCCTCTGATCGCCAGCAGGTGACCCGCCCCCGGAGCGGTGGCGGCCCGGCCACAGGCCCGTGGGGCCGGTGCCAGCCAGGCCCGATCAGTTGGCGCTGCGGCTCTTCAGCGGCGGAGCGGGCTCGAAGCGCTCGGCGGGCCTGGGCGCGCGCTCGTACAGGCCCTGCACCTTGGGCAGATTGGCCTCGATGTCCTTGATGCGCGTGGTCCCTGCCGGGTGGGTGGACAGCCACTGTGGCGGCGCCCCCGAGGACGCCTGGCCCATCTTCTGCCAGAGGCTCACGCCAGCCGCCGGGTTGTAGCCGGCGCGGGCGGCCAGCTCCATGCCGACCAGGTCGGCCTCGGTCTCGTCCTCGCGGCCGAACTTGAGCGTGGCCAGCTGGGCACCGATATTGACCACGGTATCGCCCACATTGCCCAGGCCCAGCAGTCCGGAGATGAGGCCGGCGCCCAGGCGCGTGGCCGCCCCCTTGCCCATGCGCTCGCGGGCATGTTCGCGCAAGGCGTGGGCCACCTCGTGGCCCATGATCATCGCGACCTCGTCGTCGCTGAGCTGCAGCTTCTCCAGGATGCCGTAATAGAAGGCGATCTTGCCCCCGGGCATGCAGTAGGCATTGAGCTGGGCGCTGCCGATCAGGTTGATCTCCCACTTCCAGCCCTGGGCCCGCGGGTTCCACGGCAGGGCGAAGGGAATGATGCGCTGGGCAATGGCGCGCAGGCGGATCACCTGCGGATGGTTGGCCGGCGCCAGGGCCCGCTGCTGGGCCGCCTGGCGCATGGTCTGCGCGTACTGCTGGGCCGCCGCGGTCTCCACCTGCTCGGCCGAGACCAGCTTGGTGGCCCAGCTCTTCTCCCCCACCTCCACGCCCTCGCGAGCCAGCGCCGGGGCGGCCACGCCCAGGGCGCCCAGGCCCAGCAGGCCGGTGAAGAGCCGGCGGGCGGGCTGCCGGGGCGCACAGCCCGCGCAGTCGCAGCGGCCGAAACCGTAGGACGGCACGCCGTCCAGGGGGAGTTGGTGGTGGAGGATGAATTCGTTCATGGTCATGCAAGTCTTGGCGCGACCGGGCCGGTCAGACCCATGCCTGGACGCCAGGCATCGACTGTACACAGCGCGCCGCCAACGGTCAGGCCGCGTGGAGAATCCGCCGCCCCGACGCCCCGACGCCTTGTCCATGCGACCACCGGTCATCGCGGCGGAGCCTGGCGGCGAACGGCAAGTTTCAGGCCAGCCGGGAAGCAGGGGCTCAAGTGCCTGAGGTGGCGTCGTCCGGTGCCACTTCAAGGGCCAGGATGGCCCGGCGCAGCGGCCCCAGCAGCATCAGCAGGGCCGGCAGGCCCAGCACAAAGGCCACGATGAAGAAGTCCGGCCAGCCGATGGACTCCGCCAGCACGCCGGCCAGCGGTCCCACCCAGACCCGGCCCACCATGGCGAAGGCCGAGAGCAGGGCGAACTGCGTGGCCGTGAAGCGCTGGTTGCACAGGCTCATCAGCAGCGCCAGCAGGGCCGCGGTGGCCATGCCGCCGCAGAGGTTCTCATTGGCCACGGCCAGCATCAGGCTCACATCCACCGGTGTGGCCTGGGCCAGCTTGACGAAGCCCCAGTCGAAGGCCGGCATGACGATACGCCCGAGCTGCCCCGGTCCGGCCTGCGCCAGCCACCACAGGCCCAGGGCGCTGAGGGTCTGCAGGCAGCCGAAGAGCAGGAGGGAGCGCCACAGCCGCAGCTTGAGCATCAGCGCCCCGCCCAGCAGCGCGCCCAGGATGCTCAGCCACATGCCGATCACCTTGTAGGCCACGCCGATCTCGGCCGTGCTGAAGTGCATGCCCTTGAGGAAGAAGGGCGTCAGCAGGGCCTGGGCGAAGGCGTCACCCAGCTTGTAGAGCACGATCAGCGCCAGGAAGGCCATGGCGCCGGGCTGGGCGAAGTAGTTGCCCAGGCTGTTCAGCAGGGTCTCGAAGCGTGCCCGGCGCGCGGCCCACAGCGCCGCCGGGCCGATCAGGGCGATGCCCACGAGCAGGGTGAGGAAGTCCGTCCACTTGCCGGCCAGCGGGGCAGGCAGACGGGTGCTGGCCCACAGCGGGGCCAGGGCCTCGCGCAGCGCGGGCGCCAGCAGCAGATTGACCGCCGTGGCGCCGGCCGCCACCGTGGCCAGCACCAGCAGGAAGCCCTGCACATCGTGCTGGGCCACGCTCTGTGGTGCCCGGGACTGGCGCAGGCGCGGCACCAGCAGCACCGAGGCCACGGCCGCCACCACCATGAGCCAGGCCATGGCCCGGTAGACCTGGGGCCAGGTCCAGCCACCGCCCTGCTGCGGATCCACCCAGATGAAGGTCAGGCCGCCGGAGACGATCATGGCCAGGCGGTAGCCCGCCACATTCAGCGAGGCGCCCAGGCCGCGCTCGGCGGGCAGCAGCACGTCGGTCCGGTAGGCGTCGATGACGATGTCCTGGGCCGCCGAGGCAAAGGCCACGCCCAGCGCCAGCAAGGCGAAGAGGTGGGTGCTGGCGGACGGCGAGACCGCCGCCATGGCCATCATCAGGCCCGCCAGGGCCAGCTGGGTCAGCACCATCCAGCCGCGACGCCGCCCCAGCAGGGGCAGCTCGAAGCGGTCCATCAGGGGGGCCCACAGGAACTTGAAGGTGTAGGGCAGGCCCACCAGGCTCAGCACGCCGATGGTGGCGAGGTCGATGCCCTCCCCGCTCAGCCAGGCCTGCATCGTGGGCCCGGTCAGGGACAGCGGCAGGCCCGAAGCAAAGCCCAGCAGGGTGACGACGGCGAGGCGGTAGACGCTCTGCAGCCGCGCCGCCAGGCCGGGCGCTGCCGAAGGCGCCACGGGGGCGGGAGACAGGGGCATGGCGCGGATTCTAGGGGCGGGGTACGGATCCCGGCCCCGGGCAGGGCCTCGACGGGGCTCAGCTGAGCGGCGTGCCGGGCGGCGGGCCCGACTCCAGGCAGCGCAGGCTCACCGCCCGGTGCCGCGGCAGGAACCACTGGCCGACGCGGCCCGGCGCGGTGCGCAGCAGCAGCCAGTGGCCGCCGGAGACGGTCCGCTCGCCCAGGCACTCGGCCACCAGGGGCTCCGAGGCCGGACCGTGCACGGCCACGCGCGGGCCGTGAAGCTCGCCCAGGCCGTCCTGGGTCTCTGGCAGGGTGTCCAGGTGAAGGTACTGCAGCCGGCCCACCGGCACGCACAGGGGGCGGCGCTGGCCGGGCAGCACCAGGTCCAGGGCCAGGTCGCCGTCGTGGAAGGCGCTCAGGCAGCCCTGCAGCTGGCTGCCGTCCAGCAACCACAGCTCGCAGGGACCGGACAGGCCCGTCGGCCCCGCCGGCGTCAAGGCGACGGGCAGGGGCGGCAGGACCGGCCAGGTGCCGGCGCTGCTGGAGGGGGAAGGGCGCTGCGTATCCACGCCTGCAGTGGACCCGGGTCACGCCGGAAACGCTCTGAGCCAGCGCAATCTTTGACGAAGTCGGGCCCGGACGACGCCCATTTCCCGGCGCCCCCGAAGGCATGGCAGGCCGGCGACAATAGATGCATGTCAATTCCACCTGCGCTTCCGACAAGCCCGGCCGACGCCCCCGGCACCGCGGCCGACCCGGCCGATGCCCAGCAGTTCCGTGCCGCCCTGGGCCTGTTCGCCACCGGTGTGTGCATCGTGACCGCCCGCTCCGGGGACGGCGCGCTGGTGGGGCTGACGGCCAACTCCTTCAACAGCGTCTCGCTGTCCCCGCCCCTGGTGCTGTGGAGCCTGGCCCGCCGCGCCGGGTCCATGCCGGTGTTCAGCCGGGGTTCGCATTACGCCATCCACATCCTGGCGGCCGACCAGAAGGCCCTGGCCCAGCGCTTCGCCACCCGCGACATCGACCGCTTCGCCGGCCAGGCCTGGAGCGAGGGGGCGGGCGGCGTGCCGGTGCTGCAGGGCTGCGCGGCGGTCTTCGAATGCGCCAACCGCAGCCAGTATGAAGAGGGCGACCACGTCATCTTCGTGGGCGAGGTGGAGCGCTGCAGCGTGACGCCCCAGGCCCAGCCGCTGATCTTCCACGGCGGGCGCTACTACACCGAACTGCCGATCTGAGCGCAGGGGGCCTGGGGCCAGGTCTTGCCTGGTGCCAGGTCGTGCCCCCGCCGCTGGATCCCGCTCAGCCCTGGAGCGCCGCCAGCTGGCCGCGCAGCGCGGCGTTCTCGGCTTCCAGCTCCGCCACGCGGGCCTGCAGGGCCTTGATCTGGGCTTCGGTGGCGGACTCGGCGGTCACGGGCGGCAGGCCGGCGCTGTTGAGCTTCTCGTCACCCTCGGCCGCGCCCTCCTTGGGCTTGGCCTTGGACTGGCGCACGCGCTTGGCCGCCTGCTTGATCTCGTCCTTGCCGGCGGCCACGACGGCCTGCTGCTCTTCCACCGGCAGGGCGGCCACGGTGGCCGCGGTGTTGAGCGAGACGGTGCCGGCGCGCACGGCGGCCACCAGCTCGGGGGCGGCGCTCTTCTGGATCTTCTCGATCTGCTGGACCTGGGCCGCACTGATGCGGGCGGCCCGGGCCACCGCCTCGCGGGTGTTCAGGGCGGGCACGGGCGGCAGCTCGGCCTGGCCGTCCCAGGGCGCCTCGGCGGCATCGGCCGCGCCGGCGTCGCCCGAGGCCGTCTGAGAGGCCATTTGCTCGGCGCTCTCGGCCAGCTTGCGGCTGCGGCGCTCCGTCAGGATCTCCTTCTTGCGCAGGGCGAGCACGCCGCGCTGGAAGTCGGAGACGCTGCGGCGGCCCAGGTGCTGGTCGATCATCCACAGGTGCACGTCCTCCATGGACTTGAAGTGCGGATGCTGGATCGTCTGGAAGGGCAGGCCGTGCTTCTGGCAGATGCCGTAGCGGTTGTGCCCGTCCACCAGCACATCGCCCCACAGCACCAGGGCGTCGCGGCAGCCCTCGGCCAGGATGCTGCGCTCCAGGGCCTCATGCTCCTCGGGCGTCAGCGGGTCGATATAGGCCTTGAGTTCTTCCTTGACGATGATGTTCATGACGGGCGCGGGGACGGGTACAACAGATTCTGCGGGCCGCGATTGTAGGCAGTCGGCACGCAGGCACGCCGGCCCGGCCCCTGCGAAGGACACACCGGGCCGGCGTCTGCGACCTCCTCCCTGAGGTCCGCTCGAGCGTCATCCGCTCAGATCTGCACCCGCGTGCCCAGCTCCACCACGGCGTTGTCCGGCAGGCGGAAGTACTCCGCGGCGCTGCCGGCATTGCGGCTCAGCGTGGCGAAGAGGCGCTCGCGCCAGTGGGCCATGCCGGAGCCGGGCGTGGGCACCACGGTCTCGCGGCTGAGGAAGTAGCTGGTCTCGAAGGACGGTACCTCCAGGCCCAGGGGCTTGCACAGGGCCAGGGCGGCCGGCACGTCGGGCGCATCCATGAATCCGAAATGCAGGGTCACGCGCCAGAAGCCCGGCACCAGCGGCGCCAGCTCCACGCGCTCGCCTTCAGGCACATGGGGCCGCTCGGCGTAGACCACGGTCAGGATCAGGTTCTGCTCGTGCAGCACCTGGTTGTGCTTGAGGTTGTGCAGCAGGGCCTGGGGCACGGTGTCCGGGTTGGCCACGGCATAGACCGCCGTGCGGCTGGCGCGGTGCACGCCGCTGTCGCTGGCGGCGATGCCCTGCAGGAAGGGCAGCAGGGCCAGGCCGTCGCGCTGGATGCCCTGCATCAGGAGCTTGCGGCCGCGCGCCCAGGTGCTCATCACCAGGAAGAGCAGGCCGCCCATGGCCAGGGGGAACCAGCCGCCGTCCAGGAACTTGATCGCGCAGCCGGCCACCAGCAGGCCGTCCAGGGCCAGGAAGAACAGCGTGGCCCCGTAGGCCACGGGCGCCGGCAGGCCCCAGCCGTGGCGCACCACGAAGAAGGTCAGTACCGTGGTGATCATCATGGTCAGGGTCACGGCGATGCCGTAGGCGCCGGCCAGGGCCGAGGAGCTGCCGAAGAAGAGCACGGCCGCCAGCACGCCCGCCAGCAGGGCCCAGTTGACGCCGGGCATGTAGATCTGGCCGGCCTCGCGGGCCGAGGTGTTGCGCACCTCCATGCGGGGCAGGAAGCCCAGCTGGATGGCCTGCTTGGTCATGGAATAGGCGCCCGAGATCACGGCCTGCGAGGCGATCACCGCCGCCAGGGCCGCCAGCACCACGGCGGGCAGCAGCGCGCTTTCGGGAAAGAGCCGGTAGAAGGGGTTCTCGATGGCGCCGGGGTCCTTGAGCAGCAGGGCGCCCTGGCCCATGTAGTTAAGCGCCAGGGAGGGCAGGACCAGGCCGGTCCAGGCCAGGCGGATGGGGCGGGCGCCGAAGTGGCCCATGTCCGCATAGAGCGCCTCGGCGCCGGTCAGTGCCAGCACGACGGCGCCCACGGTGGCGAAGAGGTGCCAGCCGCGCTCGGTGAGGAAATGCCAGGCGTGCACGGGGTTCAGGGCGGCCAGGATGCCGGGCTCCTGCGCGATGTGCCAGACGCCCATACCGGCCAGCACCGCGAACCACAGGGTGATCACCGGGCCGAAGAGCCGCCCGACCACCGCCGTGCCGAAACGCTGGATCACGAACAGCCCCACCAGGATCAGCAGCGACAGCGGCAGGACCAGGGGCTTCAGCGAGGGTGTGATCACCTCCAGGCCCTCGATGGCGCCCATCACGGACACGGCCGGCGTGATGATGCTGTCGCCATAGAACAGGGTGGCGCCGAAGACGCCCAGCAGCAGCAGCACGCCGCGCAGCTGCGGGCGCTCCTTCACGGCCTGCGCGGCCAGAGCGGTCAACGCCAGGCCGCCGCCCTCGCCGCGGTTGTCCGCGCGCAGGATCAGCAGCACGTACTTGAGCGAGACCACCAGCATCAGCGCCCAGAGGATGGTGGACACCGCGCCGATGATGTTGGGCGCGGCCAGCGTCACGCCGGTGGCCGGCAGGAAGATTTCCTTGACCGTGTAGAGCGGACTGGTGCCGATGTCGCCGTAGACGACACCGATGGCGCCGAGGGTCAGGGCGGCCAGGCCCTGAGGCGCGTGGCCGTCGGGGGCCGGGGAAGGCAGTTGGGAGGCCATGGGCACAGCAGCCGGCAGTGGGGATGGCCGGACTGTCGCCTTGGCGTCATCAGGAACGCATAAGTAACGAAGGCGCCACAAATGGGCGCTGCAGGCACCAAAACAGCGCCAAAAGTCACGTCGCTGGTGCCACCGGAAAGGCGCGCTTGTGGAAGACTGAAAGACCCCCGCATTCCCGGGGGGTGGCTGTGCGCGCGTCCCCGCGCCGGCCTCATCCGTCAGAGAAGGTGTGCCGTGATGAAGTTCAGTTCACTGCGAATCGGTCAGCGTCTGACCCTGGGTTTTGGGGTGGTGATCGTCCTGCTGCTGGTGATGGCCGGGATGGCGATCTCCGGCACGCGCGCGCTCAGCCGTGATGTGAGCGAGGCCATCAACGCTGGTTTCCAGAAGACCTACCTGGCCAACCGCGCCAAGGCCGAGCTGGGCGATGCCTCGCGCGGCATGATGAGCACGCTGATCATGACCAACGAGGAGCAGGTCAGGAAGGAACTGGCCTCCGTCCAGAGCCTGCTGCAGGCGCACGAGAAGACCATGGCGGCGCTGGAACAGCTGGTCAGTGACGACGAGGGCCGGGCCGCGCTGAAGGCCATGACCGAGGTGCGCGGCAAGTTCATGCCGGCCCAGGCCGGCTTCGTGAAGCTGGTGGCCGAAGGCGACAAGGACCAGGCCACGCTGAAGTTCCTGTTCTCCGTGCGCGCGCTGCAGGTCAAGTACCTCGCGCTGATGGACAAGTTCGTCGAGTCCCAGAACAAGCAGATGGACGAGGCCGGCGCCGATGCCCAGGCCCTGGCCAGCCGCAGCATCACCGTGATCGCCGTGCTGGCCGTGTGCGCCAGCGCGGCCAGCGTGCTGATCAGCGTGCTGGTCTCGCGCGGCATCGTCGGCCCGCTGCGGGGCGCGGTGGCCGTGGCACGCAAGGTGGCCTCGGGCAACCTGAGCAGCAGCATCGAGGTCCGCGGCCAGGACGAGACCAGCCAGCTGCTGGAGGCCCTGGCCGAGATGAACGAGGGGCTCAAGCAGATCGTGGGCAAGGTGCGAGACGGCACAGAGTCCATCGCCTCGGCCTCCGCCGAGATCGCCAGCGGCAACATGGACCTGTCGGCCCGCACCGAGACGCAGGCCGCGGCCCTGGAGCAGACCAAGCACTCGATGAACGAACTCACCGAGACCGTGCGCCGCAACGCCCGCAATGCCCACCAGGCCAACGAGCTGGCCCAGCAGGCCTCGCAGGTGGCGCACGAGGGCGGCGAGGTGGTCTCGCGCGTGGTGAGCACCATGGGCTCGATCGACGCCTCGTCCAAGAAGATCGTGGACATCATCAGCGTCATCGACGGCATCGCCTTCCAGACCAACATCCTCGCCCTGAATGCCGCGGTGGAAGCCGCGCGGGCCGGCGAGCAGGGCCGCGGCTTCGCGGTGGTGGCCGCCGAGGTGCGCAGCCTCGCCCAGCGCAGCGCCGGCGCCGCCAAGGAGATCAAGAGCCTGATCAGCGACTCGGTCGAGAAGGTCGCCCAGGGCAGCCAGCTGGTGCAGCAGGCGGGCTCGACCATGGACGGCGTGGTGGCCAGCGTGCAGCGCATGACCACCGTGATCGGCGAGATCTCCATGGCCAGCGAATCGCAGACCGAGGGCATCGAGCGCGTCACGCGTACCATCCACGAGATGGACCAGAGCACCCAGCAGAACGCGGCCCTCGTCGAGCAGGCGGCCGCCGCCGCTGATTCCATGAAGAGCCAGGCCGATTCCCTGGAGCAGGTCGTCAGCCTGTTCCAGCTGGACGAGCGCCGCTGACATCCCCTTCGAACCAAGGAGCGCCCATGAGTCTTTGTCCCTCTCGTCTCTCCCGCCGCACCCTCGTCGCCGCCGGCCTGCTGGCCGCGGCCCTGCCCTGGACGGCACAGGCGGTGGAGGTCGCCGGCGTCAACGTCGAACCCACGGCCAAGGTTGCCGGCAAGGAGCTGAAGCTCAATGGCGCCGGCATCCGCACGCGGGTGATCGTCAAGGTCTACGTGATGGGCCTCTATCTCACGGAGAAGCAGACCACGCCGGCCGGTGTCTTTGAATCGCAGGGGCCGCGGCGCTTCTCCATCACCATGCTGCGCGAGGTCACCGGCGAGGACTTCGGCCAGGCCTTCATGGCCGGCATCACCGCCAACACCGACAAGGCGGAGCGCTCCAAGTTCGTCAACCAGCTGGGCGCCTTTGGCGAGGTCTTCGTCAACGTGGGCTCGATGAAGAAGGGCGACACCCTGACGGCCGACTGGGTGCCCGGCACCGGCATGGTGATGGCCGTCAACGGCAAGACTGTGGGCGAGACCCTGCCCGACATCGGCTTCTACAACGCCGTGCTGAAGATCTGGCTGGGCGAGAAGCCCGTGGACACCAGCCTCAAGCCCGCCCTGCTGGGTGGCAAGACCTGACCCCCAGCCGTCGCCCCGCCAGGCCCGCGACCGGGCCGTTCAGCGGCGCAGCAGGAGCAGCAGGCACAGCCCCCAGCAGGGTGCCGGGGGCAGCAGCGGCAGCGCGCTGGCCAGCAAGCCCAGGCCCGCGCAGGGCAGCAGCAGGGCCGGCAGCAGACACCTGAGGGCGCCCGCGCCCCGGCCCGGCTGCCGCCGGCTTTCGCCACCCCTGCTGCACTGCACGCCCGCCGCGCCTCCCTGAGCCATGCCGTCGTCCTCCAGGCCTTTGTGCGGGCCCTGGAGCGCAGCATCGGCTCCCCGTCATCAGGAACGCATAGGGGGCCGGCGGTCCGCTGCCTCAGCGCGCATCGGCCAGGCGGTAGCCCACCCCGGGCTCGGTCAGCAGCAGGCGGGGATCGGCCGGCTCGGCCTCCAGCTTGGCGCGCAGCTGGCCCATGTAGAGGCGCAGGTAGTGGGTGTGCTCGGTGAACTCGGGGCCCCACACATCGGCCAGCAGCGCCCGGTGCGTGACGACCTGTCCCGCGCTGCGCACCAGGCGCGCCAGCAGCTTGAACTCGGTGGGCGTGAGGTGCAGGACCTCGCCGTCCAGGCTCACGCGGTGCGCCTCCAGGTCCACACACAGGCGGCCCTGCTCGTAGCGGGTGACGGCCGCGCGGGTGTGCACGCCGCGGTGGCGCAGGGCCACGCGCATGCGGGCCAGCAGCTCGCTGATGGAGAAGGGCTTGACCAGGTAGTCGTCCGCGCCGGCATCCAGCAGGCGGACCTTGGCCCCGTCCTGCTCGCGGGCCGAGATCACCAGCAGCGGCGTGCCGCGCTCGCGGCGCAGGCGCTGCAGCAGCTCCTCCCCTTCGCCGTCGGGCAGGCCCAGGTCCAGCAGCACGAGGTCTGGGGCCTCGGCATGGCTCAGCAGGGCATGGCCCTCGGCCAGGCTGGCGGCGGTCTGCACCTCGTAGCCCTCCAGGGCCAGGGCGTCGCGCAGGGTGCGGCGCAACTCGCGATCGTCCTCGACCAGCATCACGCGCAGGCTCATGGCGTGTCCTCCATCGGTGTGTCCAGTGCCGGCGGCGCCTGCACGGGCAGCCGGCATTCAAAGCTCGAGCCGCCATGGCTGCGGGCCCGCAGGCGCAAGCTGCCGCCATGGGCTGCGGCGATGGCCCGACAGGCCGCCAGGCCCACGCCGGCGCCGCGGCGGCTGCCTGCGGCGTCCGGCCGTTCGCGGTCCAGTTCCTCCACCCGCTGGAAGGGCTCGAAGATGCGCGCCCGCGCGGCCGGCGGCACGCCGGGGCCGCGGTCGCGCACGGCCATCAGCAGCTCGCCGGCCTCGTGGCGCACCAGCAGCTCGATGGGCCCCTCCGGCGCATAGCGCAGGGCGTTGTCCAGCAGGTTGTCCAGCAGCTGGGCCAGCAGCACGGCGTCGCACTGCAGCAGGGGCAGGGCGCTGGCCACGCGCAGACGCACGCGCTGCGCCGCCTGGGCCTGGCGCTGGCGCACGCGGCGCAGGGCCGCGCCCACCACCTCTTCCGGCGCCTCCCAGTCCATGCGCAGCTGCAGGCCGGCGCTCTCCAGGCGGGCCAGCTGCAGGGTGTTGTCGGTCATGCGGGAGAGCTGGCGGGTCTCGTCCAGCACGGTGGCCAGCAGCTTCTGGCGCTGGGCCGGGGTCTGACGCTCACCTTGATCCAGCAGTGAGCTGGCCGCGCCCATGATGGTGGCCAGGGGCGTGCGGTAGTCATGGGAGATGGCCGCCAGCAGGGCATTGCGGGTGGCCTGGCCCTCGGCCTCGTCATGGGCGCGGCGGGCGGCCTGCTCGGCCGCCTGGCGCTCCAGGGCCAGGCCCATCTGGTCGCACAGGGACTGGGCATGGGCGCGCAGCTCGGGGTCGGGATGCAGGGCGTCCGGCAGGATCAGCAGGGCCGCGCCATGGCTGGCCAGGCGGCCGCGCAGGGGCAGGTACCAGGCCCTCAGCTCCTGGTGGCGCCCGGTACCGGGGCCGAAGGGCACGCCCTGGCGCCAGCAGGCCCAGAGGCCGGCCAGCTGGTCCGCGTCAGGATCGCCGATCAGCAGCTGGCCCTCGGTCAGGCGGTTCTCTCGCGGCAAGGGTCCGGCGCCCAGCAGCAGGGGCGCGGGCGTGGGCAGCAGGGCGTCGAGCTGCCCCTGCAGCAGCGCAGCGGCCTCGACGGGGGACTGGCTGTCCCGCAGCGCCTGGCCCAGGGCGCGCAGCTGGTCGGCCTGCTCGGCATGGCGGCGCGCGGCGTCCGCCTCGCGCCGCAGCCGGCTCAGCAGCACGGCCACCAGCCAGGACAGCGCCAGCATGGTCGCCAGCAACCATAGGTGGCTCCAGCCCTGAAGCTCCATGCTGCGCTCAGGGCTGACGAAGCGCCAGTTGAAGGCCAGCACCGCCAGCAGGCTCAGGACCATGGAGGCCAGCAGGGGCAGCCACAGCGTGCTCAGCGTGGCCGCCAGCACCAGCAGCAGCACCAGGTTGGCCAGCTCCACATGCGCGTCCACCCGCAGCATCAGGCCCCAGCACGCCGCCCAGATGAGGGCGGGTGGCAGACAGCGCTGGAGCAGGGGCGGCAGGGTCATGGGGCGCTACGGTAGCAGGCCCCGCGTCAGGATGGCATCAGGACGGCACGCGCGGGTCTCAGGCCAGCGGGCGGGAGGCGTTACGGCCCCAGGGCAGGGCCGGCAGGGCCTCGTCGCGCAGGCGCCGCAGGCCCAGGAACCAGGCCCCCGCGACCAGCACCAGCACCAGGCCGCTCAGGCCGCAGCGCTGTGCCACGCCCCAGTGCTCCGGCAGCAGGCCATGCCAGGCCAGGGCGCCGAGCACGGCCACGATCAGCAGGCCGGTGCTGCCGGGCGAGGTCCGGGTGTCCCAGCGGCGCAGCAGCAGCAGGCTGGCCAGCAGGGCACCGACGCCCAGGCCCTGCAGGAAGGCGCCGGGCGGCGGCAGGGCCGCCTGGCCGAGCAGCAGGAGCCCCGGCACTGCCAGGCCCAGCATCAGCCAGACCTGGCGGCCGAGCAGGCGGGCGCGCAACTGGCCCTGCCCCGGCAGACCCGGCAGCAGCACCAGCAGCGCCTGCTCGCGCCGGGAGCGCTGCAGGGCGGTGCCCAGGCTGAACATCGTGCCCATCATCATCCCCATGAAGAGCTGGCCGAGGGCCATCAGGGGCCAGGTCCAGGCGATGTCGCGCACGTGCATCTCCGGCGGTGTCATGTCAGGCAGCAGCAGCCACATCAGGCCCCCGCCCAGCGCAATCACCGGCAGCACGACCATCATGCTGCCCACGACGATGGTCCAGTGCGCGCTGCCGTACAGGGGCAGCTCCAGGCGCGCCAGGGCGTGGCGCAGCGTGGGCTCGGGGCGGCGGACCAGCCGCGCCAGGTACCAGCGGTTCAGCGTCGAGAACAGCCACAGCACGCGCAGGCCCCAGCGGCCCTGGTGGCGCGGGTTGTAGCCTGCGCCACCGTCCTGCATGGAGGCCAGCAGGCGCTGCATCTGCTCGTAGCGCCGGGCATGGGCCGCGTCGCCCTGGCCCATCAGGTCCATCTGGAACAGGGCGAGGCCGGCGAGCAGCGGCAGGCACACCCAGGCAGGGTTAGACTGCCAGACGGCCAGCCAGGCCTGCACCAGGCCCTGCCCGAGGGCGCTCCCCTGCAGCAGCGGCACCAGGACCGGCGGCGCGAAGCAGATCAGCACGAAGCCCATGGGCCAGCGCACCAGGGCGGTCAGCAGGCTCAGGAAAAGGGCCGTGACCAGCACGGCCATCCAGACATTGGCCTGCAGCCAGGCGGCCAGGGCACCGGCCACCACGACGGGCGCGCCCCACAGCAGCAGGACGGCCAGGCGCAGGCGCGCCACATGCACCGGCACCAGGCGGGCGAGGTGCGGATGGTTCTGGCGGCGCAGGCCGGACAGCGTCAGCATCCAGGCGATGACGAAGAGCACGGCGGCCGCCAGGCCGGCGGCGAAGACGGCGGCGGTGACGCCCTTGGTCCAGGCCAGCAGGCCCAGCAGGGCGGCCAGGCCCAGCACGCCGCCCCACAGCAGGCGCAGCGGCATCTGGTTCAGGCGCCAGCGCCAGGGGGCGGACAGCAGCAAGCTCGTGGGGGCAAGAAGTCCGTTCATGCGGTGAGCTCCTCGAACAGGTCTTCCAGCTGCACGCCCTGCAGGCCGGCCGCGGCGTCAGGCAAGACCTGACCCTCGGGCCATTGCAGCAGCCAGCGCTCCTGACCCTCGCCCAGCGTGCGGCGCGACAGCACCGTGGCGCCGCACGCGGCGGCCTGCAGGGCCTGGGGCGTGCCCTGGGCGATCCGGCACTGGTCCATCAGCCCGTCCAGCGGCGCCTGCAGGGCCAGGCGGCCGCGGGCCATGAAGGCCACATTGAAGGCCACCCGTTCCAGGTCGGACAGGATGTGGGTGGAGAAGACCACCGTGGTGCCGCGGTCCAGCACCTGCTCCACCAGCTCGCGCAGGAAGTCGCGGCGGCCCAGGGGATCGAGTGCAGCCACGGGCTCGTCCAGCACCAGCAGGTCCGGCCCATGGGCCAGGGCGCGAACGATGGACAGGCGCTGCTGCTGACCGCCGGAGAGCTTGGCGATGGGCTTGTCCCGTGGCAGCTCCCAGCGCGACATCAGCCCGTCCACCAGCGCTTCGTCCCAGCGCGGGTAGAAGCTGCGGAAGTAGGCCAGCAGCTGGGCGGGGGTGAACTGCTCGAAAAGGTCGGACTGCTGGGGCACATAGCCGATGCGGGCGCGGGTGGCGTCGTCCAGGGCGCGCACATCGCAGCCGAAGAGCCGCGCCTCGCCCTGCTGCGGGTCGCGCAGGCCCAGCAGGCATTCCAGCAGGCTGGTCTTGCCGGCGCCGTTGCGGCCCAGCAGGCCCACCACCTGGCCGGGCATCAGCTGCCAGTCGATGCCGTCCAGCACGGTCTGCGTGCCGTAGCGCAGGCTCAGGCCGCGCAGGTCCAGGGCGGGCGACAGGGCGACGGACTGGCTGGACAGCGGCGTGGCCATCTGCAGGCCGGGGGCGTTCAGGGTCTGGGTGTTCATGCGGAGTCTCCCTCGTCAAGAATGGTCTGGAACAGCTGCAGCGCCTGGGCGGGCTTGAGCTCCAGCTGGCGGGCTTCGCTGGCGGCCTTCTCCAGCGTGGGACGCAACAGCTCGACACGCGCCCCCAGCGGCTGGCGCCGCCCGTGCTGAGCCGCCACCCGCATGGGCAGGCCGCGCTGGCGCTCCACCAGACCTTCCGCCTCCATCAGCCCGTAGGCCTTGGAGACGGTCATCGGGTTGACCGCCAGATGCGCCGCCAGCTCACGCACCGAGGGCAGCTCCTGCCCCGCCGACAGCTGGGCGCTTGCCACCAGGCGCCGCAGCTGCTCCAGCAGCTGGCGGTAGATGGGTTCGGTGGAGCCCGTCTGGATGTGGAAGAGGTGCAGGGGGTTCATGGGTGAATGTGGTGTGTATCAATACAGTAATACAGTAGGGTGGAATTGGCAAGCCTGTCGAAGGTCATGAGGCAGAACGGCGTGCGGTGGTCGGAAGTCGTTGGCCTCTGAACTCTGGGCTTGCCTGCGTCCGGCATGGCAGCCAGCCTGGATCCACCTGAAAGGCGAGCATTCACCCTTGCCGATAGCGTCGGCACTGCTCAGAATCTCCAGCTCCCGAGACAAGCGCATGCACCGGCCGCGACTTCACCTTCGGGCACGTGGGTGCAAACGCCTGACATCGACTTGAATGGCTGGAGGCTGCATGGACGAGATCGGAAAGTACTGGCGGGACAACGTCACCAAGCTCCTCGCTTGGGGGACAACCATTCTGGGTCTCGTCGGCGGGACTGCCATCTATCACAGCCACGATTTTTCGCTGCTTCGCGGAGGAGATCGAGAACACATCCGTTCCTGGATCCTTCTGGCATTTGCGTTCGGATTCACCATTGCATGGTTCCGCGGCGTGCGCTGGATCTACCTGACGCATCTGGCTGGCGAAGTAGATGCCACGGTACTGCCATGGAAGGCCGTGCGAGCCTACCTATGGGCGGTATGTTCCTGCATGTGGGTGCTGGCGATCACTGCTGCCATCCCCTGACGATTGCCGGCGCCTCTGCGGGACTGCAGGCTGCGCAGCCCCCAGCCCCGCAAGGCACCCGGCCCGGATCCGCGGCTGCATGCCCGTGCGTCCATCGAGGATGCGCAGCGCGCCGTAGCCACCCGGCGCCGTGATCGACGATCACCGGCGCTCCGAGCAACCCTCGGCACGCGAAGCGCCGGCCTCGCCTATCGCCGCACTTCCGGCGAAGTCCGCCTGTTCACAAGACGCAGGCACCTGCAGGCCGCGCATGACGTCCAGCACTGCCCTCCCTGCGTCATCCAGCAGCCGCCCCGCCTTCACGCCCTCATCTGTCGAAGAAGGCGTGCGGATGGCGATTCCATCGCAGCAAGCTTCACTAATTTGTTATTGCAGCACCCCTAGAGTGCGCAGCGGCGCACGCCGGCATCAAGGCGCGTGCCCAAGCAACTCCCCACAAGGGATCTTTAGCAATCACGAAGGAACGGGCTTCACCGCCCTTGAGTCATGAAGAATCAATCAAAAGTTGTGCGACTGGGATTCGTGCTGAGCCTGCTGGCCGGCGCCCTGATGGGATCGGGCGCGGCCGTGGCCGCCACGCCGGCGGCACAGGCCGGGGTCGACGGCAGTGCCGTGGGCATCGCCGCCCCCATCCGGCTGAACATCGCCCGCAGCCAGGGTCATACCGTGACCCAGCTGAATGATGGCCGCCTGCTGGTGCTGGGCGGCAAGAGCGGCAGCCTCGCGACCGTGGCCGCCGAGCTGATCGACCCCGTCACCGGCCGGGTCGAGCAGCTGAGCAGCATGGTCCAGGCACGGCAGGGCCACACGGCCACGCTGCTGGCCGATGGCCGCGTGCTGGTGACCGGTGGCGACCTGGGCGACGGCCGCGTGCTGGCGCTGAACTCGGCCGAACTCTTCGATCCCCGCACCAAGACCTTCCAGCTGGCAGCCACGCCCATGACGCTGGAGCGCTCCAGCCACACGGCCACGCTGCTGAAGAACGGCAAGGTGCTGATCACCGGCGGGCAGGGCCTGCGGCAGGGCACGGTCTCCTTCTCCGCCGAGGTCTTCGACCCCGCCACCGGCAAGTTCGAGAGCCTCACACCGCAGCGCCTGGTCGCGCCGCGCACGAATCACGCCGCCACGCTGCTGGACTCCGGCCAGGTCCTGATCGTCGGCGGCACCGATTGGCAGACCGCCCGCGCCCCCACCTCGGCCGAGCTGTACGACCCGGTGGCGAACACCTTCACGCAGCTGGAGTCCCCGCTGAACTTCAAGAACGAGACGCCGCAGGCCCTCAAGCTGAGCTCCCGCCGTGTGCTGGTCCTCAGCAACCAGGGCGCTGATCTCTTCGATCCCGTCACCAAGACCTTCAAGCCGCTTCCCGGCCCCCTGAAGGCTCGTGACTACGAGGCCGCCACGGCCCTGTACGACGGCGGCGCCCTGGTGCTGGGCGGCCTCAGCGCGGACACCATCATCCCCTCCATCGAGCGCTACGACCCCGTCCGCGGCACCTTCCGGACCGTGGCGACGCTGCGCAAGGAGCGCGCCTGGGGCGTGGCCACGCTGGCCTACACCGGCGCGGTGTTCCTCGTCGGCGGCGTTGACAACAGCGGTGCGGCCATCGCGGACGTGACCGTCTACTGGCCTTGAGGCCCCTGCGTCGCCGCGCCTGCTGAGGCGGCGACACGGCCCCGGCCGCCGCCCGCGGCGCGCCGGGGCCCTAGCCCGGCAGAAGCCAGCACACGACCACGACACCGAGGGCCATGGCGGCCCACAGGAGCTGCGTCCTGCGACGCACGCGCTGCAGCTGGGCCCGATGGCGCTGGTGCTGCGCCCGATGGCTGCGCGTCCGCGCTTCCCAATCCTGCGGGGAGCTGTAGCGCTTGAGCTTCTCGCTGTACACCCCCGCCCCGAGCACCTCGGCCAGCTCGAACATCACCACGACCAGCTCTCGCGAGGGGTTCTGCGTGTGAACGAGGCCGTGCGGGTCGAGCGAGAGGCGCTGGGCGCTGTCGGAGGCCAGCGCAAAGCAGGCCGCCTCCGGCTTGCCCAGGGCCACCAGCTCCGGCCGGCCACGGGCCGCGGCCAGCCACTGCTCACGGTCCACCGGGCTGTCCTTGAAGCCGGCATGGGCGATGTAGACATGGAAGCTCATGGCTTGCGGGCGATGCAGTACCAGTCCGCCGTCTGCACCGACGCATTCGCCGGGCAGGGCAGCGGCGCCTGCGACTGCAGCACCAGGCCGGCCTCGGCGAGCCAGGCGCCCACGCTGCCCGGCCCCTCCATCGCATGGAAGAACACGTGCACCACGTCACCGCGGCTGCTGCGCTGCGGGCCGGAATCCTCGGGGCGGCCGCCCTGGGTGCTGAGGTAGAGCAGGCCGCCCGGCGCCAGCAGGCGGGCGGCCCGGGCGACGAAGGCCTGCGCGCCCGTCGGGTCCAGATAGGGCAGGCCGAAGGCGCAGACGATGGCGTCCCAGCGGCCGTCCTCGCCCGGCAGCTGGCGGCAGTCGCCCACCTCGAAGCGCGCGGCCGGCACGGCGGCACGGGCCAGCTCGACCATGCGGGGGGCCAGGTCCACGCCCAGCAGCTGCAGGTCCGGCCGCCAGGCCAGCAGGCGGCGCGCCACGGTCCCGGGGCCGCAGGCGGCATCGAGCACGCACGCGTGCGGCGGCAGCGGGGCGGCCAGCAGGGCATAGCTCTCGTCGTAGAGATCGAGGTCCATGTACTTGCTCTGGTACAGATCCGCCAGCTGGTCGAAGACCTGGGCGGACCGGGCACTGGGATCCATGAGGCGTCCTGGGGTTCAAGAGTCGCGGACCTTGCAGCTTAGCCTGGGGGCGGGTCTGCCCGCAGGCGGCCGCGCGCCACGGTGCCAGAATGCGCCCATGTCCGTTGAAAGGATGCCCGGATGACTGCCCTGCCTTCACGTCTGGCCGCCCTGGCCGCCCTCTCCCTGGCCGCCGCCTCCGCGCTGGCCGCGCCGGCCGAGGAGACCCTGCGCCTCAAGTTCCAGGCCGCTGGCGGCGATGCCGCGGGCAGCCTGCAGGTCCAGTTCATCGGCTACCGCGACCAGCGCTGCCCGGTCAATGTGCAGTGCATCACTGCCGGCACGGCGCAGGCCCTGTTCTGGGTGCAGCCCAGCGAGGGCGCCGGGCAAGTCCTGACCCTGACCTGGCCCGCCGCCGAGCCGGCCAAGGCTGGCGGCTACAGCCTGCAGCTCAAGAGCCTGGAGCCCCGCCCCAACACCCGCAAGCCTCCCAATCCGGCGGACTACGAAGCCGTGCTCACGCTGCACAAGCTCGCCGGCAAGCCCTGACATGAGCGCCAAACCCCAGCTGCGCCTGCGCATGCGGGTGACGGTGGACGACACCATCGCCATCGGACCTGGCAAGATCGCCCTGCTGGAGGCCCTGGACGAGACCCGCTCCATCACCGCCGCGGCCAAGGCCCTGGGCATGTCCTACCGGCGCGCCTGGGCCCTGATCGACGAGCTGAACCGCTCGCTGAAGGAGCCCGCGGTGATCAGCGCGGCCGGTGGGTCGCAGGGCGGTGGCAGCGAGCTGAGCCCCAGCGGCCGGCAGCTGCTGGACCTCTACCGCGGCATCGAGGCCCAGGCCCAGGCGGCCTGCAAGCCGGACATCCAGCGCCTGCTGAAGCTGCTGGCCTGATCCGCCACGGTGGCGTTCGTTATGCAGGAAGGTATATTGCGTACCGTCCCCACGCCTCCCGCCCTGCCGGAACTCCCTGCCCCATGACCGCCCTTCCGAACGGCCCGCTGCCGCCCGCGCATGCCTGACGCCCTGATCGCGCTGGGCCTGTCGCTGAAGGTGGCGCTGTGGGCCAGCGGCCTGGACCTGCTGCTGGGCACGGCCCTGGGCTACGCCCTGGCACGCTGGCGCTTTCCCGGGCGCGAGCTGCTGGACGCTGCCCTGACCCTGCCCCTGGTCCTGCCGCCCACGGTGCTGGGCTACTACCTGCTGGTGCTGGTGGGCCGCAAGGGCTGGCTGGGCGCCTGGCTGTTCGAGACCTTCGGCATACGCCTGATCTTCACCTGGCAGGGCGCCACCCTTGCCGCGGCCCTGGTGGCCTTTCCGCTGGTGCTCAAGGCCGCGCGCAGCGCCTTCGAGCAGGTCGACCCGCAGCTGGAGCAGGCCGGGCGCGTGCTGGGCCTCAGCGAGTGGGCGGTGTTCTGCCGCGTGAGCCTGCCCCTGGCCTGGCGCGGCATCCTGGCCGGCCTGCTGCTGGCCTTTGCCCGCGCCCTGGGCGAGTTCGGCGCCACGCTGATGGTGGCCGGCAGCATCCCGGGGCAGACGCAGACCCTCTCCATCGCCATCTACGAGGCCGTGCAGGCCGGGCAGGATGACACGGCGCAGCTGCTGGTCTGGATCACCTCGCTGAGCTGCGTGGCCGTGCTGGTGGCCGCCAGCCGCCTGGCGCCGCCGAGCCGGGAGCGGGCATGAGCTTCGAGATCCGCCTGCGCAAGCAGCTGCCGCCCGCGCCCGGCGTGGCGGGGTCAGGTTTTGCCCTGGAGCTCGACCTGAGCACTTCGGCGCGCTGCCTGGTGATCCACGGCCCCTCGGGCGCCGGCAAGAGCCTCACCCTGCAGGCCGTGGCCGGCCTGCTGAAGCCTGACGAGGGCAGGATCTGCGTGGCCGGCGAGCCGCTGTTCGACAGCGCCACCCGCCTGGACCGCCCCAGCCGCGAGCGGCGCCTGGGCTATCTGTTCCAGGACTACGCGCTCTTCCCGCAGCTGAACGTGCGCCAGAACGTGGCCTTCGGCTTGCAGCGCGGCTGGCGCAATCCGCCGCGCAGCATGATGAACGAGAAGCTGGCCCACTGGCTGGCCCTGATGGAGCTGGACGGCGTGGCTTCGCAGCTACCGCACCAGCTCTCCGGTGGTCAGCGCCAGCGCACGGCCCTGGCCCGCGCCCTGATCACCGAGCCCCGCGCCCTGCTGCTGGACGAGCCCTTCGCGGCGCTCGACCCCGAGCTGCGCGAACGCCTGCGCGAGGAGCTGGAGCGCCTGCTGGCCCGCGTGCAGATCCCCCTGCTGATGATCACCCACGACCCCGAGGACCTGGCGCGCTTCGGCGAGGCGCGGGTGCAGCTGCGCGGCGGGCGGGTGGTGGCAGCCCAGCTCTAGGACTGGGCCAACGCCTCGCAGGCCTGGTGCAGATTGGCGCGGGCCGCCGCGTCCCAGGCCGCGTGCAGGGCCTCGGTAACGAAGAGCCGCTCGCGCGCCAAGAAGCCCTGCAGGATGCGGCGCCGGCCCGCCCGGAAGTCAGGCTCGGGCACGAAGGCGTACTCGGCGCGGATCTGGCTTTCGTATTGCGCAAAGCGCGCGGCGGGCGCGGCCAGGATGGCGAGGTCCAGGTCCAGCAGCAGGCCCATGTCGGCGTCACGGGCCACATGGTCCCGCGTGGCCAGCACCAGCCGCGCCACGCGCTCGCAGGCCGGCACCGGCAGGCCCAGGGCGGGCAGGGCGGCGCGGGCCCAGTCGGCGCTGCGCGCCTCGTTGTCAGGCGCCCGTGGCTCGTAGACGGCGTCGTGGAACCACAGGGCCAGGGCCAGCAGCCCGGGCTCGCGGGCGAGCTGACGCCATTGCGCCAGGGCAGCCAGACACTCGTGCAGGTGCTGGCCGGCGTGGTAGTGACGCCAGGGCTGGTTCCAGGCCGCCAGCAAGTCCTCGAAGAGGGTCAGGTCTTGCCTGATCGACAGCTCCGCGCAGGTGGCCAGCCAGGCGGCCCGCAGCCCGACGGCTTCGACACTCATGCCGCGCCGGCGCCGTGGACCAGCGCGGCGACCCGGTCCGCGAAGCGCGGCCACAGGGCCTCGGGCAGGTCGTGGCCCATGCCGGGGATGAAATCGGTCTCGACGTGGCGCAGGTGGCGGGCCAGGTGGCGGCCGGCGGCCACGGGCACCAGGGGGTCCGCCTCGCCGTGGATCACCAGGGCCGGCGCCTGGACGCGGGTCACGAGAGGCGTGCGGTCCTCGTCGGCCACCACGGCCATCAGCTGGCGCAGCATGCCCTGGGGATGGTCGCTGCGGCGCAGGGCCTCGAGCACGCGCGCCTCCAGCCAGCCGGCGGCCGGCGGGTAGGCCGGGCTGCCGATCAGGCGGTACAGGGCCGCGAAATGCGCCTGCAGCGTGGCCTCGTCGCGCCGGGGCGGGCGGGCCAGCAGGGCCTGGCGCACCGGCCAGGTGGGACCCGGCAGGTGGCGGGCGCCGGCCGTGGTCATCATGAGGGTCAGGCTTTGCACGCGCTGCGGCGCCTGGTCCACCAGGTGCTGGGCGATCATGCCGCCCATGGAGGCGCCCCAGACATGGGCACGGGGCAGGTCCAGGGCGTCCAGCACGCCCAGGGCGTCGCGGGCCATGTCGGCGAGGCTGTAGGGGCTGCGCACGGGCAGGTGCAGCAGGTGCTTGAAGGACGCCCAGCCGACATGCGGCAGGCCCAGGTGGTCCAGGTGCTGGCTGAGGCCGATGTCGCGGTTGTCGAAGCGGACCACGCGCAGGTCGCGCGCCGTGAGGGCCTCGACAAGGCCCTGGGGCCAGGCGATCAGCTGCATCCCCAGTCCCATGATCATCAAGAGCGCAGGGGCCCCGCGGGGCCCCTGGTCGTCGACGGCGATGCGCAGGCCGTTGGCGTTCACATGGCTTTGCATGCGCCGATCATAGGCCTGGCTCGTGACGGTCCCTCACTTGCAGGTGAAGCTCTTGTGCGTCACGTCCTTGACGTTGCCGGCGCCGCAGGTCTTGATGGCCTGCTCGCTCATCTGGGTCAGCGCCTCGCGGTCGCTGACGACGCGCTCGCCGTTGGGGGCGATGACGCAGGCGGTACAGAGCAGAGCGGCGAGGGTGACGGTGGCCAGGGTGGCGATGCGCTTCATGGGTATCCTCCGGGAGTTCGTTTGGAATGGACGCGACTGTAGGGCCGGCAAGCCCGGGTCACTTCGCCCAAGCGACGAACTGCCACAGGCGAAGGACAGACCGCTTTGCTGGCCGGCTCAGGCGCTCTGCCCCGCCCCCTGGTAGCCGCGGGGCACCGCGCCCAGCAGTCGCCTCGTGTAGTCCTGCTTCGGCGCGGCCAGCAGCTGTGAGGTCTCGGCCTGCTCGACGACGTCCCCGTGCTGCATCACCAGCACCTCGTCCGAGATGAAGCGCACCACGGCCAGGTCGTGGCTGATGAAGATGTAGCTGAGGCCGAACTCGTCCTGCAGGTCCTTCAGCAGGTTCAGCACCTGGGCCTGCACGGACACGTCCAGCGCCGACACGGCCTCGTCCAGCACCAGCACCTCGGGCTTGAGCGTCAGGCAGCGCGCGATGGCGATGCGCTGGCGCTGGCCGCCGGAGAACTCGTGCGGGTACTTGGGCAGGGCCGATTCGTCCAGGCCCACCTTCTTGAGCAGGCCGGCGGCAATCTCCAGGCGCTCCTCGTGGTCCGCGCCGATGTCGTGGATCTCCATGGGCTCCACCAGGGTCTGGGCGATGGTGAAGCGCGGGTTCAGCGAGGCATAGGGATTCTGGAAGACGACCTGGATGCGGCGGCGCATCTGCTGCCAGTCGGATGCGCCCATCTTGAGCAGGTCGCGGCCCTCGAACAGCACCTCGCCACCGGTGGGCTCGTGCAGGCGCAGCAGGGTCAGGCCCATGGTGGTCTTGCCCGAGCCGGACTCGCCCACCACGCCCAGGGTGTGGCCCTTGCGCAGGCGGAAGCTGACGTCCTTGACGGCCTGGAACTCCCTGCGGCCGAACAGGCCCTCGCGGAAGAAGAAGCTCTTGCGCAGGCCGCGCGCCTCCAGGATCACCGGGGCGTCCGGGTCCTTGGTGCTCACGGCCTGCCGTGCCGCGCGGCCGGCGATGTGGTCGTCGATCACCGTCAGCCGGGCCGGGTTGTCCTGCAGCGAGGGGCGGCAGGCCAGCAGGGCGCGGGTGTAGGCATCCTGCGGAGACTGGAAGATTTGCGCCACCGGCGCCTGCTCGCGGATCTGGCCGTGGCGCATCACCACCACGTGGTCCGCGATCTCGCCGACCACGCCCAGGTCGTGCGAGATGAAGAGCAGGCTCATGCGGTGAGCCTCCTTCAGCTTCGCCAGCAGCTCCATCACCTGGCGCTGGATGGTGACGTCCAGGGCGGTGGTGGGCTCGTCGGCGATCAGCAGCTTGGGGCCGCAGGACAGGGCCAGGGCGATCATCACCCGCTGCTGCTGCCCGCCGGACATCTCGTGCGGATAGCTGCCCAGGCGACGCTTGGGATCGGGGATGCCCACCTCGTGCAGCAGCTCCTCGGCGCGGGCCAGGGCCTGCTTGCGGCTCATGCCCAGATGCAGCATCAGCGGCTCCATGATCTGGTCGCCCACGGTGAAGACCGGATTGAGCGAGCTCATGGGGTCCTGGAACACGCAGGCAATCTCGCGGCCGCGCAGGGCCTGCAGCTCGCGCGGCGCGCTCTGCAGCAGATCGCGGCCCTGGAAGAGGATGCGGCCGCTGCGCTCGGCGTTGTCCGGCAGCAGGTTCAGGATGGACATGGCCGTGACGCTCTTGCCCGAGCCCGATTCGCCCACCAGGGCCACGGTGCTGTTCTCCGGCACGTCGAAGCTGATGCCCTTCACCGCCTGCTGGCGCTGCACCTCGCCGTGCAGCTTGCCCATGCGGAAGGCGACGTGGAGGTCTTGGATACTCAGAAGCATGTCAGTGGTTCCAGCGGGTCACTCGAGACCACGGAGTTTGGGGTCCAGCGCATCACGCAGCGCATCGGTGAACAGCGCAAACGCCGTCACGAACACCGCCATGCACACGGCCACCGCGGTGAGCTGCCACCAGTAGCCCAGGATCAGCTCGCTCTGGGCCTCGGCCAGCATGGTGCCCCAGGAGACCTGGTCCACGCTGACGCCCAGGCCCAGGTAGGACAGGATCACCTCGCTCTTGATGAAGCGCACCACCAGCAGGGACAGCTGCACCAGCGTCACGTGGGACACATTGGGCAGGATGTGGCGGAACATGCGCGAGCCCTGCGAGGCGCCGATGGCCTCGGCGGCGCGCACGTATTCGCGGCTGGAATGCTTGATGAACTCGGCGCGCACCAGGCGGTAGACGCCGGTCCAGCCCGCCAGGCCCAGGATCATCACCACCGGCAGCACGCCGCGGCCGAAGATGGCCGCGAAGGCGAAGATCAGCAGGATGTCCGGCACCGCGGTGAAGACGTTGTAGACCCACTCGAGGAAGTCGCCCACGCGCCGGCCGAAGAAGCCGGACAGGGCCCCCAGCACGGTGCCGATCAGCGTGGCGACGAGGGCCGCCAGCACGCCCACCATGATGGACACCTCGGCGCCCTTCATCACCTTGGAGAGCACGTCGCGGCCCAGGCGGTCGGCGCCGAAGGGCAGGGTCTCCTGCTTGACCAGGTCCTCGGTCTTGAAGCTGCTGGCCTTGGCGTCCCACTCGGCGTAGCGCGGGGCCAGGGGGTCGATGTCGGAGAGGTCCACGTTGGGGCCCTTGGGCCCCTGCGCGGCCTGGCTGGACTCGGCCGGCGCCGGGCCCATGAAGCCGGGGGGCGCATTGGGCACCCCGATCTCCTTCTGCCAGCCCGAGGCGATCAGGCCCAGGCCCGTGGCCAGCACCAGGCCCAGGAAGACAGCCACCACCCACAGGCAGGCCATGCCCAGACGGTCACCGCGCATGCGCCGCCAGGCCGCGGCCCAGACGCCTTGCGAGCCGCGCGAATCGGCGCTGCTTGCGGCCGGTGCGGAGGTCAGGGTGGCGCTCATTTCAGGACCACCCTAGGGTCAACGGCCTTGTAGAGCAGGTCGGTCAGCAGATTGATCACCATGGTCAGCATGGCCAGGTAGATGGCGAAGGCCTGGATAACGGGGAAGTCGCTGCGGTTGACGGCCAGCAGCAGCTCGCGGCCCAGGCCGGGGATGGAGAAGAAGACTTCCAGCAGGAAGGAGCCCACGAACACGCCGGGCAGGGCCACGGAGATGTTGGTGAGGATGGGGATCAAGGCGTTGCGCAGCACGTGCTTGAGCAGGATGCGGCGCTCGGGCAGGCCCTTGGCGCGGGCGGTGCGCACGTAGTCGTGACCGATCTCGTCCAGGAAGAAGCTGCGGTACAGCCGCGTGTAGGGCGCCAGGGCCACGGCCACGGCCACCATCACGGGCAGGGGCGCGTAGGTGGTGAGGTTGGTCCAGGTGCTGTTGCTCCAGCCCTGCACCGGGAACAGGCCCAGGCGGAAGGCGAAGAAGTACTGGCCCACGATCACGTAGACCAGCAGCGAGATGGACACCGCCACCGTGCTGAGCACCATCACCGCGCGGTCGGTCAGCGAGCCGCGCACGGCGGACACGGCCAGCGCGAAGGGGATGGCCAGCAGCACCTCCAGGCACAGGATGGGCAGCATCACCGTCAGCGTGGCCGGCATGCGGGTGGCGAAGAGCGTGGCCACGGACTCGTTGGTGGCCCAGCTGTGGCCCCAGTTGAAGGTGACGATCTGCTTCAGGAAGATCAGCAGCTGCTCCCATACCGGCCGGTTCAGGCCCAGCTGTTCGCGGATGGCCTGGATCTGCTCGGCGGACGCGTTCTGGCCGCCCAGGATCTCGGCCGGGTCGCCGCCGAACCAGCGGAACAGGAAGAACACCAGCAGCACGACCCCCAGCAGGGTGGGGATCATTTGCCACAGGCGCCGCAAGAGATAGGCCGTCATGGCTGTCGGTCTCCAAATCGGACTGCCAGCCCCGGCGGCGGCCAGGGCTCAGAAGGGGACCCGGCGGCGGGCGCTGGCCGCTCGGACTTCGGGCGCAGTCTAGTGCAGGCCCAGCCCCCTGCCCATGCCGGTTTATGCTGAGGCGATGCCGGATTTCTCCTAGGGGAATTCCAGGGCTTTGCCCGGCGTTTCCGGGTCACAATCGCCAGCCCGTGCCGGGCTCGCCATGCCCCGCACGCCGGTTCTCGAGGGATGCAAAGAATGCGCGCTGTAGTTGTTGTTGCTCTCCTGATGGGCGCCCTGGGCCCGCTGGCGCCTGTGGTGGCCCAGCCGGCGGCGTCGCCCGCCACGCCTGCCGACGCTGCGGCCACCGAGGCCGCCCCGAAGAAGGTCCTGCGCTACGCCATCCGCGTGGCCGAGACCGGCTTCGACCCGGCCCAGGTCTCCGACCTCTACTCCCGCACCATCACCGCCGGCATCTTCGACGCCCCGCTGCGCTTCGACTACCTGGCCCGCCCGGTTCGCCTGAAGCCCTCCACCGCCCAGGCGCTGCCGGAGATCAGCGAGGACTTCAAGACCCTCACCTTCCGCATCAAGCCCGGCATCTACTTCGCGGACGACCCCGCCTTCAAGGGCCGCAGGCGCGAGCTGACCGCGGCCGACTACGTCTACTCGATCAAGCGCCACTACGACCCGGTCAACAAGAGCAGCAACCTCTACATCCTGGAGAACGCCCTGCTGCCGGGCCTCTCCGAGCTGCGCCAGGACGCCCTCAAGAACAAGAAGCCCTTCGACTACGACCGCGAGGTGCCCGCGCTCAAGCTGCTGGACCGCTACACCTTCCAGGTCCGCACCGAGCTGGGGGACCCGCGCTTCATCAACAACTTCGCCGACGCCATGCTCGGCGCCGTGGCCCGCGAGGTGATCGAGGCCTATCCCGGCAAGACCATGGAGCACCCGGTGGGCACCGGCCCCTGGCGCCTGGCCGAGTGGCGGCGCAGCTCCCTGATCGTGCTCGAGAAGAACCCCAACTTCCGGGACGTGTTCTACGAGGAAACACCTGACCCCGCGGACACCCGCATGGTCGAGGCCGCCGCCCGCCTCAAGGGTCGCAAGCTGCCCATGGTGGACCGCGTGGAGATCGCCGTCATCGAGGAGAACCAGCCGCGCTGGCTGTCTTTCCTGCGCAATGAGTTCGACCTGGTGGACGATGTGCCGCAGGAGTTCCTGCCGCTGTACATGCCCCAGAACAAGCTCGCCCCCGACCTGGCGAAGCGGGGCATGCAGGCGGTGCGCTATGCGCGGGCGGACCTGTACCTGTCCTACTTCAACATGGAGGACCCGGTGGTGGGCGGCTACACGCCCGAGAAGGTGGCCCTGCGCCGTGCCATCTCCCTGGCCGTGGACCTGGACAAGGTGATCCGCCTGCCCCGCCGCGGCCAGGCCATTCCCGCCCAGGGTCCCATCCCGCCCGGCACCTTCGGCTACGACCCGACCTTCCGCTCCGAGATGAGCCAGCACAACGTCGGCCGCGCCCGCGCCCTGCTGGACCTCTACGGCTACGTGGACAAGGACGGCGACGGCTGGCGCGAGCAGCCCGACGGCTCGCCCCTGGTCATCGAGTACACCACCGAGCCCGACGGCGAGAAGCGCGCCCTGGCCGAGCTGTGGCAGAAGGCGCTGGACGCCATCCAGGTGCGCCTCAAGTTCCGCTTCGGCAAGTGGCCGGAGAACCTCAAGGCTGCCAATGCCGGCAGGTTGCAGATGTGGGGCGTGGGCTGGAGCGCCACGGCACCGGACGGCGACGCCTTCCTGGGCCTGGGCTACGGGCCCAACAAGGGTCAGTCGAACAAGTCGCGCTTCGACCTGCCGGCCTACAACAAGATCTATGCCCGTCAGAAGCGCCTGCCCAACGGCCCGGAGCGCCAGGCCCTGATGACCGAGGCCCAGCGCCTGCTGGTGGCCTACATGCCCTTCAAGGCCGAGGTGCACCGCATCTACACCGACATGGCCCAGCCCTGGGTGATCGGCTACGACCGCAACATCTACATGCGCGACTTCTGGGCCTTCGTGGACATCGACGTCGAGCAGCAGACCCGTGCCCGCCCCTGAGCCGGCCCCGCAACACCCCCACGCCCCCGTGACAACCCGCAGACCCCGGCCCCGCCCACCGGGGGGCTCTAGGGGTGAATACGTGCTCTTCGGAGCCAGGCCTTCCGCGACACTGCGTCCATGACATTCCGCGCCCCAGCGGGCGGACCCTCCCGCCGTGAACTCCTGGCCCTGGCCGGCCTGAGCGGCCTGGGCCTGCCAGCCCAGGCGGCCCGGCCCGGCAGCGGGCCGGCCAAGGTCCTGCGCTACGCCATCCGCATCGCCGAGACGGGCTTCGACCCGGCCCGCATCAGCGACCTCTACTCCCGCACCATCACCGCCCACATCTTCGAGGGCCTCTACACCTACGACCATCTGGCCCGCCCCGCCCGGCTCAAGCCTCTGGTGGCCGAGGGCATGCCCGAGGTCAGCGAGGACTTCCGGGTCTGGACCATGCGGGTGCGCCCCGGCATCTACTTCTCGGCCGACCCCGCCTTCAAGGGCCAGCGCCGCGAGCTGGTGGCCGAGGACTTCGTCTACAGCTGGAAGCGCTTCGCCGACCCGGAGGTGGCCTCGCCGTCGTGGTCCGAAGTGGATGAGCTGGGCATCCTGGGCCTGGCCGAGTACCGCGCCGCCCTGCTCAAGAGCAAGTCACCCTTCGACTACGACAAGCCCATCGAGGGCCTGCGCGCGCTGGACCGCTACACCCTGCAGATCCGCCTGAAGGAGACGCGGCCGCGGCTGATGGAGGTCTTCGCGCAGATCGACACCTACGGCGCCGTGGCCCGCGAGGTCATCGAGGCCTACCCGGGCCAGGCCATGGAGCACCCGGTGGGGACCGGCCCCTTCGTGCTGGGCGCCTGGCGGCGCAGCTCCCTGATCACCCTGGACCGCAACCCGGACTACCGCGAGCGCTACTACGACGCCCAGCCCGCGCCGGACGACAAGGAAGGCCAGGCCCTGCTCGCCCGCTACAAGGGCCGGCGCCTGCCCATGGTCGACCAGGTCCAGGTGGCCATCATCGAGGAGAGCCAGCCGCGTTGGCTCTCCTTCCTCAACCGCCAGTTCGACTTCCTGGAGCGAACGCCGGAAGACTTCATCCAGCAGGCCCTGCCCCAGGGCAAGCTCGCACCCAACCTGGCGCGCCAGGGCATCCAGGCCTACCGTGCCCTGCTGGCGGACGTGCTGTTCACCGTCTTCAACATGGACGACCCGGTGGTGGGCGGCTACACACCGGCGCGCGTGGCCCTGCGCCGCGCCATCGCCCTGGCCACGGACTGCCGGCGCGAGATCAGCCTGGCGCGCCGCGGCCAGGCCATCCCCGCGCAGTCGCCCTACATCCCGCACACCACGGCCTACGACGCGAACTACAAGAGCGAGATGGGCGACTTCGACCCCGCCCGCGCCAAGGCCCTGCTGGACCTCTACGGCTACCGCGACCGCGACGGCGACGGCTGGCGCGAGGACCCCGACGGCCGCCAGCTGGTGCTGGAAAGCCTCACCACGCCCGACGGCTTCCAGCGCCAGATCGACGAGCTCTGGCAGAAGAACCTCGCCGCCGTGGGCCTGCGCGTGCAGTTCCGCACCGGCAAGTGGCCCGAGAACTTCAAGGCCCTGCGCGCCGGCCACTACATGATCTGGAGCCTGGCCCTCTCGGCCGCCAAGCCTGATGCACAGGACGCGCTGGCCAGCTTCCACAGCGGGCACATCGGCGCCTCCAACTTCGCGCGCTTCCGCCTGGAGGCCATGGACCGGCTCTTCGACCAGGCCGGCGGCCTGCCCGACGGCCCGCAGCGCCAGGCCCTGTTCAGGGAGAGCAAGCGCCTGGCCACGGCCTACATGCCCTACAAGTACCGCGGGCACCGCTACGTCACCGACCTCGCCCACCCCTGGGTTCAGGGCTACCGCCGGCCGCTGTTCTGGCAGCACTGGTGGGAGTTCGTGGACATCGAGGGCGCACCGCCCGCACCACCGGCCTGAGGCCGCAACGGCGGGCTCTCAGGGTGCCGGCGGCGTGAAGCGCAGACCGCCCGCGATGCGGTTCCATGCGTTGATGTGCCCGATGGCGGCGGTCACATTGGCAATCTCGACCGGGCTGAACTGCGCCTGCAGCGCGGCATAGGCCGGCTCGGTATCCGGATGCGCGGCCTGCAGCGTCAGCGCCTCGGCCCAGGCCAGGGCGGCCCGCTCGCGAGGGGCGAAGGCCGGGGAGTCCCGCCAGCAGGCCAGCTGGTCCAGCTGCAGGGCGGGCAGGCCCAGCTGGCGGCCCAGGTTCAGGTGGTACTGCAGGCAGAAGGCGCAGCCATTGAGCTGCGAGACGCGCACCTTGAGCAGCTCGCAAAGCCGCGGGTCCAGGCCCGAGGCGGCCACGGCACGGCCCAGCTCGCGCAGGGCCAGCACCACGCCGCCGGCATGCTTCTCGAAGGCCGCCCAGTCCTGGCGCGGCTCCACCGCTTGTACTTCACTCATGGCATCCATCCCGCCGAACGACCGGCGCGGGGCGCACTATAGGCAGTCGCCCGGCCGCGCCAGCACGGATTCAATGAATCGGGCCTTCGCCGCGCGATAAGCGTCCTCGCCCTGGTCCGCGTGCGCCCGCTTGACGGCGTCGTAGGCGGCCACGAGGGCCGGTTCGCGGCGCAGGGCGTCGCGAAAGCGCAGGAAGTCCTCGAAGGACGAGCCCCGCGCCACGATCTGCAGGGCCAGGTCTTGCCCCTGCGCCCAGTCCGGCGGCGCCAGCAGCATGCACAGCTCGGGCGTGCGCAGGGTGTCGGCCTTGATCTCGAAACCCTGGGCGCACAGCCTCGCCACGACCTGCGGGTGGGCCTCGGGGGCCACGAGCACGCAGATGTCCAGGTCCCCCTTGGAGCAGGCGCCGGGAAGGGAGGAGGCGCCCACATGCTCCACCTGCGCGTCCGGCAGCAGGGCCTGCAAGGCGGCAGCGCAGCGCTCGAACAGGGCTTGCACGGCGGGCTGGTAGTCGGCGGCGGCCAGGAGACGCATGGCGGGGCAGGGGTGGACTGGGAGGCGCCCAGTGTCGCAAAACCCCGCTGCGGCCAGGGCGGCTTGCAAGTTCGCACGGTCGTGCTAAATTCGCGACCATGGAAGCCAAGACCGAACGCAGCGAGCTGACCCAGACCGCCATCGTGGACATGGCGCTGGAGATGGCCGCGCTGGAGGGGCTGGAGAGCCTGTCCATCGGCGAGATCGCCAAGCGCCTGAACCTGTCCAAGAGCGGCGTGTTCTCGCGCATCGGCTCGCGAGAGACCCTGCAGAAAGCCGTGCTGGACGAATTCGACCGCCGCTTCCAGCAGGACATCCTCGTGCCCGCCCTGCGCGAGCCCCGCGGCCTGCCGCGCCTGGACGCCATCATGCGCGCCTGGCTGGCCCGCGCCTGCCAGGCCGGCCACCGCGGCAGCTGCCTCTACGCCGCAGGCGCCTTCGAGTTCGACGACCGCGAGGGCCCGCTGCGCGACATGCTGCTCAGCGGCGTCAAACGCTGGCGCCAGGTGCTCCGGCGCAGCGTGCTGCAAGCCGTCGAATGCGGCCATCTGCAGGCGGACCTGGACCCCGACCAGCTGGTCTTCGACCTCGACGCCGTCTTCACCGCCGTCGTGCGGGAGACCCGCTTCCTGCGCGACCCGCTGGCCGCCGAGCGCGGCTGGACCTCCTACCAGCGCCTCATGCAGGGCCTGCGTCCGAGCCCGCCCTGACCCGTCCCCGCTCCTTCACGGAGCGCTTCTTTTCACCCAACTTCGCACGATCGTGCGAAATACATCGAAAGGCCCTCACCATGTTCAGCCCCCTCCTGATCCTGGCCCTGTGCGGGCTGGCCGGCCTTGTGTGGCGCGGCTGGCAAGGCCTGCAGCGCCTGTGGCGCGCCATCCCCTCCCACAACCGCGACTTCTTTCTGGGGTGAGCCCATGAGTCAGATCCCGCAACCCCACCCGCCCCATCCCTCCGCGCCGACCCGCCCCGCCGTCGACCGCTTCTACGCCCAGGGGCGCCTGCTCCAGGGGCTGCGCGCCGGCCTGGACCTGCTGCAGCGCCACGCCCCCGCGCAGGCGGCGCGGCTGGCCCTGCGCCTCTTCGACACGCCCCTGCCGCCGCGCCTGCTGCAGCGCCGGCCCTCGATGGCCCCCTGGCAAGGCCTGACCCTGCCCTTCGAGACCCGCCGCCTGCAGCTGTGGCACCGGCCGGACGGCGCCGAGCGCCCGCGCGTGCTGCTGCTGCACGGCTGGAGCGGCCAGGCGGCGCAGCTGCGCGGCCTGGCCCAGGCCTGCTGGGACGCGGGCCTGTCGCCGCATGTGCTGGACTGGCCCGCCCACGGCCGCAGCAGCGGCTGGCGCACCGACATCGCCCAGTGGCAGCGCGCCCTGCAGGTGCTCACGGTCGAGCAGGGGCCCTGGGTAGGCATTGCGGCCCATTCCATCGGCGCCCTGGCCGCCGCCCATGGCGTGGCCCGCGGCCTGCCCACGCAACGCCTGGCCCTGCTGGCCTGCTCCGCCCCGCCCCGGCACCTGCTGGAGGGCTTCGTGGCCAGCTTCGGCCTGGGGCTGGCCGTGCGCGAGCGCCTGCGCCAGGCCCTGGAGGCGCGCGCCCGCCCGGGGCTGGCCGGCTTCGAGCCCGCCTGGCTGGGCCGGCACCTGGCGCTGCCCGTGCTGCTGGTGCATGACCGCCAGGACCGCGCCGTGCCGGCCGCCTACAGCGAGGCCCTGGCTGCGGCCCTGCCCCGCGCAACGCTGCGCCTGACCGAGGGCCTGGGCCACCGCCGCCTGCTGGACGACGCGGCCGTGCAGCGCCAGGTGGCGGCCTGGCTGGCCGAGGCGGCCTGAAGCCGCGTCGGTCACTGCCCCGGGCACCACGCCAGCCGTCTCAGGAGACCTGACCCCGGGGCGACAAGACCTGACCCCAGCAGCCCTTCATGGAGGCTCCGGCGATATATCCCCGGCATGGGTGCGTCCGCAAACCAGGCAAATCGTTACAAAATGTGCAACTTTCCGCGACGGGGGTCGCCCCATATAGGGATATAGCCCGAGCCGGGGCCGCTCCCCCGCTCACTACACTGCGCGCACAGGTGCCGGAAGCCACGCTCCCCTGAATCAAGGGGCCGGGAAATTCCGAGCTTCAGAAGTCAAAAGCAGCCTGAGAGGAGCGCGCTGTGAGCTGGATCCCCCAATGGCGTCAGGTCGCCGCCCTGGACGGGCAGGCCGTCGCCCCGGATGAACGCCTGGCCTGGCCGCAGACCGTCGCCCTGGGCCTGCAGCATGTGGTGGCCATGTTCGGCGCCACCGTGCTGGCGCCCCTGCTCATGGGCTTCGACCCCAATGTCGCCATCCTGATGAGCGGCATCGGCACCCTGCTGTTCTTCTTCATGGTGGGCGGCCGCGTGCCCAGCTTCCTGGGCTCCAGCTTCGCCTTCATCGGCGTGGTGATCAGCGCCACCGGCTATGGCGGCAGCGGTCCCAATGCGCAGATCGGCCTGGCCCTGGGCGGCATCGTGGCCTGCGGCGCGCTCTATTTCCTGATCGGCGCCCTGGTGCAATGGCTGGGCACGGGCTGGATCGAGCGGCTGATGCCGCCGGTGGTGACCGGCGCCATCGTCGCCGTGATCGGCCTGAACCTGGCCAGCGTGCCCATCAAGAACATGGCGCCCACGCCCTTCGACGCCTGGGTCCAGGGCCTGACCTTCCTCAGCGTGGCCCTGGTGGCCGTGCGCAGCCGCGGCCTGCTGCAGCGCCTGCTGATCCTGGCGGGCCTGCTGATCGCCAGCGTGCTGTATGCCGTGCTCACCAACGGCCTCGGACTGGGCAAGCCCATGGACTTCAGCGGCGTGGCACAGGCCGCGTGGTTCGGCCTGCCGCACTTCGCCAGCCCGCGCTTCGAGACCGGGGCGATGCTGCTGATCGCGCCGGTGGCCCTGATCCTGGTGGCCGAGAACCTGGGCCACCTCAAGGCCGTGGCCGCGATGACCGGGCGCGACATCGACCGCGACATGGGCCGGGCCTTCATGGGCGACGGCCTGGCCACGATGCTCAGCGGCGCCGCTGGCGGCACGGGCGTCACCACCTATGCCGAGAACATCGGCGTGATGGCCGCCAACCGCATCTACTCCACCGCCGTCTTCGTGGTGGCAGGGCTGCTGGCCGTCATGCTGGGCTTCTCGCCCAAGTTCGGCGCCCTGATCCAGACCATTCCGCTGCCGGTGATGGGCGGGGTCAGCATCGTGGTCTTCGGGCTCATCGCCGTGGCCGGCGCCAAGATCTGGGTCGACAACCGGGTGGACTTCAGCCAGCACCGCAACCTGATGCTGGCAGCCATCACCCTGATCATCGGCACCGGGGACTACACCCTGCGCCTGGGCGGCTTCGCGCTGGGCGGCATCGGGACCGCCACCTTCGGCGCCCTGCTGCTGAACCTGCTGCTGACGCCCCGTGGTCCGCGCCATTGATCGTCGATATCTGCGTATTTTTTTGACTAAAACGCGATGCCGGCCCTCGTCGAAGCTCCGCTCTCAGCGTCAAATCGGCTCAACGCCCCGTCGATGAGAACCTGCTCACGCCCCGTCCCCCCGCGCTGGCGCCTTGGCCTGGCGATGGGCCTGCTCGTGCTCGGCCTGACCGCCTGCCAGCCCGAGAGCAGCAGCGCCCCCCTGGCACAGGCGCCCTCGCCCGAACTGCTGGCCAAGCTGGACGAGATGGAGCTCACCATCCGCATGCATCCGCGCCAGACGGACGACGAGCTCCGCGAGATGGCCGCCAAGCTGCCGCCAGGCAGCCCCGCCCGCCTGGAAGTGCTGGGCCTGCGCGCGGTGGTCGTGGCGCGGGTCGACGAAGCCGAGCGCTACGAGGAACTGCGCCAGCAGCTGGAGCAGTGGCCGGGCCGCGAGGACGCACGCGTCGACACCACGGTGCGCCTGACCCTGGCCGTGACCGAGGCGCGCCGCGCGGCGCTGTCGGGCCAGGGCCAGAAGCTCAAGAAGATCCTGTCGGTCCTGGACAAGCTGGACGAGACCGGCCAGCCCCCCCGCCTGCTGCTGACGCTCTACGCCATGCAGGCCGGCCTGTTCACCGACCAGGGCGAATTCGACCGCGCCCTGCGCGCCGCGCACCGGGCCCTGGAGCTGTCCGACGGGCCCGCCGCCTCGCCCTCGCGCCGCGTCTTTGCCCGGCTGCAGCTGGCCGGCACCTATGCGGCCGCCCAGCAGTTCGAGCAGGCCGTGAAGGCGCAGGAGGAGGCCGAGCAGCTCGCCCTCAATGACAAGAACCCGCTGCTGCGCTACTTCATCGAGGTCAACCGCGGCTCCATGTTCCAGGACCGCGACCGCGCCATCACCGAGCGCAGCTCGCAGGCGGCCCTGGACGCCGCGCGCGAGACCGGCCTCGAGGACCTGATCTCCAACGCCCTGGCCAACCGGGCCGACGACTTCCTGCGCAAGCGCGAATGGAACGGCGCCATCGCCCTGACCACCGAGGCCATCCGCCTGGCGCAGAAGCGCAAGGACGTGTTCGCCGAATCGCTGGCCCGCCACAACCTGGGCATCGCGCTGATGCACACGGGGCAGGTGGCGCAGGGCCGGCAGGAGGTCGAGGCCGGCTTCAAGCTGGTCACCGACGCCGGCTCCGCGACCGGGCTGGACGCACTCTACGAGGAATACGGCCGTGCGCTGCAGGACGCGGGCCTGACGCAGGAGGCCGTCCAGGCCTACCTGAAGGAGCGCCAGTTCCGCCGCCAGCTCTACCGCGACGACCTCCGCAAGACCGTGCTGGAAGCGCAGGAGGCCCTGGAGGCGGACCGCCGCAGCCGCGAGTTCGAGCTGCTCAACCGCGACATGAGCCTCAAGAACGAGCAGCTGCGCGCCAGCCAGCTGGAGTTCCGCCTGTGGCTGCTGATGGGCGGCTGCGTGCTGGCCGCCGGCGCGCTGCTGCTGATGGCCTACCGCCGCGTGCGCCGGACCAACCTGGCCCTGCAGAGCACCAACGAGCGGCTCAAGGTGCAGAGCGAGCGCGACCCGCTCACCGGCCTGGCCAACCGCCGCCACTTCCAGGCAGCCATCCGCCAGCGCGAGGAGCAGGACCTGCTGCGCGGCAGCATCTTCCTCATCGACATCGACCACTTCAAGCGCATCAACGACCAATACGGCCACGCCGCGGGCGACACCGTGCTGGTGGAGGTCTCCCGCCGGCTGCGCCAGGCCCTGCGCGAGGACGACCTCGTGGTGCGCTGGGGCGGCGAGGAATTCCTCATCGTGATCAAGTCCTGCGACCCCGTCTTCGCCCAGCACCTGGGCCAGCGCCTGCTGGAGGCCATCGGCGGCCAGCCCGTGACCCACGAACGCCACACGGTGCCGGTGACGGCCTCCATCGGCTTCGCCAGCCTGCCCATCGAGCCGCACGGCGTGTCCCTGCACTGGGAGCGCGCCATCGACATGGTCGACACCCTCATGTACATGGCCAAGGCCCACGGCCGCAACAAGGCCTACGGCCTGCAATGGGCCGATGCCAGCGACGGCGAGGGCCTGCTGCACCTGGCCGAGCAGATGGAAGCCGCCTGGCACGACGGCAAGGTCCGGCTCTCGACGCAGGCCGGCCCGGCCCAATGGACGGAGCCCCGCACATGAAGCGCCTGCTGCCCCTGCTGCTGGCCCTGGCCGCCGGCACCGCCAGCGCGGCGCCCGGCCCGGCACCCGGACCCGCGCTCGCGCCCGCGACCGGCCCTTTGGCCGCCCCCGCGCCCGCAGGCGCCGCCGCCTCCAGCCGGGCCGAGCTGCGCCGCGAGGCCCTGGTGCTCACCCTGCTGGCCTACGACCACCCGGTGGAGGCCGCCCGCTCGCTGCGGCCCATGGTGCAGCTGGCCCAGTCCACGGGCGATGCCCCCCTGCAGGCGGAACTGACCCTCGCACTGGCGGCCGCCCTGACCTCGGGCCAGGGCGCCGCCGAGGCCGAGACCCTGGCACGCCAGCTGGACCAGGACTTCCCCGGCCATGCCCAGCTGATCCGCGCCATGGTGGCCGAGCGCCAGGACCATCCGCAGGCCGCCAGCGAGCTGGCCCGCAAGGGGCTGGAGCTGCTGCATCCGCCCTGTCTGTGGGACCGGCAGGAGGCGGCGCTCAGGGAGAGTGTGGAGGCCGGCTGCGATGCCACCGCCACCTGGCTGGGCCTGCGCCTGCTGGCCCTGAGCCAGGAAGCCACCGGGGCCGGCGCCAGCGCCATCACGGTGCTCGAACGCCATGTCGCACTGGCCCGCCAGCTCAAGCTGCCGGGACTGCTGGCCCTGAGTCTGGGGCGCCTGGCCGTGGCCGAGCATCAGCAGGACCAGGTCGAGGCCGGCCGCCAGCACCTGGCGCAGGCCCTGCAGGCCGCCCAGGCGGACATGCCGACCCTGGCTCGCATCAAGGTCTACGAGGGCGGCATCGCGGTCGCCCGCAAGGACCGCAGCGGCCAGCTGCGCGCACTCGAAGAAGCGGTGAGCCTGGCGCACAGCGCAGGCGCCCGCCGTGTCGAGGCCGTGGTGCGCAGCAATCTTTCCGACTTCTACCTGAGCGCCAAGCAACCTGAGCGCGCCCTGGCCGCGGCCCGCCTGGCCCTGCCGGCCCTGGAGGAATTCCAGGACCGCCGCATGGAGCGCATCGTGCGCCACAACATGAGCCTGGCCCTGATCCAGCTGCGCCAGTTCGATGCCGCACGCCAGGAGCGGCGCCGCCTGGACGCGATGCGCCCGGAGCTCGTCGGCGCGGCCGAGCGCAGCCATGAGCTGGAAGAGCTCGCCGATGCCTGGGCCGAGAGCGGCCAGTGGGCCGAGGCCCTCAAGGCCCTGCTCGCCGAGCGCGAGCAGAGCCGCCAAGTGCAGGAAGCCTCGCGCAAGGCCCAGCTGGACGAGCTCAGGCTGCGCTACGACAGCGACCGCAAGAGCGCCGAGCTGACCCTGCTGCAGCGCGATGGCGAGCTCAAGGCCCGCCAGGTCTCCAACAGCGTGCTGGCCCAGCGCGTGGGCATGGCCCTGGCCCTGCTGACCGCGCTGCTGCTGCCGCTGCTGGTGGTGATGCTGAAGAAGGTGCGCCTGGCCAACCGCCAGCTCAAGGCCAACGAGGCCCTGCTGCGCGCCCAGAGCGAGCGCGACCCGCTGACCAACCTCGCCAACCGCCGCCACTTCATGGCGGTGATGGAGCAGCATGCCGCCAACACCTTCAACGGCGCGCTGCTGATGGTGGACATCGACCACTTCAAGCACGTCAACGACGAGCACGGTCACTCGGCCGGCGACGCGGTCATCTGCGAGGTCTCGCGCCGCATCACCCAGGCCGTGCGCGAGGAGGATCTCGTGGTGCGCTGGGGCGGCGAGGAGTTCCTGGTCTTCATCCCCGGCGTGCCGCCGGCCCAGCTGCAGCAGATGGCCGAGCGCATCCTCTTCGCCGTGGGTGGCGAGACCGTGCAGACGCCCGACGGCCCGCTGCACGTGACGGTCTCGGTCGGCTTCGCGCACTTCCCGCTGCCGCCCACGGGCCTGTCCCTGCACTGGGAGCAGGCGGTCAACTGGGCCGACATGGTGCTCTACACCGCCAAGGCCCAGGGCCGCAACCGTGCCATCGGCATCGCCACCATCGACGCCCACGACACCGAGGCCCTGACCCAGATCCAGGCCGACTTCGACGCCGCCTGCATCTCCTCCCGCGTGCAGCTGCTGCAGGTGCTGGGCCCCACGACGCCCTGAGCCGTGGAGGCGGCCTCCACGGGGGGCCCCACCTATACTGCCCGGGCCCCGCAGGAGTCGTCATGCCTCACCCACCGATCCAGGCCCAGATCCACGCATTCTTCGACGCGGCCACCCACACGGTGAGCCATGTAGTGGCCGATCCGCACAGCCGGCGCTGCGCCATCATCGACCCGGTGCTGGACTACGACCCCAAGTCCGGCCGCAGCGGCACGCTCAGCGCCGAGCTCATCGCCGCCTGGGTGCACGAGCAGCAGCTGACGGTGGACTGGCTGCTGGAGACCCACTGCCACGCCGACCACCTCAGCGCCGCGCCCTGGCTGCAGCAGCGCCTGGGCGGGCGCATCGGCATCGGGGCGCGCATCACCGAGGTCCAGCAGGTCTTCCGCCGCCTGTTCAACGACCCCGGCATCCCTGTGGACGGCAGCCCCTTCGACCAGCTCTTCGAGGACGGCCAGCGCTTCGCCATCGGCGGCCTGGAGGTCGAGGTGCTGCACACGCCGGGCCACACGCCGGCCTGCATCAGCTACCGCGTGGGGGACGACGTCTTCATCGGCGACACCCTCTTCATGCCCGACTACGGCAGCGCCCGCTGCGACTTCCCCGGCGGCGATGCGGCCACGCTCTACCGCTCCGTGCAGCGCCTGCTGGGCCTGCCCGGGCATACCCGCCTGCACCTGTGTCACGACTACCCGCCCAACGGCCGCCCGCCCTGCTGGATCAGCACCGTGGACGAGCAGCGCGCGCGCAATGTGCACCTGCACGAGGGCGTCAGCGAGGCCGACTTCGTCACCCTGCGCCAGGCCCGTGACCGCACGCTCGCCATGCCCCTGCTGCTGCTGCCTTCGGTGCAGGTCAATGTGCGCGCCGGCCAGCTGCCCGCGGCCGAGTCCAACGGCGTCCATTACCTGAAGATCCCCTTCAACGCGCTGTGAAGCCGCTGCAAGCCTTGCGCGCCTACGCCCGCGGCCCCTGGCGGGAGGACCTGGTCGCCGCCGCCGTGGTCAGCGTGCTGCTGATCCCGCAGAGCCTGGCCTACGCCCTGCTGGCCGGACTGCCCGCCGAGGTGGGCATCTACGCCAGCCTGCTGCCCCTGCTGGCCTATGCCCTGCTGGGCTCCAGCCCCTACCTGGGCGTGGGCCCGGTGGCCATCGTCGCGCTGATGGTGGCGCAGGCCACGGCCGCCGCACCGGCGGGCTACAGCGCCAGCCAGGCGGCCCTGGTGCTGGCCGCCGAATCGGCCCTGCTGATGGCCGCGGCCGCCGCCCTGCGACTGGACGCACTGGCCGCGCTGATGAGCGTGCCGGTGCTGCACGGCTTCGAGACGGGCGCCACCCTGGCCATCGCGCTGAGCCAGCTGCCGGCCCTGCTGGGCAGCCCCGCCCAGGGCTCCGAGCTGCCAGCCCTGCTCGCCAGCGCGGCGGGCAGCGGCTGGCGCTGGCATGCGCCCACGCTGGGCTTCGGCCTGGCGGCGGTGGCCCTGCTGCTGCTGGGCCGGCGCCTGCTGGGCGGGCTCTGGGCCCGGCTGGCGCCGCTGATCGTCCTGCTGCTGACCCTGGGCGTGGCCTGGGCGGTGCAGGCGCAGGGCCTGGGCGTGCCGCTGGTGGGCGCGCTGCCCGCCCTGCACCCCCGTCTGCAATGGCCGCCGCTGGACCCCGCCCTGTGGCTGGCCCTGCTGCCCGGTGCCCTGCTGATCGCGCTGATCGCCTACGTCAGCAGCCTGGTCGTGGCCGAGGCACTGGCGCGCCGGCGCGGCGAGCGTGTGGACCCGCGGCGGGAGCTGATGGGCCTGGCCGGCGCCAACCTCGCCGCGGCCTTCAGCGCGGGCATGCCGGTGGCGGGCAGCTTCTCGCGCAGCGCCCTGCTGTACGACGCCGGCAGCCGCAGCCGCATGAGCAGCGTCATGGCCGCCCTGCTGATGGGCGCCGCGGCCCTGAGCCTGGCGCCCGCGCTGGCCTGGCTGCCGCGCAGCGTGCTGGCGGCCACCATCCTCGTGGCGGTGCTGTCCGGCCTGCAGTGGCGGCCCTACCTGGAAGCCTGGCGCTATGCCCGTGCCGAAGGCCTGCTGATGCTGGCCGTGACCCTGCTGGTGCTCAACGTCAGCGTGGCCGCCGCCCTGGGCCTGGGCGTGCTCGGCTCCATCGCCCTGCTGCTGCAGCGCACGGCGCGCCCGCATGTGGCGCTGGTCGGCCGCGTGCCCGGCACCGAGCACTACCGCAACGTCGACCGCCACGAGGTCGAGATCCTGCCCGAGGTGATGGGCCTGCGCATCGACGAGAGCCTGCTCTTCACCAATGCCCGCAGCCTGGCCGACGTGGTCCAGGCCCAGCTCACGCAGCATCCGGGCACGCGGCGCGTGGTGCTGCAGATGTCGCCGGTCAACGGCATCGACTACAGCGGCCTGGAGGCCCTGCGTGAACTGCACGAGAGCCTGCGGCGCCAGGGCCTGCGCCTGGATCTCAGCGAGCTCAAAGGCCCCGTGCTGGACCGCCTGCGCGCCGCCGGCTGGGAGCGCTGGTTCCAGGGCCAGGTCCACCTGAGCCATCACCAGGGCATGACGGCCGGGCAGGCGCAAGACTGGGTCAGCCCCTGAGCCCGCACACCGCGCGGTTCGCGTCGCAGGCCCGCCCACCGATTCGATGGGGGCGGTGTTGTGCCGGCTGGTCAGCGAGGCGGGCATTCGTTACCCTGGGGGCTGCTCGCAGCAGGGGTCGGCTTGTGGTGTCTTGGCTTGGGCTTGTGCAGAGAACCGGCGCCCGGATCGCCCTGATCGGGCTGGCAGCCGCCCTGCTGCCCGCTCTCGTGTGCGCGGCCTCCCTGCAGGCGCTGCCCTTCACCGCGCTCAACTCCGGCAGCGGCCTGCCCAGCGACGCGATCGTGGTCAGCTTCCAGGACCGGCGCGGCTTCGTCTGGCTGGGCACCACCAACGGCCTGGCCCGCTTCGACGGCCGGCACGTCCAGGCTTTCGCGGCCCGCCCCGAGCAGCCGGACACCCTCAGCCATCCCTTCGTCCATGCCTTGCTGGACGACGGCCAGGGCAGCCTGTGGGTCGGTACCAGCGACGGCGTGGACCGCCTGGCCCTGGCCACCGAGAAGATCCACCGCCTGGCGCTGCCGCCCGGTCTGGCCCTGCAGCAGCGCCGCGTGCTGGGCTTTGCGCCGCGCACCGGCACGCAGCTCTGGACGGCCCTGGCCGGCGGTCTGTACCTGCTGGACCGGCAGAGCGAGCAGTTCAGCCGCTGGGAGCCGCCCGCGGAGCTGACCCTGCCCGTGGGCCGGGTGCGGGCCTTCCTGGGGGATGGCCAGGGCGGCGTCTGGTTCGCCCAGGAAGACTGGCTGCTGCATGTGGACGCCCAGGGCCAGCTACGCCAGCGCCTGCAGCTGGGCGCGCATCCCATGGCGCAGGGCCGTCCCGCCTCGGAGCTGCTGCCCCGCAGCCTGCTGGTGGACCAGGGCGGCCGCCTCTGGGTGGGCCTCAGCGGCGGCCTCCAGGTCTGGGCCCTGGACCCGGACGGCAGCACCGCCCGGCCCGATGCACGCCTCTCCGCGCTGGACCTGCCGCGCAGCACCGTCTTCGCCCTTGCGCAGGACCGCGAGGGCGGCGTCTGGATCGGCATGGGCGACCACCAGGGCCTCTTCCAGTGGCGGGACGACGGCCAGGGCCTGCGCCGCTACCGCCACCAGCCCGCCGTGCCCGACAGCCTGGCCTCGGACAGCGTGGCCTCGCTGATGATCGACCGCGACGGGGTGCTGTGGGTGGGCAGCTGGGGCAAGGGCGTGAGCCTGGCCGACCTGCGCTCGGGCGGCTTCCTGCGTTACCACCATGTGCCGGGCGACGAACGCAGCCTCAGCGGCGATTCGCCCATGGCCTTCGCGCCGGACGACGCCGAGCATGTCTGGGTGGGCATCTACGGCGGCGGCCTCAACCGCCTGCACCTGGCCAGCGGCGACGTGGAGCGCATCCCGCCGGCCCAGCTGCCCCTGCGCAACATCAAGACCCTGCTGCGCGACCGCGAGGGCCTGCTGTGGGCCGGCGGCGATGGCGGCCTGATGCGCTACGACGCCCGCGCGCGGCGCAGCCAGGTCGTGGCCCTGGACGCCAGCAGCCCGGCCGCGGCCTCCATCAGCGCCCTGGTGCAGGACCGCCAGGGCCGCCTGTGGGCCAGCAGCGCCGCGGGGCTCTACCGCATCGAGCCCGGCGAGCTGCGCGCCCACCGCTACACCGCCCGCCCCGGCGTGGCCCAGGCCCTGCAGCACGACACCATCGACTGCCTGCTGGAGGACCGCGAGGGGCGGCTGTGGATCGGCACCAAGGGCGGGCTCTACCTGTACCGCCCCGAGACCGACGACTTCGAATTCCCGCTTGCGCCCGACGCGTCCCTGAGCCAGCCGCAGAAGCTGGCCGTGCACGCCCTGCGCCAGGACGTGCGGGGCCGCATCTGGCTGGCCAGCAACCAGGGCGTGCACGAGCTGCGCCAGGATGCCGGCGGCTGGCGCCTGCGGGACTGGTCTGCCACACCGGGCCTGGGCCCGGGCTCCTACGACGCCATGCAGGACAGCCTGGACGGCGAGATCTGGCTGGGCGCGGATGATGGCCTGGTGCAGCTGCTGCCGGACCAGCAGCGCGCCCGCCGCTACCCCGGCCGCTCGCGCTTCGGCGGCGGCGTCAACTTCGGCGCGGCGGCGCGCGGGCCCGATGGCAGCCTCTTCTTCGGCAGCACGGGCGTGATCCGCTTCCATCCCGCCCAGCTGCGCGACAACCCGCAGGCGCCCGGCGTGGTGCTGTCGGACCTGCGGCTCTACAACCAGAGCCTGCTGCCCACCACCCACGCCGCCGGCGGCACCGGGGCGGCCGTCAGCGCGCAGCAGGTGGGCTCCAGCGCCAGCCTCAGCCTGCATGACGTGGGCATCGACGGGCCGCTGCATGCGGCCCGCCACATGCGCCTGGGCCATGAGGAGGCCATGGTCAGCTTCGAGCTCGCGGCCCTGCATTTCGCTGATCCGCGGCGCAACCGCTATGCCTGGTTCCTGGAGGGCTTCGACCGCGACTGGATCCAGGGCCGGGGCGAGCAGGCCATTGCCACCTACACCAATCTCGATCCCGGCCGCTACCGGCTGCTGGCGCGCGCGGCCAATCCGGACGGAGTCTGGAGCCCCTCGCAGACCCTGATCGAGATCGAGGTGCTGCCTCCCTTCTGGCGCACCTGGTGGTGGCGCCTCTCCCTGCTGCTGGGCCTGCTGGCGCTGATGGCCTGGACCTACCGATGGCGCACGGCCAAGCTGCACGCCGCCCGGCTGAGCCTGGAGGCCAAGGTGGCGCAGCGCACGCAGGAGGTGGTGGAGCAGGGCCGCCAGCTGCAGGTCGAGAAGCAGCTGGCCGAGTCCCAGCGCGAGGCGGCCGAGAAGGCGCGGCGCAGCATCACCCTGCTCAGCGAGATCGGCCGCGACATCACTGCCACCCGCGAGCTGCCCGTCATCCAGCAGACGCTCTATGCCCACGTCAGCGAGCTGATGAACGCCAGCGTGTTCGGCGTGGGCCGGGTGAACTGGGACGCCGGCGTGATCGACTTCGACTTCGTCATGCAGGACGGCCAACCCTTCATGCCCTACCAGCGCAGCCTCAGCGCACTGGACCAGCCCTCGACCCAGTGCGTGCTGGAGGCGCGCGAGCTGATGATCGACGAGTTCCCCCAGGACATCCGCCGCCTGGACAGCCATGTGCGCCAGATCAGCGGCCAGGAGGACACGCGCCTGGCCGACGGGCGGCCGGTGAGCAAGGCGCGCTCCGGCCTCTACGTGCCCATGCGGCTCAAGGGCCGGGTGATGGGCGTGATCGCGGTGCTCAGCGAAAGGCCCAAGGCCTTCGGGCTGGCCGACCTGGACATCCTGCGCACCCTGGGCGCCTACGCGGCGGTGGCCTACGACAACGCCGAGGCCTACCGCCGCCTGCAGCTGGCGCAGGACCGCCTGGTGGAGCAGGAGAAGCTGGCCGCCCTGGGCTCCCTGGTGGCCGGCGTGGCCCACGAGCTCAACACCCCCATCGGCAACAGCCTGCTGATGGCCAGCACCCTGCGCGATGCCAGCAGGGACTTCCTGCGGCGGGTCGAGGGCGGCGGCCTGCGGCGCAGCGAGCTGCAGGCCTTCTGCGAGGGCAGCGAGGCCTCGACCCTGCTGCTGATGCGCAGCCTGGACCAGGCCGCCAACCTGATTGCCAGCTTCAAGCAGCTGGCGGTGGACCAGACCTCGGACCAGCGCCGCCGCTTCGACCTGGCCCAGACCGTCGAGGAGGTGGTGATGACGCTGTCCAGCCGCATCCGCCGCGAGGAGCACGAGATCAGCCTGCAGCTGCTGCCCGGGCTGGACATGGACAGCTACCCCGGGCCGCTGGGGCAGGTCGTCAGCAACCTGGTGCTCAATGCCATGCTGCACGGCTTCGAGGGCCGCAAGGGCGGCCACATGCGCCTGCTGACCCAGGCCCAGGGCGCGGACCGCGTGCTGATCGAGTTCTCGGACAACGGCGCCGGCATCCCGCCCGAGCACCTGCGCCGCATCTTCGAGCCCTTCTTCACCACCCGGCTGGGTCAGGGCGGTTCGGGGCTGGGGCTGCACATCTGCTACAACATTGTCCACACGCTGCTGGGCGGCAGCATCCGGGTGCAGAGCGTGATGGGCGAGGGCACCCGCTTCGTCATCGAGCTGCCACGGGAGGCCCCCGTCGACGGCCAGGAGACACCCGCCAGCCGCTCCCGGCACCCGGACGAAGGCTGGGAGCAGGGCGGCGGCGTCTGAGCGCCTGAGCGACCCATTCAAGGAGAGTCCATGCATGCCGTGCACGTTCTTTTCGGCTACCCCGGCTCCGGTTCCGCGGCCATCGAATGCGCCCTCGCGCTGGCCGGCCTGCCCTTCGAGCAGCGCCAGGCCGCGTCCTGGGACCCGAAGTCCGAGCTGGAGGCACTGACCCGTGTGAACCCGCTGCAGCAGATCCCCACCCTGGTCCTGCCCGACGGCGGCGTGCTCAGCGAAAGCGCGGCCATCCTGATCCACCTGGGCCTGGCCCATCCGGCCTCCGGCCTGCTGCCGACGGACCCTGCGGCGCGCGCGCAGGCGATCCGCGGCCTGGTCTACATCGCGGCCAACTGCTATGCCGCCATCAGCATCAGCGACTACCCCGAGCGCTGGCTGCATGAGCCGGATGAGGCCAGCTGCGAACGCCTGCGCACCGGCACCCGCGAGCGCCTGCATGCGCACTGGTGCCTGTTCGCCGACACCTTCGGCGCCCTGCTGCCGGCGCCGGACGCCGGCCCGCTGCAGCGCCCGGACGCCCTGGCCCTGCTCGCCACCGTGGTGTCCCGCTGGTCGGGCACCCGCCCCTGCCTGGCGAAGGAGCGGCCGGACTTCCTGGCGCAGCTGCAGCGCATCGAGCAGCATCCCGCCGTGCGCGCCGTGTTCGAGCGGCACTGGCCCACCAAGCCCTAGGCCGCGGCCCTTTCACTGGAGCGAGCAAACGCCGTGAATTCCTCTCCTGCCTATCCCATCGAGGGCGGCTGCGACTGCCGCGCGGTGCGCTACCGCGTGCTCGGCGCCCCGCTGTTCGTGCACTGCTGCCACTGCCGCTGGTGCCAGCGGGAAAGCGGCAGCGCCTTCGCCCTCAACGCCCTGTTCGAGACCGAGCGCGTCGAGTGCCTGGGCATGCCCCCCGAGCTGGTGGCCACCCCCTCGGAAAGCGGCGCCGGCCAGCAGATCGCCCGCTGCCCGCAGTGCCGCGTGGCGGTCTGGAGCCATTACGCCGGTGCCGGCCCGCTGCTGAAGTTCCTGCGCGTGGGGACCCTGGACGACCCCGACCTGCTGCCGCCGGACATCCACATCTTCACCAGCAGCAAGCAGCCCTGGTTCTCCCTGCCGCCCGGCGCGGTGGCCGTGCCCGAGTACTACGACCGCACCCGCTTCTGGCCCGCGGACAGCCTGGCCCGCGCCGAGCTGCTGGCGCCGCGCATCAAGGCCTACCAGAAAGCCCTGTGGGGCGACCCCGACACCCTCGTCTGACCCCTCCCATGAACCCCGCCAAAGTCGACCGCCAACGCCTGCGCCAGCTCACCGACCTGCCCAATATCGGGCCGGCCATGGCTGCCGATCTGCGCCTGCTGGACATCCTGCAGCCCGCGCAGCTCAAGGGTCGCGATCCCTACCAGCTCTACACGGCCCTGTGCCAGCGCACCGGCCAGCGGCACGACCCCTGCGTGATCGACGTCTTCATCTCCGTCACCCGCTTCATGGCCGGCGAGGACCCGCGCCCCTGGTGGGACTACACGGCGGAGCGCAAGGCGCGCTGGCAGGAAGGCTGAGGGCCGCTCAGGCCCGCTCCAGCGGCGCGAACACCCCCTGTGGATCGACGGCCGCCTTGAGCGCCTGCAGCCGCGGCGCTTGAGCGCCGTAATAGGCCCGCGCCGCGTCAGGCAGCAGGGCGTTGGGATAGTTCACATAGGCGCCGCCACTGCTCCAAGGCCGCATGCGATCCCGCATGCCCTGGGCCCATTGCTCGGCGCCGGCCAGGGTGCTTTCCGCCGTGCCGGCGGGGTACTCGCCGAGGTATTGCGCACTGAACAGGGCCTGGCGATGGACGAAGGCCGTGTCCTGCGGGGCCACGCGCGCGATGGCGCCCCCCATCAAATTCAGCACCGCCACGCCCGTGCCCTGGCGGGCCGCCACGCCCGCGGACAGGGCCGCGATGCCGGCGGCGCCCAGCGGCCGGTCGAAGAAGTCGGAGCTGGCCGTCATCGAGACGCGCCCCAGCAGGCCGCCCTCGCGCTGGCTGGGCAGGTGGCACTGCGGCAGGCTGTAGCTCTGGCAGGCGCCCATCATCACCGAGCCGTAGCTGCTGGCCTGCCAGGCCTGGAACAGCGGCTCGCGGCCGATGCGCTGAAGCAGCGCCGTCCAGTGGGGCTGCAAGGGGGCGGATTCGCCCGCGGCCACACCCCAGATACGGAACTGCGCGCCGCCGGCCGGCAGCACGAACTGGGACCAGATCGCCTCCGGCAGGCCCTGGGCAGGCCAGTCCTGCCACGCGGCCAGGGCGGCGGGCAGGGCCTCGAGGGGGAAGTCGGCCCCAAACAGCTGCAGCGGCCCGACGGCATGGGTGCGCAGGCGCAGCTGCGTCACCACGCCGAAATGTCCGCCGCCGCCGCCTCGCAGCGCCCAGAACAGCTCCGGATGGCGCTGGGCGTCGCAGTCCAGCAGGCGGCCGTCCGCGCTCAGCAGCTGGGCGCCCAGGAGCTGGTCGCAGGCCAGCCCCTGGGAGCGGTCGACGACGCCGAAGCCGCCGCCCAGCGTGATGCCGGTGACGCCCACGCTGAGGCAGCTGCCCGAGGCCACGCAGCGCCCGAGCGGAATGAGGGTGCCGTAGACATCCGACAGCGTCGCGCCCGCACCCACGACGGCCACCTCGCCCTCCAGCCGCACGCCATTCATGGGACCGAGGTCGATCACCAGGCCGCTGCCCGTGGAGCTGCCCACATAGCTGTGCCCGCCGCTGCGCAGGCTGAAGGGCAGGCGCTGGCTCAGCGCGTGAGCCAGGCCCGCCTGCACGTCGGCGGCCACGGCGCAGCGCAGCAGGGCCTGGGCCCGGCGGTCGTCGTAGCGGGCATTGGCCGCCACCCGCCCCTGCTCATAGGCCGGCTGGCCCGGCAGGAGCAGCTGGCCCTGGACCTGGCGGCTCAGGGCCTGCCATTCGGCGGGGATGGGCGAGGGCGTGGGGCCGGGCGTCGGCGTGCTGGAGCTCCCGCCGCCCCCGCAGCCGGGCAGCAGGAAGGCCGCGGCCGAAGCGGCGGCCCAGCCGAGGGTCTGGCGCCTGTGCATGGAATCTCCCCGTGTTGTGTTGCCAATTTAATACCAGTCTAATACCAACAAAGACAGGTCATGCGGGGGTTAGCACCGAGGGTGCGAGCAGGGCGGCGCTTGCTATCGTCGTGCCCGTCGGCGGGCAAGTGCCCCGCCTGCCTCAGGAGGCCCCCATGCTGCGATCCCTGGCGCTGGTCATCGGCTGCTATGTGCTGTCGGTCCTGCTGGTCCTGGCCACGGACCCGCTGCTGTCTGCCCTGTTCCCGGGCGACTTCGTCCAGGGCCGCATCCCTTCCGAGCTCCCGCTGATGGCCAGCACCGGCCTGTTCATCGGCATCTCCATCCTGTGTGCCTGGCTCTGTGCCCGCCATGCCTCGGCGCGCCCGGCCCGCCATGTGCTGTGGTTCATGGTGCTGGGCGAGTTGCTGGGCATCGCGGCCACCATCCCCAACTGGAGCAAGGGCTGGCCGCACTGGTACTGGCTGTCCTGGCTGCTGAGCTGGCCGCTGAGCTGCTGGCTGGGCCTGCACCTGGCGCGGCGAACGGCGCAAGGGCGCCAGGCCTGACAGCGAGGGGCCGTGCGCTGTGCGGCCACTGAGCCGCGCAGTGCTTGCCCAGGGGTGGGTGCATAACGTAGTCTGCGCGCCCATGCGCATCACCGCCACGTCCACCGCCACCCCGCAGCTCATCCAGGCCCGGCTGGACCTGCACGCGCAGGAGCTGCTGGCACTGAACACCGAGTACATGGCCTGGGTCTTCGCCGGCATCGAGCAGCACTTCGGTGCCCTGCCCGCGGCGCTGGCTGAACGTCCGGTGGCCGACTACGCCGCCGGGATGCTGGACAAGGTCTGCAGCGACCTCCCGCCCGCCGGCTGCTTCTACCTGCTGGTCGTGCCCGAGGCGCAGGGGCCGGCGCTGCGCATGGCGGGCATGGGTGGCCTGCGCCGCCTGGATGAGCAGCGGGCCGAGCTGAAGCGCATCTATCTCCGCCCCGGTTTCCGCGGCCTGGGCCTGGGCGCGCTGCTGATGCAGCGGCTCGTCGACGATGCCCGTGACTTCGGCTACCGCCAGCTCTGCCTGGACTCGGCCCCCTTCATGCAGGAGGCCCAGGCGCTCTACGCACGCCACGGCTTCCAGGACTGCGCACCCCATGCGGGCACCGAGGTGCCCGCCTCGCTGCAGTCCGGCTGGCGCTTCATGCAGCGCCAGCTCTAGACCCCATCCATCCACGAGGGAGTTCCCCATGATCGACCACACCGGCGTCGTCGTCAGCGACTTCGAGCGCAGCAAGGCCTTCTACCGCCAGGCCCTGGCCCCCATCGGCTACCAGCTTCTGCTGGAGTTCCCGGCCGCCGTGACCGGCCACACCGATGTCGCTGGCTTCGGCGAGCCGCCCAAGCCCGATTTCTGGATCAGCCGCGGCACGCCCAACCAGCCGCCCATCCACATCGCCTTTCGCGTCGGCACGCGAGCGGAGGTGGACGCCTTCCATCGCGCCGCCCTGGCCGCCGGCGGCCAGGACAACGGCGCTCCGGGCCTGCGCCCGCACTACCACCCCGACTACTACGGCGCCTTCGTGCACGACCCCGACGGCCACAACATCGAGGCTGTCTGCCACCAGCCCGAAGGCGGTGCATGAGCGAGCCCCGCATCCGCCTCGCCGGCCTGGCCGATCTCGACGTGCTGGCCCCGCTGTTCGACGCCTACCGCCAGTTCTACGAGCAGCCTTCAGACCTGACCCTCGCACGGGCCTTCCTGGAGCAGCGCCTGCGCCGGGCGGAGTCGGTGGTGCTGCTGGCCGAAGGTCCCGAGGGCCAAGGTCTGGGCTTCTGCCAGCTCTATCCCACCTTCTGCTCGGTGGAGGCCCAGCCCATCTTCAGCCTCTACGACCTCTTCGTGTCCCCCGAGGCCCGGCGCCTGGGGCTGGGCCGGGCCCTGCTGCGCGCGGCCGAGGGTCTGGCCCTGGAACGCGGCGTGGCCCGCCTGGACCTGACCACCGCCCGCAGCAATGCACGGGCGCAGGCGCTGTACGAGTCCGAGGGCTGGGTGCTGGACCAGGTCTTCCTGGCCTACCAGCGCTACCCCGGTGCCACCAGGCCAGCGCTGCAACAAGCGTAACGCGCCCAGGGCCTGCCCCGCGGGGCGAGGCTGCCCACAATCCGCAGCCTCGCTACCTCGCTCGACAAGCCCATGACCCTGCACAGCGCCCCGCCCGGCACCCACCCCCGCGCCCCCGGCCTGGACACCTTGCGTGCCCTGGCCATCGTGCTGGTCTTCTGCTTCCACTACCGCGTCTTCGTGAGCCGTGCACCGGACATGGGCTGGTTCTCCAACGTCGGCTGGAGCGGGGTGGACCTGTTCTTCGTGCTGAGTGGCTACCTGATCGGCGAGCAGCTGATGGCGGGCCTGGCGCGTGGTGAGCAGCTCTCGCTGGCCGGCTTCTACGCCCGCCGCGCCACGCGGACCTGGCCGCTGTACTGGCTCGTGCTGGCCGCCTTCTTCCTGCTGCCGGGCCAGCTCGGCGGGCGCGAGCCGCCGCCGCTGTGGCGCTTCCTCACCTTCACGCAGAACATCCAGCTGATGCCGGGCACGGCCTTCTCGCATGCCTGGTCCCTGTGCGTGGAGGAGCAGTTCTACCTGGTCCTGCCCCTGGCCCTGCTGGCGGCCCGCGCGCTGCGCCTGAGCCGGCGTCAGGCCTGGCTGGGCATCGCCGGCCTGACGCTGGCCGCCATCGCCTGGCGCCACCACCTGTGGACGCTGTACGGCAGCCGCGAATCGGACGTCGTGGGCTACTACCAGAACATCTACTACGCCACCCTGGGCCGCGCCGACGAGTTCCTGCCGGGCCTGGCCCTGGCCCTGCTGCAGCACGGCCATCCGCAGCTGTGGGCCCGGTTGATGCGCCATGGCCGCCTGCTGCTGGCCCTGGGCCTGGCCGCCGTGGGCCTCATGTGGACCGTGGCCGTGCACAACTACGTGCTGCCGGACGACAGCTGGGGCTGGTTCATGAGCGCCATCGGCTACAGCGCCATGGCCTGGGCCTATGCGCTGCTGCTGCTGGCCTGCCTCGCGCCAGGGCATGGGCTGTCACGCCGCACGCTGCCGGGGGCGCATTCGCTGGCGCTGTGGTCCTATGCCGTCTACCTGACGCACAAGCCCCTGGCCCACATGATGAAGCCACTGCTGCAGGACCTGCCCGACTGGGCCGCCTTCGGGATCACGGCCCTGGCCAGCGTGGCCCTGGGCGGGCTGCTGTACCACGCCATCGAGCGCCCGCTGATGCGCTGGCGCCAGCGCCGCTGGCCCGGCCAGTTCCGGCCGGCCGAGCCCGTGACGGCGCAGCCGGCCTGAGCTTCAGTCGCCGAAGATGATCTTGCGGCGCTCTTCCACCCAGGCTTCCAGCTTGGGGCCGAAGACTTCGTCGATGCGGTTGCGGCGGACCTTGAAGGTCGGCGTGATGAAGCCGTTGTCGACCGTCCAGGGCGTCTTCACCAGGATGAGGCAGTCCAGCTGCTCGTGCGGGTCCAGGCGGGCGTTGATGTCGTCCAGGTGCTGGGTCAGCTGGGCCATCAGCTGCTGGCGGTCGGCCTCGGTGCCGGTGCGCTGGGCGGCATCCGGCGAGAGCATCACGATGCCCACCGGCTGGCCCAGGTTGGCCCCGGTGACGGCGCAGGCCTCGACGGCATGGTGCATGGTCAGGCGGTCCTCGATGGGGGCCGGGGCCACGTACTTGCCCTTGCTCGTCTTGAACAGGTCCTTCACCCGGCCGGTGATGCGCACCAGGCCCTGGGCATCGATGCTGGCCTTGTCGCCCGTGTGCAGCCAGCCTTCCTGGTCCAGCACCTCGGCCGTCATGGCGGGTTCCTTGTAGTAGCCCAGCATGACGGCGGGGCTGCGCATCAGCAGCTCGCCATTGGCCGGGTCGATGCGCAGCTGCACGCCGTCATAGGCGGGGCCCACGGTGCCCGTCATGTCCACGCCGGGCTTGGTGATGTTGCTGATCGCGAGGTTCTCGGTCATGCCATAACCCTCGTTGACCGGCAGGCCGATGTGGCGGAACCAGTTCAGCAGGGCCACCGGCATGGGGGCGGCGCCGCCGGCGGCGATGCGGCACTGGTCCAGGCCCAGCGCCTTCCTCAGCTTCTTGCGCACCAGGCCGCCGATCAGGGGCAGGCGCAGCAGGCGTTCCAGTTTCTGCTCGGGCATCTTGGCCAGCACGCCCTGCTGGAACTTCACCCACAGGCGGGGCACGGAGAAGAAGATGGTCGGCCGCGCGCGGCAGACGTCGGCATTGAAGGTGTCCAGCGATTCAGCGAAGAAGACATGCATGCCCGTGCGCAACCAGCCGTGCTCCACCAGCACCCGCTCCACCACGTGGGCCAGGGGGAGGTAGGACAGCAGGCGGTCGGAGGCCGACATCGGGAAACGGCCCAGCGCCGCCGTCAGCGCCCAGGCGAAGTTGCCGAAGCTGTGCATCACGCCCTTGGGATGACCCGTGGTGCCGGAGGTGTAGATGAGGGTCGCGAGCTCCTTGGCATCGCGCAAGACCTGACCCTGCAGCGGCGCGGTGCGCGCCACGATGGCGTCCCAGCCCTCGTAGCTCTTGCGGGCGTCATCGGGCGACAGGGCATAGCTGATGCAGGGCAGGCCGGCCGGCACGCCGGGCTTCATGCCTTCCCAGCCGTCCAGCTTGCCGATGAAGCAGGCGCGGGCCTCGCTGTGGGTGAGGATCTGCTGCACGGTCTCGGCCGCCAGCGTCGGGTACAGGGGCACGGAGACGTAGCCGGCCATCCAGATCGCCAGGTCGCTCATCAGCCACCAGGCGCAGTTCTTGGACAGGATGGCGACCTTGGAGCCCTCGGGCCAGCCCTGGGACTTCAGGTGGGCGGCCATGCGGCGGACCTGGTCGGCCACTTCGGCCCAGGTGAAATCCTTCAGCTCGCCGCCGCCCATGGGTTGGGTCAGCGCCACACGGGACGCGGCTTCGCGCTCCCAGCGGTAGAGGCACTGAAGGGCCAGGGTGTCGGGGGCAATGGCGCTCATGGGTTTGTCTCCTGCTATTGATCGACTTGTCGAGCTCGATAGCAAAGACTAGCTACCCGCCCCCGAACAGCCTAGCGGGTTTGCTCGCACTTGTTCTGGACGCACCGCTCGAAACTGCAGGCTTGTGCTGCCCGGTGCACACACATCGTGCGGCAAAGCAGCCACAACAGCCGCACCGCGCGGCACGCCTGCCCGGATGGGCAGGGGAGGGCCGGTCAGGCGCTGTCGGCGGCCTGCAGGGCGGCCAGGGCTTCCTGCAGCAGGGCGTCGTCGACCTCGCCGCGCTGCACCGGGGCCTCGGCCAGTGCCGCGGCGCCCTCGCGCTTGAGGCGGGCCACCCACTGGCCGGCATCCTTGCCCTGGGCGAAGCCCTGGCTCTGCAGCAGCAGCTGGCCGTCGGCCGCGTTGAGCTTGAAGTAGAACTGGCCGTCGGCCTCGCGGTACTGCTTGAAGACCGGCAGGGCCGACTTGACCTTGGCCACGGGCGCCGTGCTGGCCTGCAGGGGCTGGAAGCGGCGCAGGCCCACGGCCTCGCGCAGGCGGGCCAGCAGCGGGGCGGCGATGGCGCGGGCCTTGGCGGCCCCCTCCTGCAGGATCTGCTCGATGCGCTCGGGATTGGCCATCAGCTGCTCATAGCGCTCGCGCATGGGGCCGATCTCGGCGTCGATCTGGGCGAAGAGGCGCTGCTTGGCCTCGCCCCAGCCCAGGCCGGCGCGCAGCTCGGCACGGAAGGCGGCGCGCTGCTCGGGCGTGGCGAAGGCGTCGAAGAGCTGGACCAGGGCCGTGCCCTCGGGCTCCTTGGGCTCGCCGGGCAGGCGGGAGTCGGTGACGATGCGGGCGATGGCCTCCTTCAGGCCCTTGGCGCCGCCTTCGAAGAGCGGCACGACGTTGTCGTAGCTCTTGCTCATCTTGCGGCCGTCCAGGCCCGGCAGCAGTTCCATCTCGGCGTCGACCTGGGCCTCGGGCAGCACGAAGAAGTCCTGGCCCTTGCCGAAGAGGTGGTTGAAGCGCTGGGCAACGTCGCGCGCCATCTCGATGTGCTGGACCTGGTCCTTGCCCACGGGCACGCGGTGGGCGTTGAACATGAGGATGTCCGCCGCCATCAGGATGGGGTAGCTGTAGAGGCCCATGGTGACGCCCGCGTCCGGGTCCTCGCCGGCGGCCACGTTGGCGTCCACCGAGGCCTTGTAGGCATGGGCGCGGTTCATCTGGCCCTTGGAGGTCACGCAGGTCAGCAGCCAAGTCAGCTCGGGGATCTCGGGGACGTCGCTCTGGCGGTAGAACACCACGCGCTGGGTGTCCAGCCCGGCGGCCAGCCAGGTGGCGGCGATCTGCAGGCGCGAACGCTCGATGCGGTCCGGCTCGTCGCACTTGATCAGCGCGTGGTAGTCGGCCATGAAGAAGAAGCTCTCGGCGCCGGGCTCGCGGCTGGCCGCGATGGCCGGGCGCACCGCCCCGACGTAGTTGCCGAGGTGCAGGGTGCCGGTGGTGGTGATGCCGGTGAGGACGCGCTGGGTCATGGTGGGCGGCTGTTGCTGTCAGGCGGGGCGCGGAAAAAGGCCCGGGAGGGCGCTATTGTCACCGCTTGCCGCGACAAGGCCAGCGCCCGGTTCCCCCGTACTTGGCACCCTGCCGCAACAGTTCCCTCAACCATGGGGTTCAGGCGTCGTTGCAAACGGTAGCATCCGACAGAACCGCCTCGGCCGCCCCGGGGCACAGGGAGCCCGCGCCAATGAATCTGCTGGTGCTGCTGAGTTCGTTCCTGGAGCTGATGCTGGGCGTCACCCTGATCGCCCTGTGGCGCCTCAACCCGCGCCACGAGCATGTGCTGCTGTGGGGTCGTAGCGCGGTGCTGCTGGGCATGGGCCTGGCGCTGGGCGTGGGCATGGCGCCGGTGGTGAGCCCCGGACCTTCACTGGACCTGCTGGCCGGGCTGGCCGCGGCCGCTGTGATGACCTCGCTGTACCAGCTGATGAAGGGTAGCGCGCTGTACCGCCGACGCCCCTGGTCCGGCCGCTTCTGGGCCGGGCTGCTGCTGGTGATGAGCGTGGGCATCGCCGTCCTCGCGCAGCAGCACAAGCCCTGGGCCGTGGCCTTCGCCGCCACCGTGCTGTGCCTGGGCAATCTGCGCTGCGCGGCCTGGATAGGCTGGACGCCGCGCCCCGCCGAGCGCGTCATGACCCTGCTCTTCGTGGCCTCGGCCGCCGTGCATGCCAGCGGGCCGCTGCTGCATCCGCTGAGCCAGTCCGCCGTCACCCATGCCAGCGGCCTGATCGTCCAGACCCTGCTGAGCCTGACGCTGATCATCGTCGCCGCGGCGGGCGCGCAGAAGGAAGCCCGCGACCAGGCCCTGCGCTTCTCGCGCCTGGCCGAGCATTCGCTGCAGGGCCTGGCGGTGATGCGCGAGCACCGGCTGCTTTACGCCAACCCGGCCGCGCTGCAGATGTTCGGCTTCCCCGGCCTGGCGCAGGCCCGCCAGAGCGACGTGCTGCAGGAGCTGGTCCTGCCCGGGGAGGCCCAGTCCTCGCAGGCCAGGCATGCCCGCGTGCTGGCCGACCCCGAAGCCCGCATCGAGTGGGAAGGTCCGCGCCTCAGCCAGGACGGGCGCCCGCTCTACCTGCGCGGACTCTCCAGCCAGCTGGTCTGGGACGGCGCCCCGGCCGAGCTGATCGTGATGCTGGACGAGACCGCGCGCCACGAGGCCCTGGAAGCCCTGCGCCGCCAGGCCCACTTCGACGAGCTGACCGGCCTGCCCAACCGCAACCACGCCGTCGAGGCCCTGGGCCGGCTGACCGCGGCGGGCACGCCCCTGCTGCTGGTGTCGGCCGATGTCGACCGCTTCCAGCTGATCAACGAGACCCTGGGCCCCGAGTTCGGCGACCGCCTGCTGCACGCCCTGGGTCAGCGCCTGCTGGAGCACATGCGGCAGTGCGCGCTGCCCTCCAGCGTCAGCCGCCTGGGCGAGGACCAGTTCCTGGTGCTGGTCGAGGGCCTGGAGCAGCCCTCGGAGGCCGAGGCCCTGGCCCGGCGCCTGCTGGAGGCCACGCGCCAGCCGCTCAGGCTGGACGAGCAGGAGCTGACCGTGCATCTGTCGGTGGGCCTGGCCCTGTCGCCGCGCGATGGCAGCGATGCCGCAACCCTGCTGCGCGCGGCCGAGTCCGCCATGCACCGCGCCAAGCAGATCCCCGGCAGCGCCCACGCCCTCTTCGATCCGGCCCTGGACCGCCGCGCCAGCTCCATGCTGCAGGCCGAGCAGCTGCTGGACAAGGCCCTGCGCGCCCGCGAGTTCCAGCTGGTCTACCAGCCCAAGTTCCGCTGCGGCAGCCGGCGGCTCAGCGGCTTCGAGGCCCTGGTGCGATGGCAGCGGCCGGACGGCCAGCGCATCAGCCCCGCGGACTTCATCCCCGCGGCCGAGCGCACCGGCCAGATCCTGCCTCTGGGCGAGCTGATCATCGACATGGCTTTGCTGCAGCTGCAAAGCTGGCACGAGCAGGGTCAGGTCTTGCCTGTGGCCATCAATGTCTCGCCGGTGCAGTTCACCCAGCCCCGCTTTGCGGACCGGCTGCTGGAGCGGCTGGCCCGCAGCGGCCTGCCGCGCGGCCTGCTGGAGATCGAGATCACCGAGACGGCCGCCATGACGCAGCTGGACGAGGTGCTGCGCCAGCTGGAGCAGCTCGGCGCGGCGGGCGTGCCCTGCGCCATGGACGACTTCGGCACCGGCCAGTCCTCGCTGACCATGCTGCGCAAGCTGCCCATCCGCACGCTGAAGCTGGACCGCAGCATGGTCGAGCCCCTGCCGCGCCCCGAGGCCGCCGCCATCGTCGAGGCCACCTGCGCCCTGGGCCGCAGCCTGAACCTGGAGATCGTGGCCGAAGGGGTGGAGACCGAAGAGCAGGCCGACGCCCTGGAGCGCCTGGGCGCCACCCATCTGCAGGGCTATCTGCTGGGCCGGCCGCTGGAGCCCGCGGCCGCGACGGCCCTGCTGCAGTCCAGCGGCAAGGACCGCCCGCGGCACAGCCCGGCCCTGCACTGAGGCCGCGGCCCTCCTCAGGACCGCGGTGCCGTCTCGCGCACCAGCTCGATCAGGGCACGCAAGGCAGGGCTGGCCTGGCGCCGCCCCGGGTAGTAGAGCTCCACCGCCGTGCCGGGCGGGCACCACTCGGGCAGCAGGCATTGCAGACGGCCCTGGGCCAGGGCCTCGCGGGCGAGCTGCTCGTAGACATAGGCCAGGCCCGCCCCCTCCAGCGCGGCCGCCAGCACCACGGCCTGGTCGTCAACGGTCAGGGGCCCGGGAGGCATGAAGTGCCGTGTCTCGCGGCCCTGCCGGAACTCCCATTCGAACAGCGCGCCGCTGGCAAAGCGCTGGCGGATGCCGGGCCAGCGGGCCAGGTCCTGTGGCTGCCGGGGCGGCGGGGCCGTGGCGATCAGCTCCGGGCGGCCCACCACCACGAAACGCTGCGGCGCGCTGAGGGGCAGGGCCACCATGCCCTGGGGCAGGCGCTCGCTGAAGCGCACGCCGGCGTCGAAGCCGGCGGCCACGATGTCCACCAGGGCATCGTCGGTGCTGAGCTCCAGCTGCACCCCGGGATGGCGGCGGCAGTAGGCGGCCAGCAACGGCCCCATCATCAGCCGGGCCACGCTGCGCGGCACCGAGAGCCGCAGCCGGCCCTGCAGGCCGCCCGGGGCCAGGGCGGAGGGGGTCAGGTCTTGCCAGGCCTGGTCCAGGCGGCCCAGGGCCTCGCGGGCGGCGGCGCACAGGCGCTCACCGGCCTCGGTGAGCCGCACGCTGCGGGTGCTGCGCAGGAGCAGGGGCTGGCCCAGCCGGGCCTCCAGGCGCTTGATGGCCTGGCTCAGGGCCGAGGGACTGAGTCCCAGCTGCAGGGCCGCCCGGCGAAAGCCCGGGGCATCGGCCACGGCCAGCAGCAGGCGGATCTGGCCGAGGTCCGGGGTGGCGGTGTTCATCGCCTGATTGTTCATCAGGACTGCACAGGCCGTGAAGCACTGCGTGGATTGTCTGAACAATGGCTGGTGGAGAAGATGCCGGCATTCCTTCTTCAACACCTCATCTGCAAAGGATCACCCCATGACATGGCTTCGCCCCCTCGCCGGATTCCAGCTGCCCGCCATGGGCCTGGGTTGCATGGGCATGAGCGAGTTCTACGGCCCCAGCGACGACGAGCAGTCGCTGCACACCCTGCGCGCGGCCTACGACCGCGGCGTGCGCCACTTCGACACGGCCGACACCTACGGCTCGGGCCACAACGAGACCCTGCTGGGCCGCTTCCTGGCCGGCCTGGCACCCGGCGAACGAGCCGGCGTCTGCGTGGCCACCAAGTTCGGCATCCGCCGCACACCGGGCACCTACGAGCGCAACATCGACAACTCGCCGGACTACGTGACGAGCGCCTGCGAAGCCAGCCTGCGCCGGCTGGGGCTGGAGTGCCTGCCGCTGTTCTACGTGCACCGCCGCGACCCGGCCGTGCCCATCGAGGCGCTGATGGCGTCCCTCGTGGCCCTCAAGACGGCCGGCAAGATTGCCGCCATCGGCCTGTCCGAGGTCTCGGCGGACACCCTGCGCCGTGCCCACGCCGTGCACCCGGTGGCGGCACTGCAGAACGAATACTCGCTGTGGGAGCGTGGCGCAGAAGCGGAAATGCTGCCCCTGTGCCAGGCCCTGGGCGTGGCCTTTGTGGCCTACAGCCCCCTGGGCCGGGCCTTGCTGAGCGCCGAGTTGCCGCCCACCGAGCAGCTGGACGCGAAGGACTTCCGCCGCCAGCTGCCGCGCTTCAGCGGCGAAGCAGGCGCTCACAACCGTGCGCTGGTGGCCGAGTTTTCAACCCTGGCCGAGGGCTGGCAGATGAAGCCGGCGCAGCTGGCTCTGGCCTGGATCCTGAGCCGCCAGCCCCATGCCCATGTGATCCCCGGCATGCGCCGCGAGACCCATCTGCAGGCCAACTGGGACGGCGCGCGCCGCACGCTGGACGCCGGTCAGCTGGCCCGGCTCGACGCCCTGTTCGCGCCCGAGGCCGTGCAGGGCGCCCGCTACACGCCGCAAGGCTACGTGGGCATCGAGTCCCCGCAGCGTTGAACCTCAGTCGGCCATCACCTCGCCCAGGCGCACCGGGCCGGCCGGCAGCCAGGCGGGGTTGAACTTCAGCGGGCCCTTGGGGAAGAGCATCACCACCGTGGAGCCCAGCAGGAAACGGCCCATCTCGGCGCCCTGGGCCAGCTCGATGCGCTGGTCTTCGTAGCGCCACTCGCGCACCTGGCCGGGCCGGGGCGGATTGACCACGCCATGCCAGACCGTGGCCATGGAGCCGACGATGGTCGCCCCCACCAGCACCATCACGAAGCGCTCGCCGTCGGGGCGCTCGAACTCGCACACCACCCGCTCGTTGCGGGCGAAGAGGCCGGGCACGCCGCGAGCCGTCACCGGATTCACCGAGAACAGATCGCCCGGCACATGGATCATGCGCAGCAGGCGGCCGGCGCAGGGCATGTGGATGCGGTGGTAGTCCTTGGGGCTCAGGTAGACGTTGGCGAAGTGGCCGTCCTCGTAGCGCGCGGCCAGGGCGGCGTCGCCGCCCACCAGGGCCGTGGTGCTGAAGTGGTGGCCCTTGGCCTGGAAGATCTGGTCGCGCTCGATGCGTCCGAACTGGCTGATCGCGCCGTCCACCGGGCAGAGCAGGTCCGCCACCGCCAGCGGTCGGGCCCCCGGACGCAGGGCCCGGGTGAAGAACTCGTTGAAGGTCGGATAGGCCGCCGGGTCCGGATTGGCGGCCTCGGCCATGTTCACGCCGTAGCGCCGGATAAAGCGGCGGATCACCGCGGTGGTCAGCCCCCCCCATCGTGCGTTGGCCGCCCGGCCGGCCAGGGAGGTCAGGGCCTGCTTGGGCAGCAGGTACTGGAACAGGATGGCAAGGCGGTCGGACACAGCGGATTCCGGTGAAGGTGGCAGGGGAGTATGAACCTGCTCGCGCGCCGCAATGCAAGGGCGGGGCAGGGTCGGCGGCAGGGGCGGGCCGGATTGTAGGAGCGCTCGTCGCCCGGCCGCGGCCCCTTGGGGAGCCCTCTCCAGGACCGTGCCGAGACCCTGCCGGCAACTGACCCATGTCAAGCCGGCCGCGCTTCGCGGAGAATCGGTGCCCATCGCCTCCGGCCCCGCCTTGCTCACGTGCCCATGGAAATCTATCTCGACGCCAACGCCACCACGCCCGTCCTGCCCCAGGCCCGTGCCGCCGCCCTGGCTGCCATGAGTGAGGATTTCGGCAATCCCAGCAGCATCCACAGCACGGGCCTCAAGGCGCGCGCGCTGATGGACGCCGTGCGGGCCCGTGCCCAGCGCCTGCTGGGCGCCGGGGCTGGCCAGCTGCTCTTCACCAGCGGCGCCACCGAGGGCATCCAGACCGCGGTGCTGTCGGCCCTGCGTGCCTTGCGCGCCCGGCGTGACGCGGGCGAGTCCATCGGCAGCCTGCTGCTGTACGGCGCGACCGAGCACAAGGCCGTGCCCGAGGCGCTCAAGCACTGGAACGAGCTGCTGGGCCTGGGCCTGGAGGTGCGCGCCATCCCCGTGGGCCGCGACGGCCGCCACGACCTCGCCTGGCTGGCCCTGCAGGCGCCGCGCGCCGGCCTGGTCTGCACCATGGCCGCCAACAACGAGACCGGCGTGGTGAGCGACCTCGACGGCATCGAGCAGGCCCTGGGTGCCAGCCGGACCTTCTGGATGGTGGACGGCGTGCAGGGCCTGGGCAAGCTGGAGATGCGCCTGGCCAGCCGCCGCATCGACTACGCGCCCTTCAGCGGCCACAAGCTCTACGCGCCCAAGGGCATCGGCCTGCTCTATGTGCGCGAGGGCGCGCCGGTGACGCCCCTGCTGGCCGGCGGCGGCCAGGAAGGCGCCCTGCGCTCCGGCACCGAGAACATGAGCGGCATCGCCGCCCTGGGCGCAGTGCTGGCGGCCCTGGAAGACGGCCAGACCTTCCGCGACGCAGCCACACTCGCCCGCTACCGCGATCGCCTGGCCGAGACGCTGCAGGCCGCCTTCCCCGGGCTGGTCTTCAATGCCCCGCTGGACCTCAGCCTGCCGACCACCCTCAACTTCGCCGTGCCCGGCCTCAGCTCCAAGCTGCTGCTGGACCTGTTCGACGCGGCCGACGTGCGCGTCAGCGGCGGCTCCGCCTGCAGCGCGGCCAAGGCCCAGCCCAGCTTCGTGCTGCAGGCCATGGGACTGCCCGAGTGGCAGACAGCCGCGGCGGTGCGCCTGTCCTTCGGCCCGGCCGTGGACGAGCAGTTGATCGCCGAGGCTTGCGCCCGCATCCGCGCCTGTGGCGAGTCCCTGCGCGAGAGCTGTCTCACCGGGACCGTGGCCCAGGAGGGCACGCCGCTGACCCCCATCACCCGCTATGTGGTGGACGGCGCCTGCTGCTGGCTGCTGGCTGATCCGGCGAGCCGCACTGCCATCGTCATCGACCCCCTGCCCGAGCTGAACGAACGCCTGGAACGCCTGCTGCGCTGCCAGGACTACCGCCTGCTGGCCGTGCTGGACACCCACAGCCACGGCGACCATGCCTCCTCCGGCCAGGCCCTGCGCGAGGCCCTGCCGGACCGGCTGCTGCATGCCGAGGTCGACGCCCTGGGCTGGCCGCTGGGGCTCGACGCACTGCCCCTGGGCGAGCAGACCCTGCGCCGCCTGGCCCTGCCCGGGCACACGGCGGACTCCACCGCCTATCTGCTGGGCCAGGGCACGCAGGTGCGCGTGGCCTTTGTCGGCGACACCGTCATGCCCGGCGCCCTGGGCCGCACGGACTTCCCGGTCAGCGAACCCCTGGCCCTGCGCGATTCCCTGCGCCGCCTGGCCGATGCCCTGCAGCCCGGCACCCTGCTGGCCCCGGGCCATGACTACGAGAACCGCTTCGCCACCACCCTGGGCACCGAGGCCGCCCACCAGCCCCTGCTGGCCGGCGCCCTCAACGGCAGCCTGGACGCCCTGGGCCTGGCCAGCGCCAAGGCCGAGTTCGAGCGCGGCCTGGGCCTGACCGAGTACCAGACCATGGCCTGCGGCGCCCGCGTCTGCAGCGGGCCCGAGGCCGCGCCGGAGCTCGACGCCCGGGGCCTGCGCCAGCTGCTTCGCCAGCATCCCGAGGCCCTGCTGGTGGATGTGCGCGAGCCCTACGAGCAGCGCCTGAGCCTGCTGCCCGAGCTGGGCGAGGTGCGGCTGCAGGCGGTGCCGCTGTCGGTGCTGGTCGACCAGCTGCCGCAGTGGCTGGCCCTGCCGGCCGAGACGCCGGTGGTCTTCTTCTGCCGCAGCGGCAACCGCAGCGAGCAGGCCGCCCGCGCCCTGCGCCGCCTGGGCCACGAGGCCGCCTACACCCTGGCCGGCGGCCTGGCCCTGTGGCCGCAGTGCGAGCCGGGGCTGGAGGCGGCGCTGTACGTCTGAGTGTGCTTCAACGCCCCGCCGGCGGCTCCCACAGCTCCACCTTGTTGCCCTCCGGGTCCACCACCCAGCCGAACTTGCCGTACTCGGACTCGTCGACCTTGTCGTCGACCTGACAGCCCTCGGCCCGCAAGGCAGCCAGCAGGGCGTGCAGGTCGGCCACGCGCAGATTCAGCATGAAGGGCGCGGCGCTGGGAGCGAAGTAGCCGCTGTCGGCGGCGAAGGGGCTCCAGATGGTGGTGCCCTCGGTGCCGGCGGGATCGTCGGCCCAGCGGAATACCACGCCGCCCCAGGGCTCCACCTTCATGCCCAGGTGGCGTTCATACCAGGCCGCCAGGGCCTTGGGGTCCTGGGCCTTGAAGAAGAGGCCACCGAGGCCGGTCACTCGTTTCATCGCGAAGCTCCTTGGCAGGGTCAGGGTGGCGTGGCCGCTGGGCTCACGCGGGAATCGGCCGGTCCCTAGGCAGGCTCGGCACCGGACGCCAGCTCGGCGGCCAGGCGGTCCAGGTTCTGTTCATTGGCCGGCTCGACGATGGCGCGCACCGCCGTCGCCACCTGGGGATCGTCAAAGACCTGCAGCCAGTCCACCAGCGTGCCCTGGCCCTGGGGTTGCAGGCCGATGCTCAGCTCGAATAAGGGCGCGCAGACATGGCGCAGCTTCACCAGGTCGGGCGCGATGTGCAGGAACGCCGACTCATTCGGATAGTCCCGCCCGTCGGGGCCGTGCATGGTGAACTGCCAGCGCCCGCCGACGCGGAAGTCGAAATGCTGGAAGCTGTTGCGAAAGCCCGCCGGGCCCCACCAGCGCGCCAGGCGTGCAGGGTCGGCGATCGCAGCGAAGACCTGCGCGGGCGTGGCTGGGATCAGGCGTTGGTGATGGAACGATGTCATTGTGAGGTCCTCGAAGCACGCCGGCGCCAGCACCAGCCGGACAGGCCCAGCAGGGCGGCCGGCGCCCAGATCCAGCGCAGTTCACTGAGTATCACCGCGCCGCCCTGCGACGTGAAGAAGCGGCGCAGGCTCAGGGGCGAGGCCTCGATGGGGCGCTCGGGCCACCACAGGCGCTCCTCGCTGAAGGGCCACCACAGCGCCACGCCATGACCGCCGTTGGTGGCCATGTCCAGCAGGCCATGCGAGGCCGCGCAGACAGCGGCGAAGAGCGCGGCGGCCCAGCGCCCGCAGCGCAACCCGGGTGCCACCCCTGCCGCGAGCAGTCCCGTCAAGGCAGCACTCAGCAGGGAATGACTGGCCCCTCGATGGCCCAGGCCGGACTCGTAGGCGATGCCCAGGCGAAGGCCCAGCGCATCGGCATCCGGCAGGATGGCCGCCACGATGCCCAGGGCCAGCAGCCGGGGTGGCACGCGGGCCGGCCCCAGGGCCAGGGCAAGCGCCAGGGGCACCGCGGGGTGGGAGAGCGCGGAAGGCATCGCGCCTCAACGCCACCAGATGTACAGGATCAGCAGATCCAATGCACCCCAGGCGCCGGTGCGTTTGGGAGGAGGAACAGGCAGCGGTGGCCTCGCCTGCAGGGGACGCCGATGCACATCCCAGGCCCGCAGCAGCAGCCAGACCGCCAGGCCGGCGATCCAGGGTGTGGCCGAGTGCAGCGCCAGGGCCGCCATGCCCGCGCACAAGGCCAGCAGGACCGCGAGCACGAGCCAGCCGTCCGCGGGCGCCGCATGCATCCAGCAGCTGGACTGGCAGGCGGGGCACGACAGGGGCCTGCGAGCCAGGGCCCGCCATTTGTCACGCCAGCGGAAGACGTCGTGGTGGCAGCGGGGGCAGGGGTACATGGTGGCGATGTTAGTGCGTGCCGCGGCCGTCGACGACTGAATGCCCGGCGCCCCGCCGAGCAAGCGTCAGGCCAGCACCGGCCTGAAGAAGGACCGCTCGTAGCTGCGGATGCAGCGCGTCTCCTGAGCATGGCGGAAGGCCGCCTGGCAGCCGGGATCGTCCGCGGACTTCAGACGGTACTGCTCGTAGGCCGCCAGGCTGGGAAAGGAGAACAGGGCCAGGGCGACGTCATTGGCGCCCTCGCCGGGCAGGAAATAGCCGTGGTGCTGGCCGCCGAACTGCTGGACCAGCGGGATCCACAGCTTCGCATAGTGCTCGAACTCGGGAAGCTTGGCAGGGTCAAGGAGGTATCGGACGTGGCAGGTGATCAAGCGCTCTTCTCCAAGGTGTGGAATTTCAGTTTCGGAGGCCGGCATGCTTGGAGCAACAGCCATCAGCCCCCTCAGGAAGCCCAGCAGTAGCGCACCAGCCCCAGGCTCAGCGCCATCAGATAGCCGTAGGCGAAGCGATCCATGCGCAACACGCGCAGCCCCCTCTTCGCCCGCCACTGCCCCATCCAGCCCATGGTCGCGCCCACGGCGAAAGGTGTGAGCAGAAGGTTGAGCACCCGCAGGCTCGGCTGCTGCACCAGCTGATGCGGCACCAGCCACAGACTCAGGCCGCCCAGCAGGGCGCCCAGCAACAGGTAGCCCGAACAGCTCACCCAGGGCGAGGGCTCGGCGCGGAAGGGCGCCAGCAGCGCACGGCCGCCAAACTCGAGGACCAGGGCCAGCAGGAATTCACCCACCAGCTCCACGGCCAGTTCCGCCAGCCATTCCATGCCTTCAAGTCCCTTCTTGTGCAGCCACGGGCGGCACGATGCCCGGGCACGGCGGGCGGGTCAAGGCACAAGGCTGTGGACAATTCTTGAACAAGCCAGCGCTTATCCACAGGCCGGACCGGATTGGGGAAGTTGTTGTCGAAACGCGCGGATGCAATCCCGGGTGGCGCGCACAGGCTTTTTGGCGATGCAAGTGCTTGTCGCAAAAGGGCTTTGCGCACTTGTCCACAGAATCTGCCGTCCTCTACTACTCCTACCAGATAAAGATCTTTAACTACTGTTGTTGAAAGACGGGACGTGAAAAAATCGGGGATTGGCCTTCGGGCGGACCTCAAGACCGCTTCCGGCCCGCTTCTTGCCACCTTGCTGGCACCTTCCTGATGAACACCACCTCGCTCTTCTGCGCCTCGGCGGGCTTTGAGTCCGCCTGCCGCATCCCGGCACTGCCGGCCTCGCACCGCGCCCATGGCCTGCATGGCCACAGCTACTTCGCCACCGTGCGGGCCGATCTGCCCGCCGGCTGGGCGCCCTTCCCGGGCGGCGAGGTGGAAGCGCTGCGCGAGCGCCTGGCCGCCTGCGTGGCGCCCCTGGATCACGGCCTGCTGAACGAACAGATCGACAACCCCACGGACGAGAACATCGCCCGCTGGATCCGCCAGCGCCTGGCCACGGAGTTCGGCGTGCCGGGCATCCAGCAGGTGGGCATCCAGAGCACCACGCATTCGGGCGTGGACCTGGATGTCTCCGGCAAGGCCCATGTCTGGCGCCGCTACCGCTTCCAGGCGGCTCACCAGCTGCCCAATGTGCCCCTGGGCCACAAGTGCGGTCGCATGCACGGCCATGGCTTCGAGGTCATCCTGCATGCCAACCAGGACCTGGGCGAGCGCGACCTCAGCATCGACTACGACCACCTCGACGAGATCTGGGCCCCCTTCCATGCCCAGCTCAACTACCACTGCCTCAACGAGATCGAGGGCCTGCACAACCCGACCAGCGAGGTGATCTCCGCCTGGCTGTGGGACCGCATCCGCCCACAGCTGCCCGAGCTGTCGTGGGTGACGGTCTACGAGACGGGTTCGAGCGGCGCCAACTTCGATGGCGCGAACTACCGCATCTGGAAGGAGATGACCCTGGACAGCGCCGTGCAGCTCAAGCGCGCGCCGGACGGCCATCCGCAGCGCGGCATCCATGGCCACACCTTCACACTGCGTCTGCATCTCTCTGCGCCGCTGGACGCGGTGATGGGCTGGACCGTGGACTTCGGCGACGTGAAGACGCTGTTCAACCCGCTGTTCAAGGCCCTGGACCACCACCCCCTGCACGAGATCCCCTCGCTGGCCGACAGCGACACCGCCTCCCTGGCCGCCTGGATCCTGCGCGAGGGGTGCCAGGTCTTGCCCCAGATCGATCGCGTGGACCTCTACGAGACCCGGGGCTCGGGCGCGCTGGTGAGCGCCGCCGCGGCCGATGAACTCATTCCCGTCTGAGGCCGCCGCGATGACTTACGCCGTCAAGGAACGCTTCTACACCCTGCAGGGCGAGGGCGCGCAAGCTGGTCGCCCGGCCGTGTTCTGCCGCTTCGCGGGCTGCAACCTCTGGAGTGGCCGCGAACAGGACCGCGCCAGCGCCGTCTGCAATTTCTGCGACACCGATTTCGTGGGCACCGACGGTGAGGGCGGCGGCAAGTTCGCCACCGCTGCCGATCTGGCCGATGCCATCGACAACCTCTGGCCGCGTGACGCGCAAGGCCGCCGCCTGGGCCGCCCCTACGTGGTGTGCACCGGGGGCGAGCCCCTGCTGCAGCTTGACACGCCGCTGATCGAGGCCTTGCATGCGCGCGGCTTCGAGATCGCCGTCGAGACCAACGGCACGCAGCCCGCCCCGGAAGGCCTGGACTGGATCTGCGTGAGCCCCAAGGCCGATGCCGAGATCGTGCTCACGAAGGGCCACGAGCTGAAGCTGGTCTACCCGCAGCCGCTGGCCATGCCCGAGCGCTTCGAGCAGCTGGACTTCCAGCACTTCTTCCTGCAGCCCCTCGATTCCCTCCTGCAGAAGCAGCACACGCGCGAGGCGGTGGCTTACTGCATGAGCCACCCGCAGTGGCGGCTGTCCGTGCAGATGCACAAGGTCGTAGGAATCGCCTGAACCAAAAAGCCCCGGACCGTTGGCCGGGGCTTTTGCTTTGTGCCTGCGCTCCGTGCCGCATGAGCCGGGCAGAAGGACGGTGCGATTGCGCAGGTAAAGGAGGAGCCGTCGCCTGGAAGGCAGCGACGGGGGACACGGAGCAATCGTGCCGGCCTTCTGCCCGGCGATCGCTCGATCTCCCCAGGCTGTCATCATGCCGACAGGTGCGCCGTCTTCTGGTCCAGCACCGCCTCGGGAGACTCGGCTTCCTGCTCGGTCTCGGCATTGAGACGCGCCTGCAGCTGCGCCGTGTCCAGGTCACCCGTCCACTTGGCGACCACCACCGTGGCCACGCCGTTGCCGATCAGGTTGGTCAGCGCGCGGGCCTCGCTCATGAAGCGGTCGATCCCGAGGATCAGCGCCAGGCCGGCCACGGGCACGCCGCCCACCGCCGAGAGCGTGGCTGCCAGCACGATGAAGCCCGAGCCCGTCACGCCGGCCGCGCCCTTGGAGGTCAGCAGCAGCACGGCCAGCAGGGTCAGCTGCTGCGTGAGGCTCATGGGCGTGTTGGTGGCCTGCGCGATGAAGACCGCGGCCATGGTCAGGTAGATCGAGGTGCCATCCAGGTTGAAGGAATAGCCCGTGGGGATGACCAGGCCGACGGTGGACTTCTTGGCGCCCAGGTTTTCCATCTTCGCCATCATGCGCGGCAGCACCGATTCCGACGAGGACGTGCCCAGCACGATCAGCAGCTCCTCCTTGATGTACTTGATGAACTTCAGGATGGAGAAGCCATGTGCGCGGGCGATGCTGCCCAGCACGATGAAGATGAAGAGCAGGCAGGTCAGGTAGAAGCTGCCCATCAGCTTGGCCAGCTGCACCAGGGAGCCCAGGCCGTACTTGCCGATGGTGAAGGCCATGGCGCCGAAGGCACCCACGGGGGCCAGCTTCATGATGTAGCCCACGATCACGAAGAGCACGTGCGAGCTCTTCTCGATGAAGTCGAACACCAGGGTGCCGCGGCCGCCGAAGCGGTGCAGGGCGAAGCCGAAGAGCACGGCCACCAGCAGCACCTGCAGCATCTCACCCTTGGCGAAGGCGTCGAACATGCTGCTGGGGATGATGGCCAGCAGGAACTCGGTGGTGTTCTGCATCTTGCCCGGGCCCGTGTAGGCGGCGATGCCCTTGGTGTCCAGGTGGGCCGGGTCCACGTTCATGCCCACTCCTGGCTGGAACACGTTCACCACGACGAGGCCGATGACCAGCGCCAGCGTCGAGACGATCTCGAAGTACAGCAGGGCCAGGCCGCCGGTCTTGCCGACCTTCTTCATGTCCTCCATGCCCGCAATGCCCACCACCACCGTGCAGAAGATGATGGGCGCGATCAGCATCTTGATCAGCTTGATGAAGCCGTCGCCCAGGGGCTTCATGGCCGCGCCGGTTTCAGGCGCGAAATGGCCCAGGCAGACACCCACGAGGATCGCGAGGATCACCTGCAGGTACAGGGACTTGTAGAAGGGGGGTTTGGACACGGTCGCCATTGCAGCACCTCGTGAATCGGGTTGATGCGCTCATGGTGCGCCCGGAATTCGCACAAATCTGTACGTGGAATTGCAGATTTGAGGGGCCCTAGCGCAGCCAGCCGGCCGCTGTAAAGGCACAAGGCTGTGGACAAGTTTTGAGCAAGGCGGTGCTTGTGCACAGGGCAGGGTGGAGTCGCTGGACTTGTTGTCAAACCGTCCGCCCGAAAACCGGGGCTTCAACCACACAGTTGTCTAGTTCACAAGCTGTTGATTCATCAATGAAAAATTGACTTATCCACAGAAACAGGTGCCCTCTACTAAGACTACGAATTAAAGATTTCTTCTTTGTCTTGTTGATATCAACCCGGCAAAAAATCCTGCGCTGTTGCTCGGCGTTCCTTGAAGTCCCTGCCGGGCTTGGCGCAGCCGAAGCCAGCGGGCACACTCGCGGCCCATGATGAACATTGCCGACCTCCAGGCCCGCCTGCGCGCCTTTGCCGCCGAGCGCCGCTGGGAGCCCTACCAGACGCCCAAGAACCTGGCCATGGCCATGGTGGTGGAGGCCGCCGAGCTGGTGGAGATCTTCCAGTGGAAGACGGCCGAGGAGTCCCTGGCCCTGGACGAAGCCACGCGGGTGCATCTGGGCGAGGAGATTGCCGACGTGATGCTCTACCTGCTGCAGATCGCCGACCATTGCCAGGTCGACATGGCTGCGGCGGTGGAACGCAAGCTGGCCCTCAATGCGAAGAAGTACCCGCCCCTGGCATCCGGCTCAGGCGATTGAAGGCAGCGTTGTTTGTGAATGGAATCCTGGGCGTGAGCGAGACCGTCGCCGTCATTGACTTCGAGACTTCGGGCCTGGGCCCGGCCAACGGCGGTCGCGCCACCGAGATCGCCGCCGTGCTGGTGCGGGGTGGCTGCATCGTCGGCGAGTACCAGAGCCTCATGCACACCGGTGTGCACGTGCCGCCCTTCATCGAGCAGCTGACTGGCATCAGCAACGAGATGCTGGAAGGCGCGCCGCCGGCCGACCAGGTGATGCGCGAGGTGGCCGAGTTCACCCGCGGCTGCCCCATGGTGGCGCACAACGCCGGCTTTGACCGCGGCTTCTGGCAATTCGAGATGCGCAAGGCCGAGGTCGATCCGGATCCGGCCCACGAGTTTGCCTGCACCGTGCTGCTGGCCCGCCGTCTGTACCCGGAGGCGCCGTCCTGCAAGCTGGGCCAGCTCGCTCGCTGGCACGAGCTGCCGGACATGGGTCGCGCCCACCGGGCCCTGGCCGATGCCAAGACCACCGCCCATCTGCTGATCCGCATGGAGCGCGACATCGAGCGGCAGTTCGAGCTGGAACTGGGGCTGGCCCCTGTACGCCACGAGCTGCTGGCGCGGCTGCAGAAGGCCAACAAGACGGCCCTGAAGCGTTGCGTGAGCGACTACGCCAACGTCTGGCGCAAGCGTGCCCAGCAGGTGCTGCCGCTGCAGGCTTGACAGGCTCCAGGACCTCGGCCTCGCTGCGAAGCCCCATGGCTGCGGCCTTTGCGCCAAAACGCGCCTGAAAATATCGCCTTGTCAAGCGGCTCTATTTTGAGTTTTGCCCGCCACAATCCCGCCCTTCGTCTTTCATTTGCCGCTGGTTTCTTTGTATGTCGAGTATTCAGGTCCGTCCGGCCACGCTGCGTGACGCCAAGGCCATTGCTGAGATCCACGTCGCCGCTGCGCAGGACGCCTACAAGGATTTGCTGCCGGTGTCCGTGCTGGACAGCTGGTCCGTGCAGAAGCGCCAGGCCTTCTGGCGCGAAGCCATCGACCTGTGCGAGCCCCAGGTGATGGTCGCGCACATCGACAACGAGATGATGGGCTTTGTCGGCTTCGACCGCTCGCGTGACAAGGGCACGCCCTCCAGCACCGGCGAGATCTGGGCCCTCTATGTGGCGCCCAAGCACTGGGAGAAGGGCGTGGGCCTGGCCCTGTGGGACGCGGCCCGCGACGGTCTGCAGGAAGAAGGCTGCACCAAGGTCACGCTGTGGACCTATCTGCGCAATGAACGCGCCCTGCGCTTCTTCGAACTGGCCGGCTTCAAGCGCGAGCTCAACACCACCAAGACCACCGAAGTGGGCTCGGTGCGCCTGGAAGAGCTGCGCCTGCATCGCTCCCTGGTCTGAGACACTGTTCTGCAGCGCCTGCTCGTGAGAGCCGGTGTTGCAATGGATCGCCCCTCGTGGCGATGACATGCGCATCAAGCGCTGCGGCCCCTGTGCATGGATCCTCTGCCAGGCCGCCTGCACGGCCGGATCGCCGTGAGCCTCCGTGCCACCTAGCCTGAAGCCAGCATGCTGCGCTGGCGCCCCCTCTTCTTGCCCTCGTCCCTCGACTGAGCCCTGCCTCGCGGCAGGGTGTGATGCCGTCGTCACGATGGCTTGATGGCTTGACGGCTTGTGGGCCCAGGCCTTCGGTCGCCGCCTTCCGCATCCGCAGGCCGTCCCCGCATCCGCGTGCCTTCAGGGCGCTGGCTTGGGCCATCGTCGACGGCCATCCTTCCTCTTGCGCGGCTTCACCTCGCGCGCTGCTTCCTCGCATCGATGGTCCGCCGTGGCGGCAACGCCTGCCTTCGCGCGCCCGTTCAGCTGCAGCATGGCAATCATCCGGATTCGAGAGATCCCCGTGTTCATCGGCCCTGTCGGCTTGGTGGGTCGAACGAGTTCCTCGCAGGATCAGTGCGTGATCCAGGGTAAAGTAAGGGTTCCTTACTTTCAGAATTTCCAAAAAGTGCTCGCGAAGATTACCGCCAAGAATCAACTGACCTTGCCCAAGAGCGTGACCGAGCCCCTGGGGCCGGTGCAGTACTTCGACGTGCAGACCCGGGGCGGCCAGATCGTGCTGACCCCCGTGCGAATCCAGCGAGGTGATGCCCTGAGGGCCAAGCTGGCCGAACTGGCCCTCTCGCCAAAAACGCTGGAGGCCGCCCTGAGCTGGGCTGAAACGCAGATGGGGGCTGTCAAAACCATTGAGACCCCCAAAAAGGCAGCCGGCGCCAAGGCGGCAAAACCATTGAGTACCCCCGCCCCGAAAAAAGCGGTGGCCAAGAAGCCAGGGGTCAGGAAAACGCAGGCCACCACGGCCGCCAGAGCCGCCAAAAAGGCCGGCGCCAAAGTTGCCACCAAAGTTGCCACTGAGGCCGGCGCCAAAATCATCGAGACCCGCAAGAAGCCGGGCGCGGGCCTGCGTGCAAAACCATCGAGTGCCCGTCCGGCGGCTGCGGCGGTGGCCAAGCCCGTCCGCAAGACGGCTGCAAAACCATCGAGCAAGACCGCCAAGCCCGCAGCGGCCGCCAGTGCGCGCAGCCGGAGCCAGCGTGTCACGGCAGGCGCACGGCGCGTCGCATGAAGGCGGGCACCGCAAAGGCTGTGCAGGCGAAAGCAGGCAAGGAGCCGGCAGGCAAGGGCCGCACGGCGGCACGGTCACGCAAGACCCGACCCTCAGGCGTCGTGCTGGACACCGCCCTGCTGCTGCAGGTCCTGCTCCACAACGATGCCGAGGGCACGCTGCTGCGCCAGGCCTGGCAGGACGGGCGCCTGCCCCTGCTGGTGTGCGCGGAAACGGCCCGGCTGCTGATGCTGAGCCTGGCCGCACCGGTGCTCAAGCTCAAGCCCGCGCAGCAACAGGAGTTGCTGGCCGATGTGCTGCCCTATGCACAGGTCTGCAAGCCCCTGCAAGGGCGCGCCGCCGCCCGCCTGCCACAGGGGCCGCTGCTGGCCCTGAGTCTGGCCCTGGAGGCGGGTGCCGGCCTGCTGCTGAGCGAGTCGGTGGCCCTGCGCAACCATGTTGCGCGGCAGGCCGCACGCTACCCGGGCCTGCGTGTACGCACCCTGCGTGAATGGGTTGACGAATCGAGAACCTGAGCGCCGGTGCGGGCCGGGGCGATCTGATAGATTCACGCCCGCTTATGAGCAGCTATAACTTCGGATCCGCGGGAAGCATGTGGCGCGTGGTGTTCTATGAACGCCGCGCAAACCGCGTCCATGTGGACCGCACCGGGCCCTGGCTGCCAGACCGGCAACTCGCACGGAACTGGGCCCTGTGGTTCCAGGAGCGGGGCTATCACGTGGCCCTGCAGGACTCTGCCGGCACGCTGGAGCGCTTCAGCAAGGGATTGCCGGCCTGATTGCCGGGCTGAATGCCAGGATTGCCACCCCAGCCTCGCGACGCCCAGGCGCTCGCTCAGGCCATGTACTGGCCCCCATTGGCGCTGAGCGTCGCGCCGGTGATGAAGCTGGCTTCGTCGGCCACCAGGAAGCACACGCAGCGCGCGATCTCCTCCGGCGTGCCCAGGCGGCCCACCGGGATCTGCGGCAGGATCATGCTGCTCACCACCTCGGGTTTCATGGACTTGACCATGTCAGTGGCGATATAGCCGGGGCAGATCACGTTCACCGTGATGCCCTTGCTGGCGTTCTCCAGGGCCAGGGCCTTGCTGAAGCCGATTTCGCCGGCCTTGGCGGCCGAGTAGTTGGTCTGGCCCAGCTGGCCCTTCTGGGCGTTGATGGACGCGATGTTGACGATGCGTCCGAAGCTGCGCTCCCGCATGCCGTTGATCACCTGGCGGCTCATGTTGAAGAGCGAGTTCAGGTTGGTGTTGATCACCGCCTGCCACTGCGCCAGGGTCATCTTGTGCAGCATGCCGTCGCGGGTGATGCCGGCGTTGTTGACCAGCACGTCCACCGGCCCCAGCTGCGCCTCCACCTGGGCCACGCCGCGCTCGCAGGCTTCGTAGTCGGAGACATCCCAGCGGAAGACGGGGATGCCGCTCTGCGCATGGAAGGCCTCGGCGGCGGCTTCGTTGTCTGCATAGACGCTGGCCACGCGGTAACCCTGGTCCTTCAGGCCCAGGGCGATGGCGGCGCCGATGCCGCGGGTGCCGCCTGTCACGATGGCCACTCTTTGCATGTCTGATGTCTCCTGGTGTGATGCAAATGGCGCGTGCGCGCCAACGCCGCATCATTCGCGGGACGGCCTCGGGCGTCAACCGCTGCGGCCCCCCGGCATGAGGGCAGAAGGGGCGATGGCGGCGCATAAAAAACAGCCCCGCCGGGCATGCGCCGGGCGAGGCTGAGAAGGCAAGAGCGAGAGTATTGCTCCGTCTGGCACTGGCACGGAGCCGGTGAGTCGACGGCCGGCACTTTGCCAGCTTCGCATGACATGGGAATGACGCCGCGCAAGAAGCGGCGAGGGGAGGACGTTCCTGCGGACGCTCTCTGGACTCAGGCCAGCCCCCAGCCCTCGGTGGCCGCGGGCACTTCGTGCTGCTGCACATACACCGGGCACAGGCGCTTGGCGGCAGCACGCTGCACCAGCTGCTCGGCCTGCGCGGCCGTGAGGCGCAGCGCGAAGCGGGTCCAGCGGCGCTGCACCAGCGCGTGGCCCCAGGCGTCCTCCAGGGCCTGGCGGATGTCCTGCGGCGCCTGCAGCTGCTGCTGCTGGAGCACGCGCGGCACGAAGGCAAGCACGAAGCGGTTGAAGTCCGCCTGCAGGTCCGGCTGCGGCAGCAGGGCCTCCAGGCGCGCGAGGCGCTGGCTCCAGCCGGGCGTGGCGAACTGGCGGGTCACCAGGGCCTGCAGGGCCTGGATGGGGTTGAAGAGACGCAGTCGGTTGGGCGGCAGCACATGCAGGGGCAGGGCGGCGGCCTGCTCGTGCGGCAGGGGCGTCACGAAGCTGCTCAGCAGGGCCAGGCGTTGCCAGGCCTGCGCATCCAGCCCGCCCATCTGGCGGATCGGGCCCTGCTGCAGGCTCCGGGCTGCGGCCTGCAGTGCGGCGAAGTCCCGGTCACCCTTGGCGGCATTGGCCTGGCGGCTCATCATGGCCAGGTTGCCGGCGGCATAGCCGGCATCGTCGCGCACGCGGTCCAGGCTGCGTTGGCAGGGGTCGCCGGGGATGTCGTTGAGAGGCTGGCGGCTGATGGGGCAATGGCCGGTGTCCAGCTGCTGCAGGTAGTTGGGCGTGAGCAGAGTGGTCTCGAAGCTGCGGCCGCGGGCCCAGGCATGGGTGCGCAGTTGCAGCCAGCGCTGCGTGTGGCCGCCGGCCTTCAGCGTGCGGCGCCCGAAGGTGGCGTGGCCGGCCTGCCAGCCCTGGCGCAGGGGCGAGGCGCTGAAGAGGTGTTCCACCGCCGGCGTCAGGCCGTGGCGGGCGTGGTCCCAGCCGAGCTCGAAGCCGACCTGCTTGCCGGCGGGCAGGGCGGGCGCCTCGTCCATGGCCAGGTCAAGCTGGGCCGGGGCGGCGGGAAGGGTCGAAGCGCTGAGCTGGGCCATGGTCATCTCCTGCAAAGGTTGGGAGTGCTGGCCGCCACAAATCTGTCAGCGACCTTGTGGCACAGTGTGCGATGCAGGTAGCTCAAGGCATGAGCTACCTGCGCTTCGAGCGGAAACAGGGGAAAACCACGACAGGGAGGGCCGCTGGCCATGGATCGAACCGAGCGCTTCTACAAGATCGAAATGCTGATCCGCGCCCAGGAGTGCGTCAGCTTCGCGACGCTGCTGGAGGCGCTGGAGGTCTCGCCGGCCACGCTCAAGCGCGACCTGCAGTACCTGCGCGAGCGCATGGACGCTCCCATCGAGTACGACGCCCTGGACAACGGCTACCGCTTCAGCCAGGACTGGCGCGGCCAGAAGCACGAGCTGCCGGGCGTGTGGTTCAGCGAGAAGGAGCTGCATGCCCTGCTGACCATGAACCAGCTGCTGTCCAGCCTGGACGAGAACGGCCTGCTGACCCGCCACCTGCAGCCCATGCTGGACAAGCTCAGCGGCATGCTGGGCAGCGACGAGGCCGAGTCCCGCGAGCTGACGCGGCGGGTCAAGCTCATCTCCACCGCCCGGCGTCGGGTGCCCTCCGAGCATTTCGAGACCGTCGGCAGCGCCCTGGTGAAGCGCCAGCGCCTGCGCCTGTCCTATCGCAAGAGGGGGCGCGGTGGGCAGGCGGGGTCGCTGGGCGAGCGGGTGGTGTCACCGCAGCGCCTGGTCCACTACCGCAACACCTGGTACCTGGACGCCTGGTGCCACCAGAGCGAGGGCCTGCGGCGCTTTGCACTGGATGCGGTGGAGGCGGCCGAGGCCACGCCGGACAAGGCGCGCCCGGTCGCGGTGAAGCAGCTGGAGTCTGAGCTGGACCAGGGCTATGGCATCTTCGCGGGCGGGCGGCCGCAGCGGGCGTGCCTGGTCTTCAGTGCCGAAGCGGCGCAGTGGGTCTCCCGCGAGGAATGGCACCCTGCTCAGCGGAGCCGTTGGCTGGCGGACGGCCGCTGGGAGCTGGATGTGCCCTATGTGGACGCCACGGAGCTGCTGATGGACCTGCTGCGCCATGCCGGCGAGGTGGAGGTGGTGGCCCCCGCGGCCCTGGCCGAGGCCTACGAGGAACGCCTGCGACAGGCGCTTCAGCGTCTGCCGCGCAGCAGGAAGTAGAGGCACAGGGCCAGGCTCAGCAGGCCCACCGGGATCTGCAGGGTCAGCAGGGTGGACCACCCGCCGCTGTGCCGCTCCGACCAGCCTAGGTGTGAATCGTCAAGAGGTTGTTTCCTGACGAACTGAGTCTGGAGATGGGCGGCAGACCGCCGATGCCGCTATGCGGACGATGGCAGTTGTAGTGATGCTGCCACTGGGCCAAGGCCTCAGTGCGCTGGGCCGAGTTCTGATACGTCCAGCCATAGGCCCAT
>NZ_JBDPZC010000013.1:57967-137955 GCF_039872765.1 Roseateles flavus | reverse complement strand
AGTGGCAGTCTGTTCTCTGTTCAGCCCTTCGTCCGAGTCGGCGTGTGCAATCCAGATCAATCGGGGTCAGGTCTTGCGGGGGAATTCAATGAGACGGTGTTGACGCGGTGGGAAGTCCCTGTAGAGGATAGGCGCCGTTGGACCGCCAAACGCACACTCTGGTCTACAAGCTGTCATCACGACACGGTCCCGGCAGCCCTGAGAGGAACAGGGCGGCCACCAGCAGAGTCAGGACCCGCCACCATCGCGGCCGCTCTGCCCGGGCTGTGTTCAGGGGATCCCAGCTGATTCGACTGGGATCAGCAAAGGGTCTTCGAGCCAGGGTTCCGCCCGGCCCGATCGACAACAAAAAGGACTCCGCCGGCGCGCAAGCGTCGGCGGTTTTTCTTTTCTGGGGGCAGGTCTTGCGGGCGCGGCTCAGGCGCTGAAGCGCAGCACGCCGTCGCTGCCGCGCTCGCGCCGCAGCCGGCCCTGCAGCCACAGGGCGTTGAGGTGGGCAATGGACTCGCCCATCGCGAAGGTGGTCTGGTGCAGGTCCAGCGGGCGCTTGAAGAGCAGGGGCAGCAGCTCCGCCGCATGGCAGGGCTGTTGCGCGCAGGCCTGCAGCACCTCGTCGAGGCGCTCCTGGTGATGCTCCTGCAGCTGGGCCACGCGCGCCTGCACGCCGCGGAAGGGGCGGCCATGCGAGGGCAGCACCAGGGTGTCGGGCGGCAGGTCCAGCAGGGCCGCCAGCGAATCCAGGTAGAGCTGCAGGGGATTGGCCTCCGGCTCCACATCCACCACGCTCACGTTGGTGGAGATGCGCGGCAGCAGCATGTCGCCCGAGATCAGCACCGGCGGGCCGTCCTCGCGGAAGAAGCTCAGGTGCTCCGGCGCATGGCCGTAGCCGCCGATGCAGCGCCAGCGCGCGCCGCCGATCGTCACCGTCTGGCCAGGCATCAGGCGCCGGTAGCTGGCAGGCACGGCCGGCACCATGCTGGGGTAGTAGCTGGCCCGGCCGCGGATCTTGGCCTGGGCTTCGGGGTCGGTCAGCCCGTGGCTGGCGAAGAAGGCCGCTGCCGCCTCGCCGCCCATGCCCACGGTGGAGCTGCTGGCGATGCGGGCGAGGTGGTAGTCCGGCGCGCTCATCCACAGGCGGCAGGGCTGTTCGGGCGTGCTGAAGCGCTCGGTGAGCCAGGCGGCCAGGCCCAGGTGGTCGGGGTGGAAATGCGTGACCAGCACCCGCAGCAGGGGCTCGCCCTGCAGGCCCTGGCTCAGCACCTGCTCCCACAGGCCGCGCGTGGCGTCATTGGCCACGCCGCAGTCCACCAGGGTCCAGCCGCGGCGGCCGTCAAGCTCGTCGCGCAGCAGCCAGAGGTTGATGTGGTCCAGCGCAAAGGGCAGGCCCATGCGCACCCAGGCCAGGCCCGGCTCCAGCGGCAGCAGCCCGCCGGATTCAGGGAGGGACTCGCCCCAGGGATAGCTCAGCTCGGATTCGCGTGGATTGGCCATGGACTGCAAGGGCTTAGACTAACGTTAACGTAAACGTCATTCAGCGCAGTGTAGCCATGAGCCCCTCGTCCGACCTGAGTTCCCCAGCAAAAGCCCTCGCGGGGACCGAGGACGCGGCCGATGCCGCCGCGGATGCCTCCATGGACGGCGGCTCCCGCCTGTTCACCATCACCGAGCTGGCGGCGGAGTTCGACATCACCCCCCGCGCCATCCGCTTCTACGAGGACATGGGCCTGTTGAGCCCCGCGCGCGAGGGCCGCAACCGCGTCTACACCCACCGCGACCGCACGCGCCTCAAGCTGACCCTGCGCGGCAAGCGCCTGGGCCTGTCGCTGCAGGAGATCAAGCAGCTGGTGGACATGTATGACGCCGCCGGCGCCGACACGGCCCCCCAGCTCAAGGCCTTTCTCGAAGTGCTGGCGCAGCACCGTCGCCAGCTGGAGCAGCAGCTGGAGGACATCGAGGTGACGCTGGAGGAGATCAGCCAGCACGAGGAGCGCTGCCGCGCCCTGCTGGCACAGCGCTGAGCGCTCGGCGGCCCGTTTTCAGCCGCGCAGGGCGGCGATGGGCTTCAGGGCCATCGCCTGCCGGGCATGACGCAGGCAGGCCAGCGCCGCCACCGCCAGCAGGCCGGCGAGGGCCAGCGCCTGCGGCCATGCGCCCAGGGCCGCGCGGTCGGCAAAGCCGCCCAGGTAGAGCTGCCCCAGCATCCAGGACAGGGGCACGCCAAGCGTTGAGCCGGCCAGCAGCAGCAGGGCCATTTCCCGGCCCAGCCGGCCCAGGGCCTGCCAGGGGCCGGCGCCATGCAGCTTGCGCAGCACGATCTCACGGGCATGGCGCTGCACCAGATGGGCCGACAGCGCGTAGATGCCGAAGCCCGCGATGGCCAGGGCCAGCACGGCGCACAGCGCCACCAGGCGGCCCAGGCGCAGGTCCTGCGTGTAGGGCTCCATGAGGGTGTCGGCGAGGCGCTCCAGCTGCAGGGGCCGCTGGGGAAAGTGGCGCGTCCAGACGGCTTTCAGCGAGGCCTCGTCCAGCGGCGCCCCTGTGCGGATGCTGAGCACTCCGGCCTCGCGCTCACCCGCCTGCTCCGGCGGTGCCTGCAGGCGGAAGGCCTGTGGCAGGCGCGCCTCCCGCGTGTTCTCCAACGCCAGGTGGGGGACCACCGCTACGACGCGGCTGTGCTGCGGCAGCTGGTCCAGGCCGCGCGCCTGTTCCTGGACCCTTTGCCCGATGGCGTCCTGCGGCGCCGCCCAGCCCAGGGCCTGCGCCGCCAGGCTGTCGATCACCAGGCGCTGCTCGGCCGTCGAGGCGGGCTCGAGGCGGCCTGCCAGCGGCCGCACCTGGTAGAGCTCGAAGAAGTCCGCATCGACCGGCTGGACGCGCACCGCGGCCTGCTGGGGCGGGCGCTCCAGCAGGGCTTCCTGCACCTCGCGACCGGAACCCAGGATCCATTCCGTCCAGGCCGTGCCCTGGACGCCGGGCAGCTGGGTCAGGGACTGGCGCAGGGCTTGCAGCTGCGTCCGGGTGGTGCCGGCCGGCAGGGTCAGGGCCAGCAGCCCCTCTGGCTGGTAGCCCAGCTCGCGCCCCAGGACGTGGTGGTTCTGGCCCCAGACCGTGAGGGACAGGGCCAGGACCAGCAGGGCGCTGCCGAACTGCATGCCGCCGAACAGCCGGCGCAGCCAGGGGCCCGAGCGGCCCTCGCCGGCCAGGCGACCCTGCAGGGCCTCGGCGCTGCGCAGCCGCCAGCTCAGCCAGGCAGGGTAGGCGGCGATGGCCAGGGTGCTCAGTCCGACCAGGCCGCCGCACAGCAGCAGGCCCGGCCAGGAGGCGATCTCCGGCACCGGCAGCTCCAACGCATCGGCCATCCACGGCGCCAGCAGCCAGGCCAGCAGCAGCCCCAGGCCACCCGCCAGCAGGGACTGCAGGCCGGCCTCGGCCAGGCTCAGGCCCAGCAGCGAGGCCGGGCTGGCGCCCAGGCTCTTGCGGATGGCGATCTCGCGCTGGCGCTGCAGCATGCGCACGCCGCCCAGGTTGATGGCATTGACCAGGGCCAGCACGCACAGCAGCACCGCGGCCCCCATCAGGGCCGTCAGCACCTGCCGCTGCGTCTGGCCGACACGGCCCTCGAAGGCCCGTTCGCTCAGCGGCAGGGCGCGCATGAAGGCGGCCTTGCGCCCGCCGGCCACCCAGTCCGGCGGCAGCTGGGCGATCACCGGGCTGCGGTCCAGCAGGGACTGCGCCAGCGCGCCGAGCTGCGCCGCGCTGGCGCCCGGCGCGAGCCGGCCCCAGACCTGGCCGTTCATGAAGAACCAGGCGGTCTTGAGCTCCTGGCTCAGGCCCGCGGCCGGACTGTCGAAATTGACCATCAGCTCCGCCTGCACCGGATGCCGCGGCGAAGGCGAGGCCACCACCGCGCCGATGGTGAGCGTGTGCCGGCCCAGGCTCACCGGCTGATCCAGCACCTCGGCGCGGCCAAAGCTGCGGCGCGCAAAGGCTTCCGTGACGACGATGCGGTCCGGCCGCGACAGCGCCGCCAGCGCGTCGCCCTGCACCGAGCGCAGCGCGAAGAGCCGGGCCAGGGCGGGATCCATGGCGGCGACCCGTGCCTCGTGGCCTTCGTCGAGCGGGCCGCGATCATTCAGCCGCAGGGTGCGGCGGGCCTCGGTGTAGCGGCCCAGGTCCGTCAGCGGGGCGTGCGCCTGCTGCAGGGCGTCGCGCAAGGCAAAGGGCGTGCGCAGGAACCAGTCTTCCTGGCGGCCGGGCATGTTGCCTTTGAAGTCGATCAGCACGATGCGGTCGGGGTCCTGCAGCAGCGGGTCCGGCAGCAGGCGCTCGGCAATCAGGGTGGCCAGCAGCAGGCAGGCCGCCAGCGCCAGGGCCAGGCCGCCCAGGCTGGCGAGGGTGTGCAGGGGGGCGGCCGCCATCTGGCGCCGCGCCACGCGGAGGTCGAGGAAGCTCATGCGTGACTCCTCAGGCCGCCAGGGCGTCGACCAGCACGCGGCCGTCCAGCAGGCGCACGCTGCGCGGGGCCAGGGCGGCATGGGCGGAGGAGTGGGTGACCATCACCAGCGTCGTGCCCTCCTCGTTGAGCTCGCGCAGCAGGCGCATGACCTCCTGGCCCTGGGCGCTGTCCAGGTTGCCGGTGGGCTCGTCGGCCAGCAGCAGGCTGGGGCGCCGCACGATGGCTCGGGCGATGGCCACGCGCTGCTGCTGCCCCCCCGAGAGCTGCGAGGGCCGGTGCCCGGCGCGGTGGGCCAGGCCCAGGCGGTCCAGCACCGCGGCCACGCGCTGGCGCTGCTCGCGCCGGGGCAGGCCGGCGTGGTCCAGGGCCAGGCCCACGTTCTCCTCGACGCTGAGCTCGTCGATCAGGTTGAAGCTCTGGAACACGAAGCCGATCTGGCCCCGGCGCAGGCCCGCCAGCTCGCGCTCCGTGCAGCGCGAGAGCTCGCGGCCATCAAACCAGTACTCGCCGCCGCTGGGACGGTCCAGCAGGCCCAGCAGGGACAGCAGCGTGGTCTTGCCGCAGCCCGATGGGCCGGTGATCGCCAGGTACTCGCCGGCCTCGATCTGCAGGTCGACGCGGTCCAGTGCCGTGGTCTCGATGTCGCCGCTGCGGTGGCGCTTGCTGAGGGATTTCAAATGGATCATCGCGGTCTCCGTGGATCAATGTAATGGCTGCGGGGTGCCGCCCGTGGCGGGGCCGGCCAGGCGCAGCACGGCATGGCCCTCGTAGGCGGCGGTGGGGCCCACCAGCACCTGCTCGCCGGCGCGCAGGCCGCCCAGCACTTCCACCTGCGCGCTGCTGCGCCGGCCCAGCTGCACGGGGCGGTGGCGAGCATGGCGGCCGTCGGGGTCCAGCACATAGACGCGGGCACCGCCGCCGTCGGCCAGGTAGGCACCGGTGGGCAGCCAGAGCGCCTGCGCCGGTGCGCCCAGGCGCAGGCTGAGCTCAAAGCCCTGACCTGGCCGCAGGCCCTCGGGCGCGTCGCCGGCAAAGGCCAGCTCCACCTTGAAGCGGCCCTGCTGCACGGTGGCCTGGCGCTCGCGCAGCAGCAGGGGCCAGGTCTTGCCTCCCTGCAACAGCTGCCCGGTCAGGCCGGGCTGGATGCGGGCGTCGTAGAACTCGTCGACCTCGGCGCTCAGCAGCCAGCTGCGGAGGTCGTCGATGCGGCCCAGGCGCTCCCCGGCGCGGATCACGCTCCCCGGCTGCAGGCTGAAGCCGCTGAGCTGGCCATCGGCCGGCGCACGCACCGTCAGGCGCTCCGCGGCCTGGCGGACCAGGGCGAGGCCGGCGGAGAGGCCCTGCACCGCACGCTCCATCTCGCTGACGGTCTGGGCCCGCACCTGCAGCTCGGCCTGGCTGTCCTGCTCGGCCTGCTGCAGCAGCTGGCGTTGCAGCTCGGCCTGGCGGCGCGCGTTGCGCTCCGCCAGGGGCGAGACAAAGCCCTGCGCCGCCAGCGCCTGCTGGCGCTCGGCCTCCTCGCCGGCCAGGGTCAGCTCGTGGCGCCGCTGGGCCAGCTCGCGCCGCCACTGCGCCTGTGCGCCGGCCTGCGCGGCGCGCAGGGTCGAGAGATTGGCCAGCTGCTGCGCCACCTCGGCCGTGCGCGCCAGCACCTCCTGCTCCCGCTGCGGGCTGGACAGCTGCACCAGCGGCTGCCCCGCGCGCACGGCCTGGCCATCCCTCACGAGCACGGCCTCGACGCGCCCGCCCTCGGTGGCATCGATCATCAGCTGGTGCTGCGGCTGCACCTGGGCGCGCAGGGCGATGTCATCACGGAAGGGGCCACGCTGCACGGTCGCCAGCTGCAGACCCTCGGCCGGCACGCGCAAGCCCTCCGGCGCCAGCGCCCAGGCCAGGGCGGCGCAGGCGGGCAGCAGCAGCCAGCCGGCACGGCGCCAGCGCTTCCAGCGGCCGGGCGGCAGGGCGCGGTCCATGCCGGCGCCGGACAGCGCCTGCAGATGAAGGGGCGGTGGGACAGTCATGCCCCGGACAACGCAAGCCGCATGCCAGCGGCGCGAGCCCCGTGCCGAGGGGGCCGGCAGCACCGGACCTGTCCGGCCGCGGCACAGCAGGGGCCAGGCCCTGTCCGGATCCGGACACGGGCTGGCCGCCTCGCCGGCCGGGCTGGTATGGTCGCGCCCATGCTGACGAACCCGGCCCGCCTGCTCGTGCTCGATGACGACCCCGACGTCGGCGTGGCCGCGCGCCTGCTGCTGCAGCGCCGCTTCGGAGAGGTGCGCTGCCTGCACCGCCCGGCCGAGCTGGACGCGGCGCTGGCGCAATGGCGGCCGGACCTGCTGCTGCTGGACATGAACTTCCTGCCCGGTCACAGCGACGGCGCGCAAGGCCTGACCCTCCTGCAGCAGCTGCGCCAGCGTCCCGGCGCGCCCCAGGTGATCGTGATGACGGCCCATGCCGGCGTGGAGCTGGCGGTGCAGGCCCTCAAGGCGGGCGCGCTGGACTTCATCACCAAGCCCTGGGACCACCCGCGCCTGCTGGCCGCGGTGGCCGCCGCCCTGGCCTTGCGCCAGCCGGCCGCCGAGGCGCTGGACGATGAGCCGGCCAGCGCCTTGCTCGGGCAGTCGCCGCCCATGCAGGAGCTGCGTCGCCTGATCGCCGCCGTGGCCGCCACGGACGCCCACGTGCTGGTGCTGGGCGAGATGGGCGCGGGCAAGGAGCTGGTGGCGCGCGAGCTGCATGCGCGCTCGAAGCGCAGCGGCGGGCCCCTGCTGGCGGTGGATCTCGGTTCCCTGCCCGACACCCTGCTGGAGAGCGAGCTCTTCGGCCACCGCCGTGGCAGCTACACCGACGCACGCCACGACCGCCCGGGCCGCTTCCTGGCGGCGGCCGGCGGCACCCTGCTGCTGGACGAGATCGGCAACCTCTCCATGGCCGGCCAGGCCCGCCTGCTGGCGGTGCTGGAGCGGCGCGAGTTCACGCCGCTGGGTGCCGATGCGCCCCTGCCGCTGCAAGCCCGCATCATCAGCGCGACCAATCTGGACGAGACGGCGCTCTTCGACCCCCAGCGCTTCCGCCCCGACCTGCTGTACCGCCTCAACACCATCGTGCTGCGTGTGCCGCCGCTGCGCGCACGGCGCGAGGACATCCCCCAGCTGGCTACGCATTTCCTGGCCCGCTATGCCGCCGAGCACGGCCGCGCGCCCCGGCCGCTGGCGGCGGCGGCCCTGCAGGCGCTGCAGGCGCATGACTGGCCTGGCAATGTGCGCGACCTGCGCCAGGCCTGCGAGCGCGCCGTGATCCTGGCGCCGGGGCCGCAGTTCGAGCCCGGCGACTTCCAGCTGCAGGCCCGGGCCGCCACGCCTGCGATGGCCCCGGGCCTGACCCTGGCCGAGCGCGAACGCGCCGCACTGGACGAGGCCCTGCGCGAGGCCCAGGGCAATATCAGTGAGGCGGCGCGGCGCCTGGGCGTTTCGCGCGCGGCGCTGTACCGCCGGCTGGAAAAGCATGGACTCTGAAGGCCCGGACCTCGACGCCTTGATGCGCCGCACCGCCTGGCGGCTGCTGCCCCTGCTCGCGCTGGCGCTGGCCGCCGCCTGGGTGTGGGGCTGGGCGTGGGGTTGGGCGGACGGCCAGCGGGCCCGCGTGGTGGCGGCGCTGGGCCTGCTGCTGGTGCTGGCCCTCATGTGGGGTCAGGTCTTGCCTCTGTGGCGTGAAGCCCGTGCACTGGGCCGGCGAGGCCGGGCCGGCGAGGGCGCCGAGGCCGTCCTGCGGCACCGCGAACGCGCCGCAGCGCTGAGCGAGTCCCTGCTGGACCAGGCGCCCGTCGCCCTGTGGCTGTGCCAGGCGGGCGGGCAGCCCGAGGCCCTGAACGGTGCCGCGCGGCGCTGGCTGGCGCCCGGCGGTGCACGCGACGCGGCAGCCCTGCTGGACCAGCTGCGCGAGCAGGCCGAGCCCGCCAGCCGCCAGCGCAGCTGGCTGCGCGTGGACGCCGAACGTGGCGAGGAGCGCTGCCTGCTGGCTTCGCGGCCCTGGGTGCGCGAAGGCCGGCCGGGCTGGCTGCTGGCCCTGCTGCCGCTGGAGTCGGCGCTGGAGGCCGAGACGCTGCGCGCCTGGCGCCAGCTGGTGCAGGTGCTGACGCACGAGATCATGAACTCGCTGACCCCCATCGCCTCGCTGGCGCGCAGCGCGCAGGAGCTGCAGGCGGAGGCGGGCGCGCCGGTTGGCGAGGACGCCGCCGACCTGGCCGTGGCGCTGGAGGCCATCGCGCGCCGTGCCGAGGCCCTGTCCCGCTTCGTGGCCGACTACCGCCACATCAGCGACTGGCCGGCGCCCCGCCTGGAGCCCGTGCCCCTGCAGGCCCTGTTCGAGCGCCTGGCAGCGCTGCAGTCTGCGCGCTGGCAGGCCCGCGGCGGGGCGCTGCACTTCGAGCTCGACTCACCGGGCCTGCTGCTGCAGGCGGACGCGGGCCAGCTGGAGCAGGCCCTGCTGAACCTGCTGCGCAATGCCGAGCAGGCCACGCAGGCGGTGGCGCAGCCCCAGGCCTGGGTGCAGGCGCGGCTGGGCCGCGGCGGGCGCCTGAGCCTGGAGGTGCGGGATAACGGCCCCGGCGTGCCGCCCGGCCTGGAGCGGGACATCTTCCTGCCCTTCTTCAGCACCCGTGAGCGCGAGCCCGGCAGCGGCGCGCGCGGCATCGGCCTGGCGGTGGTGCGCCAGCTGGTGCACGGCATGGGCGGCAGCGTGCGCCTGCAGCGCCGCGCGGAGGGCGGGGCCTGCTTCGTGCTGAGCTTCTGAAGCGGCGGCTGGCGACCCTCAGGCCAGGCATTGGCGGATGAAGCCGGCCACGTCGGCGATCTCCTCCATGCTGACCTCATGGCCCATGGGGTAGCCGTGCCATTGCACGGCAAAGCCCAGGCGCTCCAGCTCGGCCCTGCTGGCCAGGCCGCGGGCGGGCGGCACGACCTCGTCGCTGTCCCCATGGGCCAGGAACAGGGGCACGTCGGCATTGGCCGCGTGGCGCTCGGCTTCGGTCGTGCCAGCCAGGGGCAGATAGCCCGAGAGCGCCACCAGCCCCGCCAGGCGCTGGGCATGGCGCAGGCCGGTCATCAGGGTCATGGCGGCGCCCTGCGAGAAGCCCATCAGCACGATGCGAGACGCCGGGATGCCGCGCTCGACCTCCTGTGCGATCAGGGCCTCGATCTCGCGCTGCGACTCACGCAGGCCGCGTTCGTCCTCCACCCGCTGCCCGCTGGCGTCCAGGCCGATGTCGTACCAGGCCGGCATGCGGTAGCCGCCATTGATGGACACCGGCCGGTCCGGCGCCTGGGGCAGCAGCACCCGCAGTCCGCCGACGCTGCGCAGGTCCATGGCCTGGCAGACAGGCACGAAGTCGTCGCCGCTGGCGCCCAGGCCGTGCAGCACGATGAGGCTGGCACGGGGCTCGGCCTGGGTCTGGAGTTCGATGGTGTCGAGCATGGCGGGGGGCCGGCGGGAACCGGACGTGGCGGGGCATGAAGGGCGTGCGGCAGTCGCGCCGTCACGCCATCATCCCATGCGCAGGCCGCTACCATGCGGCGCTGACCCGCACCGACCGACACCAGGACAGACAGGACGACGAGATGCTGCATCGAATGGGGAGCGCCAGCGTGCGCATGGGAATCCGCGCCGGGCTGGCCGGGCTGATGCTGGGCCTGGGCGCCTGCGCCGCACTGGGCCCGGGGACGGGCGGGGCGCCCGGTCGTCCCGCGCAGGGCCCGGACAGCCTGGCCATGGAATGCCCTTCGGAGTTCCGCTACGAGCTGCCCCTGCCCGCCGGCGCGGGCCTGGACGCGCTGCAGGCCCATGCAGCCCAGCGCCTGCAGGCCCTGGGCTTGCGGGTGAACTGGGACGGCCCCTGGGCGCATGCGCAGGCCCAGCAGTTCAGCCCCCAGGCCGCTGATCTGGCCCGCCTGCGCCGCCTGCTGGCCGTGGTGCTGCCGGCCCTGGAGCGCTACCAGCCCGGCTTCTTCCAGCGTGCCGGACTGCAGGAGGTGGGCCTGGTCAAGGACCTGGTCGTGGGCGACACCCAGATGCGCCTGGCCATGCCGGCACCGGACCGCTCGGCCGTGGTCTATGCCGACAATGGCAACCCGCTGTGCGCCGCCGGCATGGAGCTGCGGGTGCACCACGAGCTCTACCACCTGGTCGAGGAGCGGCTCTTCGGCGACTTCTACTACCGCGACCCCGCCTGGCTGGCCCTCAATCCCGAGGGCCTGGACTACGGCCAGGGCGGCGCGACGGCCTATGGCGGCGTCTTCCACAACCTGGGGCACCCGGCGCCCGGCCTGGTCAGCCGCTATGCGCAGTACGGTCCCGAGGAGGACAAGGCCGAGGTCTTCGGCTGGCTGATGACGCCGGGCTACGCCGGCCGGGTCAAGGCCTGGTCCGAGCAAGACCTGACCCTCGCGGCCAAGCGCCGCTTCATGATGGCCCTGGTGCACCGGCTCAGCGCCGGCACCATGAGCGAGAGCTTCTTCGAGACCCTGGCGCGGCAGCAGCCGGCGCAGGCGGCCCACTGACGGGGCCGCCGCGGCGGCTGACGGCGCTCAACGCGTCTGCAGCGGCTGCTGCGGCGGCGCCGTCGGGTCCTCGATCACCGGCGGCCGTTCAGGGGACTTCACGCCGGCCGGCCTGAACAGCGGCATCACGTCGCGCTTGCCGCGCTCCAGATAGGGCACGGGCTGGTCCATCCAGGCAGGGCGGGGCGCGTTCAGCAGGTGGTGGTCGAAGAATTCGCCCATGTGCACGGTGAAGTGCTTGAGGGCGTCGCGGTCCCGCAGGCCGTGCTTCTCGCCGTTGTAGTTGAACCAGTAGGCCTCCTTGCCCAGGCGGCGCAGGGCGGTGAAGAACTCGATGGCCTGGTAGTAGGGCACGGCATCGTCCTCGTCGTTGTGCACGGTGAGGTAGGGCGTGGTGACGCGGTCGATGCGGAAGATGGGCGAGTTCTCCACGTACAGATCGGGCCGCTGCCAGGGCGTGGCGCCGATGCGGCTCTGCTGCTGCTCGTACTGGAAGGCCCGGCTCTTGCCCGTGCCCCAGCGGATGCCGCCGTAGCCGCTGACCATATTGGCCATCGACGCACCGGCCTCCGCGGCGCGGAACATCGTCGTGCGCGTCAGCAGGTAGTTGATCTGGTAGGCGCCCCAGCTGTGGCCCTGGATGCCGATGCGCTTCTCGTCCACGTAGCCCTGCTTCACCAGCTGCTGGATGGCGGGAATCACCGTGTCCATCGCACTCTGGCCCGGATGGCCGATGGTGTAGACGATGTCCGGCCGCAGCACCAGGTAGCCATTGCTGACGTAGCGGCTGACGTTGATGTTCTGCCCCGGTGCCGGCGGCACGTAGCGGTGCAGGTTGTCCGTCATCTTCTCGTAGATGTAGACCATCAGCGGGTACTTCTTCTTCGGGTCGAAGTCATCGGGCCTGGCCAGCAGGGCGCGCAGCTTGCGGCCCTTGGCCGAGGTGTAGCCGAGGATCTCCTGCGTGCCCCAGCGCAGCTCGGCCTGCTGCGGGTTGGCGTCGGACAGGCGCTGGGGCTGGCCCTGCTGCCCCAGCGGGCCCTGGCTGAGCCAGAGGTCAGGGAAAGTGCGGAAGTCCTGGGCGGTGTGCAGCCAGACCTCGGCATTGCGTGCCTTCACCAGTCCCCCCAACAGCTGCGGCTTGTGCAGCAGGCGCTCGGGCGCGGCGCCGGTGGCCGGGTCCAGGCGGTAGAAGGCGGTGGACTTGTCCTGCTCGTCGGTGCCCAGCAGGATCCAGGGGCCGGCGGGCAGGGGCTTGTGATGCCGCTCTTCGCGGTCGGCGGCGTCCTCGTCCACGCGCTGCAGACGCAGCTGGATCCGGGGCTGGGCCAGGCCGCCCGTCAGGCGCCGGGCCTGCAGGCTCTCGGGGTCCACGGACCAGAGGTGGTATTGCGCATTGAGCACCACGGCGCGGTCCTCGTCCATCCAGCCGACCTGGCCGTAGGCGCCGGCGGGCTCGACGACGTCGCGCTCCACGTTCTCGAAGTGCTCGCCCTTGATGGCCGCCGTCAGGGCGCGCTCGCTGCCGTCGCGCGTGCGCCAGGCCATCCACTGTTTGCGCTCGGGCAGAAAGGCCGTCACATAGCGGCCGCCGGGCGAGAGCAGGGGCATGCCGCGCAGCTTGCGGGCCAGCAGGCGCGTGCTGCCGTCCTGCAGGTTCACGGCGTAGGCGTCGCGGTACAGATCGTCCCAGGACTGCAGGGCGCGGTAGGGCAGCTCGTCGAAGCCCAGAGCGAAGTCGGCGTTGTCATTGACCACGACTTCGGGCAGCTCGGGCGTGGCCAGCTGCACGAAGCGCGGGCCGGCCGGCTCGCCCAGGTGGATGACGGCGCGGTAGCTGCGCAGCTTCTCCTTTTCGGCGCGGACCTTCTGCATGGACTGCAGCTCGGGGTCCTTCCAGTGCCAGAGGTCCACCTTCAGCGGCTCGGGTGCGTCCTTCGCCGCTTCCTTGGGCAGGGCGGCGGTGCCCAGGAAGAGGCGCTGGCCATCCTTGCTGAAGCGCAGGCTGGCATGCTCGCTGGGCGCATAGCCCTCGCGCAGGCCCGGGCTGCCGGCGGCCAGCAGCTCCACGGCGTCGGGCTTGCCGGCGGCCTGCCAGAGGTAGAGCTTGAAGGGCGTGGCGGGGGGCTTGGCCTCGTCCTTGCCGGCGTCCTTGGTGTCCCTGGCTTCGGGATGCTGGCTGAGGTGATCGCGGTTGCTGACGAAGGCCAGCTGCTGCCCCGCCTCGTCGAACTGCAGCTGCTTGTACACGCCGGCGCCGCCCAGCAGCAGCCGGGGGGCGCCACCTTCGGCGGGCAGCAGGTAGGCGCCGTCGCGCGTGGGCGCAGCCGGCTTGGTGTCCTTGCTGTCCTTGGCGGGGGCCGTGCTGACCGCAAAGGCCAGCCAGCGGCCGTCACGGCTCCAGGCGAAGCCGCTGACGTCCTCCAGGCGCTGGCGCTGGCCGTCCGCCGGATTCACCAGCAGCAGCGGGCTGCCCGTTTCCTTCTTCTTGCCGGCTTCGGCGCTGGCATGGCTGGCGCCGAAGAAACCGTGCTCGTTGGGCGCCGTCTGGTCGCTGTCCTCCGTGACCTGATCGGTCCTGGCGCCGCTGCCGGCCGCCTTTTTGTCGGGCTGCTTGTCGAGTTTGGCGGGGGGCTCCAGCCACAGTGCCAGACGGGTGCCGCCGTCCTCGGCGAAGGCGAAGCGCTTGACGCGGTCCACAGTCTCGAACTGGCCGCTGGCCAGGTCCATCCAGCCGGCGCCCGGCTTGGGGGCGTCGTCGCCCTTCTTCTTGTCCTTCCTGGCCTGGTCCTGCGCGGCGCGCGTGGGGGCCTGGGCGAAGGCGAGGAAGCGGCCGTCGGCGCTGAACTGCGGCTGCAGGCCGCGTGGCACGCGCCATTCCTGGCCGTCCGCCAGGCGCCGCACCACCAGCTCGCCATCACTCTCCTGGCCCACGAGGGCATAGGCGGCGAAGCGGCCGTCCCGCGAGAGGGCGGCGCCCTGCACGCTGCGCCAGTGGGCGTAGTCGCTGTGGACGATGGCCCGCCGGGCAACGCTGGCAGCGGCCTGGGTGGCGGGAGCGGTCGAGGGCGAGGGTGACGGTGAGGCGGCCGCGCCAGCCACTGCGGCCAGGACAGGGCTGAGGCTGAAGGCGCCCGCCATCAGCAGGCTGTGGGCAATGAGGGCGGGGCGATGGAGCAGAACTGGCATGGTGTCGAGGGTGCGAGGCGCAGGGAGCGCTTGAAAGAGACAGGCCTGCGCTGCGGCAGGCCGTGAAGAGGCGGTGTGGTGCAGGCAATGCCGGCCGGCAGGCCCGCGCAGCAGCTCAGCCGGGGGGCTGGCTGTAGAGCTTGCTGATGCCCTGCACCAGCTGCATGGGCCCGAAGGGCTTGGCGATGAAGAGGTCGGCGCCCGAGGCCTCGAACTCCGCGCGCAGGTCCTCGAAGGGGCGGGCGCTGACGATGATCACCTTGGGGGTCGGGCGCGCCTCGGGCATCTGCTTGATCAGGCGGCAGGCCTCAAGGCCGCTCATGCCGCCCGGCAGCATGACATCCATCAAGACCAGCTCGGGGCCGTCGTGGCGGACCCGTTCCAGCGCCTCGGCCGCCGTGCCGGCCTCGCTGATGCTGAAGCTCTGCGCGAGCTCCAGCGTCATGCGCAGCAGCTCGCGGATCTCGTGCTGGTCATCGACGATCAGTATCTTTTTCATGGTGGCATTCCGGGGCGTTGACGAACGCTAGCCCAGCGCCCGGGCACTGGCAAGCCCGGCGGGCAAGGTGGGCGCTGCAGGGGCGAGGAGAGCGTGAAGAAGTCCGTGCCCCGGTGCGCGCTCAGTGCTCCGCGAGCCAGAAGAAGACGGCGGTCAGGCGCTTGTCCTCGAGGGCCTCGCCGAAATAGCGGGTCGCGCTGTGGACCAGGGCGGCCTTGTAGACCAGCAGGCGGTTGAAGCGGTTGTCCACGCGGCACTCCTCGTACCAGGCCTGTGGCGGCAGGCTGCGCACATTGAGGGCGTCGACCAGGTTCTTGTGCGGCGCGCCCACCAGGTTGCCGCCCATGGCGCCGTTGGGATAGCGCAGGCGGTAGAAGCTGGTGCCACTGGCGGCCGGCGGATCGGGATGCAGGTAGAGCACGGCGGCGTAGGTGCAGAGGTCGCGGCGGTCGGTGTGGGGGCGGGCGCCGCATTCCTTCTCGCCCACCAGCTGCGCGACGTTGAAGTCCAGGGTGGCGCCGTTGGGCGCGGTGCCCACCCACAGGCGCCGGGCGCCGGTGAGCTCGCGCACGCGGCTTTCGATCTGGGCCAGCTCGGCAGCGTCCAGCGCGCCATGGAAGCGCATGCCCGGCCAGCTCTCCTTTGCATGCGGGAAGCCGTAGTGCCAGCCCTGGTGGCGCAGGCAGCGCTCGCGGATCCCGGCGGCATTGGGGAGGATGTCATCGCAGACCCAGTAGTTGCGGCCCTGCTCCAGGCCGTCGTCGGCCAGACGCGGAGCGGTGGGAGGAATGGGCGGCAGGACCGTGCCGGGCGGAGGCATGGGAATCATGGGAGGGGACCGGGCGGAGAAGGCTGGCAGCCTAGCACCCGGCCGCCGCCTTGACGCCTGGGGACTTCACCGCTTGCGGCGCTGCCGGGCCAGGGCCGGGCGCGGCAACAAGCTGCGAGCGAGCGTGTGCAGATGTTGCGCCGATGCCCCGGGCGCCGGCCAGCCCCGCACAATGCGCCGCCTGTCACGACACGAATTGCCCCGCCCATGCCCGTCCTTCAGCGCCCGACCCTTGCCGCCTCCTGCCTGCTGGGCGCCGCCCTGCTGCTGCAGGCCTGCGGGGGTGGAGGCTCCGCCAGCGCGCCGGCGCCGAGCCCTGCGCCCGCACCTGCGCCCACACCCACACCCACACCCACGCCTACGCCTACGCCTACGCCTACGCCTACGCCTACGCCTACGCCTACGCCCACGCCCACGCCTACGCCTACGCCGATCCCCTCGCCAACCCCCACCCCCGCACCCGGCCCCACCGCTGCCGATTGCGGCCTGCCCGACTTCCAGGCCACTGCGCTGCGCCTGGTGAATGAGCAGCGCCAGCGCGGGGCCGTGTGCGGCAGCCAGGCCATGCCGCCGGTCACGGCCCTGCGCTGGAGCGCCGCCCTCACCGACGCCGCCCGCCGCCATTCGCAGGACATGGTGAGCCACAACTTCTTCGACCACACCGGCTCGGACGGCAGCAATGCCGGCCAGCGCATCAGTGAGGCGGGCTATCGCTGGACGTCCTGGGGCGAGAACATCGCCGCCGGCCAGCCCACGGTGGAATCGGTGGTGCAGGCCTGGATGGGCAGCGAGGGCCACTGCCGCAACCTCATGAACGCCCGCTTCAAGGACATGGGCCTGGCCTGCCTGCGCGCCAACGGCGGCACGGGCCGCCTGACCTGGACGCAGGACTTCGCCTCGCCCTGAGTTCCAGCCGGCCGCCGAGCCTGCGCAGGACTCAGGCCAGCGCCAGCCCCATCACGCCCAGGGCGATGCAGGCCGCGCCCAGCAGGCGCAGCAGGCGGTCGCCCTCGCCCAGCAGGCTGCCGCCGGCCAGGGCCGCGAACAGCATGGACAGCTCGCGTGCCGGCGCCACATGGCTCAGCGGGGCGATGCGCATGGCGTACAGCACCATCACATAGCTCGCGGGGCTCAGGACGGCGATGGCCAGGCCGGCCTTCCACAGCCGGCGCCAGGCCGCCTTGAAAGCCGCCGGGTCGCGCAGGGCCACCGGCAGCATCATCGGGACGCGCAGCACGTTGGCGACGTAGTCCAGCACGATGGGCGAGATCATCAGCACCTTGACCGAATAGCCGTCCAGCAGGGTGTAGCCGGCAATGCAGACCCCGGTCAGCGCACCCCAGCGCAGGCCGCGCAGCGTGCGCTCGCGGCGCGCGGCGTCATGGGCCTGGCGCCACAGGGCCGGGCCGCCGGCGATCAGGAAGACGCCGCCCACCACCATCAGCGCGCCCAGGCCGCCGGCCAGGCTGAGCCGCTCGCCCAGCACCAGCACGGCGCCGGCCGTGCTCAGCAGGGGGCCGCTGCCGCGTGCCACGGGGTAGACGACGGTGAGGTCCGAGACCTGGTAGCCATGCAGCAGGCAGCGGAAATAGACCAGGTGCAGCACGGTGCTGGCGACCAGGGCGGCCCACTCCACCCGACCCAGCGTCGGCAGCGTGTCCCAGCCCTGCCAGACGGCCAGCGGCGCCCAGACCACGCTGACCAGGATCGCGCTGATCAGCACCAGCTCGCTGCCTCCGCCCTGGCGCTTGGCGACCAGGTTCCAGAGGGCATGGCACAGGGCGGCGGCCAGGACGAGCAGCAGGGCAAGGGTGGACATCGGCGGGCAGGGCGGGCGGCAGGGGCTTCACCGTGACGGGCCGAAGGGCCCACGGTGGCGACCGCGCAGTATGCCCGCCAGCCTGCGCCTGGCGATCGCGGCCGCGCGATCTGTGCGCCGCGCCTGCCCCCCTCGCGGCTGCGCCTCAGATCTCGTAGCCCGCCACCAGGCTGGCCAGGGTGTCATTGCAGCTGCGGCGGGCCAGCTTGTCGTAGCCCTCGGGCGTCAGGTGGATCTCGTTCTGCCAGTCGCCGCTGCGGCCGGTGCTGCCGGCCTCCGCGGGCTGGCTGACGCCGCGCGTGTCCAGCACCACGAAGTTGCCGATGCAGTTCTGCACGGTGTGAGTGAGGAAGCTGTGGTTCCAGTCCACCAGGATGCGCATGATCGGCGCCCAGGCCTCGGCGGGAATCTGGAAGGTCTGCAGGCTGGGCGCGCACCAGGGCCCGGCCAGCCCGCCGGCGGCGTAGGCGAAGCGCGGGACCATGTAATCGTAGACATGGGTGACCATGGGGGCCTGGGGGTTGGCGCACTGGTCGCGCAGGGCGTCCAGCTCGGTGTAGGCCTGCAGCAGCTCGGCGCAGAGATGGCTCCAGCCATGCTCCGAGACATAGCGCAGCGGCCCGAAGTGCTCCGGCAGCCACTCGGCCTGTGAGCGCAGCAGGCGCTGGCTGAGGTCGGTGCCCGGGCCGCGGCGCAGCCAGGCGATCATGTCGTTGCCGCCGCCCGAGAGCAGCAGCGCGCCCCAGCGGGGCATGCCGCGCAAGGTCATGGCCAGGTGGAACTTGGCATAGCGCTGCGGATCGGGGTAGTCCTTGAGCTTCTGCCCCGGCATGGCGTAGTTGACGATGCCGGCGTCACGGCCGAACTGGAAGAAGTCCAGCAGGGAGCGCGTCTTGGTCGGGAAGAAGTCCCCGAAGGAAAACCAGGAATCCCCGTGGGCGATGAGCGGCACCTGCCCCATGAAGAGCGTGGGGTCGTTCATCAGCTGCTGGTGCGAATAGAGACGGGTCTGGGCCATGGCGCTCTCCTCAGTGAAGCAAGGTTGAGCGGGCAGTGTTTCGCCGCTGTGAAGGCTGAGCATCCCACTTTTTATGGATGAATAGGGGCTTTGCGCGGGGTTTTCATCCCGTCAACCTGTACGGCTTGAGGATGCGGGCGCGGGCTTGAAGCGCTAGCAGGCTGGGTCACAATGGCGCGATGAAACCGTCCGACCTCCTTTCTTCGCTGCTGCCGCCGGCCGCCAGGCCCGGTGATCTGCTGAGTGCCGTGGACAGCCCGGCCCTGCTGCTGGATCTGGACGCCTTCGAGCGCAATGTGCGGCAGATGCAGGCCGCGGCCGACTCCGCCGGCCTGGCCCTGCGTCCGCATGCCAAGGCGCACAAGTGCGTGGCCATCGCCCAGGCCCAGATGCGGGCGGGCGCGGTGGGCATCTGCTGCCAGAAGGTCAGCGAGGCCATCCCCTTCGTGGCGGCGGGCATTCCGGACATCCTCGTGAGCAACGAGCTCATCGGCGAGGCCAAGGCCCGGCTGCTGGCCGCGCTGGCCGGCCATGCGCGCATGAGCGTCTGCGTGGACCACGAACAGCAGGTGGAGCAGCTGGCCCAGGCCTGCGAGCAGGCCGGCAGTCGGCTGGAGCTGCTGGTCGAGATCAATATCGGCCAGGACCGCTGCGGCGTGGCCGACGCGCCGGCGGTGCTGCGCCTGGTCGAGGTGATCGCGCAGTACGCCGGCCAGCTGCGCTTCAAGGGCCTGCAGGCCTACCAGGGCGGCCTGCAGCATGTGCGCGGCGCGGAGGTCCGCCGCGAGGCCGTGCTGCGCGCCACCGAGCGCGCCCGCCTCGTGGTGCGGGACCTGCTGGACGAGGGCATTGCCTGCGAGACCGTCACCGGCGGCGGCACCGGCAGCGCCGCCTTCGACCTGGGCCTGGGGCTCTACACCGAGCTGCAGCCCGGCTCCTATGTCTTCATGGATGCGGACTACGGCCGCAACGAGACGGCCGACGACGGCCTGCGCTTCGAGCACAGCCTGCTGCTGGCCAGCCGGGTGATGAGCGAGGGCACCGGCGACCGCGCGGTGCTGGATGCCGGGCTCAAGTCCCTGTCTGCCGAGTCGGGCATGCCCTGGGTCTGGGAGGCCGGCAGCCCCAGCGAGCGCTGGGACTATGTCTCGGCCAATGACGAGCACGGCATCCTGCAGTGCCGCACGCCCGGCGGCGCCAAGCCGCGCCTGGGCGAGCAGGTCCTGCTGGTGCCGGGTCACTGCGACCCCACGCTGAACCTGCACGATGCGATCGTCGCGCACCGTGCGGGCCGCGTCGAGGCGGTCTGGGCCATCGAGGCCCGGGGACTCAGCCGCTGACGTCCCGGCGACCGGCCCGCCAGGCCGCGCGGTAGGCCTCCAGGCGCTCTGGGGCGAGCCCGCGCACCAGGCACACGGCGGACGCGCCCGCACGGGCGGCCGCCTCGACCTGCTCCGGCGCCAGCACGCCTCCGATCGCCACCACTGGCCGCCCGGCCATGCGCGCCCACCAGGCCAGCTGGCTCAGACCCTGAGCCAGCCAGGGCATGCGCTTGGTCGTCGTCGCCCAGACGGGGCCGCAGGCGATGTAGGCGGGCGCCAGGCCGCGGGCCCGGGCCAGCTCCCACAGGCTGTGGCTGGAGAGGCCCAGGGCGGCACCGCTGTCCAGGATGTGCAGGCGCTGGGCGGCGTCCAGGCAGGCCCAGTCTTCCTGGCCCAGGTGGATGCCGCCGGCTCCCAGCTCGAGGGCCAGCTGCCAGTGGTCGTTGACCCAGAAGCGGGTGCCGGGGTGGCCGCGCATGCACTGCACGGCGGCGGCGATGCGCCGGCGCAGCGCGGCGCTGTCGTCGTCCGGTGCGGTCTTGCTGCGCAGCTGCAGATGCGCGAGGCCGGCGCCCGCCACCGCGGCCAGCCCTTGCTCGTCGTCCACGATGCCGTAGAGCCCTTTGCCCATGTCCGCTGCACCGGCCGTGCCCGAGAGCACGGCCGTCCAGCGCGCCAGCGTGGTGGCGTCGGGTCGGGTCTCGTCGCCGAAGCCCATCACAGGCAGGGCCTCGGGGCTGTGGATGAAGTCCGGCGTCGGGCGCAGCGGGCCGGGGCCCGCGCCGGCGGCATGGCCCTGGCGCAGGCCGTGCCAGCTGCACATCTTGGCCAGTACCAGGGCGTCGCCCACCGGGAAGCCGCGGGCCAGGGCAGCCGCGGCGGCGCTGGCGAAGGTGCAGCCGCTGCCATGGTGATGCAGCGGCGCCTGCCGCAGGCGGGGCAGGGCCAGCCAGCCGCGCAGGGCGGGGCTGCTGCCCTGGCCCTGGTCGGGCAGGTCCAGCCAGTCCAGGGCCAGGTCTTGCGCACCGGGCACGGGCAGGGCGTCGTCGCCGCCGGTGATGCACACGCCGGCCTGCGGGGCCAGGTGATGGCGCAGCGCGGCGGCAAGCGCGGGCACGTCCAGGCCGGCGCGCGCCTCGGCGCCGGGCAGGTGCTGCAGCAGCCGCAGGGCCTCGCGGCGGTTGGGGGTGATCAGCGTGGCGGCGGGCAGCAGGCGTTCGCGACAGGCCTGCAGCAGGGCCTCGTCGCAGAAGGCCGCCCCGCCGGCGCTGGCGCCCAGCACCGGGTCGACGACCAGGTCCACGCGCCGGCCCTGCGCACGCAGCTGGGCCAGCACCTCCAGCAGGGCCTCGACGGCGTCCACGCTGCCCAGCAGGCCGGTCTTGATCACCCGCGGGGTCAGGTCTTGCCTCAGCGCGGCGAGCTGCGCGCGGATCTGGGCGCCCGGCAGCGCGTGCACGGCCTCCACGCCCAGGGAGTTCTGCGCGGTGACCGCGGCCACCACGGGGCACAGGTGCACGCCCAGCGCGGCCGCCGCACGGGCGTCAGCGCTGAGGCCGGCGGCGCCGCCGCTGTCATGGCCGGCGACGCTCCAGATGACGGGAGGCGCAGGGGCCTCATGCCAGGCGGGCAGTCGTTCCAGGGCGGGGTCCGGTGCCTCGAACCAGGGCGAGGGCAGGCAGGGGTGGGGCAGGGCGGAGGGCAGGGTTTGTGCCATGGATGTCATCCGAGCAGGAAGGCGTGGTCGCCCACCGGCGTGCTGGCCACGGCGAAGTCCTGCGGCGCCATCAGCCCGGCGCGCCAGGCCGACCGGCCGGCGCTGACGGCGTCGCGGAAGGCCGCGGCCATGCGCACCGGGTCGCGGGCCTGGGCCACGGCCGAGTTCAGCAGCACGGCGTCGAAGCCCAGCTCCAGCGCCTCGGCCGCATGAGAAGGCGCGCCCAGGCCGGCGTCGACGATCAGCACGGCGTCCGGCAGTCGCTCGCGCAGCGTGCGCAGGCCATGGCGGTGCAGCAGGCCCTGGCCCGAGCCGATGGGCGCGCCCCAGGGCATGAGCACCTCGCAGCCGGCGTCCAGCAGGCGGCGGCACAGCACCAGGTCCTCGGTGCAGTAGGGGAAGACGGTGAAGCCCTGGCGGACCAGCTGCTCGGCGGCGCTGAGCAGCTCGAAGGGGTCGGGCTGCAGGGTGTGCTCGTCGCCCGTCACCTCCAGCTTGATCCAGGCGGTGCCGTAGACCTCGCGGGCCATCTGGGCCAGCGTGACCGCCTCGCGCGCGCTGCGGCAGCCGGCGGTGTTGGGCAGCAGGTGGCCGCCCTGGGCCTGGATGGCCTGCAGGGCCAGGGCCACGGCGCCGTTGTCGCCCGCGCCCTGCAGGCTGCGCTTGAGCCCGACCGTGAGCACCTGGCTTTGCGAGGCACGGATGGCCTCGCCCAGCACCTGCGGGCTGGGATAGCCCGCAGAGCCGATGAAGAAGCGGCTGCGCAGGGCGCGGCCGTCGATGTGGAGCAGATCGTCCATGGGCATGTCCTCAACCGCCCACGATGGGGCGGAACAGCAGGATCTGGTCGCCCGCCTCCAGGGCGTGCACGGCACGCGCCTCGCGCGGGACGTGCTGGCCGTTGACGGCGGTCGCCACGGCCTCGGGCGACTGGCCCAGCAGGCTCAGGAGCTGGGCCAGGCTGCAGCCTTCGGGAACGTCCATGGCCTGGCCGTCCAGGTGCACGCGCAGGCTGCTGGGCACGGTGGTGGCGTAGTGGTCGATGCGGGGACTTTTGGCAGTGTTCATGGCATGTGCGGCAGCGCGCCGAGGCCGCTGCCCTTGAGCAGTTGGTCGACCAGCGCGGGCGCCAGCAGCCAGCCGTGGCGGTACAGGCCGTTGAGGCGCAGCAGGCCGGGCTCGTGGTGCAGGTGGGGCTGGTGGTCGGGGAAGGCGGGGCGCAGGTTGCGGTCCAGGCGCACGATGCGGGCCTCGGCCAGTTGCGGCATCACGCTGTGGGCTGCGGCCATCAGCTCGACGGCGCTTTGCAGGCTCACCGGGCTGCGGTCCTCGCTCTCGACCTCGGTCGCGCCGATCAGCAGCTGGTCGGCGGTGCGTGGCACAAGGTAGACGCGGTGGCGCGGATGCAGCAGGCGCACGGCCCGCGTCAGGCCGTGGCCCGCGGCGTCCAGGGCGATGACCTCGCCGCGCACGCCGCGCAGCGCCGGCAGCTGGGCCTGGGCACCCAGGCCGCGGCAGTCGATGACCCAGTCTGCATCGATGCGGCTGTCGTCCAGCTGCAGCCAGCCGGGCTCGCAGCGGGCCACGGGCTGCGACCAGTGCCAGGCGCAATCGGGGGCATCGGCGTGCAGCGCGGCCATGGCCTCCAGCGGATGGACCAGACCCTCGCCTGGCAGCAGCCAGGCCAGCAGGCCCGGGCTGCGCCGCAGGGCGGGCTCCAGCGCGGCCAGGGCCTGGGGCTCCAGCGGCTGGGGCTGCGGGAAGGCCTCCAGGCCGGGCTGCTGCAGGCGACCCAGCACCCGCTGCGCGGCGCCGACGTCGCTGCGCTGGGCCAGCAACAGGCTGCCGTTCAGCTGCAGGCCCACCGGCTGGCGCGAGGCCAGCTGGCGAACGACGGCAGGCCACAGCGCCAGGGAGCGCCAGCCCGCCGCCGCGATGGCCGGCTCGGCCTTTTCCAACTCGGCCAGCGGGCTCAGCATGCCGGCCGCGGTGAAGGCTGCCGCACCCTGGCCGTCGAACAGGGGCTCGGGGCCGGGTCTTGCGTCGAAGACCTGCACGCGGTGGCCGGCCCGGGCCAGGGCCCAGGCGAAGAGGCGCCCGGCCAGGCCGGCGCCCGCGATGGCGATGGTGGCGCTCATGCGTGCTCCCGGTGCGGCCTCAGGCCTTCTGGATGGGGATGTAGAGCTCGCCGCCCTGGGCCTTGAACTCCTCGCTCTTGGCCTGCATGCCGGCCTCCTGCTCCAGCTTGGCCGAGTAGTCGCGCACGTCCTGCGTGATCTTCATGGAGCAGAACTTGGGGCCGCACATGGAGCAGAAGTGGGCGACCTTGGCGCTGTCCTTGGGCAGGGTCTCGTCATGGAACTCGCGCGCCGTCTCGGGGTCCAGGCCCAGGTTGAACTGGTCCTCCCAGCGGAACTCGAAGCGGGCCTTGGAGAGCGCATCGTCGCGGGCCCGCGCGCCGGGGTGGCCCTTGGCGATGTCGGCCGCGTGGGCGGCGATCCTGTAGGCCATCAGGCCCTGCTTGACGTCCTCGCGGTCGGGCAGGCCCAGGTGCTCCTTGGGCGTTACGTAGCACAGCATGGCGCAGCCGAACCAGCCGATCATCGCGGCGCCGATGCCGCTGGTGATGTGGTCGTAGCCTGGGGCGATGTCAGTGGTCAGCGGGCCCAGGGTGTAGAAGGGCGCTTCATCGCAGTGCTTGAGCTGCTCGGTCATGTTGGCCTGGATCATGTGCATGGGCACATGGCCGGGGCCTTCGATCATGGTCTGAACCTCGTGCTTCCAGGCGATCTTGGTCAGCTCGCCCAGGGTGCGCAGCTCGGCGAACTGGGCCTCGTCATTGGCGTCCGCCAGCGAGCCGGGGCGAAGGCCGTCGCCCAGCGAGAAGCTGACGTCGTAGGCTTTCATGATTTCGCAGATCTCCTCGAAGTGCGTGTAGAGGAAGTTCTCGCGGTGATGCGCGATGCACCACTTGGCCAGGATGGAGCCCCCGCGCGAGACGATGCCCGTGCGGCGCTTGACCGTCATCGGCACGAAGGGCAGGCGCACGCCGGCATGGATGGTGAAGTAGTCCACCCCTTGCTCGGCCTGCTCGATCAGCGTGTCGCGGAAGAGCTCCCAGGTCAGCTCCTCGGCCACGCCGCCGACCTTCTCCAGCGCCTGGTAGATCGGCACGGTGCCGATGGGCACGGGGCTGTTGCGGATGATCCAGTCGCGGGTGGTGTGGATGTTGCGGCCGGTGCTGAGGTCCATGACCGTGTCCGCGCCCCAGCGCGTGGCCCAGACCAGCTTCTCGACCTCTTCCTCGATGGAGGAGCTGACCGCCGAGTTGCCGATGTTGGCGTTGACCTTCACCAGGAAGTTGCGGCCGATGATCATCGGCTCCAGCTCCGGGTGGTTGATGTTGGCGGGGATGATGGCGCGGCCGCGGGCGATCTCGTCGCGCACGAATTCCGGCGTGATGACGTCCGGAATGCTGGCCCCGAAGGGGTTGCCGGCCAGGCGCTGCTGGCGCTCGGCGTCAGCCTCGTACTCGCGCATCCATTCGAGGCGCTGGTTCTCGCGGATGGCCACGAATTCCATCTCGGGCGTGATGAGGCCGCGGCGCGCGTAGTGCATCTGGCTGACATTGGCGCCCGCCTTGGCCCGGCGCGGCTGACGCTGCAGCCCGGCGCTGAGCTCGCGCAGGCGCAGCTGCTGTTCCTGGTCGCGCAGGCCGTCGTCGATCAGCTGGAGGGGGCGGCCCTCATAGGCCTGCGTGTCTCCGCGGGCCTCGACCCAGGCTGCGCGCGGCGTGGGCAGGCCTTTCTTGACGTCGATGGCAGCGCCGGGATCGGTGTAGGGGCCGGAGGGGTCGTAGACGCTGATGCGCTCGCCATTGGTCAGCGCGATCTCGCGCAGCGGCACGCGCAGGTCCGGATGGAGCTGGCCTGGCAGGTGGATCTTGCGCGAGGCCGGCAGGGGCTCGCGCGTGAGTTGCAGGGACTGGCTCAGGGATTGAGCCAGGGGGCTGTCGGCGTCCAGGCCGGGGTCGGTGATGCTGTTCATGCACGGTCTCCAGGTGAGGTCCGGAGGCCGAGCAGGACGGGTCGGGGCGCGAGGGCGCCAGCGAGGCGTTCAGGGGGTGGGGCCATGGATGCCGCGGTACGCCATCGAGGGTGGATGGCGGCCCTGGGTCCAGGGCCCGCAGCCCCGGCAGGAAGCACGGGCTGGCAGGCTCTTCTTACGCCGGTACGAACCGGATCAAGTTCAGCGGGTCCATGGCTTCCACCACGTCTCAGCCCGACGCCAAAGCCATCGCCTTGGCGCATCAGGGCTCCCCGGAGCAAGCCGCGAGTATAGAAGCAAGCGTGCGATCTGCACGCCGGCTCGGGGGAATCCCGCAGTGCCGCTTGCAGACCGGTGCGAGACACTTGTTACCGAAAGTCATAGGCGCTAGAGACCGCCTGCTTTGTTGAATCAGAACAGCGGACGCACCCACAGAGGTGCCGCCGTTCGTGGGATGGCACGACGCCGTGCCAGGGGTCTTAGGGTTGCAATGAGCATGTCCACCAAGCTGTATTCCGCCACCGCGTTGGCGCTGGCCTGCCAGTTGCTGTTCAGCGTTCCTGCGTCTGCCCAGACGGCCGAGCCGGCCGGCAAGGCGGGGTCCGCCTCGGGCATCAGCGATTCCGACCGTGCCAAGCGGGACGCCGACAAGGTCCTGCAATGGATCAAGTTCCACGCCACGCATTCCGCCAAGCCTGAGGCGCCGGCCCCGGCGCCCAAGCCGGCGCCGGCCGCCAAGGCGCCGGCACCCAAGCCCGCCGTCGCCACGGCGCCAGCCCCGACGCCTGCCGCCGCGGCGCCGACCGCGCAGGCGGCAGCCTCCGTGCCCGCCCCGGCGGCCAGCCAGGAACAGCAGCTCGCTGCCGGCCGTGAGCCCGAGGCTCCGGCGCCCAAGCCCGAGCTGGTGGCCGCAGCCCCGGCCACGCCGCCTGCACCGCCGGCCACCGAGCCCACCCGCGCCGCGCCGGCGCCCGAGCCGGAGGAAGAGGTGGCCCTGCGCCTGATCCAGAAGGTCGACCCCGACATCCCCCGCCAGCTGGCCAGCAACATCCGCAGTGGCTCGGTGATGGTGCGCTTCCAGGTCAAGCCGGATGGCACGACCACCAAGGTCGAGAGCCTGGGCAACGCCAACAAGCGCCTGGCCTCCAGCGCCATCGCGGCGGTCCAGCAATGGAAGTTCGCGCCCATCCCCAAGCAGCGCGAAGCCACGGTGGAGATCGGCTTCAAGCTGGACTGAACCGGCCCGGCCGGCGCCTCAGCCGGCCACCGCCTTGGGGCAGCGGCTGAGCACCTCCACCATGGCGTCCAGGAAGGCCCGGGTGCGCAGCGGCATCAGGCGGCGCTCCGGGAAGACGGCCCAGCAGGGCACCGGCGGCAGCTCCCAGTCGGGCAGTACCCGCACCAGTTCGCCCCGGTCCACGAAGGGCTGCGCAAAATGCGAGCCCACGGCGGTGATGCCCACGTCGGCGCAGGCCATGCGCAGCAGCATGTCGGGCGCGTTGACCAGGGTCTTGAGCTGCGGCAGGCCTTCCCAGTGCTCCCGCGTCGGCTCCTCGCCTCGGCGCAGCTTCCAGGGCTGGGCGTCGCCATGGCGGCTGAGGATCATCAGCCCGTGCATGCTGCTGAGCGCCTCGGGCAGCTGCGGCTCGCCATGCAGCGCCAGGTAGCCCGGCGAGGCATAGAGCCCGGTGCCGATGAGGGCCAGGCGCCGCGCGGCCAGCTGCGAGTCTTCGGGCAGCGCGCCCATGCGGATGGCCAGGTCGAAGCCCTCGGCGATCAGGTCCACGCGGCGGGGTGAGAGGTCCAGCTCCAGCTGCACCTCGGGGTTGTCGCGCACGAAGCGGGCGAGCATGTCGGGCAGGGCCTGCTGGGCGAAGTCCCCGGGCATGGACACCTTGAGCCGCCCGCGCGGCCGTTGCTGGCGGTGCAGGGCCAGCGCCAGCGCGCCGTCGACCTCCGAGGCCACCACCCGCGCATGCTCCAGCACGCCCTGGCCGAACTCGGTGAGCGCCAGCCGCCGGGTGGAGCGCTGCAGCAGCTTCTCCCCCAGGCGCTCTTCCAGTGCAGCCATGCGGCGCGACACCGTGGACTTGGGCAGATGCAGGCGCTCCGCCGCCCGGCTGAAGCTGCCGGCCTCCATCACGCGGGCGAAGAGCAGCAGGTCGTCGGCTTCCAGGCTCATGGGGATTGTTCCTTTGGTGGAACAATCTTATCCATTTGCTGGTCTTCTGGTGCTGCGGTGCGATCAATAAAGTTCAGCCATGCCATCAACACGCCGCGCCGCGGCGACCAAGGAGCCCGGTATGAACATTCTGCAAATCAACACCAGCGCCCGCCGCCTGCAAGACAACGGCCAGGGCTCCCACTCCACCCGCCTGGCCAATGAGCTGGTCGCCGCCCTGCGCGAACGCCAGCCCGCCGCCCAGCTGGACGTGCTGGACCTGGGCCAGCAGTCCCTGCCCGAGCTCGACGAAGCCACCCTCCAGGCCCTGTTCACCCCGGCCGAGCAGCGCAGCGAGGCCCAGGCCGCCCGCGTGGCCCAGGACATGGCCCTGATCGAGCAGGTCAAGGCCCAGGACGTGCTGGTGCTGGCCGTGCCCATGATCAACTTCGGCATCCCCACGCAGCTGAAGCACTGGATCGACGCCATCGCCAAGGCCGGCGTCACCTTCCGCTACACCGCCAACGGCCCCGAGGGCCTGCTGTCGGGCAAGAAGGTCTACATCGTGCTGACCCGCGGCGGCATCTACCGCGACCAGCCGGCCGACACCATGGTTCCCTACCTGAAGACCGTGCTGGGCTTTCTGGGCATGACGGACCTGCACTTCATCTATGCCGAGGGCCTGGCCATGGGCCCGGACGCCGAGGCCCGCGGCCTGGCTGGCGCCCGTGAGCAGATCGCCGCCCTGTTCCAGGCGGAGGCCCAGCCTGCCTGAGGGTAAGTCCTGGCCTGCGGAGGCGGTCTGCTGACCCGGGGCATGTCACCATCGCGCGCATTTCAACGGGGCCCCGAGGTCCGCGAGGAGGAGCGCAAGATGCTGGCAACCTGGATCCGAAGCGAGCCCACACAGGCTCAGGCCAGCGTGACGCTGGTGCGATGGGCGGTGGCGCTCACCATCCTGATGCACCCGCTGCACGGTTACTTTCACGCGGAGAACATTCCGCGTTTCGGCGAGTACCTGTCCTCGCTGGGCTTCCCCTTCGGCGGGGCCCTGGCCTGGGCGGTGCTGCTGACCCAGACGGCCGCGAGCCTGCTGATGCTGGCGGGCCGCCTGGTGGTGCCGGCCTGCGCAGCCCACGTGGTGGTGCTGCTGACCGGGATCGTGGTGTTTCACTACCCCCTGGGCTGGTACGTCGTTGGCCCGGGAGAGGGCGGCATGGAGTTCAGCGTGCTGATGATCAGCTGCCTCCTTGCCGTTGGCTGGGCCCACTGGCCCCGGCGCCGCAGCCCCTGAGCCGCGGCCCGCATCGAAAGGAGAGTCCTCATGCAAGCCAGCCTGCAAACCCTGCAGCAGACCGTGAACCAGCCGCGCCAGGTGGAACGCCTGGTCACCGGCCAGCCCACCAGCGATGGCGCGGGCGTCAAGCTGACCCGGGTGCTGACCCACACCCTGCAGCAGCGCCTGGACCCCTTCCTGATGCTGGACGCCTTCGGTTCCGATCAGGCCGACGACTACATCGCCGGCTTCCCCGACCACCCGCACCGCGGCTTCGAGACCATCACCTACATGCTCGAAGGCCGCATGCGCCATCGCGATTCAGCCGGCCACGAGGGCCTGCTGCAGAGCGGCGGCGTGCAGTGGATGACGGCGGGTCGCGGGGTGATCCATTCCGAGCTGCCGGAGCAGGAAGCGGGCCGCATGGAGGGCTTCCAGCTGTGGCTCAACCTGCCGGGCCGCAGCAAGCTCTGCGAGCCCTGGTACCGCGACATCCCGAGCAGCGAGATCCCGCAGTGGGAAGGCGAGGGCGTGGTGGTGCGCGTCATCGCCGGCGAGCACCGCGGCGTGGCGGGCGCGGTCCAGCGCGAGCACACCGAGCCCGTCTATCTGGACGTGCACCTGCCGCCCGGCGCCCGCTTCGAGCACGCCCTGCCGGACAGCCACAACGCGTTTGTCTACGTCTACCGCGGTGGCGCGCGCTTCGACAGCGGCTGCACCGTGCCGCAGCAGCGCATGGCCATCCTGGCCAACACGCCGGGCAGCGACGGCGTGCGTCTGCAGGCGGGCGAGGAGGGCGCGCGGCTGTTGCTGATCGCCGGCCGGCCCCTGGGCGAGCCCATCGCGCAGTACGGCCCCTTCGTGATGAACACGGAGGCGGAGCTGATGCAGGCGGTGCGCGACTTCCAGAGCGGCCGCCTGGCCTGAGGGCCCGCCCCGGGCAGCGGGGCTGGGTACCGCGAGGCGGGATCGGCCCGCCTCGATTGATATTGCTCAAGAACTGCGAGGCTGGCGCAGCGAGTCGTGGCGCCGGCGCAATTTGCACATTGTGCGACGTGCGCCCGTGCGTTCACACTTTGTTGCATGAGCACGAATTTGCAGTACGAGCACGACACCGTCCCCGCCGCGCTGGACGCCCTGGCCCATGCCGCCTCGCCCGGCGGCGCCCGGACCGGCGCACCGGTCCACACCGATCTGGACCAGCTCTGGCAGCAGATGCAGGGTGGCCCCGTGGCCCGGGCCGCGCGCCTGGGCGAGGCCTTGATCGAGGCCGGTCTGCTGAGCCGCCCGCAGCTGCAGCGGGCGCTGGGCCGGCAGCTGGGCGCCGTGCCCCATGTGCCCCTCGGCGAGCAGCTGGTCAAGGATGGCGTGCTGACCCCGGCACAGCTGCGCCAGATGCTGGCCGCCTGGCAGGGCGTGCCCACCGTGGACCTGGGCTGCGTGCGGCCCGAGCCCGATGCCCTGGCCCAGATCCCGCGCATGATCGCGCTGCGAGAGTCGGTCTGCCCGCTGATGGTGCGGGCCGATGTGCTGGTGGTCGCCGTGGCGGACCCCTGGGACCAGCACCTGCTGGAGGTGCTGCGCTTCGTCTCCGAGCTGCATGTGAAGCCGGTGCTGGCGCGGCCGGGCACCCTGCTCCCCGCCATTGCCCGTGCCTACCAGCAGGACCTGGCCGGCATCGCCAAGTCATCGGGCGAGATGCCGGACAGGGCCATCGCGCCGGCCGCCCAGGCCGCCACCATCCGCGAGCTGGCCCAGCAGCTGGCGGAGGCGGACAGCGTCTCGGGCGATGCCGAGGTGGGCGTGGTGGCCGAGTCGGACAACACCCTGGTGCGCCTGGTCAACCGCCTCATCGCCGATGCCATCGAGCTGGGCGCCTCGGACATCCACATCGAAGCCTCCGATGCGCCGCGCCCCGTGCGCATCCGCCTGCGCATCGACGGCGACCTGCTGCGCTATCTGGAGCTGCCCAGCCGCGTGCGCTTCGCCCTGGTCGCCCGCCTGAAGATCATGGCGGACCTGGACATCTCCGAGCACCGCCGCCCTCAGGACGGCAAGATCGACTTCAGCCGCTTCGGCGGTCCGCCCGTCGAGCTGCGCCTGGTGACGGTGCCCACCAACACCGGCCTGGAGGACGTGGTGCTGCGCCTGCTGGGCGGCATGAAGCCGCTGCCGCTGGACGAGATCGGGCTCTCCCTGAGCAATCTGGAGGGGCTGCGGCGGGTGATGAGCAAGTCCTACGGCCTGCTGCTGATCTGCGGCCCCACGGGCTGCGGCAAGACCACCACCCTGCACTCGGTGATGCGCGAGCTCAACGAGGACAAGCGCAAGATCTGGACGGCCGAGGACCCCATCGAGATCACCCAGGAGGGCCTGCGCCAGGTGCAGGTCAATGCCCGCATCGGCTGGACCTTCGCGGCGGCCATGCGCACCTTTCTGCGGGCCGATCCGGACGTGATCATGATCGGCGAGATGCGCGACGAGGAGACCGCGCGCATCGCCATCGAGGCCTCGCTGACCGGGCACCTGGTGATGTCCACCCTGCACACCAACTCGGCGCCCGAGAGTGTGACGCGGCTGCTGGAGATCGGCCTGGACCCTTTCATGTTCTCGGACTCGCTGCTGGCCGTGCTGGCCCAGCGCCTGGTGCGCCGCCTGTGCCGCGACTGCCGCGTGGTGGAGCCCCTGGACGAGCGGGCCGCGCACTCCCTGGCCCAGCTCTACCTGCAGACGCCCCCGCCGGGCCTGTCTCCCGATGCCCTGCTGGCCCATTGGCGCGATCGCTTCGGCGTTGGCGGCCAGCTGATGCAGTACCGCCACCATGGCTGCGATGCCTGCGGCGGCACGGGCTACCGCGGGCGCCTGGGCATCCACGAGCTGCTGGTGGCCGACGACGCGCTGCGCATCCTGGTGCGGCGCCGCGCCCCGGCCGCCGAGATGTTCCAGCTGGCCCTGCAGTCGGGCATGCGCACCCTGCGCCAGGACGGCATCGAGAAGGTGCTGGCCGGCCTGACGGACCTCCCCGAGGTGCTGGCCGCCAGCAACCAGTGAATCCCCCCGTGACTTGAAGGAGCCACCGATGAAGCCGTCCCCCGCCTCCGCCCTCCTGGCCGGCCCCCTGAGCCTCGAAGTGCCAGCCTTCCTGCTGAGCAGCCTGGGCGAATGGCTGGCCCGCCATGCCCTGCGGCTCCAGGCCGCGGCCGGTGATCCGGGGCTCGTCCTGCAGGCAGGCACCGAGCTGGAGCAGCTGGGCCTGGAGATGCAGGCCCTGGTCCATGCCTTGCGGGGCACCCGGCCGGCAGCGGCCGAGCCCGTGGACCTGCAGGCCGCGGCCGCCCAGGCCCTGCAGCAGTGGCGGCCAGCCTGGCAGAAGGCCGGGCTGCAGGCCGAGCTGCAGGCAGGGCCCGCCCTGGTCCAGTCGCTGGATGCCGGCCTTCTGCAGCACGCCCTGGACCTGATGCTGGGCCATGCCCTGTCGGGCGGGCGCGATGTGCGCCTCAGCGTGGCGGCCCTCGACGAGTCGCGCCAGGTGCTGCGCCTGTCGGGCGTGGGCCAGGCGGCCAGCGAGGACGAGCTCCACTGGCAGCTGCTGCGCCTGCTCGCCCGGGCGAGAGGCTGGGCCCTGGAGCGGCGCGAAGGTCAGCACGCCGGCACGGTGGACCTGACACTGCACCTGGGACATCTCGCCGCCGAGCCCGAGAGCGTCGAGGACGAACGCCTGCCGCGCCGCCGCCTGGACCTGGCCCTGCGGGTGCTGGTCCTGGATCCGCATGAGCCCAGCCGCGTCGAGAGCGCCCGCCTGCTGGGTCAGGCCGGCCTGGCCTGCGATTGCCTGGCCAACCTGGACCAGGCGCGTGAGCTGCTCGCCGCCGCAGATCCGGGCTGGAATGCGCTGGTCTCCGGCATTCCAGCCGACGCGTCCGGCATGGCCGACTTCGCCGCCAGCCTGCGGGAGCGCTACGGCCTGCGCCGCTGGATCGAGCTGGTGGACGAGGAGTTCCGCTTCGACATCGGCGTGCCCGACGGCTCGCGTCCGGCGCGCCTGGGACGGCAGGATCTCAAGAACACCCTGCTGGCGGCGCTGGCGGCCTGAGTCAGCGGCCGCCTCACTCGGCGGCCGGCCCTCCCGCCAGGCCGTCCAGGATGGGGCAGTCGGGGCGCGCGTCCCCGTGGCAGCACTGGGTCAGCTGCAGCAGGGTCTGGCGCATGGCCTGCATCTCCTCCAGTCGGCGGTCCAGGTCGGCGATGTGGGCCTGCGCGATCTTCTTGACCTGGCTGCTGGCACGGCGCCGGTCCTGCCAGAGCTTCAGCAGCTCGGCGATCTCGGCCATGGAGAAGCCGAGGTCCCGCCCGCGGCGGATGAAGCGCAGGATGTGGACTTCGCGCTCACTGTACTGGCGGTAGCCGGCGTCGGTGCGCGAGACCTCGCCCAGCAGCCCCAGGCTCTCGTAATGGCGCAGCATCTTGGCAGACACGCCGGAGCGGGCCGCTGCCTCGCCGATGTTGAGCAGTCCGTTCATTCGTGCGGCCTCCAGCGCTGCAGCAGCAGCGCATTGCTGATCACGGTGACACTGGACAGCGCCATGGCCGCGCCCGCGATCACGGGGCTGAGCAGGCCCAGGGCCGCCAGAGGGATGCCCACGACGTTGTAGGCAAAGGCCCAGAAGAGGTTCTGTCGGATCTTGGCCACGGTGCGCCGCGACAGGGCAATGGCCTCGGCCACCAGGCGCGGATCCGAGCGCATCAGGGTGATGCCGGCGGCGTGCATGGCGACGTCGGTGCCACTGCCCATGGCCAGACCCACGTCGGCGGCGGCCAGCGCCGGCGCGTCGTTGATGCCGTCGCCCACCATGGCCACGCACTGGCCACCGGCCTTGAGCGCGGTCACCTGCTGGGCCTTGTGCTCAGGCAGCACCTCGGCGTGCACTTCGTCCAGGCCCAGCTCGCGTCCCACGGCTTCGGCGGCACCGCGGTTGTCTCCGCTCAGCAGCACGGTGCGCACCCCCAGCCGGCGCAGCTGCGCGATGGCCTCGCGGGAGCTCGGCTTGATCGGGTCGCCGAAGGCCAGCAGGCCCAGCAGCTCGGGCGCCGCAGCCGCCTCCGTGCGGCGAGCCAGCCAGGAGAGGGTCCGCCCCTGCGACTGCAGGGCCTGCGCGCGGTCCTGCAGGGCGCCGAGGTCCACGCCCAGCTCCTGCATGTAGCGGCTGCTGCCGAGCATCAAGCGCTCGTTCTCGAGCATGGCCTCCAGCCCGCGGCCGGCCACGGCACGGAAATCGGTGGGCTTTGGCAAGACCTGACCCCCGCCTTCCGGGCGTGCCTGCCACGAGGCCAGCACCGCCTTGGCCAGCGGGTGCTCGCTGCCCTGCTGCAGGATGGCCGCCAGGCGCAGCAGGCCGGTGTCGTCGATGAGGGGGCTGGCCTGCAGGTCCAGCAGCCTGGGGTGACCTTCGGTGAGCGTGCCGGTCTTGTCGAAGGCGACGACCTGCAGCTTGCGTGCCAGCTCCAGGGCCTCGGCGTCCTTGATCAGCAGGCCGCGGCGTGCCGCCACGCCGGTGCCGGCCATCAGCGCGGCAGGCGTCGCCAGGCCCAGGGCGCAGGGGCAGGCGATGACCAGCACCGCCACGGCGTGCAGCAGGGCGCGTTCCCAGTCGCCGGTGCTGAAGCCCCAGGCCAGCAGGGTCAGGACGGCTATAGCCACCACCACCGGCACGAAGACGGCGCTGACCTGGTCGACCAGACGCTGGATGGGCGCCTTGCCCGCCTGCGCCGATTCAACCAGACGCACGATGCGCGACAGCGTGGACTCCGCACCCAGCGCACGCACCTCCAGCAGCAGCAGGCCCTCGCCATTGACGGCGCCGCCGATGACGGCCTCGCCCACGCCCCTCGGCACGGGCAGGCTCTCGCCCGTGATCAGGGACTCGTCCACATGACTGGCGCCTTCCAGCACGGTGCCGTCGACCGGGATGCGCTCGCCCGGCCGCACCACCACGCGGTCGCCCAGCATCAGGGCAGCCACGGGCAGCTCCTGCTCGCTGCCGTCGGCGCGGCGCTTGCGGGCGGTCTCGGGGCGCAGCTGGCGCAGGGCGCGGATGGCCTCGGTGGTGCGGTGCTTGGCGCGGGCCTCCAGGTGCTTGCCCAGCAGCACGAGCGTGATGACCACGGCAGCGGATTCGAAGTACAGCGACATGCTCATGGGGCCGTGGCGCAGCAGCTCGTAGACCGAGAGTCCGTAGGCCGCGCTGGTGCCCAGGGCAACCAGCAAGTCCATGGTGCCGCTGCCGGCCTTCAGTGCGGCCCAGCCCTTGCGATAGAAGCGCGCGCCCATCAGGAACTGCACTGGCGTGGCCAGGACCAGCTGGATCCAGCCATTGAGCATCCAGTGTGCGCCCCAGAGCATGCCCACCATGGGCAGGACCAGGGGCAGGCTCAGCAGCACGGCGAGGACCAGGCCCAGCCGCCCCTCCTGCAGGGACTGCCAGAGGCTTTGCGGCTCCTCGCCCGCCGGCTCGCTGCCGTCGTCCAGCAGGCGGGCCCCATAGCCGGCCTGGGTGATGGCGGCGATGAGGGCGTCGCTGTCGGTGTTGGACAGGGCACGCACGCTGGCGGTCTCGGTCGCCAGGTTGACGCTGGCCTCCAGCACCCCAGGCAGCTTGCGCAGCACCTTCTCGATGCGGCCGACGCAGGACGCGCAGGTCATGCCCGTGATGTGCAGCTGCCATTGCCTCTCGCGCAGGCCGTAGCCCCCCTTGCGCAGGGCCTGGGCCAGGTCCTGCAGACTGGGCTGGCCGCTCAGGTCGGCCTGTTCGGTGGCCAGATTGACCGTGACGGCGCTGACGCCGGGCACCTGGCCCAGCAGGCGCTCGACACGTTTGACGCAGGACGCGCAGCTCATGCCCGTGACGGGCAGGCTCAGGGTGGCGGATGTGTTCATGGCTGCAGTCTCAAGCTTCACCTGATGGTAAGGTCAAGCGGCCGACCATGCCCGTTCGGGCAGTGAGGAAAGCCGCCAGTGGCTTGACCTTGCCATGATGGGAATGATTAAGCTGCGGCCGTCATCGAAACCGCGAGGACCCCCTCATGAGCAGCTTCCACCTTCCCGACATGAGCTGCGGCCATTGCGTGGCCGCCATCACCGAGGCGCTGAAGGCCGCCGATCCCGAGGTCCGCCTGGAGTTCCAGCGCGAGGCCCGCACGGTGCAGGTCCAGAGCCGTCTGGACGACGCCCGCCTGGCCGCCCTGCTGAGCGAGGCGGGCTACCCGCCGGCTGCGGGCTGAGCGCGCCGCCCTGAGGAATCAGGGTTTGCCCTTGATTTGATGTTCGGATAGTGAAGAACAGGGTTTGCCTGTAGCTAACACGCATCGAAATGCGGCTCTTTGTGTCGTCGTGATGCGTTGTTTGTAAAGCTGGTGAAACAATTGCCCCTCGCTCAGCTGCGCGAGCCCTTTGCGGCTCCGGTTGGCGCAACACCAAGAACGCCCCTCGCCGCAGTGAGGGGCTCGTTGAACAGAGGGTTTCCCATGTCTCGCTATATCGATCGTCAGGGCAAGCTGGCCCTGACCAGCATTGCCATCGCCAGCAGCCTGAGCTGTGGTGCAGCCAGCGCCGCCGAGCCGCAACAGCTGGAACGGGTTGAAATCATCGGCAGTCACATCAAGCGTGTGGATGCCGAGGGTTCGTCTCCGGTGCAAGTGGTGCGTCGTGAGGACATCGCCAAGAGCGGTGCCGGCACCGTCCGTGAGCTGATCGGTCAGCTCGCCGCCAGCACCGGCAGCCTCAGCGACCTCGGTGGCAGCAACAGCTTCGCCGGCGGCGCCAGCTCGGCCTCGCTGCGCAACCTGGGCAAGCAGTCCACCCTGATCCTGCTGAACTTCCGCCGCGTGGCCTCCTACCCGCTGGCCGACTACAACCAGGTCTTCACCAACATCGACACCCTGCCGGTGGAAGCCGTGGAGCGCGTGGAAATCCTGCGCAGCGGCGGCTCCTCGCTGTACGGTTCGGACGCCGTGGCCGGTGTGATCAACATCATCACCCGCCGCGACTTCCAGGGCCTGATCGGCAAGGTCACGTCCGAGACCTCGCTGCAGAACCAGCGCTTCGACAACAAGGCCGTCACCCTGACCGCCGGCTATGGCGACCTGGCCAAGGACCGCTTCAACGTGCTGGCCAACGTCGACGTCTACACCCGCGAGACGGTGATGTGGAACGAGGTGCTGGACGATGTGAACCCGGCCTACGGCAAGTACTCCAGCGGCTACGGCACGCCCTCGAGCTATTCCTATCCCGGCAATGTGATGTCCAAGCTGCCCAACGGCAAGCTGGGCCTGGTGCCGGTGACCGGCTGCGCCGAGTCCAGCGTCATCAACGGCCTGTGCCAGTACAACCGCTACGAGCGCTTCGAGGCCCAACCCTCGTCGGACCGCGTGACGGGCATTGTCTCCGGCAAGTACCAGTTCAACGCAGACCTGCAGGCCTTCGCCGAGGCCGTGTTCGCCCGCAACAAGACCAGCTACCAGAGCGCGCACCCGGCCTATGGCTCGGGCCTGGGCGCCACGGTGTGGGGTGATCCCAGCACCAACGGCCTGTTGAGCTACCGTGACCGCGGCCTGCCCGCCGGCCACCCGCTGAACAACACGGGTGCCGAGGCCGAGTTCCGTTATCGCTTCGTCGACTCCGACGCCAGCAAGCGTTCCACCACCGACCAGTACCGCGTGCTGGCCGGCCTGAAGGGCACGACGGGCAACTACGACTGGGAGACCGCCGTCGGCGCCATGGGTGGCAAGACCCGTTCGGACCAGCGCGGCTCCTTCAGCGTGAAGGGCTTCAAGGAAGTCATCGGCGACTACACCAAGCCGGTGCTGGATGCCGATTTCTTCAACAAGCCCAACGGCTACAAGATCGGCCAGCAGAACAGCGCCGAAGTGCTGGACAAGCTCTTCCCGGTGTTCGGCTACGACGCCCGCATCACGCAGTACTTCGCCGACGCCCGCGTGTCGGGAGAAGTCGGCAACCTGCCGGCCGGCCCGATCGGCTTCGCCGCCGGTGCCGAAGTGCGCCGCGAGGAAATGAAGATCACCCCGACCGGTGGCCTGCAGAACGGCGACATCGTCGGCTACGGCTCGGTCAGCGCCAATGCCTCGCGCAGCTTCTCGGCCTTCTTCGGTGAGGCGAACATCCCGGTGTTCAAGTCCCTGGAGCTGCAGGCTGCCGGTCGCGTGGACAAGTTCCCCGGCATCTCGGCGCACTTCTCGCCCAAGCTGAGCGCCCGCTTCCAGCCGACGCGTGACCTGCTGTTCCGCGGCACCATCGAGAGCGGCTTCCGCGCCCCGAACCTGACCGAGAGCGCCCCCTCGACCAAGTTCGCCTTCACCAACGGCGTCAACGACCCGAAGCGCTGCAAGGCCGCCACGGACTACGCCCGCGACCTGAAGGCCGATGCCGCCAAGCTGCCCAACAGCGATCCGAACAAGCAGCTGCTGATCGCCAAGGCTGACAACGTGGTGGGCGAATGCTCGCGCGGCGTGGCCAGCATCGTGGCCCACAACCCGGACCTGAAGCCCGAGACCTCGGTCAGCCGCACCCTGGGCATGGCCTTCTCGCCGGCCAAGGACGTGTCGGTGACCGTCGACTACTGGCACATCGTGCGCAAGGACGAAATCGGCCGCAAGTCCACCAATGACCTGCTGAACGTCGAGGACACCCTGGCGCCCGGCATCGTCAACCGCGACAGCCTGGCAAACGATCCCATCTTCGACGCCGCAGCACAGGCCAAGTACGGCGTGACCGCCGGCCGTCTGTCCTCGGTGGTGGCGAGCTTCGAGAACCTGTTCCGCACCAAGACCTCGGGCATCGACCTGGGCTTCAAGGCACAGCGATCGACCGACATCGGCACCCTGGGCCTGGACCTGGACCTGACCTACCTGATCCAGCTGAAGAACTGGAGCCCGCTGCTGGGCACGAACGGTGGCTACGGTGACAACCTGGCGGGCCGCTACAGCTACCCGCGCTGGAAGTCCAAGCTGGCGCTGTCGCACAGCCTGGGCAAGGTGGCTCAGCAGCTGAGCTTCCACTACCAGAACAGCACGGCCCTCAACAGCGACTTCAACTCGGCCGCCTGGACCGTGGCGGACTGCGCCAAGACCAAGGGCCTGTCTGAAGATCAGTGCCGCTATGGCGCCTACTCGCGCGTGGACTACAACATCAGCTACAGCCCCATCAAGGCGCTGCGCCTGAGTGCCAACGTCCGCAATCTGCTCGACACCCGTCCGCCGGTGGACTACCGCGGCTTCGGTGTCGGCGGCATCATTCCGCCGGACCGCGAGGACGTGCAGGGCCGCATGCTGCGCCTGAGCGCCGAGTACACCTTCTATTGATCCCGCTGAGGGCGGCCGCGGTTTCGCGGCCCTCCCAAGCAAAAGGCCGGGCAGATGCCCGGCCTTTTTCGTTCACGGCGCCTCAGGGGCGCGCGCCCGGGGTTCAGTCCAGCCGCAGGTTCAGTCGCACCCAGGTGGTCGTGCCCTGGGGGCGGTTGCGCACGGCGAATTCCTTCAGCACCTTCACGTCGGCCGACCACACGCCGTCTTCGGACACATAGGCCAGCATGGGGCCCAGGGCGCGCACGCGGGCCTTGTTGCCGCCGGCGGCCACGCCGGGCCCGTTGTCGTTCGTGGTCTGCTCGACCAGATAGCCCTGCAGGCCCAGGCGCCAGGCGTCGTTGACGCGGTACATGGCGGCGTAGTCGGCATGCAGGTACTGGCCGGAGCGCACGTCGGTGTCGGTGTTGCGGGTGTTGACCGAATAGGTGGCACGCAGGCCCAGCTCCAGGCCGTTCTCCCAGACCTTGGACGCCAGCACCAGCGGGCGCACCGTCCAGAACTTGCCGGCACCGGGGTTCACGGCCCGCTGGGCGTCGTAGGCGCCGGTGGGGGCGACCACGCTGAGGCCCAGGACCAGCCGGCTGTCGTCCTGCTGCCAGTCCACGAAGCCGGCGAGGTCCAGGTCGCCCTGGCCGCTCTTGCTGCCGGAGCGTTGGGCGCCCTGCTGGTCCAGCAGGTTCTGCACGGCGGCGGCGGCACCGGCCGGCACGCCGGCAGGCAGGGTGGCGCTCAGGTGGATGTCATTGCGCTGGCGCACCAGGGGCAGGGTGGCGGAGAAGCCCAGGCGGCCGTCGGCCACCAGCTTCTCGGTGACCCAGGTGCCGCGGGCCACGAAGACATCGGCCTCGATCTCGCCCTGGATCTGCACCGGCAGCGTGCCCAGCGGGGTGGCGGCCTGTGTCTGCAGGGCCTGGCCGTCATCGCCCTTGAGGCGGCGGGCGCTGTAGTGCTGCAGCCAGAGCTGGCCGTACCAGCCGGGGAACTGAGGCGTGGCGAGCTCGTAGCTGGGGGCGCCCAGCAGCGCGCGCAGCTGGCCGTTTTCGGTGGCCAGCGCAGAGCCCATGGGGGCCAGGGCAGCGAGGAGGGCCAGGGTGTACTTCTTCATGGGTGGTCCTGAAAGCCGGGTTTGGAAAGCATGCGGCCGCAGACGCCGGGGGAATCGGCGTCGAGCGGCAACACGGGGGAATGGGGCGGATGCTGCCAGCCTTGGCGTGAAATGCACAGCGATCCGGCTAGAGAGGACTGCCGAATCGCGGCGTCCTGCGCAATCTTGCCGCCCCGGCCTGCTGCGCGTCGCGGCGCACTTCTCCATAATCCGCGCCCTGGCAGTACCTTCCCGATGTGGCGCTGCCGCATGTCAAGGAGACAAGATGCTGCAATTCCTGCGACCCCTCGCGATGGGCCTGCTCCTGCTGGCTGGCGCCGCACAGGCGAGCGATGTCAAGTTCGAAGGCTTCGAATTCCCGGCCACCGCCGCCGTGGGCAACCAGACCCTGGTGCTCAACGGCGTGGCGGCGTCCAGCATTCTCTCGACGCGTTCCACCGTCGTGGCCTTCTACCTGCCCAGCAAGCAGACGACCATGGACGGCGCCACCGGCGTCAAGGGCCCCAAGCGCATCCAGTTCTACATGCTGCGCGCCGTGTCCGCCAAGGACCTGGCCAATGCCATGCTGGACCGCATCCGCCAGAACGTGACGACCGAGGAGTTCTCGGCCAATGTGATCGCCACCTCGCAGCTGGGCGCCGTCTTCGGTCAGCGCAGCAAGGTCAGCAAGGGCGACCTCGTGGTGATCGACTACAACCCGGTGGAGAAGAGCACCGAGTTCTCGCTCAACGGCAAGCGCCTGGGTGACCCGATCGCCGGCGAGGCCTTCTTTCCGATGATGATGAAGGTGTGGATCGGCCCCAAGGTGCGCGACTCCACCCGCGACGGCCTGCTGGGCCTGAGCAAGCTTGAAGGCTGAGCCACCCGCCGCGACCGACAGGCGCCCCACCCGGGCGCCTTTTTCATTGGGGCGAGCGGATCTCGCTCAGGCCTGATCCAGGGCGCGCAGCAGCGTGTCCTTCAGGCCGCGCAGGCGCAGCAGCTCCTCGTCCGGCGCCTGCAGCGCGGGCCACAGCAGGGCGACGAGGTCGCGCGCGCTCTGGTCCACATTGATCTGCCGCCCGGCGATGATCACCTCCCACAGCATGTGCTCCATGGGCCCGAAGACCAGGGAGCGCAGCATGCGCAGGGGGATGTCCTGACGCACCTGCCCGCGCTGCTGGCCGCGCGAGAGCAGCTCCATCAGCGGCGCGGTGTAGCGGCGCTGCAGCTCGATGAAGGCCTCGCCGAACTCGCTGCCGCCTGTGATGTCGGCCTCGCGCTTGCGGCCTTCGGAAAGCACCAGCTCGCACAGGCCCGTGCCCTGGATCAGGAACAGCCGCAGATGGGTGTGGACCACGAACTCCAGCTGCTCGCGGATGGGCGCCTCGCGGGGCAGGCCCTGCTCGATGGCCTCGATGATCTCGTCGTACCAGTCGGCGATCACCCGCATGCACAGCTCGCGCTTGCCGCGGAAATAGGTGAAGACGGTGGCTTCGGAGATGCCCAGGCGCTTGGCGATCTCGATGGTGGTGGCCCGCTCATAGCCCTTGGCGGCGAAGACCTCCCGGCCCACGCGCAGGATGTCCCGCACCCGCTGCTCGGCCTTGGCGCCGGCGGGCGCGCGGCGCTGCATGGCAGGCGGCGCCACGGGGGCGAGGGGGCTGGCGCTGTGGGCGGTGGAGCTCATGCAGGCCATTCTCCCCGAATTTCTGAGTTGAACTCAAGTCTTGCTTGCTGGGGGTCATTCCTCTGTCGTATCCTCGGGGCTTCGCGAACCCGGTGAACACGATTCAATGGGTTTCACATGATGAATTGAGCTTGACTCAGATCAGGCTCCGCACCCCGCCCGCCAGGAGACACCATGTCCGTGCTGCACAGCAAGCTCAACGCGCGCTCGGCCGAATTCAAGGCCAATGCCGAGGCCATGCAGGCCCTGATCGCCGACCTCAACGCCCGCCTGGCCAAGATCGCCGAGGGTGGCGGCGAGGCGGCCCGCGCCAAGCACACGGCCCGCGGCAAGCTGCTGCCGCGCGACCGCGTGGAGATGCTGCTGGACCCCGGCACGCCCTTCCTGGAGATCGCGCCGCTGGCTGGCCTGGACATGTACGACAACGCCGCCCCCGGCGGCGGCATGATCGCCGGCATCGGCCGCGTCAATGGCGTGGAGTGCGTGATCGTCTGCAATGACGCCACGGTCAAGGGCGGTACCTACTACCCCGTCACCGTCAAGAAGCACTTGCGCGCCCAGGAGATCGCCGAGCAGAACAAGCTGCCTTGCGTCTACCTGGTGGACTCCGGCGGCGCCAACCTGCCCAACCAGGACGAGGTCTTCCCGGACCGCGACCACTTCGGCCGCATCTTCTACAACCAGGCCAATCTCTCGGCCCAGGGCATCCCGCAGATCGCCGTGGTGATGGGCTCCTGCACCGCCGGCGGCGCCTATGTGCCGGCCATGAGCGACGAGACCATCATCGTCAAGAACCAGGGCACCATCTTCCTGGGCGGCCCGCCCCTGGTGAAGGCCGCCACCGGCGAGGTGGTGAGTGCCGAGGACCTGGGCGGCGGCGATGTCCACACCCGCCTCTCCGGCGTGGCCGACCACCTGGCCGAAAACGACACCCATGCCCTGGCCCTGGCCCGCAACGTGGTCGCCAGCCTGAACCGCACCAAGCCCCAGCCCCTGCGCCTGCAGGCGCCTCAGGCCCCGCTGTTCGACCCGGCCGAGCTGCACGGCGTGATCCCCACGGACACCCGCAAGCCCTTCGACGTGCGCGAGGTCATCGCTCGCATCGTCGACGGCTCCGCCTTCGATGAATTCAAGGCCCGCTACGGCAACACCCTGGTCTGCGGCTTCGCCCACATCGAGGGCATGCCCGTGGGCATCGTGGCCAACAACGGCATCCTCTTCGCCGAGAGCGCCAACAAGGGCGCCCACTTCATCGAGCTGTGCTGCCAGCGCAAGATCCCGCTGGTCTTCCTGCAGAACATCACGGGCTTCATGGTGGGCCGCAAGTATGAGAACGAGGGCATCGCCCGCGCCGGCGCCAAGATGGTGACGGCCGTGGCCTGCGCCAACGTGCCGAAGTTCACCGTGATCATCGGCGGCTCGTTCGGCGCCGGGAACTACGGCATGTGCGGCCGCGCCTACTCGCCCCGCTTCCTCTGGATGTGGCCCAACGCCCGCATCTCGGTGATGGGAGGCGAGCAGGCGGCCAGCGTGCTGGCCACTGTCAAGCGCGACGGCATCGAGGCCAAGGGCGGCCAGTGGAGTGCCGACGAGGAAGAGGCCTTCAAGGCCCCCATCCGCCAGCAGTACGAGGATCAGGGCCATCCCTACTACGCCAGCGCCCGCCTCTGGGACGACGGCGTGATCGATCCGGCCGATACGCGCCGCGTGCTGGCCCTGGGTCTTTCCGCCTCGCTGAACGCGCCCATCCCGGACGCCAAGTTCGGTGTCTTCCGCATGTGATGTATACAATGTGTGCTCCTTCAGGAAAACGTACACATCATGCGCACGAATATCGAAATCGATGACGAGCTGATGGCGAAAGCGCTGCAGGCCGGCCCCTTCAAGACCAAGAAGGAGGCGGTCGAGGCCGGGCTGAAGCTGCTGGCGCGCCAGGCGGCCTACCGCGAGCTGCTCAAGTGGCGCGGCAAGCTCAAGTGGGAAGGCGGTGATGACGTCGACTGGGCGGCCGCGCCCGAGTCCGCGCCCCTGTCCGTCCACGAACCGGCTCCGGGGGAGCGCCGTGCTCGTCGTTGATTCCAGCGTCTGGATCGACTTCTTCTCGGGGGCCTCGCACCCGGCCGTCGATCAGCTGGCCGCGCTGCTGGAGCAGGGCGAGCTGCGCCTCGTGGTGCCGGACCTGGTGCTGTTCGAGGTCCTGCGCGGCTTCCGCCACCCGCGCGAACTGCGCCAGGCCACGCTGCTGATGCAGAGCCTGGCCGTCGAGACCACCGGCGGCGAGGCGCTGGCCATGGCCGCTGTCGACCATTACCGCAATCTGCGCGCCCAGGGCCACACGGTGCGCAGCCCCATCGACGTCCTGCTGGCCACCTTCTGCATCGAGAACGACTACGCCCTGCTGCACAAGGACCGCGACTTCGACGCCCTGGAGGTCCACCGCGGCCTCAAGGTCTGGAAGCACTGACGAGAGAACCCCATGACGAGCACGCTCAAGATCGAACGCGAGGGCCACGTGGCGCGCGTCACCCTCAACCGCCCCGATGTGCGCAACGCCTTCAACGAGGGCGTCATCGCCGAGCTGACCGAGGCCTTCGCCACGCTGGGGCAAGACCTGACCCTGCGCGCCATCGTGCTCGCCGCCGAGGGCAAGGCCTTCTGCGCCGGGGCCGATCTCAACTGGATGAAGGCCATGGCCGGCTACAGCTGGGACGAGAACCACGCCGATGCCAGCCGCCTGGCCGAGATGCTCTGGACGATCTACAGCTGCCCCGTGCCCGTGATCGCCCGCGTGCAGGGCGATGTCTACGCCGGCGGCGTGGGCCTGGTGTCGGTGTGCGACATGGTCGTGGCGGTGGAGGGCGCGGGCTTCTGCCTGTCCGAAGCCAAGCTGGGGCTGCTGCCGGCCACCATCGGCCCGTACGTCGTGCGTGCGCTGGGCGAGCAGGCCTCGCGCCGCTACTTCGTGACCGCCGAGCGCTTCGGCGCCGCCGAGGCCCACCGGCTGGGTCTGGTGCATGAGCTGGCCACGCCCGAGACGCTGGACGACAAGGTGCAGTCGCTGGTCGACGCGCTGTGCGCCAACGGTCCGGCCGCCGTGCGCGCCTGCAAGCGCCTGGTCCAGGACGTCGCCCATCACGAGATCACGCCGCAGCTGCGCGACGACACCGCGCGCCGCATTGCCGACATCCGCGCGTCCGCCGAGGGCCGTGAAGGCGTGCAGAGCTTCCTGAACAAATCCAGGCCGTCGTGGCTGAGCTGATGGACCGCCCCGTACGCGCTGCGCGCCCCCCCTCGAGGGGGCCAGCCCGAGAGCCCGGCGGAGCCGGATCTCCGGGCTGCGCGCGGGCGGAATGCCGCGGGATGGAAAGATGCGCATGAACCCAAGCCAGACACATTTGCTGCAACGCCGCAGCCTCGACGCGGTGTGGCACCCCTGCACGCAGATGGCGCGCGCCGAACGCGTGCCGCCCCTGCCCATCGCCCGCGGCGAGGGGCCCTGGCTCTTCGACTTCGACGGCCACCGCTACTTCGACGCCAACAGCTCCTGGTGGGTCAACCTCTTCGGTCATGCGGACGCCGGCATCAACGCCGCCATCAAGCAGCAGCTGGACACCCTGCCGCATGTGATGCTGGCCGGCTGCACGCATGAGCCCGCCATCCGCCTGGCCGAGCGTCTGAGCGCGCGCACGGGCGCCGCGCTGGGCCACGTCTTCTTCGGCAGCGACGGCGCCAGCGCGGTGGAGATCGCGCTGAAGCAGAGCTTCCACAGCTGGCGCAACCTGGGCCAGGCCGAGAAGCGCGAGTTCGTGTGCCTCAGGAACGGCTACCACGGCGAGACCATCGGTGCGCTGGCCGTGACCGACGTCGCCATCTTCCGCGATGCCTACGACCCCCTGCTGATGCGCGCCCACATCGTGGACTCGCCCGACAGCCGCCTGGGCAACGAGGCCGCAGCACTGACCGCGCTGCGCACACTGCTGGCCGAGCGCCATGGCCACATCGCCGCCGTGATCCTCGAGCCCCTGGTACAGGGTGCGGCCGGCATGGTGATGCATTCGCCGAACTACCTGCGCCAGGTGCGCGCGATGACCCGCGAATTCGGCGTGCACCTGATCGCCGACGAGATCGCCGTGGGCTGCGGGCGTACGGGGCAGTTCTTTGCGTGGCAGCACACGCAGCCGGCCGCGCACGACCAGTGGCCCGACTTCATCCTGCTCTCGAAGGGCATCACCGCCGGCACGCTGCCCTTGTCGCTGGTGCTCACCACCGACGCCGTCTACCGCGCCTTCTGGTCCGAGGACGTCACCCGCGGCTTCCTGCATTCGCACTCCTACACCGGCAACGCACTCGCCTGTGCAGCGGCCAATGCCGTGCTGGACCGCTTCGATGCCGGCCAGCTCCAGCACAACGCAGAACAGGCTTCGCATTTGGCCGAGGCCTTTGCCCCGCTGGCGAAGCATGCGCGCGTGGCCCATCTGCGCCAGCAGGGCATGATTCTGGCCTTTGACGTGGAGGAGGCGCCTGCGGGCTTTGCCGAGGCCTTCCACCTGGCCGCGCGGCGGCATGAACTGCTGATCCGCCCCATTGGCCGCACGGTCTACCTGATGCCGCCCTACCTGATCGACGCCCAGGTGGCGCGCTGGCTGGCGGAGGCGGTGCGTCGCACCCTGGCCGATCTCTTCCCTGACTCCGATGCTGATTGATCACCTGCAATCCAAGCTGCGCGCCATTGAAGCGCAGTCCCTGACCCGCTTCCTGCGCGAGGCGGAAAGCCCGACCGCGCCGCACCAGACCGTGCGCGGCGCCGATGGCATTGCCCGCGAGCTGCTGATGTTCTGCAGCAATGACTACCTGGGCCTGGCCGCCCATCCGCGCATCGCCGAGGCTCTGGCCGAAGGCGCGCGGCTCTATGGCGGCGGCAGCGGTGCCTCGCCCCTGGTCAGCGGCCATTCGGTCGCGCACAAGCGCGTGACCGACACCCTGGCCGACTGGTTCTCGCCCCACATCCCCCACGCCCGCGCGCTGGGCTTCTGCACCGGCTACATGGCCAATCTGGCCGTGGTGACGGCGCTGGGCGACGTCGAGGCAGAGATCTTCTCCGAGAGCCTCAACCACGCCTCCCTGATCGACGGCACGCGCCTGGCCCGCGCCAGGACCACGCGCTACGGCCATGCCGACGTCGCCGGCCTGCGCGACCTGCTGGCGGCCAGCACGGCCAAGGTCAAGCTGATCGTCACCGATGCCGTCTTCAGCATGGACGGCGACATCGCCCCGCTGCCCGCGCTGCTGGCACTGGCCGAGGCGTTCGACGCCTGGCTGATCGTGGATGACGCCCATGGCTTCGGCGTGCTGGGTGCGAAGGGCCGGGGCTCGCTGGAGCACTTCGACCTGCGCAGCGAGCGCCTGATCCTCGTCGGCACCCTGGGCAAGGCCGCGGGCCTGGCCGGCGCCTTCGTCGTCGCTCACGAGAGCATCACCGAGTACCTGCTGCAGGCGGCGCGCAACTACATCTTCTCGACCGCTTCGCCGCCCGCCGTGGAGCATGCGCTGCTGACCAGCTTCGACCTCATCGAGAGCGAGATCGGCCAGGCGCGCCGCGAGCACCTGAAGGCCCTGCAGCAGCAGCTGGCCCAAGGCATCAAGGCCCTGCTCAAGCGCCACCGCGGCCTGCCCTGGCGTCTGGCGCCCAGCGAGACACCCGTGCGCCCGCTGATCGTGGGCGGCAATGCCGAGGTGATGCAGCTGGCCGCGCGCCTGGAGCGCGAAGGCCTGCGGGTGCCCGGCATCCGTCCGCCGACCGTCGCCGTGGGCGAGGCGCGCCTGCGCATCACGCTGTGCGCGACGCATACCGCGGCCGACGTCGATCGCCTGCTGGCCGCGCTCGAAACTGCAGCGGCCGACATGGAAAGGGCGGCGGCATGAGCGTCCGCTTCCAGGGCCTGTTCATCACCGGCACCGACACCGAGATCGGCAAGACCTGCATCACCGCGGGGCTCACCCACGCCCTGGCCGAGGCCGGTGCGCGCGTGGTGCCGGTGAAGTCCCTGGCCGCGGGCCAGGTGCAGGACGCGCAAGGCCAGTGGGTCAACGAGGACGTGCAGCAGCTGCACGCCGCCCAGCGCCTGGGCCTGACGCCCGCGCAGGTGGGTCCCGTGCAGTTCCGTGAGCCCTGCGCGCCGCACATCGCGGCACGTCTTGAAGGCAAGACGCTGGACCGCGAACCGCTGCTGGCTGCCATCCGCGCCAGCGCCCGGCTCGGCGAGCTGGCCCTGGTCGAAGGCGTGGGCGGCTTCCGCGTGCCCCTCAACGACGGCTATGACACCGCCGACCTCGCCGTGGACCTCGCCCTGCCCGTGCTGCTGGTCGTGGGCCTGCGCCTGGGCTGCATCAACCACGCGCTGCTGACGGCCGAGGCCGTCCGCGCCCGCGGCCTGCGCCTGGCCGGCTGGGTGGCCAACACGGCGGATCCGCATCAGCCGCATGTGGTCGACAATGTCGCCGCGCTGGCCGCCCGCCTTGGGGCGCCCTGCTGGGGCCACGTGCCCCGCCTTCCCGATCCTTCTCCCGCGGCCGTCGCCGCGCATTTCTCGCTGACGCCAGCGGCCCTGCTGCAGGCTGTGCGGCAAGTCCAGGAACCCTGACCATGACCCAGACCACCAACCAGATCCAGTCGCTGACGCCCACCACCGACGCCGAGCGCCGCAACGCCAAGCCCTGGACGGTCAACGAGGTCGCGGCGCTCTTCGAGCTGCCCTTCAACGACCTGCTCTTCCGCGCCCAGCAGGTGCACCGCGAGCACTTCGATGCCAACGCGATCCAGCTCTCGACGCTGCTGTCCATCAAGACCGGCGGCTGCGAGGAGGACTGCGCCTACTGCCCGCAGTCGGCCCACTTCGACACCGGCCTCAAGGCCGAGAAGCTGATCCCGCTGCAGGAGGTGATGGAAGCCGCCCGCGCCGCCAAGGCCAACGGCGCGACCCGCTTCTGCATGGGCGCCGCCTGGCGCTCGCCCAAGGAGCGCCACATCGAGGCCATCGGCGAGATGATCTCCGAGGTCAAGGCCCTGGGCCTGGAGACCTGCCTCACTGCCGGCATGCTGGCGGATGGCCAGGCCGAGAAGCTGAAGAGTGCGGGCCTGGACTACTACAACCACAACCTCGACACCTCGCCCGAGTTCTACGGCCAGATCATCACCACCCGCACCTACCAGGACCGCCTGGACACCCTGGAGCGCGTGCGCGCCCAGGGCCTGAAGGTCTGCTCCGGCGGCATCGTGGGCCTGGGCGAGACCCGCCGCGAGCGCGCCGGCCTGCTGGTGCAGCTGGCCAATCTGGACCCGTATCCGGAGTCCGTGCCCATCAACAACCTGGTGCAGGTCGAGGGCACGCCGCTGTCCGGCACGGCCCAGCTCGATCCCTTCGAGTTCGTGCGCACCATCGCCGTGGCCCGCATCATCATGCCGCGCGCCATGGTCCGCCTCTCGGCCGGCCGCGAGGAAATGCCGGAGAGCCTGCAGGCCCTGTGCTTCCTGGCCGGCGCCAACAGCATGTTCTACGGCGACAAGCTCCTGACCACCTCCAACCCGCAGGCCGAGAAGGACCGCGCGCTGCTGGACCGCCTGGGCATGCACTGCGCCACGGAAGCCGAGCTGTCGGAAGGCCACGGCAAGGAAGCCAAGATCCGCCTGAATGCCGCCGAGCCGGCACCTGTCGGCACCCTGCGCGGCTGCAGCGCCGCGGCTTGAGCCTCGCCCTACCGGCTTCGCCGGCCCCCTCGAGGGGGCTGAGCCCGGACCGGACAGGTCCAGTGGTCCTGTCCAGCCTAGCGAAGAGTCGAGCCCTTGGGCGCGACGCGGCCTGCAAGGTTGACCGTAGGCCCGGCAAAGCCGGATCCTCGGGCGCCGCTGGACTCAAGTCAGCGCTTTGCAAGCTGTTCTGCCACTCGAACTGAGTCTTTGGATCCAAGAGGCCATCCAGCCCTTCAGATGCACACTGCGGCTTACCGGCCGCCCGCTGACCAAAAGAAAACCGGAGTCACCGCCATGTTCAAGAAGATCCTCATCGCCAATCGCGGCGAAATTGCCTGCCGCGTCGCGGCCACCGCACGCCGGCTGGGCGTCAAGACCGTGGCGGTCTATTCCGAGGCCGATGCGCGCGCCCGCCATGTGCAGGCCTGCGACGAGGCGGTGCTGATCGGCGGCCCTGCGCCCAAGGACTCCTATCTGCAGTGGCAGCGCATCATCGAGGCCGCGAAGGCTACGGGCGCCGAGGCCATCCATCCGGGCTATGGCTTTCTGTCCGAGAACGAGGACTTCGCCCAGGCCTGCGCGGCCGCGGGCCTCGTGTTCATCGGCCCGCCGGCCTCGGCCATCCAGGCCATGGGTCTGAAGGCCGAGTCCAAGCGCCTGATGGAGCAGGCCGGCGTGCCCCTGGTGCCCGGTTACCACGGTGCGGACCAGGACCCCGCCCTGCTGAAGAAGGAGGCCGACCGCATCGGCTACCCCGTGCTGATCAAGGCCAGCGCCGGCGGCGGCGGCAAGGGCATGCGCGCGGTGCACGCGGCCGAGGAATTCGACGCGGCCCTGGCCTCCTGCAAGCGCGAGGCCATCAACAGCTTCGGCGACGATGCCGTGCTGATCGAGCGCTATGTCCAGCGCCCGCGCCACATCGAGATCCAGGTCTTCGGTGACACCCACGGCCAGTGCGTCTACCTCTTCGAGCGCGACTGCTCCGTGCAGCGCCGCCACCAGAAGGTGCTGGAAGAGGCGCCGGCCCCCGGCATGAGCGAGGCCCGCCGCCGCGAGATGGGCGAGGCCGCCGTGGCCGCCGCCATGGCCGTGGGCTATGTGGGCGCCGGTACCGTCGAGTTCATCGCCGAACAGGACGGCCGCTTCTATTTCATGGAGATGAACACCCGCCTGCAGGTGGAGCATCCCGTCACCGAGGCCATCACCGGGCAAGACCTGGTCGAGTGGCAGCTGCGCGTGGCCGCGGGCGAGCCCTTGCCGCTCAAGCAGCATGAGCTGCGCATGCACGGCCACGCCATCGAGGCGCGCATCTGCGCCGAGAACCCGGAGGCCGGTTTCCTGCCTGCCACCGGCCGTCTGGGCGTGGCCCGCTGGCCCTCCCATGTGAAGTTCCAGCGTGGTGATGTCCGCATCGATTCGGGCGTGGACGAGGGCGACGAGATCAGCCCCTTCTACGACTCCATGGTGGCCAAGCTCATCGTCTGGGGAGAGACCCGCGAGCAGGCCCTGGCCCGCCTGGATGCCAGCCTGCGTGACACCCACATCGTCGGCCTCCAGACCAATGTCGCCTTCCTGCGTCGCTGCGCGGCCACCGCCTCCTTCGCCCGTGCGGACCTGGACACCGCGCTGATCGAGCGCGAGAAGGCCGCCCTCTTCGGCCAGCCGGGCCTGCCCCTGCGCGTGGCTGCCGCGGCCGTCGTGGCCCACACCCTGGCCGAGGAGGCCACCACCGTGGGCAGCGACCCCTGGAGCCGCCGCGACGGCTGGCGCCTCTTCGGCGCTTCGGCCCGCCGCTTCGACCTGGCCGAGGGGGAGGCGCATCACGAGGTGCTGCTGTCCCGTCATCACCAGGGCGGCATGGCCCTGACGGTGGGAGGCGAGTCCATCGCCTTTGCCGTCCGCTCGACCGGCACCGAGCAGCACGAGCTGCTGCTGGGCGAAGGCCTGGGCCTTCAGCGCGTCACCGTGAAGACCTACAAGCGCGGCGAGCAGGTCGCCGTCTTCGCGGACACCGGTTCGGCCCTGCTGACCGAGGTCGACGTGATCGCCCATGCCGGTGAAGGGCAGGGCGAGGGCGGCCGCCTGACGGCCCCCATGCCCGGCAAGCTGGTGGCTTTCCTGGCCCAGCCCGGTGATGCCGTCACCAAGGGCCAGCCCCTGGCCGTGATGGAGGCCATGAAGATGGAGCACACCATCACCGCTCCGCGCGACGGCGTGGTCGCCGAGCTGCTGTTCGCCGTGGGCGACCAGGTGGGCGATGGCGCCGAGCTGCTGAAGCTCAAGGCCGCCGAGTAAGTCTGCAAAGGAGTCCTTCATGAGCACCCTGCCTCACCGTGTCACCCTCGTCGATGTGGGCCCCCGCGACGGCCTGCAGAACGAGAAGCAGCCCGTCGCCACCGAGCACAAGGCCCGGCTGGTCTCGATGCTGCAGGACGCCGGCCTGAAGAACATCGAGGTCACCAGCTTCGTCAGCCCCAAGTGGGTGCCGCAGATGGGCGACAACACGGCGGTGATGGCCGCCCTCGAACGCCACCCCGGCGTGCGCTACAGCGTGCTGACGCCGAACATGAAGGGCCTGGAAGCGGCGCTGCCCACGAAGCCCGACGAGATCGTGGTCTTCGGCGCGGCCTCCGAGGCCTTCAGCCAGAAGAACATCAACTGCAGCGTGGCCGAGAGCATCGAGCGCTTCGCCCCGGTGGTGGAGGCCGCGCATGCCGCCGGCCTCAAGGTGCGCGGCGCCCTGTCCTGCGCGCTGGGCTGCCCCTACGAGGGCGAGATCTCGCCGGACCAGGTCGAGCGCGTCGTGCAGCTGATGAAGGACATCGGCGTGGACCACCTCGGCGTGGCCGACACCATCGGCGTGGGCACGCCCCGGCGCGTGCAGGCCGCGATGGAGCGGGCGCTGAAGCACTACCCGCTGCACGAGGTCAGCGGCCATTTCCACGACACCTACGGTCAGGCGCTCTCCAACATCTACGCCTGCCTGGAGATGGGCATCCACACGTTCGACGCCAGCGTGGCAGGCCTGGGCGGCTGCCCTTATGCCAAGGGCGCCACGGGCAATGTGGCCACCGAGGACGTGGTCTTCCTGCTCAACGGGCTGGGCATCTCGACCGGCATCGATCTGGACAAGCTGGTCGACGCTGGCGCCTACATCTCCGAGCAGCTGGGCCGCCCGCCGGTCTCGCGCGTGGCGCGCGCGCTGCTGGCCAAGCGCCAGGGCTGAGGGCTGAGGCGCCCCGCGCCGCGGGCCTGCCACTGGGGCAGTCCCGCGCTTGACCGCAGGCGTCCGCTGACGCCCAATGCGGCCCCGTGGGCGCGTGCGGACGTCCGGGAGGCAATGATGGAAGTCCCTGCATGGCGTCGGAGCCTCGCTGCGCTGGCGTCAGCCGCGGCGCTGATGCCCGGCGCGATGCCGGCCGCGCGGGCCGGTGATCTCCTGGGCATCACCGAGGATGTTCCGCCCTTCACCTATCTCGAGCGCGGGCGTTTTGTCGGCCTGGCCAACGAGGTCCTGGACCGCGTGGCCGCGCAGAGCGGGCTGCGCGTGCAGCGCAGCATCCAGCCCTTCGCCCGCGGCCTGAAGACGGTGGAGGACTTGCCCAACAGCTTTCTCTACGTCGTTGTGCGCACGCCGGCCCGCGAGCCGCTGTACCGCTGGGTCGGGCCGCTGGACGACTGCGATCTGGTGGTGATGACGCTGCGCAGCAGCGGCGTGGACTTCAGCCCCCATGCGCCGGACGCCCAGGCCCTGCGCATCGGCGTGATCAAGGGCTCGCCCGCCGGCAAGATGGTGCGCGAGGCCGGCATGCCGGAGCGCAGCATCTACCAGACCCCCGGCAGCGAGACCTCCACGCGCATGCTCTACGCCGGTCACCTGGACATGGTCGCGGGCCTGTCCCTGCCTTACCAGCACCAAGCGGCCCGTCTGGGCCTGGACGCGGGCCAGCTGATGGTGGCTCACGTGCTGCAGAAGGGCTATGGCTGCTATTTCGCCTTCAACCGCCAGGTCAACGAGACGCTGTTCCAGCGCTTTGCCGCGGCCTTCGAGACGCTGCGCAGCTCGGGCGAGCTCAAGGCCCTGCAGGACCGTGCCGCACAGGCCCGGGCAGCGCGACGTTGAGCACCGTGCCCTGGCCTGCGCGCACCCTCAGGCCAGCGCCAATCCCATCTCCTCCTGCACACGCGCCTTGAAGCGCTCGGCGCGCTCGTCGCTGGAGCGCTCGCGGATCTGCTGGGCGGCGGCCTCGATCCACAGCTGCAGGCCGTCCTCGCTGTCGATGTGGCGGGCCAGGGCCCGCAGCTCGCCGTCCTGGCCGACCAGCATGCGCGCCACCAGGTCCATGGCGTAGAGCTTGGCCCGCGCGAGCTGTCGCGCCTGCTGCGTGGCGGCCTGCTGACGGGCCAGGGCCTCGCGATGGGCGCGCTCGCGCTCGGCCGCGCGGTGCGCCTCCTGCTGTGCCTGCAGATCGGCCTCCATCGGCGCGATCAGGCCGCGACCGTAGAGGTCTTCGACGACGCTGGCGTCCAGGCCCATGTTGCGGGCCAGCTCGCGCAGCTGGCGCAGGTCACGGCGACCGTCCACGGTGATGAGCAGCATGCGATGGCCGGCCGGCAGGTCGCGGCGGGGGCTGCCCAGCATCTGGCGGGCCAGATCGGTCTTTTGCAGTCTCATGGGGGCTCCAGGGCGAAGGTCGGGGGCAATCCGCGCGGGGCGGGTCGTCGGAGCCTGGATGATGCCCAGCGACTTTGATGTCCCGGTGACAGGCCCTGCGCCATGTGGCCGTGCGCCATGTGGCCGTGCGGCGGCCCACCGGCCGGATGGGGCGGCCGGATGAACTAGGGAGAGGCCCTTGTCCTGACAGGCGCGCGACCGCAACAATGCGCGCTTCGACTCACCAGGAGTTCATCGAATGGACAAGCTGATTCTTCGTCACGGCGCCGCGCTGAAGAGCAAGTACGGCAAGGCCGGCCTCGAACGCATCGATGCGGCCCTCAAGACCCTGGTGACGGCCGACCGGCGCCGAGGCATCGACACCCAGGTGCTGAGCGTGGACGAGACGGCGGCGATGAAGGCGCATGGCCTGGCCCCCGTGGCCCGCACGGATGCGAAGGCCCTCAAGGCCGCCATCGACGGCCTGGCCGGCACGCTGGCGCCGCACTACTTCCTGCTGCTGGGCGCCCAGGACGTGCTGCCCCTGGTGCCCCTGCTCAATCCGGCCTACACCGGCGATGATGGCGACACCGACAAGACCGTGCCGAGCGACCTGCCCTATGCCTGCGAGGCGCCCTACAGCACGGACCCGGCGCGCTTCCAGGGGCCCAGCCGGGTGGTGGGCCGCCTGCCGGACATCCCCGGCGCCAGCAAGCCGGACCTGCTGCTGCAGCTGATCCGCGCCGCGGCGCGGGCCAAGCCCCTGCCGCGGGAGCAGTTCCATGCCTACTTCGGCCTGAGCGCCGCCGAGTGGCAGGCCTCCACGCGGCTGAGCCTCAGCAACCTGTTCGGGCAGGGCGAGCAACTGAAGATCGCGCCGCCCCAGGGCCCGCGCTGGAGCAAGGCCGAGCTGGCGCCGAGGGTTCATTTCATCAACTGCCATGGCGGCGACACCAGCCCCGAGTACCTCGGCCAGCAGGGGGATGCCTACCCGGTGGCCCACCGCGCCAGCCTGCTGCGCGACCGCATCAGCGCGGGCACGGTGATTGCCGCCGAGTGCTGCTACGGCGCGCAACTCTACGACCCCGAAGACGCAGGAGGCCATCTGGGCATTGCACTGAGCTACCTGGCCGATGGCGCTTCCGGCTTCTTCGGCAGCACCACCATCGCCTACGGTCCGAGCGAGGGCAACGGCTCCGCGGACCTGATCTGCCAGTACTTCCTGCAGCGCGTGCTGGCCGGCGCCTCGCTGGGCCGCGCCGCCCTGGAGGCGCGGCAGAAGTTCGCGGGGGAGCGCACCCACCTTGACCCGGTGGACCTCAAGACCCTGGCGCAGTTCTACTTGCTGGGCGATCCCTCGCTTCAGCCGGTGGGCTTTGCCAGCCACGCCCTGGCCAAGACCCGCGCCTTCAAGACGGCCTTCGCCAAGGTGCAGGACCGCGGCGTGCGGGGCCTGCGCCGCGAGCGGCTGGAGCGTGAGGGCCTGAACCTGGGCCGATCGCTGCCCCAGCTGCGTGACAGCCAGCAGGAGCCCGCCGCGCCGGTCGAGAAGGTGCTGCGTGCCATGGCAAAGGAGAGCGGCCTGGATCTCCGCCAGGTGCGCCGGCGCAGCTATGTGCTGCAGGCGGCCAAGCAGGGCCCCCGGATGCCGGCGCGCAGCATCCATGTGCTCAAGGGCCGGCGCAGCAACGGCCAGCTCGTCACCCTGGTGGCCACGGAGCAGGACGGCGAGCTGCTGCATGTGCGCCGCCTGCACGCCCGCGGCTTGTGAGGGCGCCGCATGAGCCTGCCCCTGAAGACCTGGACCGGCCGGCTGGAACGCCGCCTGCTCGCCGCGGGCAGCAAGAGCGAGCGCCAGGGGCTGGTGCTGCGCCTGGATGAGGGTCAGGTCTTGCCTGTCCGCCGCCTGGGCGGCAGTGACTTCCGTGACGAGGTGCTGGAGCCGCTGCTCGGGCAGCGCCTGCAGGTCCGGGCGCGCCAGCTGGAAAGCGGGCTGCTGCAGATCGAGTCCTGGACACGGGCCTGAGGGCCCGCAGAGGGCGAGTCGGTCATGCTGCGCTGCGCCATAAGCGCGGCTAATAAGGGCCGAGATCGGTGAATGGCGCTTGCGGGGGCGCGGGCGGCGGTCGTAAAACCCATGGCTTCTGAATCACGGCTCACAAAGCCAACCAAGGAGACAAGCCATGCAGATCGGATGCCCGAAGGAAATCAAGAACCATGAGTACCGCGTCGGCCTGACGCCGGCCAGCGTGCGCGAGCTGACCAGCCGTGGTCATCGCGTGCTGGTGCAGACGCAGGCCGGCGCCGCCATCGGCCTGAGCGACGAGCAGTACGTCGCCGCCGGCGCGCAGATCGCCCCGGACGCCGCGACCGTCTTCGCCCAGAGCGACATGATCGTCAAGGTCAAGGAACCGCAGCCGCAGGAATGCGCCATGCTGCGCGACGGCCAGATCCTCTACACCTACCTGCACCTGGCGCCGGATCCCGAGCAGACCGCGGCCCTGGTCAAGAGCGGTGCCATCTGCATTGCCTACGAAACCATCACCGGTCCTGGCGGCGGCCTGCCCCTGTTGGCCCCGATGAGCGAGGTCGCCGGGCGCATGTCCATCCAGGCCGGCGCGGCCCACCTGGAGAAGAGCAAGGGCGGCATGGGCGTGCTGCTGGGCGGCGTGCCCGGCGTGGCCCCGGCGCATGTCACCGTCATCGGCGCCGGCGTGGTCGGCACGCATGCGCTGCAGATGGCCGTGGGCCTGGGCGCCCGCGTCACCGTGCTGGACAAGAGCGTGGACCGCCTGCGCCAGCTGGACCTGGTCTTCGGCAACCGCATCACCACGCTGTACTCCAATGCGCAGAGTGTGGAGGAGTCCGTGCTGGCGGCGGATCTCGTCATCGGCGGCGTGCTGATCCCCGGCGCCGCGGCCCCCAAGCTGGTGACTCGCGACATGGTCTCCCGCATGAAGAAGGGCGCCGTCGTGGTCGATGTGGCCATCGACCAGGGCGGCTGCTTCGAGACCTCGCATGCCACCACCCATGCCGAGCCCACCTACCTTGTTGATGGCGTGGTGCACTACTGCGTGGCCAACATGCCCGGTGCCGTGGCCCGCACCTCCACCTTCGCGCTGAACAACGCCACCATCGGCCACGCCGTGGCCCTGGCCGACAAGGGCTGGCGCCAGGCCCTCAAGGACAACGCTCACCTCAAGGCCGGTCTCAACGTGGCCCAGGGTCAGGTCACTTACGAAGCCGTGGCCCGCGACCTGGGCTACGACTATGTGGCGGCCGATGCACTGCTTGCGTGAGCAGCTTGCTGCCCTCGAACGAAAGCCGGGCTCGCCCGGCTTTTTTCATTTTTCCGCGGCTGAAAGCTCTTTGAAAGTTTGCCTCTCTCCAGGGTGCTAAGGTCCCTCGAAGGCCTCCTCGTAAGCCACCCTGAAGCAATCCCGCATCAAGTGTGCGGACCTGCACATCGTGGGGTCCCCTCGAATGGAGGGACAGGCCGTTGGCAGGGTCTGAAGGCGAGGTCGGCGCGCATATCATCGCCGCCACTGCGAGTACGTGTCACTTTGTTTCTGGGTGACGACGGCAGTGCCGGCCTTCGAGGCCGATAGCTCAAGGACAGGGGAGGTGCGGCCGGCTCGCGAGAGCCAGGCTGCAGGGCGGAAGATGGCAATGGGTGGGGCAAAGGTGCTGAAGCAGGTCGACATCTCAAGTGCGGAAGTGGGCGCCTGGGCGTGCCGCACGGATGCGCCTGCGGCGTCGCAGGCCGGTCCTCGCCGGACGGGCGCGAGCGACGCCGCACGGCTGCAGCCCTATCGCGTCCAGTGGGAAACCGAGCGCGAGCACGACCCCGTCTTCCTGCGCGAATGGCAGGCCCTGATGGCGGCCAGCAGCGGCCCGGAACCCATCTACCAGTCCCCCGAGTTCCTGCAGTACATCCGGGCCACCAGCCAGGACCGCGCGGAGGTCGAGATCCTCACCGTGCGCGATGCCGCGGACGGCCGCCTGCTGGCCCTCACGCCGATCCGCTACCGCGACCTGGCCATGGGCCTGCAGGTCCGGTACTGGCGGATGAAGCTGGGCTCCCTGCATGTGGGCACCGTGATGGGCAGCGGCGTGCTGGGCGAGGAATCGCCGGCCGTGCTGGAGTGCATGGTGCGCTTCCTGCTGGCCGAGCGTCCGCGCGTGGTGGCGCTGTCCCTGCCGGCCCTGCCGCAGCAAAGCCTCAGCCAGCAGAGCCTGCACCAGCTGTCGGCCAGCCAGCGCGACCTCGGCATCTGCGTGCTCAACGGCTGGCGCGAATGCCACAAGATCCCGCTGCCCGGGGACTTCAACGCCTACCTGGCCCAGTTCGGCAGCAAGCACCGCTACAACCTCAAGCGCCAGATCCGCCTGCTGCGCGAGCACGCGCCCCTGGAGCTGCTGCGCATCGACCAGCCCGGGTCCCTGGATCAGCTGGCCGCGGCCATCGAGCGCCTGGCGCCGCCCGAGGTCAAGGCGGTGCTGATCTCGCGTGAGAAGTTCGCGGCCATGGCCCGCCTGGGAATGCTGCGCTGCTATGTGCTGCAGTCGGGCGGCGTGCCGGTGGCGGCACTGATCGCCACGCAGTACGGCGAGACCCTGCATCTGCACAATGTGCTGACTGATCCGGCCATGCTGCGCTTCTCGATCGGCACGTCCATCCTGTACCTGGCTATCGAGGACCTTTGCAGCGAGGGGCGCTTCAGCGCCATCGACCTCGGCTACAGCTCGCCCTCGCACAGCCACCAGTCCTCCAACCGGGTCGAGATCCGCGGCCACTTGCTGCTGTACAAGGCCAGCCTGCGGACCTCGGCCCTGTGCCTGGCCGAGCGCCTGTTTGGCGAGTGGCTGGAGCGGGCCAAGGGCTGGCACCAGGCCCTGAAGGGCTGGCGCGCGCGGCGGGATGCCGCCAGGGGAGCCAAGGCTGAGAAGGTCACCAAGGCCAGCTGAGCCGCCCCGCCGCCCGGCCCCAGGGGTCAGCCCTGCGGTCCTGCCGGGACCTGGAAGCCGTCGCTGAGTGTCTTCAGGAAGCTGACGATGTCGCTGACCTCCTGCGGGCTCAGGGCCGGCAGCTGGCCTGGCCGCCGGTCAAAGGGCGGGCCGCGGTGCACATTGGCCTGGTAGACCACCGGCAGGTCGTCGAAGCGCTGCACCTGCCCATTGACGACGGGGTACCAGCGCGCCGGGTCCAGGTCGCGCGTCGCGTAGAAGCCCACCACCTCCTCCAGCGTCTGGAAGCGGGCGTTGTGGAAGTAGGGCGCCGTCAGGGCCACATTGCGCAGGCTGGGGACGCGGAACTTGCCGCAGAGCGAGGCCTGCGCACTGAGGTCGCTGCGCTGCGGTCCGCACAGTCCCAGGTCGTGGAAGGCCGGATCCTGGGTGGCGGCGCTGCGATTGCGCGGCACGCCCAGCGCGAAGTAGGCATGGTTGGTGAACAGCGCCCGGGCGCCGGCCGGCGCATTGGCGGGTGGGCTGGCGCTGTGGCAGGCTGCGCAATTGCCCTTGCGGGGATCGGTGAAGGCTGCGAAGCCGCGCGCTTCCTGCTCGCTGAAGCGGGCCCGTCCGTTCTGCACCGCGTCGAACTTGCTGCTGAAGGGAGCAAAGGCCGGGTCCTGCTGCTGGTAGCGGGCGAGGGCCTGCAGGCTGGCGTCCAGCAGCTGGGCATCGCTGGCCGAAGCGGGCAGGCCGCTGGCGGCGAGGAGGTCGGCGAAGGCCGCGGCCGTGCGGAGCCGGCGCACATAACTGGCCACGTCAGCGTTGGCCATCTCCTTGGCGGCAAAGAGCGGGCCGCGGGCCTGGGCCACGCGGTCATTGGCGCGGCCGTCCCAGAACAGTCCGCCATGGGCACGCCCCTGGTCGTCGATGCTGAAGGCCGGCGTGCCATTGAGATAGCGCAGGCTGGGGCTGCTGCGCAGTCCCTGCTGGTCCATGGCCAGCCCGCCGACGGGCAGGAAGCCGCCGGCCTTGTCGGCATGGGCCTGGGCTGCCACGTGGCAGCCGGCGCAGGACAGCTGACCGCTGGCTGAGAGCCGGGTCTCGTTGAACAGGCGCTCGCCCACGCTGGTGAGGCTGGGCGGCGGGCGGCGCAGGGCCTCGGCCTGCTCGCGGGCCGCGGTGCCGCTGCTGTCCGGGCTCGACCCGGTGCCCGGGCTGCCGCCGCCACAGGCGGCAAGCAGGGTGGTGACGAGGGCCAGGGTGAGAGGGCGCAAGGCAAGGGGCAGGCTGGACATGGGGGACTCCTGTCGAGGTAAGGGAGCTTGGGGGCCGGCGCGGTGCAGGCGTTCAGCCCGCCGGGCGGGTCGGCGGGGCGGGACGTGCCGGCTTGTCGCAACCCTGGCCGGCAGGGGCCTCCGGCAGCGGCGGCGGGGCAGGGGGCTCCGGGGGCGGCGGAGGCTGGAGCTCACGCAGGCGCTTGAGCTGTTCGGCATTCAGGACGCGGGCCAGGCGGGCTTCGTCGGGGGGCTGGTGCTGCTCATGGGCCTGGCTCAGCAGGGCGTCGAGCTGATGCGCCTGATCGGCGTTCAGGCCCAGGGCCTTCTGCAGATGCCGTTCGCGCTGTTGCGCCGTCAGCCGCGGCGGTCGCGGTGGATGCGGCGCATGCGGCAGCGTGCCGCAATGCGCGGACGGTACGTCCCGCGGGCTGGACGGCGGGCTGGCGGGCGCTGTCTGGGCCTGGGCCTGAAGCAGGGGCCACAAGGCCAGCAAGGGCAGCAGGGCCGCCTGCAAGGCGTGCAGGAGAGGGCGTGGGGACATGGTCGTTCCTCCGTGGTGTGCAAGGCCTCCAGCCTGCGCGCCGATTGGGCAGCGAGCATGGAGAAACTGTGGAGACGGGCTCCACAATTCGGCCGGGCCGCCCGCCTAAGATGAGGCCATGCGATTGCGACTCGTGCACCAGCTGGCCCTGCTGATGGCGCTGACCGTGCTGCTGGCGGTCGGTGCCATGGCCACCCTGCAGGTCTGGAATCTGAGGCGCGGCTTCAGCGACTACCTGCGCGTGCAGGACGGCCTGGTCCTGGACCGCCTGATGGTGGCGGCCGAGGCCGATCTCGGCCGGCTGGACGGCCTCCCGCCCCGCGAGCTGCGGGCCTTCATGCACCAGTGGCTGGAGCACACGGCGCCCCAGCAGGACGCCGATCCCCTGGGTGAGGACCCAGCCCCGCGAGCGCCAGAGGCCCGGCCGCCAGGGCCCCCCGACACCCAGGCGCCCCCCGCCCAGCTGCGCCGCCCGCGGCCGCCGCAGGCCCTGCCACCACCGCCCCGCCCCCCGCGCCCCCCGCGGGATCCCGCCCGGCTGGGCCAGCGCCTGGTCCTGCTGGATGCCCAGGGGCAGTGGCTGGCCGGGCGCCCCGAGGCGCTGCAGCAGGCCGGGCAGCGGCGCGCCTTGAAGCGCCAGGGGGTGACGCAGGCCTACCTGTTCCTGGCCGACCGCAGCGAGGTCTCCGACGACGTCGACGGCCAGTTCCTGCGCCGCCAGACCCTGGGCATCGCGGCCGTCGCCGGCCTCAGCCTGCTGGTCGCGCTGAGCCTTGCGCTGCTGCTGGCGCGGCGCTGGCTGCGCCCCCTGCAGCAGGCCCAGCAGGCGGCCCGCCGCATGGCGCTGGGCGAGTTGGCGGTGCGCGTGCCGCAGGACCGGGCCGACGAGATCGGCGCCCTGATGCGGGACCTCAACGCCATGGCCGCCTCTCTCCAGCAGACGGAGACCGAGCGCCGGCGCTGGATCGCCCAGCTCTCGCACGAGCTGCGCACGCCGCTGGCCATCCTGCGCGGCGAGCTGGAGGCCCTGGCCGATGGCGTGCGGCCCTGGAGCGCCGCGGCGCTGGCCTCGCTGCAGGACGAGGTGCAGCGGTTGCACCGGCTGATCGAGGACTTTCACCTGCTGGCCATGTCCGACCTGCGCCGCCTGCCCTGCCAGTTCGAGTCGGTGGACGTGGCGGCCCTGCTGCGCCAGGCGGGCCAGCGTGTCGAGGAACGCCTGCGGGCCAAGGGCCTGCAGCTGCAGCTGGACCTCGACGATTCGCTGGGCACGGCACGCTGGGACGGCGAACGCATCGCCCAGCTGCTGGGCAATCTGCTGGAGAACAGCCTGCGCTACACCGATGCGCCGGGGCGCGTGCTGCTGCGGGCGCGGCGGCGTGGCGAGGAGGTGCAGATCGTGGTTGAGGACAGCGCGCCGGGCCTGCCGCCGCAGCAGCTGCGCCAGCTCTTCGACCCCCTGTTCCGTGCCGAGGCCTCGCGCAGCCGCGCCAGCGGGGGCAGCGGCCTGGGCCTGAGCATCGCGCGGGCGCTGGCGCTGAGCCACGGCGGCCGCCTCCATGCCGAAGCCTCGGCCCTGGGCGGTCTGGCTCAATGCCTGAGCCTGCCCCTGGTGGCCGGCGCCGGAGAGCGGGCATGAACGCGCCGGGCCTGGATCCGCAGCGCATTCTCATCGTCGAGGACGAGGCCAAGATCGCGGCCCTGCTCGCGGACTATCTGCAAGCCGCGGGTTACGCAACCCAGATCCTCGGCGACGGCGCGCAAGCCCTGACCCTCCTGCGCCAGGCGCCGCCGGCCCTGCTGGTGCTGGACCTCATGCTGCCCGGCCTGGACGGGCTCAGCCTGTGCCGGGAACTGCGCCAGTTCTCGGCCCTGCCGGTGCTGATGGTCAGCGCGCGGGTGGACGAGCTGGACCGCCTGCTGGGGCTGGAGTTGGGGGCCGATGACTATCTCTGCAAGCCCTTCAGCCCGCGCGAGGCGGTGGCGCGGGTCAAGGCCCTGCTGCGCCGCGCTCAGGGCCGTCTGCCGGGCCTGGCTGCGGCGGGACCGCAGGCACTGGACGGCGGCTATGCGGTGGACGAAGCCGGGCAGCGCCTCTTCTGGCAGGGGCAGGCCCTGCACCTGACGCCGCTGGAGTTCCGCCTGCTGCGCCTGCTGCTGCGCCAGCCCGGGCGGGTCTTCAGCCGGGCCCAGCTGCTGGAGCAGCTGCATGAGGACTTCCGCGACGTCAGCGACCGCGTCATCGACAGCCACGTGAAGAACATCCGACGCAAGCTGGCCCAGCTGAGCCCGCCGCAGGAGCCCCTCAGCGCGGTCTATGGCGTGGGCTACCGTCTGGACCTGACTTGAGCCAGAGCAAGAGGCCCTGCCGGCACCGAGGCATCGGGCTACCGCAAGCCTGGCACCGGGTGTACAAACACAGTCCCACGGGATTCATGAGGAGCCGACGATGAGCGAAATGAGTCAAGGCCAGAAGGAACGCCTGATGGCGGATCTGCATGCGGTGGTTGCCGAGGCCGAGTCCCTGCTGCGGGCCACCGTCAACGAGACGGGCGCCGGCTCCGCCGAGCTGCGCGCCAAGGTGCAGGCTACGCTGGAACGCGCGCGGCGCGGCCTGCAGGACCTGCAGGCCACGGCCGTCGAGAAGGCCAAGGCCGCCGACGCCTACGTGCACGAGAAGCCCTGGCACGTCATCGGCGTGGCCGCCGGCGTGGGCCTGCTGCTGGGCATGCTGATCGCGCGACGCTGAACGGGGACGGCAGCGCCGCGAGGGCGCTGCCGCTTCACGGCCGGGGAGGGCTGGCGGGCGATGTCAGTGCGGCTGCTGCAGCCAGCGCTCGAGGTCGTCCGAAAGCATGGGCTTGGCGAAGAGCCAGCCCTGACCCTCGTGGCAGCCCAGTGCCAGCAGTTGCTGGCGCTGTTCCTCGGTCTCGATGCCCTCGGCGATCACCCGCATGCCGAGGCCGCAGCCCAGGTTCACCACCATCTGTGCGATGGTGCTGCCGGCACTGGAATGCTGGGCCTCGCGCACGAAGGCGCGGTCGATCTTGAGGCGCTCCACCTGGAGCTGGCGCAGCTGGCTCAGCGAGGAGAAGCCGGTGCCGAAGTCGTCGATGGCCACCGAGGCGCCGGTCTCGCGGATGTCGGCCAGCACGCGCAGCACGGTTGCGATGTCCTCCATCGCCATGGACTCGGTGATCTCCAGCTCCAGGCTGCTGCCCTTGATGCCGGCGTCGGTCAGCGCGGCCTTCAGCGTGTCGATGAAGCTGGCATGGCGGAACTGGGCCAGCGAGATGTTCACCGCGATGCGGAAGTCGCGGTGGCCCTGGTCGATCAGGCGGCGCACCTGGTGGCAGGAGGTGCGCAGCACGAAGTCGCCGATGCTGATGATCAGGCCCGATTGCTCGGCCAGCGGGATGAACTGGTCCGGGGGCACGAACTGACCCTCGGCCGTGCGCCAGCGCAGCAGGGCCTCGGCGGCAATGGGCCGGCCGGTGGCCAGGTCCACCTGCGGCTGGTAGACCACGAAGAGGCGGCGCTCCTCGAAACTGGCACGCAGGCCCTTGAGCAGCTTGAAGCGCTCGCGGGCGTCGACGCCCATCGCGGAGGAGAAGTACTGCGAGGAGCCGCGGTGCTGCACCTTGGCACGCTTGAGTGCGATCTGCGCGTCCAGCAGCAGCTCGGAACCGATGGATTCGGAATCGGTCAGCCGCACCAGGCCGGTGGTGGCCGACAGCTGCAGCCGCTCGCCGGCGACCACGAAGGGCTCGACGAACAGCGCACGGATGCGATCGCCATTGACCATGCCCTCCGGACCCAGCAGGCCGAAGGCGTCGGAGGAGATGCGGGCCATGGAGGTGTTGAAGCCGAGCTGGTCGCTCATGCGCTGCACCACGGCCTGCAGGACCTGGTCGCCAAAGCGGTGGCCGAAGGCGTCGTTGATCTCGGCGAAGTCGTCGAGGTCGATCAGGGCCAGGGTCACGCCCTCGGGAGCCTTGAGGTTCTGCTCCAGCACCTCGATGAAACGGGTGCGGTTGGGCAAGTGCAGCAGCTGGTCGTTGTAGGCGTGGTCCAGCAGCTGGCCGTAGAGCACGACGTTCTCGAAGCCCACGGCGATGTTGGAGCAGAAGGCCCGCAGCAGCTGCTGGTCCAGTTCTTCCAGGGGGCGGCCGACGTCGACCATGGCCGCCATGGCCCGGCCTTCGCTGAGCCCGAAGTACAGGCAGGTGACGTCTTCGTAGAGGCTGCGCTTTTCATGCAGGCAGCGCTCCAGCATCTCGCGGATGCGGCTGACCTTCACGGCGCTCAGCGGGGAGTTGATCAGGCTGCTGTACTGGCCCGCGGCGCCGATGACGCGCGCGGGCTGGCGCTCGTCGCTGCTCATGTGGGCGCAGACCAGGCCCTCGGGCAGGATGCCCAGCAAGGCGCAGAGCTGGGTGACCACGCCCTCGGCGAAACGGTTGATGCCGTGCAGGCGGCTCAGCTCGGTGCTGGCCTCGACGATCAGCTCCAGGCCCTTGCGGTTGGACTCCAGCGCGCGGATCTGGCGGTAGGAGCGGATCGCGGCCGTCAGCACCGTGTAGAGGCGGGTGCGGGTCAGCTCGGACTTGGTCTTGTAGTCGTTGATGTCGTAGGACTGGACGGTCTCGATCTCGGGGGCATAGCCCGGCTGGCCGGTGCGCAGCACGATGCGCACGGCGCGCAGCTTGAGATCGTCGCGGATGAAACGCACCAGCTGCAGGCCGGCATCCTCGGATTCCATCACCACGTCCAGCAGCACCACGGCCAGGTCGGGCTCGCGGGCCAGCATGTCACGCGCAGCGGCGGCCGAGTCGGCATGCAGGAAGCTCAGGGGCACCCCCTCGACGCGCAGTCCCTGCATGGCCAGCTCGGTGGCCTTGTGGACGTCGGCGTCGTCGTCGACGATCAGGATGCGCCAGGGGGGCAGGTCATTGCCGGCCTCATGTTCGTCGTGATGTTCGGGACCGTCCAGAAACTCGAGCAGGTCATCGTCGTCCTCGGGGACGCCGGTTGCTGGTGCCAGGCTGTGGTTCTCAGGCATGAAGCGGATCCTGTACGGCGGAAACGATGTCGCTGCGCTGCCAGCCCCGAATCCCGCAATGGGTGGAGCAGCCTGGTCGGGCAGCTTGCAGCGACGGCTGGCCTGAGCTTACACGCGAAGGCCGCGCTTCCGGCATCCGTGGCGCGTGGAGTTGTGCCGCATTCGGCGAGGAGTCGACAGACCACATAGCCCGGACTATCTCGCAAAGCACGGGGGCTGCAAAGCGAATCGACCTCGGGGATCGCCCCAGGGACGCCCCCCTGTGCGCACCTGGCTTCAGGGTTTGTCCGGTGCCTCCGGCGGGGTCTCCTGCGTCCTGCGCGCCACACTGTGGGCGGGCCCGCCCGAGGGCGGCGCACAATGACATCGTTGCCAATCCTGCGGGCTCCCTGCGCCCGCCGCCCGCATGTCCCAGGACGCCCCACCCGAGAACCCTGCCACCGGCCTCGAGAGCCAGCTGCGCCGCAGCCTGGACCGTGTGCTGGAGAGTCTGCAGCTGCGACTGGCCCTGCTGGGCACGGAGTGGGAAGCGGAGAAGCTGCGCCTGTTCTCCGGGCTCGCCGGCCTGCTGATGTGCCTGGTGCTGGGCGCGGTGGCCCTGGGGCTGCTGAGCCTGGCCCTGGTGTGGGTGCTGCCGGCGCCCTGGCAGTGGCTGATGGCCCTGGGGCTGGCCCTGCTCTATGGGCTTGGCGCCTGGGCTGCCTGGCGCTGGGCCCTGGCCAGGCTCTCGGCACCCAGCAGCCTGTTCGAGCAGAGCCTGGCCGAGCTCCAGCGTGACCGCGCCCTGCTGCGTGGAGGCCCCGATGTTTGAGGCCCGTCGGCTGGCCCTGAAGCAGCGCCAGCTCGAGCTGCGCCTGCGCCAGGCCGAGCTGCGTGCCGAGCTGGCCGCCGATGCGGCACGGCTGCGTCCGGCCCTGGCGGTCGGTGATCTGGGCCTGGGTCTGTGGCAACGCTGGCGCTCCTGGACGCAGGCGCCTGCTGGCCGCTGGAGCGCGATGGGCCTGGGCCTGCTCGCAGGTCTGGGGGCCCGGTCCGCGCAGAGGCGCTGGCGCCGCTGGCTGCCCTGGCTGAGGCTGGGGCGCACGGCCTACGGGCTGTGGCAGGCCTGGGGCGCGGGGACGCCGGGCCGTAGTGGAGGAAGCGATGCCGGACCCGCCGCGGACCCTGCTGCGGACCCCACGGGCGGGCACGATGTGGCGCCTGCCGAGTCACCGTCGGCGGCGGCGAACGCAGCGTCAAATCAATCGCCAAACCAAGCGCCAAACCAAGCGCCAAACCAAGCGCCTGGGGCCTGAGCCGGCCCTCATCGCGACGCGATCACCGGGCTCGGGGATGCAGCGTCTCAGCGCGGCTTCTTGCCTGCGGGGCGGGCTGATGGCATGCTGGGCCGGCCGGCCGGCTTGGCGCCGGGCCGGGTGCCTGGCGCTGCTGCAGGCTTGACGCCCGTCGTGCGACTCACGCCGGGCTTGGCGGCGCCGGTCACCCGCGGCGGCAGGCCCGTGTGCTGGGTCAGGATCTGGCCTTTGCGAGGGGCCGAGGTGGCGGCGCCGCGCGGCGAGGCCCCGTGCGGGCTCGCTGCCTTGGCCAGGGGCTTGGTCACCGAGGTCTTGCCGCAGGTCGGCGTGGAGTTCTTGCGCCGCGCGCTCTGGTAGCTGCCATCGGTTGCCGGCTGGAAGGTCGGGATCAGGTGGTGCTTGCCATTGCCGATGAGGTCGGCCCGGCCCATCTCCTTGAGCGCCTCGCGCAGCAGGGGCCAGTTGTTGGGGTCGTGGTAGCGCAGGAAGGCCTTGTGCAGGCGGCGGCGGCGCTCGCCGCGCACGATGTCCACGGCCTCGCTGTCCCGGGTCACCTTCTTCAGCGGGTTCTTGCTGGAGTGGTACATGGCCGTCGCGGTGGCCATGGGGCTGGGATAGAAGGTCTGGACCTGGTCGGCGCGGAAGCCGTTGCGCTTGAGCCAGACGGCCAGGTTCATCATGTCTTCGTCGGAGGTGCCCGGGTGGGCGGCGATGAAGTAGGGGATCAGGAACTGCTTCTTGCCCGCGGCCTCGCTGGCGGCCTCGAAGAGCTGCTTGAAGCGGTCGTAGGTGCCGATGCCCGGCTTCATCATCTTGGACAGCGGGCCGGACTCGGTGTGCTCCGGCGCGATCTTCAGGTAGCCGCCCACATGGTGCGTGACCAGCTCCTGGATGTACTCGGGGCTCTGGATGGCCAGGTCGTACCGCAGGCCGGACCCGATCAGGATCTTCTTGACGCCAGGCAGTGCGCGGGCCCGGCGGTACATCTTGATCAGCGGGTCGTGGTTGGTGTTGAGGTTCTGGCAGATGCCGGGGTAGACGCAGCTGGGCTTGCGGCAGGCCGCCTCGATCTCGGGCGACTTGCAGCCGATGCGGTACATATTGGCCGTCGGGCCGCCGAGGTCGGAGACGATGCCGGTGAAGCCCTTGACCTTGTCGCGCATCTCCTCGATCTCGCGGATCACGGAGTCCTCCGAGCGGCTCTGGATGATGCGGCCCTCGTGCTCGGTGATGGAGCAGAAGGTGCAGCCGCCGAAGCAGCCGCGCATGATGTTCACGCTGAAGCGGATCATCTCCCAGGCCGGGATCTTGGTGCCGTGGTCGTGGCTGCCGTTCTCGTCGGCGTAGCGCGGGTGCGGGCTGCGGGCGTAGGGCAGGTCGAAGACCAGGTCCATCTCGGGCGTCGAGAGGGGCAGGGGCGGCGGGTTCAGCCAGACATCGCGCTCGCCGTGGCGCTGCACGAGTGCGCGGGCGTTGCCCGGGTTGGTCTCCAGGTGCAGCACGCGGTTGGCATGGGCGTAGAGCACCGGGTCGCTCTTGACCTGCTCGAAGGCGGGCAGGCGGATCACGGTGCGCTCGCGAGGCGTGGTGACGGCACGGCCGTCATCGCGCGAGACGGTGCGGCGCACGATCTGGATGGGCTGGACGGCCGGGACTGCCGCGTCGGCTGTGCCTTCGCTCTTGGCACAGCTCGCGCCCTTGGCCTCGGCTGTTTCCTCGGTCGTGGCGTAAGGGTTGAGAATCTCGTCGATGCGGCCGGGGGCGTCCACCGTCGTGGAGTCCAGCTCGTACCAGCCGGCGAGGGCCGGATCGTCCGGGTGGCGCATGAAGGCGGTGCCGCGCACATCGGTGATGGACTCGATGGGCTGACGCCGCGCCAGGCGGTGGGCGATCTCGACGATGGCGCGCTCGGCATTGCCGTAGACCAGCAGGTCGGCCTTGGAGTCGACCAGCACCGAGCGGCGGACCTTGTCCTGCCAGTAGTCGTAGTGGGCGATGCGGCGCAGTGAGGCCTCGATGCCGCCGATCACCACGGGCACGTCCTTGTAGGCCTCGCGGCAGCGCTGGGTGTAGACCAGGCTGGCGCGGTCGGGCCGCTTGCCGGCTTCGCCGCCGGGGGTGTAGGCGTCGTCACTGCGGATCTTCCGGTCCGCGGTGTAGTGGTTGATCATGGAATCCATGTTCCCGGCCGCCACGCCGAAGAACAGATTGGGCTTGCCCAGGGCCTTGAAGGGCTCGGCCGAGTTCCACTCGGGCTGGGCGATGATGCCCACGCGAAAGCCCTGGGCCTCCAGGGTGCGCCCGATCACCGCCATGCCGAAGCTGGGGTGGTCCACATAGGCGTCGCCGGTGACGATGATGATGTCGCAGGAATCCCAGCCGAGCTGCTCCATCTCCTGCCGGCTCATGGGCAGGAAGGGGGCCGGTCCGAAGCGCTTGGCCCAGAAGGGCTTGTAGCCGCTGAGCGGCTTGGCGGGCTTCGGTGGGGTGAGGGTGGCGTGGGCGGACATCGGATGCGTTCTTGGAGAGGCTGGCGAGGAGCGGGCAGGGAACAGCCCTCGCGGGCAACCCGCTATTGTCGCGGGTCAAGGTGGGATCCGGGGCATGGCCCCATGTGCTGCCGGAGATTGCTGGCGTGAATCTGGCTCAGCGGACGGCTTTTTCGGCGCCGGGTGGCGCGATGTGCAGGCCGTCCTGCGTGGGGCGGCAGATGGCCTGGGTGCCCAGGCGGGTGCGTTCCTCGGCCGTGACGGGAGGCAGCAGCCGGGTGCCGCTCTGGCCCAGGCTGTCCATGAAGCGGTCGATGGCGGCCTCGCCCATGGCCATGAGGTCGAAGGCGGCGGGGTCCATGATCCACTGGTGGATCAGGCCGTCCACCAGGGCGACGAGGGCAATGGCGGCGGCCGAGACGTCCAGCCCCGGCGGCAGCTGGCCGGTGGCCTGCGCGGCGCGGAAACAATCCTCGTTCTGGCTGCGCCAGGCGCGGTGGTTGGCCAGCTTGCGGGCTTGCAGGGCCTGCATCTCGCCGCTGAACTCCACCTTCTTCATGGCGATCTCGAAGACGCGGCGGGTGCGCTCGCTGTGGCTGCAGCTGTGGAAGACGTTGAGCAGGCCCCAGCGCAAGTCGGTGAGGGTGATGGGCTGGCTGGCTGCTTCCTGAGGCAGCAGGCCTTCCTCCAGGGGCATGGTGGCCCGGTCCATCATGGCGGTGAAGAGCTCCACCTTGTCCTGGAAATGCCAGTAGACGGCGCCGCGGGTGACGCCGGCTGCGCTGGCGATGTCCTGCAAGGAGGTGCGGGAAACGCCGCGCTCATGGAAAAGCTGCTCCGCTGCGTCCAGTAGGCGGTGGCGGGTTTCGAGGGCTTCTTGCTTGGTTTTGCGGACCATGATGTGCGGATTGTAGATCACACGTCATGAAACATACACACACGAATGTATGTATACTGCGCCACACTGCTGTCGAAATGGCCATGGCTTTTTCGTCGTGATCGGAAGGCTTGATCTGCAGCAAGATGCTGCGCTCCGGCCTGCTGCCGTGCCTGTGCCAGGCTCCCGGCAGCACTCCTGACAGTTTTGTGTTTGCAGCCTCCGACACTGGAGGCCGTGATTGCCTCAGAAAGGACTGCTCGTGATGTCCCAGAACAAGATGGCCGCCGTGACGGCCTCGAATTTTTCGATTTCCCCCCGGGCGCGTGCCCTGTACCTGATGCCGCTGGCAGTGGCCCTGGCCGCGGCCCTGGTGGGCTGCGGGGGCGGCCAGGCCGGCGCCCAGGGCGGCCCGGGCGGCATGCCGCCGCCCCAGGTCGGCGTGATCAAGGTGGAGCCTCAGGCCGTGACCCTGCAGGTGGAACTGCCGGGCCGGGTGGAAGCCCTGCGCACGGCGCAGGTCCGTGCCCGCGTCAACGGCGTGGTGCAGAAGCGCCTGTTCACCGAAGGCAGCCTGGTGAAGGAAGGGCAGCCCCTGTTCCAGATCGATGCCGCGCCCTACCAGGCCGCGCTGGACAGCGCCAATGCCCAGCTGGCCAAGGCCCAGGCCAATGTCAGTCAGGCCGCGGCCCAGGCCGAGCGCAACAAGCCACTCGTGGAGGCCAAGGCCATCAGCCAGCAGGAATACCTGGCGTCCGTGGCCGCCGCCAAGGCCGCCGAGGCTGACGTGGCCGCCGCCAAGGCCGCCGTGCAGACCGCCCGCCTGAACCTGGAGTACGCCAGCGTGCGCGCGCCCATCTCCGGCCGCATCGGCCGCGCCCTGGTGACCGAGGGCGCCCTGGTCAGCGCCGTCGAGGCGACCCAGCTGGCCCTGATCCAGCAGACCGACAAGGTCTACGTCAACTTCACCCAGAGCGCCAACGAAGTGCAGGGCCTGCGCCGCGCCCTGGCCTCGGGCCAGCTGCGCGCCGCCGGCAAGGACGGCGCGGCCGCCCAGGTCCGCGCCGTGACGGACGACGGCCATGAATCGGCCAAGGCCGGCAAGCTGCTGTTCACTGACCTGAGCGTGGACCCCGGCTCCGGCCAGGTCCTGCTGCGCGCCGAGATGCCCAATGACGACGGCCAGCTCCTGCCCGGCCAGTACGTGCGCGTGCGCCTGGCCCAGGGTGAGATGCCGGCCGGCATGCTGGTGCCCCAGCAGGGCGTCAAGCGCGGCACGCAGGGCGACACCGTCCTGGTGGTCGGCGCCGGCAACAAGCCCGAGCCTCGCATGGTCAAGCTGGGCGGCGCCCAGGGCAGCCACTGGGTGGTGCTGGACGGCCTGAAGCCGGGTGAGCAGGTCATCGTCGACGGCTTCCAGAAGATGTTCGTGCCGGGCGCGCCGGTGTCGCCGGTGCCGTGGTCGGCCAGCGCGGCGTCCGCGCCTGCTGCTCCCGCCCCGGCGTCCGCGCCCGCTTCCTCGGCGTCCGCCGCGGCCCACTGATCCCAAGGAGAAGGCATGTCACGCTTCTTCATCGACCGGCCGATCTTTGCCTGGGTGATCGCACTGTTCATCCTGGTGTTCGGCGCCGTGTCCATCACCAAGCTGCCGGTGGCGCAGTACCCCACGGTGGCGCCGCCCTCCCTGGTGGTCAGCGCCGCCTATCCCGGCGCCTCCGCCCAGACCCTGGACGAGAGCGTCATCTCCGTGCTGGAGCAGGAGCTCAACGGCTCGCCCAACCTGGCCTACATCGAGTCCGTCTCGCAGGCCAACGGCACGGGCGCCATCACCGTGACCTTCGAGCCCGGCACCAATATCGACCTGGCCCAGGTCGAGGTGCAGAACCGCATCTCGCGTGCCGCGCCGCGCCTGCCGGCCTCGGTGGTGCAGCAGGGGGTGCGCGTGGACAAGGCGCGCAACAACTTCCTGCTGTTCGTGACCCTGTCCAGCAAGAACGGCAGCATGGACCCCATCGCGCTGGGCGACTACGCCTCGCGCGCCATCATTCCCGAACTGCAGCGCCTGCCCGGCATCGGCCAGGCCCAGCTCTTCGGCACCGAGCGCGCGATGCGCATCTGGCTGGATCCGGCCAAGCTGCAGTCCTTCAACATCAGCCCGGCTGAAGTGAATGTGGCCATCCGCGCGCAGAACGCGCTGGTGCCCGCCGGCTCGATCGGTGAGCTGCCCAACCTGAGCACGCAGACCATGTCGGCCACCGTGGTGGTCAAGGGTCAGCTGGAGTCGGTGGAGCAGTTCAAGTCCATCGTGCTGCGCGCCAATCCGGATGGCTCCACCGTGCGCCTGAAGGACGTCGCCCGCGTGGAACTGGGCGGGCAGGGCTACGGCTCCTACTCGCGCCTGAACGGCAAGCCCAGCACCGGCATCGGCATCCAGCTCTCGCCCAGCGGCAATGCGCTCGCGTCCGCGCAGGCCGTCAAGGACCGCATGGTCGAGCTGCAGCGCTTCTTCCCCGAAGGCGTGGTCTACGAGATCCCCTACGACTCCTCGAAGTTCGTGAAGATCTCCATCGAGCAGGTCGTCGAGACCCTGGTCGAGGCCATCATCCTCGTGTTCCTGGTGATGTTCCTGTTCCTGCAGAACTGGCGCTACACCCTCATCCCCACCATCGTGGTGCCGATCGCTCTGCTGGGCACCTTTGCCATCATGTTGTGGATGGGCTTCTCGATCAACGTGCTGACGCTGTTCGGCATGGTGCTGGCCATCGGCATTCTGGTGGACGACGCCATCGTGGTGGTCGAGAACGTCGAGCGCATCATGAACGAGGAGGGGCGCTCGCCCCTGGAGGCCACCAAGAAGGCGATGAGCCAGATCTCTGGCGCCATCATCGGCATCACCGTGGTGCTGGTCTCTGTCTTCGTGCCCATGGCCTTCTTCGCCGGCTCGGTGGGCAACATCTACCGTCAGTTCTCGCTGGCGATGGTGGCGTCCATGCTGCTGTCGGCCTTCATGGCGCTGAGCCTCACCCCCGCGCTGTGCGCGACGCTGCTGCGCCCCGTCAAGCAGGGCGAGGCGCATTCCAAGAGCGGCTTCTTCGGCTGGTTCAACCGCGGCTTCTCGGCCACGGCCAAGGGCTACGAAGGCTGGGTGGGCAAGCTGCTCAAGCGCAGCGGCCGCATGCTCTTCGTCTACGTGGCGGTGATCGCCGTGGTGGGCCTGCTCTATGTGCGCATGCCCACCTCCTTCCTGCCCAATGAAGACCAGGGCTACCTGATCGTCAACGTGCAGCTGCCGCCGGGCGCCACGGCCAACCGCACCGAGGCCGCCGTCAAGCAGGTCGAGGACTTCATGCTCAAGCAGCCCGAGGTGCAGAACACCGTGGGCGTGATCGGCTTCTCCTTCTCGGGCCAGGGCCAGAACGCCGCGCTGGTGTTCGTGCCGCTCAAGCCCTGGGAGGAGCGCAAGGGCGCGCAGCACAGTGCGCAGGCCCTGGCCGGCCGCGCCTTCGGCGCCTTCATGGCCGTGCGCGACGCCTTCATCTTCCCGCTCTCGCCCCCGCCCATCCCCGAGCTGGGCACGGCCACCGGCTTCGCCCTGCGCCTGCAGGACCGCGGCGGCCTGGGCCACGAGGCCCTGCTGAACGCCCGCAACCAGCTGATGGGCATGGCCAGCCAGAGCAAGGTCATCACCGGCATGCGTCCGGACGGCCTGGAAGACGCGCCCCAGCTGCAGCTGGACATCGACCGCGACAAGGCCAACGCCCTGGGCGTGAGCTTCGACAACCTGGGCACCGTCATCGGTACCCAGTTGGGCTCGGCCTATGTGAACGACTTCCCCAGCAACGGCCGCCTGCAGCGTGTCGTGGTGCAGGCCGAGGCCGGCGCCCGCATGCAGCCCGAGGACCTGCTGCGCCTGAACGTGGTGAACAACAAGGGCCAGAGCGTGCCGCTCTCGAGCTTCGCGACGACCAAGTGGATCACGGGCCAGATGCAGGCCGTGCGCTACAACGGCTACCCCGCGATGCGCCTGGCCGGTGATGCCGCGCCCGGTGCCTCGACCGGCGCCGCCATGGCCGAGCTGGAGAAGATGGTGGCCCAGCTGCCGCCGGGCATCGGCTACGAATGGACCGGGCTGTCGCGCGAGGAGAAGATCTCTGGCTCGCAAGCCACCGTGCTGCTGCTGTTCTCGCTGCTGGCCGTGTTCCTGTGCCTGGCCGCGCTGTACGAGAGCTGGTCCATTCCCTTTGCCGTGCTGCTGGTGGTGCCCCTGGGCCTGTTCGGCGCGCTACTGGGGGCCACGATGCGGGGCATGCCCAACGACGTGTTCTTCAAGGTGGGCCTGATCACCATCATCGGCCTGTCGGCGAAGAACGCCATCCTGATCATCGAGTTCGCCAAGGACCTGCAGGCCGAAGGCCGCACCCTGGTGGAGGCGATCCTGGAGGCCTGCCACCTGCGCTTCCGTCCCATCATCATGACCTCCATGGCCTTCATCCTGGGCGTGCTGCCCCTGGTGTTCGCCAGCGGCGCCGGTTCCGCCAGCCAGCGGGCCATCGGCACGGGCGTGATGTCCGGGATGATCTCGGCCACGGTGCTCGCGGTGCTTTTCGTGCCGGTGTTCTTCCTGGTGGTGCGCAAGCTGTTCAAGCCGAGCGAGCGTCAGAAGGCTTTCGATGCGCACCATGCCCATGGAATCGGCCACGCTGCGGAGGGCCACTGATATGACAAGAATGATTGCTTCTCGACTGCGCCTCGGCCTCAGCGTCGTGGCCCTGGCCGCGCTGTCGGCCTGCATGAACCTGGCCCCCAAGCATGAACGGCCGGCGCTGCCGGTGGCCGAGCAGGCGGGCCAGCCCGCCGGGCAAGACCTGACCCTGCCGGCCTGGCGCGACTTCTACGCCGATGCGCGCCTGCAGGCCCTGGTGGACATCGCCCTGCGCAACAACCGCGACCTGCGCGTCGCGCTGCGCAGCGTGGACCAGGCTGCGGCCCTGGCCCGCGTCAGCGATGCCAACCGCTGGCCCACCGTGGCCGCCGGCCTCATCAGCAACCGCCAGCCCAATGCCAAGGACGACACCATCACCGCCAGCTACCAGGCCGGCCTGCAGGTGACGGCCTATGAGCTGGACCTCTGGGGCAAGCTGCGCAACCAGAGCGACGCCGCCCAGGCCCGCTACCTGGCCAGCGAGGACGGCGCCCGTGCCGCCCAGCTGAGCCTCGTCGCCGGCGTGGCCTCGGCCCACTATGCGCTGCAGGTCGACGACGCGCTGCTGGACTACGCCCGCAAGACCCTGGCCAGCCGCGAGGACAGCCACCGCCTGACCCGCCTGCGCTTCGACCAGGGCGCAGCCTCCAGCCTGGAACTGCAGGGTGCGATCTCGGCGCTGGAAGCGGCCCGTGCCGCTCAGGCCCAGGCCCAGCGCCAGCGCGCCCAGGATGAGAACGCCCTGGTGCTGCTGCTGGGCCAGCCTCTGCCGCAGGATCTTCCGGCCGCTGCGCCGCTGGCCACCCAGGCCCTGGCGCCACTGGCCGCGGGCGTGAAGTCCAGTGTGCTGCTGGAGCGTCCTGATGTGCGGCAGTCGGAGGCCCTGCTCGTGGCCGCTGAGGCCAATGTGGGCGCGGCCCGCGCGGCCTTCTTCCCCAGCATCACGCTGAGCACCAGCGTCGGCAGCGCCAGCTCGGAGCTCTCAAGCCTGTTCAAGAACACGGCCTGGAGCTTTGCCAGCCAGGCGTTGATGCCGATCTTCGATGCTGGCCGCAACAGCGCCAACCTCAAGGCCACACAGGCCGCCCGCGAGATCGCGGTGGCGCAGTACGAGAAGTCCATCCAGCAGGCCTTCCGCGAGGTGGCCGATACGCTGGCCGCCCGCAGCACGCTGACCGAGCAGTTGCGTGCCCAGGAGGCGCAGGCCGCGGCAGAGGCCGAGCGCCTGCGCCTGGTCGAGCTGCGCTTTGCCAACGGCGCCTCCAGCAGCCTGGAGTTGCTGGATGCCCAGCGCGGCAGCTTCGCCGCGCAGCAGGCCGCGCTGCAGGTGCGCCTGGCGGCGCTGCAGTCCGGCGTTCAGCTCTACAAGGTGCTGGGCGGCGGTGCTGCAGCCGAGCTGCGCGCACAGCGCTGAGGCGGCCTGTGCGTCCCGGCGCTGGCCGGGCGTGTCAGGACCATGACAAGGGCAGGCCCATCGGCCTGCCCTTTTTCATGCCGACACAATCCCTGGGCGGTATTCGTGTCAATTCGGGGTTGGCACTGAGGAATAACGGTTATCCATGGCAGGCATCGCTCCTATGATGCGCAGCGGCTGTCACGCACGGATCGGGAGGTCCGGTGCCGGCCGCTGATTTCAGCAACCGATGGAGGAATGAACCATGTCCGAAAAACTGCCTTTCTTCGCCCGCTTCCTGGAAGCCCAGGAACTGGACGCCGTCAGCGGTGGTGGCGCTTCTGCCACCTCCAAGACCCTGGACCAGCCCGAGCACACCCTGAAGTACCCCTCCGACGGGGATGACCATTTGCCCGAGACGGTCTCGGCCGCTGCCACCAGCACCAGCCCGCTCAAGGATGACATCGTCGTCACCCTGAAGTACCCCTCCGACGGCGACGATCACCTCGGCAACGAGGTCTGATCCTCCCCGGGCGCCGTGCCCCGGGGCCGGCGCCTGCCTTTCCTGTCCGCCCCCTTCGCCCTCGTTTGAATCCGGGTGAGCGGGGCGGCATTGCTTGCCCGCCTGGATTCGATGTGTCGCCCCTTGTACTCCTGCTGACCCACGCCGCCGACCACACGACCGTGGACTGGGTGGCCGAGGCCCTGCGCCGCCGTGGCGCCGAGCCTCTGCGTGTGGACAGCGACCGCTTCCCGCTGGACTGGCAGTTGGGCCTGAGCCTGGAGGGCGGCGTGGACGCCGGCTTCCTGCGCCTGCAGGGGCGCACGCACGCCCTGGACGCCGTGCAGGCCGTCTGGCTGCGCCAGCTCCAGCCGCCGGCCCTTTCCGATGCCGTCGATGAACGTTTCCGGGCCTCCTGCGTCCAGGAATGCCGCCATGTCCTGCGTGCCTTGTGGGACCGGCTGGAGCAGGCCCGCTGGATCAACGGTCTCCCGCAGGTGGAGCGCGCCGCGGCCAAGCTGCGGCAGCTGCGCCTGGCCCGCGAGGCCGGCCTGCGCGTGCCGGACACGCTCTGCAGCAACGACCCCGAGGCCGTCCGCGCTTTCCATGCCCGCCAGACGCAGGGCGTGGTGATGAAGATGCAGACGGTGCTGGCGCCGGGCATGAGCGGCGGTGGCGGCAATCTCTACACCACGGTCATTGAGGCCGCCGATCTGCAGGACGATCAAGGCCTTGCCCTGTGCCCGCCGCTGTTCCAGGAGCGCATACCCAAGGCCGAGGAGCTGCGGGTCATCGCAGTCGACGAGCAGCTGTTCTGCGGCGCCATCCGTCCGCAGGCCGGGGCAGGGCGGGTGGACGACTGGCGCCCGCAGGCGGGCCTGTCCTGGCAGCTGGCCCAACTCCCGGCAGCGGTGGCCCGGCCGTTCCTCGCCCTGATGCGCCGTCTCGGCTTGCGCTACGGTGCAGCGGACTTCATCCACACCCCGGATGACGACTGGGTCTTCCTGGAAGTCAATGCCTGCGGCGAGTGGGGCATGCTCCAGCGCGAGCTGGGCCTGCCCATTGCCGATGCGCTGGCCGCAGCCCTGCTGGCTGATGTCCCGCCCCCTGTTGCTGCCGCGCCGGCTGCCTGATCCCTGAGCCGGAAACTTTGAGCTTGATGCCCTGATCCCATGAATGTCCTGATCGTCACCCACTCCCGCGACCACCACTGCACCCCCCTGATCACCCGTGCCCTGATGGCCCGCGGTGCCACGGCCTGGTGCTTCGAGACTGACCTCTTCCCCTCGTCCGTGCAGCTGAGCCTGCATGCCGACAGCCGCCAGCAGACCCTGCTGCTCAAGACGCCCCTGGGACAGCTGGACATGGCCGAGCTCCAGTCCTGCTACTACCGTCGCCTGCGCATCGGCGGCGGCATCCCGGACACCGTGCCTGGCGCCTACCGCGAGGCCGCCCAGAAGGAGAGCCGGGCCCAGGTTCTGGGCCTGCTGCACAGCCTGGACTGCTTCCAGCTGGACGGCTACGAGAAAGTGCGCCGCGCCGATCACAAGCAGCTGCAGCTCAAGACGGCGGCCCACCTGGGCCTGGAGATCCCGGACAGCCTCTCCACCAACGATCCGCAGGCCGTGCGCGAGTTCTTCGCGGTACATCCGCAAGGCATCGTGGGCAAGATGCTCAGTTCCTTCGCCATCTATGAGCAGGGGCAGGAAAAGGTGATGTTCACCAACCGCATCCAGCCCGAGGACCTGGACCACCTGGATGCCCTCCGTCATGGACCGATGACCTTCCAGGCCCTGGTGCCCAAGGCGCTGGAGCTGCGGGTGACCATCGTGGGCGAGCAGGTCTTTGCTGCGGCCATCGACTCCCAGGCCAACGAGCGTGCACGGACCGACTGGCGTCGCGAGGGTCGGCGCATGCTGCAGGACTGGCAGCACCACACCCTGCCGGCGGACATCCAGGCCAAGCTGCTGGCCCTGATGGACGCCTTCGGCCTCAACTACGGCGCGATCGACCTCATCCTGACCCCTGACGGCCGCCATGTCTTCCTTGAACTCAACCCGGCCGGCGAGTTCATGTGGCTGGAGCAGCACCCCGGCCTGCCCATCGCCGATGCCCTGGCCGACGTGCTGATCGGCAATGCGCCCCGCCGCGGCGCACCGGGCCTGCTGGCCCCTGACTTCTTTGCCCGCGGCAAGCCGCAGGAGCTGGCGGCCCAGGCGGCCTGAGCCGTCCGGCCGCAGGGCCGGCCACGGGCCCTAACAGGGCCCACAAACAAGAAAGCCCGCCGGTGCAAGCCGGTGGGCTTTTTCAGAAGCGCAATCACAAAGAGTGCTCAGCAAAGCCGGCACTCGCCCCGCACGACAGCCGCGGATCCGGCTTCGCCGGGCCGTCCTCGTTCTTGCGAGGCCGATGCGCAGGAAATGGGGCCAAGCGACGCTGCCGCATAGTCAAAGAGTGC